>NZ_VFTP01000017.1:0-96614 GCF_006439455.1 Mesorhizobium sp. B2-9-1 | reverse complement strand
GGCCCATCCCTCCCGTCTTTATCCGTCAGCGCGTATCGGCTAAGGGCTTCCCAACAAAGCCCTCCACCCCGGACCGCCTCACAGAAATGACCGCCAAGCCTCACCCTCTCTTCCTCGGCATCGACACCGGCGGCACCTACACCGATGCGGTGCTGTGGTCGGAGGAAGGCGGCCCGAAGGGCAAGGTGCTGGCCAAGGCGAAGTCGCTGACCACGCGCCACGACCTTGCCGTCGGCATTTCCGGCGCGGTGGACGCGGTGCTGGAACAATCCAGGACCGATCCGGTCTCGATCAAACTGGTCTCGATGTCGACGACCTTGGCCACCAACGCGCTGGTCGAGGGCCAAGGCGGGCGCGTGGCGCTGGTGATGATCGGCTTTTCCGAAGCCGACCTCGCGCGCGACGGGCTGAAGACGGCGCTTGGCACCGATCCGGTGGTATTCTTGCCCGGCGGGCATGACGTGCATGGCAATGCGGCAAAACTCGACCTTTCCGGGCTCGAGGCGGCGCTGCCGGAACTTGGGCGTTCGGTGTCGGGCTTTGCCGTCTGCGCCTATTTCGCCACCCGCAACCCGGCGCATGAGCTGGCGGCCCGCGACCTGATCCGCGACAAGACCGGCCTGCCGGTCACCGCCAGCCACGAGCTTTCGGCCAAGCTCGGCGGCCCACGCCGCGCGCTCACCACCTTGCTCAACGCGCGCCTAATCTCGATGATCGACCGGCTGGTGGCGGCGACCGAAGGTTTTCTGGCCAAGCGTGGCATCGCAGCACCGCTGATGGTGGTACGCGGCGACGGCGCGCTGGTCTCGGCGGCCTTTGCCCGCCAGCGGCCGATCGAGACGATTCTGTCCGGCCCGGCCGCCAGTCTTGTCGGCGCCCGCCACATGACCGGGCTGGATGATGCCATGGTCTCGGATATCGGCGGCACGACAACAGACGTCGCCGTGCTCGATGGCGGCCGGCCGCGGCTTGATCCGGAAGGCGCCACCGTCGGCGGCTTCCGCACCATGGTCGAAGCCGTCGCCATGCGCACCTTCGGCCTTGGCGGCGACTCCGAAGTGACGCTGGAAGACGGCGCGCTCGATCCAAAAATCCTGCTAGGGCCGCGCCGCCTGGTGCCGCTGGCGCTGGCGGGCTTGGTGCATGGCGAGGCGGTCACCACCGAGCTGGAGCGCCAGCTGCGAGCGCCCAATCCGGGCCGCATGGACGGGCGCTTTGCCCTGCGCACCGGCGTGCCGGAGCGGCTCGCCGCCGGCCTCACCGGTCCGGAAGCGAAGCTCTACGAGACGATCGGCGCCACGCCGCTGGCGCTCGACAGGCTGCTCGCTTCGAATGCGCAAAACGCCACGCTGAACCGGCTGGTCGCGCGGGGCCTTGTCCACATCTCGGGCTTTACGCCTTCGGATGCCGCCCATGTGCTGGGAAAACAGGCCAACTGGGACACCGCCACCGCCCGCCTCGGCGCTGAGCTTTTCGCCCGCCGCCGCGACGGCCGCGGCCAGACGATCGCGGCGACGCCGGAGGAGATTTCCGATCGTGTGCTCGTCACGCTGACCCGCTGGTCGGCCGAATACATTTTGGAAACCGCCTTTGCCGAGGACGGGCTGGACGGCGCGGCCACCGTCGCGCATGCGCTGGTGCAGCGCGCGGTCGACGCCCATCCCGGCATCGCCCGCTTCACCGTCGCGCTCGACCGCCCGGTGATCGGCCTCGGCGCCTCGGCGCCGCTGCATTATGCCGGCCTGCCGCCGCTGGTCGGCAATGGCTGCATCGTGCCGGAAGACACCGATGTCGCCAACGCGCTCGGCGCCGTCGTCGGCCAGGTGCGCGTCTCGGCCGAGGCCCGCGTCAGCCAGCCCAAGGAAGGCCTGTTCCGCCTCGCCTCGGGCCAGACGGTGCGCGACTTCACGGAGGAGGACAAGGCGATCGAAGCGGCGCAAGCCGATGTGCGGGCGCTCGCCGCCGATCGCGCCAAGGACGCAGGCACCGACAGCGCCGAGATCCACGTTTCCACCGAGTTCAAGGTCTCGACCATCGAGGGCCAGCGCATGTTCATCGAGGCGCATGTGTTGGCCGTGGCGTCGGGACGGCCGCGGATCGCGGTGTAGCGCCTTTTCCTTCTCCCCTTGTGGGAGAAGGAAAAGGCCGCGCCCCTACACCCTAAGCTGAATTGACCCCGCAACCCCAAACATGCCAAACGCCCGGCAAGCCACCTATCTGGAGACGTGCAGATGACCGACCGCATCGAGATCGCCGGGTTGCGGATTGCCCGGGAGCTCCATGACTTCGTGGCCGCGGAGGCCACGCCCGGCACCGGCATCGACCCGGAAAAATTCTGGACCGGCTTTTCGGCGATCGTCCACGACCTTGCGCCGAAGAACCGCGCGCTGCTGGCGGAACGCGACGCCATGCAGGAGAAGCTCGACGGCTGGTATCGCGAAAACGGCGCGCCGCTCGACATGGAGGCCTACAAGACCTTCCTCAAGGAGATCGGCTACCTTGTGCCGGAAGGGCCGGCCTTCAGCGTCTCGACCGAGCACGTCGATCCCGAGATCGCGGTCGTTGCCGGGCCGCAGCTCGTCGTGCCGGTGATGAATGCGCGCTATGCGCTCAACGCCGCCAATGCGCGCTGGGGGTCGCTCTATGACGCGCTCTATGGCACCGACGCCATTGCCGAGGCCGGCGGCGCCGAGAAGGGCAAGGGCTTCAATCCGGCGCGCGGCGCCAAGGTGATCGCCTGGGCGAAGGATTTCCTCGACCAGTCGGTGCCGCTGACCACCGGCAAATGGGCGGGCGTCAATGGGCTGTCGGTGGCGAATGGCGCGCTGAAAGCCGGCGAGGGCGCCGGCGCCACGACGCTCGCCGATCCAAGGCAGTTCGTCGGCTATCGCGGCGATGCCGCCACGCCGGAAGCGGTGCTTCTGGTCAAGAATGGGTTGCATATCGAAATCGTGATCGACCGCGCCAACCAGATCGGCAGGACCGATCCGGCGGGCATCGCCGACGTCCTCCTCGAAGCCGCGTTGACCACCATCCAGGACTGCGAGGATTCGGTCGCCGCCGTGGATGCGCAGGACAAGGTCGTCGTCTACCGCAACTGGCTTGGCCTGATGAAGGGCGACCTCGCGGAAGAGATCACGAAGGGCGGCAAGACCTTCGTCCGCAAGCTCAATGCCGACCGGAGCTACATTTCACGCGCGGGCGGCACCATCACCTTGCCCGGCCGCTCGCTGATGCTGGTGCGCAATGTCGGCCACCTGATGACCAATCCGGCGATCCTGGATCGTGACGGCAACGAGGTGCCGGAAGGCATCATGGATGCGGCGCTCACCGCGCTGATAGCGCTGCACGATGTCGGCCCGAACGGCCGGCGGATGAATTCCCGCGCCGGGTCGATGTATGTGGTGAAGCCGAAGATGCACGGGCCGGAAGAGGTCGCCTTCGCCGTCGAGATTTTTGATCGCGTCGAAGCGCTGCTGGGCATGGCGAAGAACACCATCAAGATGGGCATCATGGACGAGGAGCGGCGCACCACTGTCAACCTCAAGGAAGCGATCCGCGCCGCAAGAGAGCGCGTGGTGTTCATCAACACCGGCTTCCTCGACCGCACCGGCGACGAGATCCACACCTCGATGGAAGCCGGCCCGATGATCCGCAAGGGCGACATGAAGCAGGCCGCCTGGATTTCCGCCTATGAGGCCTGGAATGTCGATACCGGCCTGGAGTGCGGGCTCGCCGGCCACGCCCAGATCGGCAAAGGCATGTGGGCGATGCCGGATCTGATGGCGGCGATGCTGGTTGAGAAGATCGCGCATCCCAAGGCCGGCGCCAACACCGCCTGGGTGCCGTCGCCGACGGCCGCCACGCTGCACGCCACGCACTACCACAAGGTCGACGTGCACGCCGTGCAGGCGGCGCTGAGGAGCCGGCCGAAGGCGAAGCTCGACGACATCCTGTCGGTGCCGGTAGCGGTGCGGCCGAACTGGACGCCGGACGAGATCCAGCGCGAGCTCGACAACAACGCGCAGGGCATCCTGGGTTACGTCGTGCGCTGGATCGACCAGGGCGTCGGCTGCTCCAAAGTGCCCGATATCAACGATGTCGGCCTGATGGAGGACCGCGCCACGCTGCGCATCTCCTCGCAGCACATCGCCAACTGGCTGCGCCACAAGGTCTGCTCGGAAATCCAGGTGAGGGACTCGCTGCAACGCATGGCGGCCATCGTCGACCGACAGAATGTCGGCGACCCGCTCTACCGGCCGATGGCGCCGGACTTCGATAATTCCATCGCCTTCCAGGCCGCCTGCGACCTGGTGTTCAAGGGGGCGGTGCAGCCGAACGGTTATACGGAGCCGGTGCTGCACGCCCGGCGGCTGGAGTTGAAGGCGCGCGAGCAGTAACGCGTCCGCGGGCGCAATCGGGCCGATCACGTAAACGAGATATCGAGGTGATCGACGACCGGCCTGCAAAGCATTGACGATTTCCAATCTACCTACTAGTTGGTAGGCAGTGAATGAAAGGAACCGTCATGCCTGCACGAATGAACCATGCCCAGTCCTCAAACGGCTGGCTCAAAAGCTATTACTATCTGCGGTTTGCCGTATCGGCGGCCTGGGTCGCGGTAGCCTTCACCATCGCCAGGTCGGTTCCGGCGCTCGCCGCGGTCATGCTGGTTGCCTATCCCCTATGGGACGCGCTCGCGAACTATGTCGACGCGCAGCGCAGCGGCGGCTTGGGCCGCAACAAGTCGCAGCTCCTCAATTTCGCCGTCAGCATTCTCACCGCGATCGCGGTCGCTATCGCGCTTGGCCGCAGCATGAACGCGGTGCTCGCGGTCTATGGGGTCTGGGCGGTCGTCTCCGGCGCGTTTCAGCTCCTCACCGCGGTGCGTCGCTGGAAGAGCAACGGCGCCCAATGGGCGATGATCCTGAGCGGCGCCCAGTCGGCGCTAGCCGGCCTCTTCTTCGTCAAGATGGCGGGCGGCGCCGATGCCATCAGCATCGCCAATGTCGCGCCCTATGCCGCCTTCGGTGCCTTCTACTTCCTGGTGTCCGCCGTGTGGCTTTCTGTCGGCGATATTCTTCGCAAGTCGCGGCGGGTCGCGAGTTGAGGTAGGCATGTCCATGGACAAGCCCTCCAACACCGCCGATGACATACTGGCCGCCGCGCGAAGCTTCATCGTCGCCGGCGGCTATAACGGGTTCAGCTACGCCGATATCGCCGACGTGGTCGGTATCCGCAAAGCCAGCATCCATCATCATTTCCCGAGCAAGGTCGACTTGGTGCGAACCCTGGTCAAGCGCTACCTCGAGGATGCCGTGACAGGCATGACGGAGCTAGAGCGCAATGTGCCTGCGCCGCCTCAGTTGCTGCGCACCTATGCCGGCTTCTGGGCGCAGTGTATCGAGGACGCGAGCAGGCCGATTTGCGTCTGCGCGCTGCTTGCCAGCGAGCTTCCGGCCCTTCCGCCTGAGGTGGCTGCGGAGGTCCGAGCCTATTTTCAATTTCTCTCGGGGTGGCTGACCGGCGTCATCGAGCGCGGCGCCGCGCAAGGCACATTGACGATCGCCGCCGCGCCGCGCGTCGAAGCGGAGGCCTTCATGGCGACCGTGCACGGGGCGATGATTTCGGCGCGGGCCTATGGCGATGTCCTGACCTTCAGCATGATCCTGGCGCCGACGCTGCAGAAGCTGATCCCGGCTCGAGATTGAAGAGGGACGAAAGCCAGGCTCGCTTGCGGTCACGCCGCCTGCGCCATCCGCTCCGCGCTCATGCGATAGGAGATCGCCTCGGCAAGATGGATGCGGCCGACGGTTTCGCTGGCGTCGAGGTCGGCCAGCGTGCGGGCCACCTTCAGCACGCGGTGATAGGCCCGCGCCGAAAAGCCGAGCTTTTCGCTGGCGTCCTTGAGCAGCGTCAGCCCGGCGCTATCGGGCTTGGCGATCTCCTCGACGATCGAGGGCGGGCAGTGCGCGTTGGTGGTGGCGCCCGCGCCCAGTCTTTCCAACCGCTCGCGCTGCATGGCGCGCGCACGCGCCACGCGCTGCGCCACCGCCGCACTCGTCTCGGCCTTGTCCGGCCGGATGAGGTCGCTCGCCGAGACCGCCGGCACCTCGATCCTGAGGTCGATACGGTCGAGCAGCGGGCCGGAAATGCGCGCCTGATATTCGGTGCGGCAGCGGTCGCCGCGCAGGCAGCGATAGCCGGGTTCGCCCGACATGCCGCAGCGGCACGGATTCATTGCCGCCACTAGCTGGATGCGCGCCGGATAGGTGACGCGGTGGTTGGCGCGCGCGATCATGCAGTCGCCGGTTTCCAGCGGCTGGCGCAGCGCATCCAAGGTCTGCGGCGTGAATTCCGGCAACTCGTCGAGGAACAGCACACCGTGATGGGCGAGCGAGACCTCACCCGGACGTGCGCGCAGCCCGCCGCCCACCATCGCCGCCATCGAGGCCGAATGATGCGGGGCGCGAAACGGCCGCCGGTCGGTCAGCTTGCCTTCGCCGAGCTCGCCGGCGACGGAAGCGATCATCGACACTTCGAGCAGCTCTTTCGGCGCCAGCGGCGGCAGGATCGAGGGCAGGCGCTGCGCCAGCATCGACTTGCCCGAGCCGGGCGGCCCGACCATGAGAAGGTTGTGGCCGCCGGCGGCAGCCACTTCGACCGCCCGCTTGGCGCTCTCCTGGCCCTTGATGTCGGCGAGATCCGGCAGGTCGCGCGCGGCAAGCTGGATGTCGGCTTCGGGCCGCGACAGCACCTGCGTGCCGCGAAAATGGTTGGCGACGGCAATCAGGCTGCGCGGCGCAAGGATATCGAAATCCTTGCCCGCCCAGGCCGCTTCCGGGCCGCAGGCGAAGGGGCAGATCAGGCCCTTGCCTTCGGCATTGGCGCCGATCGCCGCCGGCAGCGCGCCGGCGACGCCCGTGATCGTGCCGTCGAGCGACAATTCGCCAAGCACCACGTAACCAGCGAGCATATCGCCCGGGATGGCGCCGAGCGCCGCCATCAGGCCGAGCGCGATCGGCAGGTCGTAATGGCTGCCTTCCTTGGGCAGGTCGGCCGGCGCGAGGTTCACCGTCACCTTCTTCGACGGCATCGACAGGCCCGACGCATGGAGTGCGGCCTGCACGCGCTCGCGGCTTTCGGCCACCGCCTTGTCCGGCAGGCCGACGATCTGCATGCCGACCTTGCCCGGCCCAACCATCACCTGGACATCGACCGGCAAAGCCTCGATGCCCTGGAAAGCCACCGTGCGAACCCGCGCCACCATCTTTTCAAGCCCCCGGATGCCGGCTCCCGCGCGGCGCTGCGATCAGGCCGCGCAAGACCTCACGCCAGACAACCACAGATTTGCGGCTTAGGGCGATTATATATTTGACAGACCCAACGAGACATGCGATAACGAATCCAAGGAGTTATCGCCATGTCCGTTTTGTCCCGCCCCTACTTCCATGACGAAGCCGCCGCATTTGAGCATGTCGAGGGCATGTTATGGCCGCAGGGTCCGGTCTGCCACCATTGCGGTTCGATGGAAAAGCACTACGCCTTGAAGGGCGGTCGCACCAAGCCTTCCAAGAAGAACCCGAACGGCGTCGAAATCCATGGCCTCTACAAGTGCCGCGATTGCCGCAAGAAGTTCACCGTCCGTATGGGCACCATCTTCGAGGAAAGCCATTTGCCGCTGCACATTTGGCTACAGGCGTTGCATGCCATGTGCGC
Organism: Mesorhizobium sp. B2-9-1; assembly: GCF_006439455.1. NCBI lineage: Bacteria > Pseudomonadati > Pseudomonadota > Alphaproteobacteria > Hyphomicrobiales > Phyllobacteriaceae > Mesorhizobium > Mesorhizobium sp. B2-9-1. The sequence continues at coordinate 88,895 of NZ_VFTP01000017.1, read as the reverse complement.
CAGCAAGAAAGGCGTCTCGGCTCATCAACTGCACCGCGCGCTGGAAATTACCTACAAGTCAGCCTGGTTTATGTGCCATCGCATTCGTGAGGCCATGCGCTCGAATGACTTCACGCCGATGGGCGGCGCCGGCAAGTTCGTTGAAGTGGACGAAACCTACATCGGTCGCATGAGCGGCGTTGGCAACCTCAAAGGCTCTGGCACGAAGAACACCGTCCTTACGCTTGTCGAGCGCGGCGGCATTGCCCGCTCATTCCATGTGGACAGCGCGACCGTTGCCCGCGTCCTGCCGATCGTGAACGCCAACATCCACAAGGAAAGCGTGTTCATGTCGGACGAAGCCCGCCTGTATGACAACATCGGCCCCGAGTTCGCAGCGCACGGCACGGTCAACCACGGTCGCGAGGAATACGTTCGCGGCATCGTCCACACCAATACGGTCGAAGGCTACTATTCGATCTTCAAGCGCGGCATGAAGGGCGTTTACCAGCATTGCGCCGAACACCATCTGCACCGCTATCTGGCCGAGTTCGATTTCCGTTACAGCAACCGCGTTGCGATGGGCATTGACGACAACGTTCGCTCGCTCATTGCCTTGAAAGGCGCCAAGGGTAAGCGCCTCACCTACCGGCAACCTGCTTGACGCCAAGAAGGAACATTACCGCAAACCGATCCAGTTGAAGCTTCCACTCTGGAAAGGAGAACCGTTTCGGAAGCGTTACAAACCTTGATTCTTAGTGAAAACCATGCTACGTTCGCTGACGCTTCAGCCGAATGCGAAGGGTGGTTTGAGTGGCTGAAAAAATTAAGATAAAGGTTCACCCATCAGGAACATCGTCAGACATGCTGACGGTGGCCGACGCAATGCGTCAGGTGCTTGATTTTATAGAGCTGCTCGAAAAAGCGGACCCGGCGGAGTCTGGCGCGCCAGACAAGATTATTTGGCGGCTAGCATACGCAACCACGAACTCGCCATTTGAAATCGGAGCCGAAGCGACCTCCAGGGACCCGGTTATCTCGGTTGCCGCGAAGGCTCGCATGGCCAAGGAAACGGTTAGATCGGCGCTTAGTAATCTTGTCGAGGTTGTGAATCCAATCGTCACCTTTGATGCCGAGATGGCAAAGCCTCTGTCCCGCTTGTTGGAGCGGAATCTAAACGGCATTGGCCGCACAGATATAGATTTTGGTGACGACATTTCGCCCGCGATAATCGTGCATGCGACCGCGCAGGCAGCTCATTTGGCAATCGAGCGCGATCGGCTGGCCAAAGAGAGTTTGGTCCCCGATTTGACGCGGACAGAATACGGCTCATTTGAGGGTGAAATCATTTCTGCGGGGATGTTCCACAACAGCCCGTCCTTAGTCGTCAAGCACCGACTAACAGGAGAAAAGGTAATCAGCGTTTTCCCGCCCGAACTCGCGTTTCGGATTGGCAGTCAGCATAACTGGTTCGAAGTATGGGCTGGGCGCCGCGTTCTCATTCATGGCGAACTTCACCATGATCGGGACGGGTTTATACGCAAAGTCACAGCCTTCGATATCGAAGTGATCGAGGAAGTCGAAGTTAATTTGAGCGAAGCTCGACGGATCGATCTGCTCGACGGACTGACGGTGTCCGATTTTCTAGATCGCCAGTGGGCCTCCTGAATGGCCAAAATTCGTCGATATTATTGGGATTCATGTGCATGGTTGGGCCTCCTAAACGGAGAGGCCAACAAGCGCCGCGAGCTTGAGATCTTGTACAATGCTGCGAAGCGTAGCGAGATTGAAATCTGGACATCAACCGTTTCGCTTGTCGAGGTTTCGCGTCTGGCTTCCGAGAGCGGCACTCACAAGCCTTATCCGGCAGAAAACGAGGATACGATAGCCAACCTTTTGGAGCAGCCGTTTGTGAAGTTGGTACCGGTTGACTTGGAGACCGGTCGACGTGCCCGAAATATCATTCGCTCGACGCCAGGCATGAGAAACATAGGTGACGCGATCCATCTGGCATCTGCTTTGAGATGGCCCGTCGAGGCCATGCACACCTATGACCGTGCGGATTTGCTTCGGCTGTCCGGTGTCCTTAGGCGCAAGGACGGGGAGCCTTTGAAAATCTGCTATCCGGATGATGCGACTGACGGCCCGCTGTTTGCGGAGACAAGAGGCAATGGCTGACGAGAAGAAAAAACAAATCGACAAGTTCCGCGATCTTGCGCGCGAGATTGAAACCGTCGATTCCGAAGAGCCGTTGAACGAAGCACTTAGGAGAGTAGCGAAGTCACCGCCGCCGAAGGATGACAAGAAGACCGGCAAAAAGTAACCGGAACGGTGTCGAAACGATTTGCAAAAGCCCGCGAATTCAGTCAAGATTCGCTGGTCAAAAAAAGACCCCGCAGAAGCGGGGCCAGTTGCACCTTGGGAGTGTTTCCGCCTTAACGCGACGGATAGCTCCTGCAATGCTCGCGGACGAATTCCAGTCGTCCGTTGCGGATACGCACGTAGTAGGTGACGTAAACCGCCTTAGGCCATGAACATGCGATCATGTTCGTGTCCTCCGCCGGGTTAACCCCCGGTTGACCGGAAACGCGGGATTGCGCCCCGCCTCAAAGGGCGCGTTCCGTGGCCGGTCTGGAGTAGGCCAAATCAACCATTAGTCGATTCGAATGTGCGAGACGACTCAAACAAGCCGCTATTCCCACAGGGAATGGGACGGGGCCGGTGCAGCGGGCGGCCGATTAGCCTTACATGCCAAGGGCGTTCAATATCTGAATTCCTAGCAAGACCATCACCGACATGGTCATAAAAAATATTCGAGCGAACCAAACAAACGTGATGCGTCTCTTTCGCAATAACCAGCACACCGTAAATGCGATGGTTATCGGGAATACCAGAACAATGAGCACAAAGGCTGTCAAAGCCACAGCAAGTCCCCTCCCCAGGTAGGAACCAAGTCATAACGCAAACGGCCCGCCTTATGGAAGGGCGGGCCGTGGTCGCGACGTTGTAACTTTGTAACACTTTATGCTGGGTCTGTCAAATATATAATCGCCCGGCTTAGGCAAGAACATTACGGGAACATCGCACGTCGCGCGTTTCCGACGGCGCCGCCGCGAAGAATTACCCTCGCTTCCCTTCAACGCAATCCCAGAACAGGCTGGCGATGTCGGCGCCGCCGAAGCGCTGCACTTCGCGCACGCCGGTCGGCGAGGTCACGTTGATCTCGGTCATGTAGTCGCCGATCACGTCGATGCCGACGAGGATGAAGCCCCGCTCCCTGAGCGCCGGTCCTATGCGGGCGCAGATCTCGCGCTCGCGCTCGGTCAGCTCCGTCTTCTCGGCGCGGCCGCCGACATGCATGTTGGAGCGCGAATCGTGCTCGGCCGGCACGCGGTTGATGGCGCCGACAGGCTCGCCGTCGATCAGGATGATGCGCTTGTCGCCCTTGCGCACGTCCTTCAGGTAACGCTGCACGATATAGGGCTCGCGGAACAGCTGGCCGAACATTTCGAGCAGCGAGGCGAGATTGCGGTCGGCCTCGTGCAGATGGAAGATGCCGGCGCCGCCATTGCCGTAGAGCGGCTTGACGATGATGTCGCCGAACTCCTTGCGGAAGGCCGCTACTTCCTGCGGGTCCTTGGTGATCAGCGTCTCCGGCATCAGGTCCGGGAATTCGGTGACGAAGATCTTCTCCGGGCTGTTGCGCACCCAGGCTGGGTCGTTGACCACCAGCGTCTTCGGATGGATGCGCTCCAATATGTGCGTGGTGGTGATGTAGTTCATGTCGAAGGGCGGGTCCTGCCTGAGCAGCACGACGTCCATCTCTGAGAGGTCGGTGCGCACTTTCTCGCCCAGCGCGTAATGGTTGCCCTTCTCGTCGCGCACCTGCATCCCCTCGAGGCGCGCGAACACCTTGCCGCCCAGCATCGACAGCCGGTCGGGCGTGTAGTGGAAAAGCTTGTGGCCGCGCCGCTGCGCCTCCAGCGACAGCGCAAAGGAGGTGTCGCCGGCAATCGACACGGTGGAGACATGGTCCATCTGGACGGCGATCTTCAGCGGCATTTGCGGTCTCCGGGGAACTCAGACGCCCGATATAAGGAAATCGGCGGCGCCTGCCAATCGTGCTCGCTTGGTGCAGAAGCTCAGAGACTGTTTCGAAATTTGCTCTGGCGAGTCATATGGTGGTGGTTTCGAAAACCGGAGCGGAGCAGACATTTGGGTCCGTGAGCCTACGCATGACCCCGAAAATCGAAATCGATTTTCGGAAAGGATCATGCGCCAAGTAAAATTGCTGCAGCGTCCTTTGCGCGTCCAAGAGGACGCGCGGCGCTGCAGTAGCGCAGAAAACGCCATCAGATGGCCGCCAGAGTAGAATTTCCAAACGGTCTCAGCGGTCGAAGACTAGGCGCGAGTAGCCGAGGAAGGACAGCGCCATCGCGACGATCGAGGCAAAGGCCAACGCCGCCAGCGGCGGCAGGGCGGGCAGGGCGAACAGGACGGCGCAATAGACCAGATAGTTGACGATGCCGATGGCGATGCCGACGCCGCCATAACGCACGCCTTCCTGCGCGATGCCCCGGCTCGACGGCGCGAAGGTCAGATGGCGGTTGATCTGCCAGGTGACGCAGAGCGCGAAACCGATCGACAGCAGGCGCGCCGCCATCGGGCCGAGCGGCGTGGCGGCAAGCAGCAGCCAGAGCGCCGCGGCGTCGGCGACGAAGCCGATGCCGCCGGCAAGGGCGAAGCGGACGAGGCGATCCACTATGCCGCCCGCGAGGCCTTGCCCGCCTCGCCCTTGGGCGAGGCCTGCCCGGACACCCCGCGATCGGCGCGGCCGGAGGAAATCGACAGATAGAAGATGCGCTTCTGCTCGGCCCGGCCGCGCGACACCGAATCGAGGATCAGCCCGGTCATCATTGACAGCATGGCCAACAGCAGCATGCCGATCGACAGCACCCAGGTCGGCATGCGCGGCACCAGCCCCGTCTGCGCGAACTCGACCAGCACCGGGATCATCAGGCCGATGCTGGCCGCGAGGAAGAACAGCGCGAACGTGCCGAAGAAGCGCAGCGGCTGCGTCTCCTTCACCAGCATGGCGAACATCCACAGGATCCTGGCGCCGTCGCGGAAGGTCGACAGCTTCGACGACGAGCCTTCAGGGCGGCGGCCGTAATCGAGCGCGATCTCGCTCACCGGCAGCTTGAGCTGCGAGGCATGCACCGACATCTCGGTCTCGATCTCAAAGCCGCCGGAAACGGCCGGAAAGCTTTTGACGAAGCGGCGCGAAAACACCCGGTAGCCGGAGAAGATATCGGTGAAGTCGGTCCCGAACAGACCCTTGTAGAGGCGGTTGAAGAGGCGGTTGCCGAAAGCGTGGCCGTTGCGGCCGGCATCGTCGGTCACGCCGCGCCTGGTGCCCACCACCATGTCGGAGCGCTCGGTCTGCAGGACGTTGATCAGCTGCGGCGCATCCTCCGGCGCATAGGTGCCGTCGCCGTCGGCCATCACATAGATATCCGCGTCGATGTCGGCGAACATGCGCCGCACCACATTGCCCTTGCCCTGGCGCGGCTCGCGCACGACGACGGCGCCGGCGGCGCGGGCTTTCAACGCGGTAAGGTCCTTGGAATTGTTGTCGTAGACATAGATCGCGGCCGACGGCAGCGTCTCGCGGAAGCGCCGCACGACCTCGCCGATCGTCAGCTCCTCATTGTAGCAAGGCAGGAGCACGGCGATGACCGGCTCGTGGCGGACTGCATGGGGCATGTCTGTCTCCGGACGCCCGATCCAGCCTCCGGCCGTCCTCATGCCGGCCCCGTCGAGCCGTTTTACTATTTATTGAAGCCGTTAAGGCTAGGTTTAAAACCGATCCTCTCCCTTCAAAGGCCACCGCAATGGGCACAGCCGAGACCGGCGCCGCCGCCTGGAAGTCCGATCTGGCGCTGGCGCTGCTTGCGGCCCTGCTCGCATTCGCCGTCGATGCATGGGCCGGTTTTGGCCAACTGACCGATGCCGGCGGCGACAACGACAACCTGCTGCGCCTCGTCGAGGTCCGCGACCTGCTGGCCGGCCAGGGCTGGTTCGACCTGCACCAATACCGGATGGGGCTGGAAGGCGGCTTCGTCATGCACTGGTCGCGGCTGGTCGACGCGCCGATCGCCGCCATCGCATTTGCCGCCTCGGCGCTCACCGGCAGCAGGCCGCTTGGCGAGGACGTGGCGCAGGTGCTGTGGCCGGCGCTGCTCTTTTGGTCGACCTTGTTCTTCACCGCCCGCGCCGCGCGCAGCTTCGGCGGTGGCGGCGCGGTGCTGCCGGCCATCCTGATCGGCGCCGCCGGCTATTATTTCATCGGCATCTATGACCCCGGCGCGCTCGACCACCACAACGCCCAGCTGATGCTAACCATGGCGAGCCTCGCTTTGCTGCTCGAGGCGCCTTCCCGGCGCTGGGCCGCATTTTTGTCCGGCTTCTGCGCCGCGCTGACGCTCGCCGTCGGCATGGAAACCGTGCCCTACGTCGCCACCATCGGTGTTTGCGTGGCGCTGCTGTTCGTCGCCGATCCAGGCGGCGAACGGGCGATCGCGCGGGATTTCGGCCTCGGCTTTGCCGGTGTTGCAGTGCTTGTCTTCGCCGTCACCGTTCCGCCTTCCGCATGGGGCGTGGCGCAGTGCGACGCCTTCTCGGTCGCGCAGTTCGTCGTCGCGGCCATTGCCGGCGTGGGACTTGCCGCAATCGCCTCCGTCGAGCCCGCCGCCGGCAGCTGGCCGCGCAGGCTGGGGTCGCTTGCCCTTCTGGGGGTCGTGCTCGGCGTGGTCGTGGCGGTGCTGTTCCCGCAATGCCTCTCCGCGCCTTATGCCTCCCTCGATCCGCGCCTCAAGGAACTGTGGCTCGACCATATCGACGAGGCCCAGTCGCTGTTCGCGCTGCTTGTCCGCGATCCGGCGCGCGTGGCGGCGCGTTACGCGACGCCGCTGGTCGCGATCGTCCTGATGGCAGGGCACTTGCGCCGCGGCGGCTGGCGGCGGCAGGACAGCCTCGTTGCGGCACTGCTCGTCGTCGCCTTCGCGGTCGGCGCCTGGCAGGTGCGCGGCACCACCTTCTCGATCGCCTTTGCCGTCGTTCCGCTGTCGGCCTGGATCGCCAAATGGCGGGCGCGGGCCGAAACCAGCTCCTCGCTCGGCGTGGCGCTGCGCCTTGCGGCCGTCTGGCTGGTCTCGATCAACCCGGTCTGGACGGGCGTCGCCGCGGCCGCCTCGGTGGCGTTCGAGAAAGGCAAGGCCGTCGCCGACGGCGGCGCCTCGGACAGGACTTGCCAGAAGAAGGCCAGTTTTGCGCCGCTCGGCGGCATGGCCGATACAACCGTGCTGACGATCTCCAATCTCGGAGCGCCGGTGCTCGCCTATAGCGGCCATCGCGTCTTCGCCGGCCCCTATCACCGCAACGTCGCCGGCAATCTCGTGGCGCTGGACGCCTTTCTCGGCTCGGCCGATGACGCGCGGGCAATCGTCGAGGCGCATCGCGTCGGCCTCGTCGCCATCTGCCCCGGCAATGTCGAGACCCTGATCCTGACCCGGAAGGCGCCGCAGGGTTTCCTTGCCGGCCTGCTGCGCGGCTCCGTGCCGGACTGGCTCGAGCCGGTTGGCGAGAAGGGCAGCCCGATCGAGCTCTATCGCATTAAGCAAGCTGGCTAAAGCAATTCCCGAAGGTGCGAAACGGCCTTCGCTGCGCAATTGCATTCCACAAGAGACCGTTCGATACTTCTATTAGAAGTTATGCATAAACGAATATTGGAGGTTGGGTTACCATTTCTTGTCCAAAGCTGAGCCGCCGGCGAGCCAAGCAGCTTCTGGGCGATGGAAAATCGATTTTCCGATACTTTTCCTAAACGCTTTGCTGCCACTCTGGCCATAAATACCGACATCAGAACAGAGGCATGATGCAAACGACGTTTGGCACCGGCCAGCCAGGCAAGGAAAACACGGATCTGGCCTTTACGGATTCGTTGACCGGGCTCGGCAACCATCGTCGCTTCTTCGACAAGGTCGATCGCCTGATCAGCGACCGCGCCGACGATCCCGCGCCCTTTACCGTCGGCATCCTCGACCTCGACGGCTTCAAGCCGATCAACGACCTGTTCGGCCACAAGGCCGGCGACGACATCCTGATCCAGGTGGCGATGCGGTTGCGCGCTTCGATGGACGGCTATTCCACCGTCTGCCGCATCGGCGCCGACGAGTTCGCCTACCTCTATCCGATGGTGTTCTCGGAGGAGCAGGCGGCCGAGACGTCGCGCATGCTGATCGAGATATTGTCGGCGCCTTATGATGTCGGCGAGCGCACCGCAAGGCTTTCGGCCTCGGTCGGCTGCTCGCTGTTCTATTCCGGCGACGAGACCACCGAGATCCTCCTCAACAAGGCCGAGACTGCGCTCTATCACGCCAAGCGTTCGGGCCGCGGCCGCGTCGTCGTCTACACCCGCGAGATGGAAGAGGCGGCCAAGCGCGTCACCCGCATCGAGCAGGCGCTGCGCCGCGCCGTCTCGGCCGGCGAGGTCGAACCGCATTTCCAGCCGATCGTCGATTTGAGCAGCCGCCGCACCATCGGCTTCGAGACGCTGGCGCGCTGGACCGACCGCGACCTCGGCGTCGTGCCGCCATCCGTCTTCATCCCGATCGCCGAGGAGCGCGGCATCATCGGCCCGCTGTCGCAGCTGGTGCTGCGCAAGGCGGCCGAGGCGGCGCGCAGCTGGCCGAAGGAACTGTTCTTGTCCTTCAACCTGTCGCCCTCGCAGCTCGTCGACCAGAACACCGGCCTGCATATCCTGGCCATCCTCGACCGCACCGGCTTCGATCCACGCCGGCTTGAGATCGAGATCACCGAGACTGGCCTGATGAACGATCCGGCCTCGGCCGAGAAGATCGTCGAGGACCTGCGCCGCGTCGGCATCCGCGTCTCGCTCGACGATTTCGGCACCGGCCAGTCGTCGCTCGGCCGCCTGCGCGAGTTCCATTTCGACAAGCTCAAGATCGACCGCGCCTTCGTCTCCTCCATCCTCGACGACCGGCCCTCGGAGCACATCATCCGAGCCATCCTCGCAATGTGCGAAGGGCTCGGCATGGATGTCGTCGCCGAAGGCATCGAGGACGAAGCGCAGGCCGACCGCCTCGTCCAGTTCGGCTGCGCCGGCGGGCAGGGCTACCTGTTCGGCAAGCCGGCCGATGCCGACGCCACGCTCGGCTATCTGCGCGATTCCTATCGCGGAGCGCTGCATGCCAAGGCAATCTGACTAGTTCCCCGGTACAGGGATTTTGGCCGTCGGCTCTGTTTGCGTTGGCAGGCGGCATGCGTTGGAGATTGGCCGAAACGCCAACCGCGATCGTCATTCCAGGGCGGAGCAGGAGCGAAGCTCCGTCGCGAAGACCTGGAATCCATGCCGTTACCTTCGCCAAGGCGTGCAACGGAGCAAAATTCTGCACCGTGGCGGCGCTTCCAAGTCACGGAACAGGATTCTATGGTCTGCGCCGCGTCGCTTCGCTCCTTGCTCCGCCATAGAATGACGAGGTTGGGGGCGGCTTCAACCAATCTCCGGCGTCTGCGCTGATTTCACGCAAATGAACGGAAAATCTTGCACCAAGACAAACGCCAACCTTTCAAAATCCCTGTGTCGGGGAACTAGAGCTTTCCGGCTGTTCGGAAGACCGGCCGGCGCTGCTTTGGCGGTGTGCCGATCATTTGTCAGACATAACGCCGGAAATCCGACGTTTCCCGCTTGCTCCCGCGCTTTGTCTGGCTAGGATGCGCGCCGGCCAAACGGGAGAACGGATCATGATGCCATCGGCGCGTTTCGCCGACCTCGACGGCGCGTCGGTGCTGATCACCGGCGGCGGTTCCGGCATTGGTGCTGCGCTCACCGAAGGTTTTATGCGGCAGGGCGCCAACGTCGCTTTCATCGACATCGCCGACAAGCCAAGCACCGCCCTTGCCGACCGGCTGGAGAAGGAGCTCGGCTGCCGCCCGCTCTACCTCAGCGCCGACCTGCGCGACATCAAGGCGCTGCGCGCCGCCGCCGCGAAGGCGGCCGAGGCGCATGGCGATGTGACGACGCTCGTCAACAATGCCGCGCTCGACGAGCGTCACGCAGTGGAAGACGTCACTGTCGAATTCTGGGACAACAATCTTGCGATCAACCTGCGCCCGCATTTCTTCACCGCGCAGGCCGTGGCGCCCGGCATGAAGCGGGCCGGCGGCGGCTCGATCATCAACTTCACCTCCACCTCCTATCTGATCAACCATCCCGACATGCCAGCCTACACCGCGGCCAAGGCAGGCATACTCGGCCTGACCAAGGGCCTCGCCGGCAAGCTTGGCCAGGACCGCATCCGCGTCAACGCGGTGGCGCCAGGCTGGGTCATTACCGAACGCCAGCGCGAGCTCTGGGTCACTGACGAGGCGCTCGCCGCCCATGTCGCCAAGCAGTGCATCAAGGATGTCATGCAGCCCGACGACATGGTGGGCACGGTGCTGTTCCTGGCGTCGGACGCCTCGCGCATGCTGACAGCCCAGATGCTGATCGTCGATGGAGGTTTCCTGTGAGCCCGGCACCAGCGGTCGCTGCGCTCGACTGGGGAACGACCAGGCTCAGGGCCTGGCTGCTCGACGGCTCGGGCAAGATGCTAGCCGAGCGGCGCGGCGACGACGGGCTGATCACCGCCCGCGAAAAGGGCTTTTCGAACGTGCTGGAAGGCCATCTTGCCGCGATGGGCGCGCCGGACATGTTGCCGGTCATCATCTGCGGCATGGCCGGCTCGCGACAGGGCTGGATCGAGGCGCCCTACGTCACCGTGCCGGCGCCGATCGGCGCGATCTTGCGCGGCGCCGCCCGCATCGATGGCTCGAGCCGCGACATCCGCATCGTGCCCGGTCTCGCCCAGCGCCTGGCCGACGCGCCCGACGTCATGCGCGGCGAGGAAACCCAGCTTGCCGGCGCCGGTTTGCCGGCAAAGGGGCGCCACCTCGTCTGCATGCCCGGCACGCATTCGAAATGGGTCGCGGTCGCAGACGGCGCGGTCACGGGCTTCGGCACCTGGCCGACCGGCGAATTGTTCTCCGTGCTGGCCACGCACTCGATCCTGAAACATTCGCTGGGCGAGCATCCCGCTCCGGTTGTCGCGGGCAGCCCGTTCTTCCGGCAATGGTGCGAGCGGGCTTTGGGCGAAGGCGGCGACGTCACCTCGAAATTGTTTGCCATCCGCGCCGCCGGGCTTCTGCAGGATCTGCAGCCCAATGACGCGGCGGCCTGCCTGTCCGGCCTTCTGATCGGCGGCGAGATCGCCTCGGCAAGGCGCCGCTATGGCGCCAGCGATGCGCCGGTGGCGCTGATCGCTTCCGGCGCGCTGGCCGAGCTTTATGGCGCGGCGCTGGGCCTAGCCGGCCTTGCCTTTCGCACCGTGGACGCCGATGAAGCGGTGCGCGCCGGCCTCGTCGAGGCCGCGCGCGAGAACGGCATGATTGGAGGCGCTTCATGAGCCAGACCGCACCCTTCCCGAAACTGAAGCGCGGCCTTGTCGCCATCCTGCGTGGCCTGAAGCCTGCCGAGGCGGTGGCGATCGGCCGCGCGGTCCACGACGCCGGCATCGAGGCGATCGAAGTGCCGCTCAATTCGCCGGAGCCGTTCGTCTCCATCGCCGATCTGGTCAAGGCGCTGCCGCAAAGCGCGCTGATCGGCGCCGGCACGGTGCTGACGGCGACGGACGTCGACGCCTTGCACAAGGCCGGCGGCAGATTGCTGGTCAGCCCCAACATCGATGCCGAGGTCATGGGCCGCGCCATGCAATACGGCATGGTGACGATGCCTGGCGTGTTCACGCCGACCGAAGCGTTCCAGGCGATCCGGCTCGGCGCCTCGGCGCTGAAATTCTTCCCGGCAAGCGTGCTTGGATCGAGCGGCATCGCGGCGATCCGCGCGGTGCTGCCGGCAACGACGCTTGTCGGCGCCGTCGGCGGCATTTCCGACAAGGATTTCGCCGGCTACAAGGCGGTCGGCGTCAGCGTCTTCGGGCTGGGATCGAGCCTCTATAAGCCGGGTGCGAGCGTCGAGGACGTCGCGCAGCGCGCCCGCGCCGCGGTCGCCGCCTGGGACGAAGCCTTCGGAGGATGACAATGGACGGCGTTTCGGTTTTTTCCGACCATATCTGCGAGCTCGGCGAGGGCCCGAGCTACGATCCCGCCACCGACACGCTGTTCTGGTTCGACATCGTCAACGGCAAGCTTCTGGAAAAGCCGCTCGCCGGCGCGCTGAAAGTGCATGATCTCGGCATCATGGCCAGCGCCATCGCGGTCATCGACGCCGACCGGCAGCTCATTGCCACCGAGATCGGCCTGCAAGTTCGGGACGTCAAGACCGGCAGACTGACGCTGCACACGCCGATCGAGGCCGACAATCCGCTGACGCGCTCCAACGATTCGCGCGTTCATCCCTGCGGCGCCTTGTGGACCGGCACGATGGGCAAGGACGAGCAGAAGGGCGCCGGCTCGATCTACTGGTTCTTCAAGGGCGAATTGCGCCGGCTGTTTTCGGGCATCACAGTCTCGAATTCCATCTGCTTCTCGGAGGACGGCAAAATCGCCTATTACACCGACACGGCGACCGGGCTTCTGATGCGCGTCGCCTGCGATCCGGCGACCGGCCTGCCGGCCGGCGAAGTGAAAGTGTTCGTCGATCATCGTTCCTCGAAGGGCTATGTCGACGGTTCGGTCGTCGACCGCGACGGCGTGCTGTGGAATGCCGTCTGGGGCGGCAAGGCGGTGAAGGCCTATGCGCCAGACGGCACGCTGCTGCGCGAGATTGCCATGCCGGTGACGCAGGCTTCCTGCCCCGCCTTTGTCGGCCAGAAAGCCGAGCGGCTGGCGGTGACCTCCGCCTGGAAAGGCAAGGACGAGAAGCAGCGCGCGCTCGACCCGCAGGCCGGCATGACCTTCCTGCTCGACATTCCGGTCCGGGGCCGCTTCGAGCCGCGCGTGCTGATCGCATAGTTCCTCGACACAGGGGTTTTGAAAGCTCGCCGTTTGACGAGGGCGAGGCTTTCCCGCTCGTTCCATGAAATCAGCACAAATGCTGGAGATTGGCCGAAACCTCCCAACCTCGTCATTCCAGGGCGGAGCAGCCGCGAAGCGGCGTCGCGGAGACCCTGGAATCCATTCCGTGACCTTGATCGAGAGTGCTGCGGAAGCAGAATTCTGCACCGCGGCAGCGCTCGGAAGTCACGGAATGGATTCTCGGGTCTGCGCGCGTCGCTTCGCTCCTTGCTCCGCCCTAGAATGACGAAGTTGAGGGGCTTCGGCCGATATCCGAGGCATGCCGCTCCCCAAAGCAAACAAAATCCCTGCGCTGGGAACTGGAGCAATTGCAGGAAAGCGTGAGAACGGTTCGGCGTCTTCGCCGTCGGCTTACTGTCGCGCAATCGCCTCGGTTCGGTCGGTTTCCCGCAAGCCGGCCACTTCGGGCATGCGATGGTACGCGCCTGATTTCCCGGAGCTTTCGATGCCGCAGCCGACCTTGATCCTTGTCTATGAACCGGAAAAGGCCTGTTTCGACCGGCTGGTCGCCCAAGGTCATCCGGCAGAGCGCGCTATCGAGATTTCCTCCTATCTGGCGCAGTCGACCGACCTTGCGCCGGAATTCAACCAGCTTGCCGAGGCCTGCGAAAGGCGCGGCCTCGCCTTCAAGCCTGTCGAGCTCGACGACGCCGCACCGGTTCTGGCGGAGGCCGATCCGGCAATGACGCTGGTCTGGACGCTGACCGACGGTATCGCCTACTTCCGTGGCGGCGCAGCGCCGGCGCTGGCGCGGCTGAACGGGCTGCGCACCATCGGCGCCGACGATTCGCTGTTCGCGCTCTGCCAGGACAAATTGCGCTCCGGCGCCGTGCTCGGCGCGCTCGGCCTGCCGGCGCCACAGGCTGGCCTGGCGCGCAACGGCGAATGGCTGGTCGAGCCGCCCGCTTCGCCCAAGGGCTGGTTCGTGAAACCCAACCGGCTCGGCGCCAAGATCGGCATCTGGCCGGATTCGCGCGTCAGCGATCTCGGCCATGCGCTGGAGCTTAGCCGGCGCGTTTTTTCGCATTATCGCGACGATGTCGTCGTCCAGCCCTATGTCGCCGGCCGCAACGTGCGGGCGAGCTTCCTTGGGCTCAGACAGGAAACCGGCATGGAAGCGCTCGGCATCGTCTTCGTCGATTCCGGCGGCGATTTCCAGACCATGGCCGATTCGATGGCGCTCTATGGCGGGACCGGCCAGGCTGCGAAGGATGCCGGCACCTATGCCGAGCCGGAGCTCGAGGCCGTCGGCGCGAGTCAGCCGGAGGCGGACCGAAAAATCCGCGCCATCGCGCAGAAACTGATAAGCGGTCTCGGCCTGAAAGATGTCTTTTCCGTCGACTTCAGGGTCGAGGCCGACGACACCGTCCATCTCATCGAATTCGAAGTCTGCCCCGGCCTGCCTTGCTTCGATTTCCGCGACTATTGCCGCAAGCAGTGGGGCCTGAGCCTCGCGGACGCTATGGCGCAGACGGCTGCCATTAGGTTGATGTCGTGACCTGCAGAGCGGCCGAGGCCTAACAACTTCGTCATTCCAGGGCGGAGCAAGGAGCGTAGCGACGCGCGCAGACCCTGGAATCCATGCCGTTACCTTGGCCACGGAATGCAGCGGAGCAGAATTCTGGATCGTAGCGGCGCCTCGAAGTCACGGCATGGATCCTCGGGTCTGCGCTGCGTCGCTACGCTCCTTGTTCCGCCCGTGGATGACGACAAGATGGGCGTTTCGCGAATTAGACGCCCTCGACCAGCACGATCTCGCCGTCGGCCACTTTCTGGCGGATGGCGACGGCGCGCTGGTATTCCGGCGAGTGGTAGCAGTCATGCGCCATGGCCAGCGATTCGAACTCGATGATGACGTTGCGGGCGCGGCCCGGCCCTTCGGCTTTTTCGTGCTCGCCGCCGCGCGCCAGGAATTTCGCGCCGAAGCGGTCGAAGGCGAGCTTCGCGGCGGCTACATAGTCCTTGTAACCCTCGGCGTCGCGCACATCGACACGGGCGATCCAATATCCCTTCGGCATTCTTTTTCTCCATTCGTGCCCGAGCGAGGACTGGTCCTCAGGCGGATTGCATTTCGGCGAGTATCGCCTCGGCCGCAGCGCGCCGGTCCGGCGCCGCGACGATCGGCCTGCCGACGACCAGGTGGCTGGAGCCATTGCGGATCGCCTGCGCCGGCGTCACCACGCGTTTCTGGTCGCCATGGCCGCTGCCCGCCGGCCGGATGCCCGGCGTCACCACCGCCAGGTCGGGTCCGACGATGCGGCGCACCGCCTCGGCCTCCTCCGCCGAGCAGACGATACCGCCCATGCCGGCATGCAGCGCCTGTTCGGAGCGCCTGAGCACCAGCGTGTGCGGGTCGTATTCATAGCCGGCGTCGATCACGTCCTGCTCGTCCATCGAGGTCAGCACCGTCACGCCGAGCAGGCAGAGCTCGCTGCCCTTGGCCGCCTCGACCGCCGCTCTCATCGTCTTGGGATAGGCATGCAGCGTCAGCATCGTCACGCCCATCTTGACGATGTTCTCGACGCCCTTGGCGACCGTGTTGTCGATGTCGAGCAGCTTCATGTCGAGAAACACCTTCGTGCCGCCGCTGGCCAGCTCCCGCGCGAAGTCCAATCCGCCGGCGAAGGCGAGCTGGTAGCCGATTTTGTAGAAGGAAACGGCGCCTTCGAGTTCGCTCACCGCACTCTCGGCCTCCTTCAGCGTCGGCAGGTCCAGCCCAACGATCAGCCTGTCTCGCATGGTGTCGGCCTCCGCGAAATTGATCACGCCTCGATCCGGGTGGACAGCATGCGCGAGGTTTCGATCAGTGTACGGCATAGGCGCTCCATCGATTGCTGTAGTCTGGCGTCCCTGAATTGTCCGTCCTCGGCGAAGGCTTCGCCTGCCTCGGAGACCGAGCATTCGGGCGTGATCACCTCCATCTGGCAGCGCACCAGCACCGCGCGCAAATGGTTGATGCAACGTATGCCGGCGAACTTGCCCCCGGAGGACGAGCAGAGCCCGACCGGTTTGCCGGCAAGCGGCCTGAACGTATGGCTGCCCTCGCGCCGTACCCGGCTCACCCAGTCGATCGAGTTCTTGAGCAATGGCGGGATCGAGCCGTTATATTCGGGCGTCGCGATCAGAAGCCCGTCATGCGCGGCGATCTGCCGGCCGAGCTTGATGGCGTTTTCGGGGATGCCTTTTTCCTTTTCCAGGTCCTCGTCCATGATCGGCAGCGGATAGTCGCCGAGCGAGATGCGCGTCACCTCCGCGCCCTGCAAGGCCAGTTCCTTCTGCGCCACATCGGCAGTCCGGCCGCTGAACGCGCCGCTGCGGGCCGAGCCGGCGAAGACGAGGATTCTTGGGATCACGGACATTGCTTCGCAAAAGGCAGTAGGCAGTGGGGAATAGGCATTAGGCATTAGGCGAGTGGTTTCCTGACTATTCCCTACTGCCTACTGCCTTATCCCTCCCTTCGGTAGATCCACAGCTGCGTCGGCGGGATGTTGCGGAAGATAAAATCGAAATGCTCGACCGTGTAGTCGCCGCGCCCGGCCGGGATCGGCGACAGCGGGCCATAGGTCAGCTGCACGATCGGTCGTCCGGCGGGAATGCGGTCGAGCAGGCTTTCGATGTAGGCGATGCGCTGGGCGACCGGGAAATTGAGCAGCGGCACGCCGGAGACGACCGAATCGAACACCATGTCGCGCTTGTCGCCGAGCGTGGCATTGAGATTGAAGGCGTCGCCCTCGATCACGTTGACGCCGGGATAGAGCCCGCGCAGATGGCGCACGAAGTCCGTCGAATATTCGACCGCGTAGAGATTTTCGGGCTTCACGCCTTGAGCCAGGATGGCGCGGGTGATGACACCCGTGCCGGGCCCGACCTCGAGCACCGGCAGGCCCGATCTCGGATTGACGATGGACGCCATCTTGCGGGCGGTGATGGAACTGGTGGGAACGATCGAGCCGACCGTTTTCGGCTTGTCGATCCAGCCTTTGAAGAACTTCAGCTCGTCGTCGAATTTTTCGGCCAGCGCTTTGCGCAACCCGGGACTACGTGCCATCACGAGCTCTCCTCAATGCTCAGCCCCCCGATCCGCTACTTAGCAGGTGGGTGGAACAAGGCAAGGCGTCAAGCTGGCATAAGGTGTTGATGACGCTTGGGCACCGGATCGCCCTTCCGATGCCGTGCGAAATGCGGGGCTGCGGCAATCAGTTTTCGCCGAACGACTCGAAGAAGTCCTTCATGCGCGCGAAAAAGCCGCTCGACTGGGGCGAATTGTCCTTCGAGGAGATCTGCTCGAACTCTTCCAGCAATTCGCGCTGGCGGCGCGTCAGGTTCTGCGGCGTCTCGACCGCCGTCTGGATATAGAGGTCGCCGACATTGGGCTGGCGCAGCACCGGCATGCCCTTGCCCTTCAAGCGGAACTGGCGCCCGTTCTGCGTGCCTTCCGTCACCTTGACCTTGGTCTGGGTGCCATCGAGTGTGGTCACCTCGAAGGAGCCGCCAAGGGCTGCCGTCGTCATCGAGATCGGCACCTTGCAATAGAGATCGGCACCGTCGCGCTGGAAGAATTCGTGCGGCTTGACCGCCAGGAAGATGTAGAGATCGCCGGACGGTCCGCCGCGCAGGCCGGCCTCGCCCTCATTGGCCAGCCGGATGCGGGTGCCGTCCTCGATGCCGGCCGGGATGTTGACCGACAGCGAGCGCTCCTCGGTGACGCGGCCCTGGCCGGCGCATTTCGGGCAGGGGTCCTTGATCGTCTGGCCGCGGCCCTGGCACTGCGGGCAGGTGCGCTCGATCGAGAAGAAGCCCTGGGTGGCGCGCACCTTGCCGTGGCCGTGGCACATCGAGCATGTCACCGGCTGCGTGCCGGGCTTGGCGCCGCTGCCGGAGCATTCCGAGCAGGAGATCGAGGCCGGCACGCGGATCTGCGCCGTCTTGCCGGAAAAGGCTTCTTCCAGCGTGATTTCCATATTGTAGCGCAGGTCGGCGCCGCGCTCGCGGCCGCCCGACGAACGGCGCTGGCGGCCGCCCATCATGTCGCCGAAAATATCCTCGAAGATGTCGGCGAAGCCGCCGGCGCCGAAACCGTGCGCGGCGCCGTTCATGCCGCCCTCGAAGGCGGCGTGGCCGAAACGGTCATAGGCGGCGCGCTTCTGCGGGTCCTTCAGCGTCTCGTAGGCTTCGTTGATCTCCTTGAACTTGTGCTCGCAGGCATGGTCGCCGGGATTGCGGTCGGGATGGAACTGCATGGCGAGCTTGCGGAAAGCGCTCTTGAGTTCCTTGTCGTCGGCGCCTTTTTGCACGCCCAGCGTTTCGTAGAAATCAGCTTTCATTTTTTCCCGCTGTCCGGATGCTCAATGTCTTCAAGCATTGTTGGCGACGTTTGCCGGCACGTTCTTGGATTTAGGAGCGATGTTTCCCGGATGCTAGTACTAAGCCGGGCCGCTTCGGGCTTTTCTGTCACTTTTTCGACTGAGGCTGCAAAAAAGCCCGGCCTTCCGCCGGGCTTTTCGCATGATCCGCCGTCAGCCGGCTCAGGCCGACTTCTTCTTCTCGTCGTCTTCGTCGATTTCCTCGAAATCGGCATCGACCACGTCCGAATCCTTGGCGGCGTCCGCCTTGGCGTCGGCTTCGGCCGCTTCCTTCTGCGAGGCCTCGTACATGGCCTGGCCGAGCTTCATCGATACTTCGGCGAGCGACTGCGATTTGGCCTCGATATCGGCCGGGTCGTCGCCCTCGGCTGCGGTCTTCAGCGCGGCGATCGCGTCCGAGATCGCGGTGCGGTCAGCCTCCGAGACCTTGTCGCCATAGTCCTTCAGCGACTTCTCGGACGAATGCACGAGCGCCTCGGCCTGGTTGCGGGCCTCGACGAGGGCTCGACGCTTCTTGTCCGCGTCGGCATTGGCCTCGGCGTCCTTCACCATCTTCTCGATGTCGGCGTCGGACAGGCCGCCCGAAGCCTGGATGCGGATCTGGTGCTCCTTGCCGGTGCCCTTGTCCTTGGCCGAGACGTTGACGATGCCGTTGGCGTCGATGTCGAACGTGACCTCGATCTGCGGCACGCCGCGCGGGGCCGGCGGGATGCCGACGAGGTCGAACTGACCGAGCATCTTGTTGTCGGCCGCCATTTCGCGCTCGCCCTGGAAGACGCGGATCGTCACCGCCGACTGCGAATCCTCGGCGGTCGAGAAAGTCTGGCTCTTCTTGGTCGGGATCGTGGTGTTGCGCTCGATCAGCCTGGTGAACACGCCACCCAGCGTCTCGATGCCCAGCGACAGCGGCGTCACGTCGAGCAGCAGCACGTCCTTGACGTCGCCCTGCAGCACGCCGGCCTGGATGGCGGCGCCAAGCGCCACGACCTCATCCGGGTTGACGCCCTTGTGCGGCTCCTTGCCGAAGAACTGCTTCACGATCTCCTGGATCTTGGGCATGCGGGTCATGCCGCCGACCAGGACCACTTCGTCGATCTCGCCGGCCTTCAGGCCGGCATCCTTGAGCGCCGCCTTGCAGGGCTCGATCGTGCGCTGCACGAGATCCTCGACCAGGCTTTCGAACTTCGCCCGGGTGAGCTTCATCGTCAGGTGTTTCGGGCCGCTGGCGTCGGCGGTGATGAAGGGCAGGTTGATCTCGGTCTGCGTCGTCGAGGACAGCTCGATCTTGGCCTTTTCCGCGGCTTCCTTGAGGCGCTGCAGCGCGAGCTTGTCGGCCTTGAGGTCGATGCCCTGCTCCTTCTTGAACTCCGCCGCCAGATACTCGACGAGGCGCATGTCGAAGTCCTCGCCGCCGAGGAAGGTGTCGCCATTGGTCGACTTCACCTCGAAGACGCCGTCGCCGATTTCGAGCACGGAAATATCGAAGGTGCCGCCGCCAAGGTCATAGACGGCGATGGTCTTGCCGTCCTTCTTCTCCAGGCCATAGGCAAGCGCCGCGGCCGTCGGCTCGTTGATGATGCGCAGCACCTCGAGGCCGGCGATCCTGCCGGCGTCCTTGGTCGCTTGGCGCTGGGCGTCGTTGAAATAGGCTGGAACGGTGATGACCGCCTTCTCGACCTTCTCGCCGAGATAGGCTTCCGCCGTCTCCTTCATCTTCTGCAGGATCATGGCCGAGATCTGGCTGGGCGACTGCTTCTTGCCGCCGGCCTCGACCCAGGCGTCGCCATTGTCGCCCTTGACGATCTTGTAAGGGACAAGCTTCTTGTCCTTCTCCGTCACCGGGTCGTCATAGCGGCGGCCGATCAGGCGCTTGACCGCGAAGATGGTGTTTTCCGGATTGGTGACCGCCTGGCGCTTGGCCGGCTGGCCGACGAGACGTTCGCCGTCGCTCGAAATGGCGACGATGGAAGGCGTCGTGCGCGCGCCTTCAGCATTCTCGATCACCTTGGGGTCCTTGCCATCCATGATGGCGATACACGAGTTGGTGGTGCCGAGATCGATACCGATAACTTTTGCCATTGTTCTAATCTCTCCTCTAAGCAGGCTCTCTGGACCCTTCAAAAGGCGTTCCGACGAAAGCCCCTGTTCACAAGAAATCCCGTCATGGTCCCCGCTTTTTAGGGCTGGACGGCTGGCGCGTATATAAGAACAGGCGACACAAGGCGCAAGCATCCTGCGCAAGCTGTCCGTCGTCTCGGCAGCGACCCGGAAGAGACCCGCCGCGCTCTGCGCCCGAGCCGGTCTGAAGTCGATCTATCTCACTGTTCCGGCTTGGTTTTTTTAAAGCGGCGCCGCTTAGGGCACGCAAATCTGCTGACCGCCAAGGTCAGGACTTGCTGTTTCGGGCGTGACTTTCGGTCGCGAAAGAGCGGAAAAACAGTATTGCGGCGTGCATTTGGCGCCCGGCGGCAAGCTGTGGGGAGCGCCTGGCGCTCGGGCAAAGCCCTGCCGGGCGCGTGGCCCGGCAGGGGGTTGCGGACTTCAAGCAATTCCAGGAAAAGCCGCAGCGGTTTTCCGTTTGGAATTGCGTCAAAACAGAACCTAAAGCCCGTTGTCCTTCAGGATTTTGGCGGCGTTGTCCTTGGTGATCTTTTCCGTCGGCAGGGTGATGGTCTTCTCGACCTTCTCCCCTTTCAGGAACTTGATCGCCTGGCGCAGGCCCTCGGCGCCCGGCGTGACATAGGTGAAGGTCGCCGTCAGCTCGCCCTTGTTCACCATCTGCACGCCTTCGTTGGGCAGGCCGTCGATGCCGATGAACTTGATGTCCTTCTCGCGCCCGACGTCCTTGGCAGCAAGATAGGCGCCGTAGGCCATCGGATCGTTGTGGCCGTAGACGAGATCGATCTTCTCGTTGGTCTTCAGCGCGTTGGCCATGATGTTATAGGCCTGGTCCTGCTTCCAGTCGCCCGACTGCTGGTCGAGCAGGTACTTGATGCCCGGCTCCTTGTCGGTGAATTCATGGAAGCCGTCATGGCGGTCATGCGCCGGCTGCGTGCCCATGCCGCCCCAGATCTCGACGACGTTGCCGGCCGCCTTGCCCTTGCCGCCCAGGAGCTCGACGGCATATTCGCCAGCCGCCCGGCCGATCAGCTTGTTGTCGCCGCCGACGAACTGCGTGTAGTCCTTGGTTTCGACATTGCGGTCGAGCACGAAGACCGGGATCTTGGCGTCGATCGCCTGCTGCACCACGCCGGTCAGGCCGGCCGATTCCTTCGGCGAGACCAGCAGCGCGTCGACCTCCTGGCGGATCAGGTTCTCGACGTCGGCGACCTGCTTTTCGGTCTTGTCCTCGCCGTCGGTGATGATCAGCTCGACGTCCGGGTGCTTGGCGGCTTCCGCGATGATGTCCTTGTTGAACTGGGCGCGCCAGGGTTCGATGGTCGTCACCTGCGAGAAGCCGATCTTCCACTTCTTGTCCTGGGCAAAGGCATGGTTGCCGGAAAAGAGCGCGGTGGTCGTCACAAGCGCCGCCGCGAAGGTGGCGAGCTTCAGCATATCACGTCGTTTCATGGTCCTGTTTCCTCCGGATTATAGAGACGAGGTCTCCTGTGACGGCCGCTTGGCTGCGGCCGTTTCCTTTTGCGCCGCCCGTCCGCCGGGCAGGCGCAGATAGCTGAGAAGATCGCCGGCGTTGCGCTCCTGCACGAGCACGGTGCCGATGATGATCGCCCCCTTCAGCACCAGCTGAAGGTTCGAATTGATGTTGTGCAGCTGCAAGATGTTGGACAACAGGCCGAAGATCAGCACGCCGCAGAAGGTGCCGACCAGGCTGCCGCGCCCGCCCATCAGGCTGGTGCCGCCGATGACCACGGCGGCGATGGCGTCGAGCTCCAGCCCGGCGCCGGCATCGGGCTTGCCTTGGCGGTATTGGGCCACGTAGAGCACCGCCGCGATGCCGGCGAGCAGGCCCGACACCGCATAGGTGGCTATCTTGACGCGCCCGGCGGCGATGCCGGAAAGCCGCGCCGCCTCCTCATTGCCGCCGATGGCGTAGACATAGCGGCCGAAAGGCGTGAAGCGCAGCACCGCGCCGTAGATCACGATCGCGCCGAGGAAGAACAGACCTGGCATCGGCACGATGCCGAACACCAGCGAGCGCAGGATCTCGAAATCGGCGGTGGCGTTGGAGCCGGTATAGACCGGCAGCACCGCGTTGTTCTGGCCGGCGGTGAGCCTGGCGATGCCGAGCGCCGTCACCATCATCGCCAGCGTGACGATGAACGGCTGCAGCCGGCCGGCGACGATGATGAAGCCGTTGATGGTGCCGAACAGAAGGCCGACGCAAGGCGCCACCAGCAGCACGCCGAGCACGCCAAACTTGGTCTCGACCTGCGGCAGCAGGTACCACAGCGAAAGGCAGCACAGCACCACGCCGACGACCCCCGGAATGATCAGCCCGCGCGCCTTGTCCAGTCGCGCGTCGCGCCCGGCTTCCGCCCCGGCGCGGGATTTCTCGATGTTGAGCAGGATGAAGCGGGTGGCCAGCACGCCGAGGCAAAGCGCCGCCAGCGCGGTCGTCGGCACGCCGAGCGCCGCCGACGGCGTGACGCCCGGCACGGTGAGCAGCATGGCGCAGACGACCGAGCAGATCGCCATCAGCGAGCCGACGGAAAGATCGATGCCGCCGGTCAGGATCACCGCCGTCATGCCGGTGGCGATGAGGCCGGTGGTCGACACCTGGCGCAGCACGTCGAGCAGGTTGCCGTAGGACAGGAAGATGTTGTTGCCCTTGGAGCTGATCGGCGAGCCGAACACGCCGATCAGGAAGATGGCGATCAGCCCCCAGTAAAGCTTGGTGCGGGAGACAAGGCTGATGAGGTTCATGCGGCTGGTCTCGCTGCCCGTCTTGGTGTGGCAAGTCTTGGCGCGGCAAGCCGCATGATCGCCTCCTCGCTGGCATCAGTGCGGGACAGGATTCCGCGCTGGCGGCCCTCGGCCATGACCAGGATGCGGTCGGCCAGATGCAGAAGCTCGGGCAGTTCGGAGCTGATCACGGCAATCGCCAGCCCCTCGCCGGCCAGCTTGAAGACGAGGTCGTAGATTTCGCGCTTGGCGCCGACATCGATGCCGCGCGTCGGCTCGTCGAGCAGAAGCACGCGCGGCCGGGTCGCCAGCCATTTGCCGATCACCACCTTCTGCTGGTTGCCGCCGGACAGCGTGCCGGCAGCCTGCTCGATGCTTTCGCAGCGTATGCCGAGCGCGCCGACCGCGTCGCGTGCCAGGCCGCGCTCGCCGGAGCGCGAGCGCAGGCCGAAGCGCGCCAGCGCGCCGACCAGGGGCAGCGCGACATTGTCGGTGATCGAGGCTTGGAGATGCAGGCCTTGCGTCTTGCGGTCCTCGGTCACCAAAGCGATGCCGAGCCGGCGGGCCTCGCGCGGCGAGCCGATCTCGACCGGCACGCCGTCGAGCCGAATCTCGCCGCCGGTGCGGCCGTCGCTGGAGCCGAAGATCGCCTCCAGGATCTCGGTGCGGCCGGAACCCAGCAGCCCGCCGATGCCGAGGATCTCGCCGGCGGCAAGGTCGAAGCTGACGCCGTCGATCATCGTGCGCCAGCCATGCCGGTCGGGCTTCGACAGCGACAGGTCCCTGACCGAGAGCACCGCTTCGCCGCCGGGGCCGCGCTCATGATCGGAGGAGGCGAGAAGGTCGCGCCCGACCATGGCGGAGATGATGGCGTCTTCGTCCAGCCTTGCCATGTCCCGCGTCAGCACGTGGCGTCCGTCGCGCAGCACCGTCACCCGGCTGGCCAGATGCATGACCTCGTCGATGCGATGCGAGATGTAGACGATCGCAACGCCGCTTGCCGCGAGCTGGCCGATGATGCGGAACAGTCTCTGGCACTCGGCCGGCGACAGCGCCGAGGTCGGCTCGTCCATGATCAGGATGCGCGCCGACTTCGACAGCGCCTTGGCGATCTCCACCAGTTGCTGCTCGCCGACCCTGAGCGTGCCGACACGCGCCTCGGGATCGAGCTCGATGCCGAGACGCTGCAGCAGCGCGCTGGCAGTGCGGCTGCTCGCCTTGCGGTCGACGACCAGCCCGGCGATCAGCTTTTCGCGGCCGAGGAAGATGTTGTCGGCGACGCTGAGCTCGGGGACGAGGTTGAGCTCCTGGTGGATGATGGCGATGCCGGCGTCCTCGGCGTCGCGGACGCCGGTGAAACGAATTGTCCGGCCGTCGATGGCCACGGCGCCTTCGTAGTCGGTATAGACGCCCGACAGGATCTTCATCAGCGTCGACTTGCCGGCGCCGTTCTCGCCCATCAGCGCATGCACCTCGCCGGGCCGGAGGTCCAGGCTCACATCCGACAGCGCGGCGATGCCGCCGAAGCGCTTGGAAATGCCCGTCGCGCTCAGGACGACGGCGGGACCGTCGGCGGCCGCATTGCCAGTCGTGGTGGAATCAATGCGCTGCATGGCAAAGGACGGCCTCCCTCCGTCGTCTTCGATTGTTTGAACGCTAATCTAAACGTTTCGAATGTGTCAAGCGCATATCTGGTTTCTGAGGATTGATGTATTTCAATTCTTGCGAAAAATGCCGGGTTTGCGTAGGTTTAGCCAAATAGGGGCGGCTAAACGTTTCGAAATGACGGTGTCTGGGCGGAAAAAACAGCGGAAATCCACGGCGCCGACCATGCTGCATGTGGCTGAGGCGGCGCGTGTGTCCGTGGCCACCGTGTCGGCAGTGCTCAACGGCACCGCCACCGTCAGTCCGGAGCTTACCCAGCGCATCGAGCAGGCGATCCGCGACATCGGCTACAAGCGCAACGCCATTGCCCGCAGCCTCAAGATGGGCACCACGCGGACCATCGGCCTGACCGTGCCGCATATCACCAACCCGTTCTTCACCGATGTCGTTTCGGTCATCCAGCAGGCGTTCGACCGCGCCGGCTATGCCGTCATGCTGTGCTGCACGGACGAGGACCTGAACACGCAGGACGACCAGATCCGGCTGCTGCTCGACCGCATGGTCGACGGGCTGATCGTGGCGCGTGTCGGCGACGGCGGCATCCTGAAGGGCATCGTCGGGGACGCCAACGTGCCGGTGGTGCTGCTCGATCGCCTCTGCGACGGCGTCGACACCGATGCGGTGGTGCTGGACAACCAGCGCGCCGTGTTCGACGCCGTTACCTATCTGATCCATCTCGGCCATCGCCGCATCGGCTATATCACCGGCGCATCCGACATATCCCCCATGCATGACCGCATGATCGGCTACCGCGAGGCGCTGCAGGCCGCCGGCCTGCCCGTGGCGGAGGAGCTCATACGCTCCGGCAATTTCCACGAGATCGACGGCTATAACGCCACCATGCAGCTGCTTTCGCTGCACGACCGGCCGAGCGCGATCTTCTCGGCCAACAATCCGATGGTGATCGGCACCATGAAGGCGATCCGCGACATCGGTCTCAGCTGTCCCGAGGACATTTCGGTCGCCTGCTTCGACGATTTTCCCTGGTCGGACGTGTTCGTGCCGCAGCTGACGACCGTGGCGCAGCCGGTGCAGGCGATCGGCGAGCAGGCGGCGAACCTCCTGCTCGACCGGCTGGCCGGCAACCGCGAGGCGCCGCCGCGCAAGCTCGTGCTGAAAGGCCGGCTGATGATCCGCAATTCCTGCCGGCCGCTCGGCGCGCTCGCGCAGAGCGTCAGCGCGTAAATCCGAAGGAGCTCTCGCCGAGCAGTTGCAGCCTCGGAAAGATGCGCCGGCCGCCGGCGACCACCCGGGCACCTTTGCCGATCACCGTCTTGGGGTCCGCTTTCAGCACCGTGCCGCCGGCCTCTTCGACCAGCAGCATGCCGGCCAGGCAATCCCAGGCGTTCATGTGCTCCTCGAGATAGCCGAGCAGCCGGCCGGCCGCCGCATAGGCAAGCATGAGCGCTCCGGAAGCATTGCGGTAGAAGACGCCGCCCTCGCCCATGATCAGGCCGATGAGAATGACGACATTCGTGGTCGAGGCGCGGTTGGAGAGCCCGGTGCCGACCGAGCCTTCGGAAAGCGATGACGCGTTGCTGGCCCTGATCGGCTTGCCGTTGAGGAAGGCGCCGCCGCCAAGACGGGCGTAGAACGTCTCGTCGGTCGAGGGTTCGTGGATGACGCCCACGATCGTCTCGCCGTTCCTGGCGCAGGCGATCACCACGCACCAGGCGGGAATGCCGCGCACGAAATTGGCGGTGCCGTCGATCGGGTCGATCACCCAGACATGACCGGTTGTTCCGGTGATCGCCGCGTGCTCCTCACCGACGATGCCGTCTTGCGGGTAGGCCTCGGCGATGGCCGCACGGATGAACAGCTCGACCTCGCGGTCGGCTTCTGAAACCAGGTCCTGATGGCCCTTGCTCTCGATCGTCAGACTGTCGAGGTCGCGAAAATATTTCAGCCCCAGCTCGCCGGCGCGCCGCGCCAGGTCGATGGCAAAATGCATGCGGTCGTCGAGATCATGGGTCATGGGCAGGCTCGCGCTTTGGCGGGGAGCCTGCCCTTAACAGATGAGCATGTCAGAAGCCATGGCGCCGTCAGGCCGCCTTCGACATCGATTTGTGCACGTCGGCGAGGATCTCAAAGGAGCGCACGCGCGCCGCATGGTCGAAGCACTGCGCCGTCACCATCAATTCATCGGCGCCGGTGCGGCTTATGAAGGCGTCGATGCCCTGGCGCACCGTCTCCGGCGAGCCGACGACGGCGCAGGACAGCGCCTGGGCAAGCATGGTTTTCGCCGCGGGGTCGAGGTCGCGGTCGTAATTCTCGACCGGCGGCGGCAATTGGCCGGGGCGGCCGCTGCGCAGATTGACGAAGGCCTGTTGCAGCGAGCTGAACAGAAGCTTCGCCTCGGCGTCCGACGGCGCGGCGAAGACATTGAGGCCGAGCATGACATACGGTTTTTCGAGTTGCGCCGACGGCTGGAAGCGCGTGCGATAAACCTCCAGCGCATGATCGAGCTCAGCCGGGGCGAAATGCGAGGCGAAGGCGTAAGGCAGGCCGAGAAGGGCTGCGAGCTGCGCACCATAGAGGCTGGAGCCCAGGATCCAGACCGGCACGCTCTGGCCCTCGCCGGGCACGGCGCGAATGCGCTGGCCTTCCTCGGCCGGCTGGAAATAGCCCATCAGCTCGACGACGTCCTGCGGGAAATTGTCGGCTCTTTCGAGATTCCGCCGCAGCGCCCGCGCGGTCAGCATGTCGGTGCCCGGCGCGCGGCCGAGGCCGAGATCGATGCGGCCAGGGAAAAGCGCCGCCAGTGTGCCGAACTGCTCGGCGATCACCAGCGGCGCATGGTTGGGCAGCATGATGCCGCCGGCGCCGACGCGGATCGACTTGGTGCCGCCAGCGACATGCGCGATCACGACGGAGGTCGCGGCGCTCGCGATGCCCGGCATGTTGTGGTGCTCGGCCAGCCAGTAGCGCCTGTAGCCCAGCCGCTCGGCATGGCGGGCAAGGTCGAGCGAATTGGCAAGCGACTGCGAGGCCGTGCTGCCTTGCGTGATCGGCGACAGGTCGAGAACCGAAAGGGCCGTCATTGGTCAGGTCTCCACGATGCGTTTTTCCCGCAGCCTCGCCTCGAAGGCGGCGCGGTCGGGAATGACGATGGCGAGCTGGTTCTCCAGCACGCCGGCGAGCTCGGTGGCGGTCGCGATCTCGCGCTGCTCGCTGCGACCGCCGGCATGATGTGTCGACAGCCGGTTGTTGCGCAGCGCATAGCGCCGGTCGGGCAAGGCGAGCGCGGCAACCAGCGTGGTCAGGAAATGCGAGCTCGGATGCGTCGACAGGAAATGGCTGCCGACCTGATAATCGACCTCATAGGCCTGGCTTATGTCGAAGCGGTAGAGCGTGCGCCAATCGCCGCCAATGCCGGCTTGCAGGCGAAGATGGTCGCCGGTTTCGACGATGCGGAAGGCCTCGTGCGGCGTCTGCTGCTCAAGCCCAGGTTGCAAAAGCAGCGGCGCCGTCAGCGTCAGGCCGCCGAAGCCGACATCGGCAATGTAGGTGCGGCCGCCGAGCTCGACGCGCAGCAGCATGTGGCTGCGCGCGGTGACGGCATCATCCGGCTGGCCCCACAACACGCGCGCCGCCAGCCCGCTGGCGGTGAAGCCGAGCGCCTTCAGCGCATGCATGAAGATGAGATTGTGCTCGAAGCAATAGCCGCCGCGGCCCTGGCCAAGAATCTTGTCCTGCAGCGAGGCGATGTCGAGCCCGACGGAAACGCCCATCAAGGCGTCGATATTCTCGAACGGGATCGCCTGCGGATGGGTTGCGTGCAGCGCCTGCAGCGTGGCCAGCGAAACGTCGGTTGGCCCGTCATAGCCTGTGCGGGCGAAATAGCCATCGAGATCGAAGTCGCTCATTCAGGGGCAGGTCCCGCTTGACCGGCCCGATATAGGCACTGCCCGCCAACGCTGCAAATAACGGCCACGCTTTGCGATTGGACCACATGCCAATGCATGTCGCCCAGAAATGTGCATGGTTCTGGGACAACGACATGCATCAAAACAGGAGCATGTCGCCCAGAAGTGCGCACGGTTCTGGGACCACGGCGAAACAAAGCCCCTGGAGCGCGTCGTCTGAATCCAATTCAGGGCGACGCGCCTTAGTTCCCCGACACAGGGATTTTGAAAGGTTGCCGTTGGTGCAAGATTTTCCATTCATTTCCGTGCAATCAACGCAAACGCCGGGGATTGGTTGAAGCCGCCCCAACCTCGTCATTCTATGGCGGAGCAAGGAGCGAAGCGACGCGCGCAGACCATAGAATGCATTCCGCGACTTGGAAGCGTCGCCACGGTGCAGAATTCTGCTCCGTTGCACACCTTGGCGAAGGTAACGGAATGGATTCCAGGGTCTTCGCGACGGAGCTTCGCTCCTGCTCCGCCCAGGAATGACGACGGGGTTGCGCGTTTCGGCCAATCTCCAAAGTATACCGCCTGAGCCGACCGGTCAAAATCCCTGTGCAGTGCACTTAGGCCGGTTTGTGATTGTTTTCGGCGGGCTCTTCCTCGATGGCCATGGACTGCTGCGCCGCCAGGAAGTTGCCGACATGGCTCAAGCCCTCGAAATGGTCGCAGAAGACCTTGATGACGACCAGCAACGGCACCGCCATCAGCGCGCCGACGAAGCCCCATAGCCATGACCAGAAGGCGATGGCGATCAAGATTGCCACGGCGTTGATCTCGAGGCGCCGTCCGACCACCGTCGGCGTCACGAACTGGCCTTCGACGATATCGCACAACACCACGAAAGCCGGCGCCAGCAGCGCATAGGCGATCGTGTCGAAGCTGATCAGCGCGATGATGGCGACGAGCAGGACGGTCATCAGCGCGCCGACATAGGGCAGGAAATTGAGCAGCGCCGCCGCCGCGCCCCACACCAACGGGGTGGGCATGCCGAGCCCCCAGAGGCCCAGCCCGATCATCGTGCCGAGGCCGGCATTGATCAGGGCAACGGTAAGCAGATAGTGCGAGATTTCGTGCTCGACGTCATAGACCACGCGCAGCGCCCGCTTCTTCTGGGTCATGCTGGTGAACGACTGCACGATCTTCTCGTAGAACAGCGTGCCCGAGGCGAGCAGAAACAGCGACAGCACGAAGACGATGGTGATCGAGGTGCCGGCTTCCAGGAGATTGCTGGCCGCCGTGGACAGAACGCCGGAAGGCGCCACCGCGACCCGCTGCACCCCCGGCTCCTGCGAGGTCTCGGTCAGCGCTTCCAGCTGATGCGCGAGATCCATCACCCGTTCGAGCGGCCGCTTGAACGGCGCCAGCCGCTCGGTGAGCTGCTGGCCGATCGAATAGCTGTTGTTGATGAGGTCGATGACCGGACCGCTGAGCAGATAGCCTGCAACGACGAAAACAAAGATTGAAAGCAGCACCAGCAACGTCGCCGAAACCACTTCCGGTACGCCGTGCTTGCGCAGGAAGCGCACGATCGGCGTCAGCGTCAGCGCCAGCAGGAAGGCGAGGATTACCGGCATGAAGAAATCACGGGCGAAATAGAGCGCTGCGATCGTCAGCAGAATGAAAATCCCGATCACCAGCGAGCGCGTCAGGCGCATGTCCGCCCGGGCGTTGGCACGCGGATCAGGGCTTTCGGCAACGCTCGCGCCCGAAGCGATCGGTTCGGCTTTCATCGGTTCCCTTGCAAGCCCGCCACCCAAACAATGAATGCATGGCAGGCTTCTGCGCGAAACGCTGGAGTTCCGGGCAAGGTTCCATGAGCCGGCTTTCCGCGGCATCGCTCCCGCGGTCGCGCTACGGGTCGGCCAGTCTTCGCGAACGGGCCTCCGCTTAGCCGGCCGGCGCCACGATGGCGGGCGCGGTTTTGGCCGTCTCCTTGCGCACGATCGGCGCCACCCTGGTGCCGTAAAGCTCGATCGCCTTCATGATCTTGGCGTGCGGCATGGTGCCGATCGCCATCTGCAGCAGGAAGCGGTCGTTGCCGAAGATCTTGTGCTGGGCGACGATCTTTTCCGCCACGGCTTCAGGATTGCCGACGAAGAGGGCCCCACTGGGACCCCGCGCGTGATCGAAATGCGCGCGCGAGGTCGGGCCCCAGCCGCGCTCGCGGCCGATGCGGTTCATCACCTCGGCCTGCGGTCCGTAGAAATCGTCGGCCGCCTGTTCGGGCGTCTCGGCGATGAAGCCGTGCACGTTGATGCTGGTGGCGAGGCTGGCCGGTTCGTTGCCGCCGCGCCGCGCCGCCTCGCGATAGATATCGAACAACGGCGCAAAACGGGCCGGCTCGCCGCCGATGATGGCCAGCGTCAGCGGCAGGCCGAGCACGCCGGCGCGGGCGGCGGATTGCGGCGTGCCGCCGATGGCGATCCAGACCGGCAGTTTTTCCTGCAATGGACGCGGGTAGACGCCGCGGCCGTTGATCGGCGCGCGCAGCTTGCCCTGCCACGTCACCTTCGCCTGGTCTCGGATGGCTAAAAGCAGGTCGAGCTTCTCGGCGAACAGCTCGTCATAGTCCTCCAGATTGTAGCCGAACAGCGGGAACGATTCGATGAAGGAACCGCGCCCGGCCATGATCTCAGCGCGGCCGCCGGACAGAAGGTCGAGCGTCGCGAATTGCTGGAAGACGCGCACCGGGTCGTCGGAGGAAAGCACCGTGACCGCGCTGGTCAGGCGGATGCGCTTCGTGCGCTCGGCCGCCGCGGCCAGCGCCACTACCGGCGCCGAGGCGGCATAGTCGGGACGGTGATGCTCGCCGAGGCCGAACACGTCGAGGCCGACCTGGTCGGCCAGCTCGATTTCCTCGATGAGGTTGCGCAGCCGTTCATGCGGGCCGATGGCGCCGGGGCCCGGCTCCGGGCTGACATCGGCGAAAGTGTAGAGACCGAGTTCCATCTGGTTGCGTCCTCAATGTTCATGTCGGCGTTTGTCGTCGGCGCTAGAGGTAACCATCCACCGTTCTGCCCGCCAGACGCGCGATCTGTGAACAGTGCATCGCGCTGCCGGGCCGTATCCCTGCGGCAACAAGCCCGAATTTTTCATGGCTGCCATACCGTTTTGGCGCTTGAACTTGCCGCTTTCACGCGTATGTAAGCGTCGCGAATACACTGCAGGGAAGTGCACTTGGCTATCTACAGGGAAAAAGACATTTTCGAGCGGCGCAATGCCGCGAACGAGGCAAAGAAGGCGCTGCTCGAGCGCTTCAAGGCAAAGCCGGCGGCGGATGATCCGACAGTGCTGGCTCGCCAGGCCGAACGCAAGGCTATCCTTGAGGCCCGCGCCATCCGCGAGGCGGAAAAGGCAAGGCTGAAGCAGGAAAAGTTGGCGCGCGAAGCGGCCGAGAAGGCCGAGCGCGAGGCGATCGCCGAAGCGGCGCGTCTTGCGGCGGAAGCGGCGGCGGCCGAAGAGGCCAAGCGCCGCGAGGCCGAGGAATCCGAGCGCATCGCTTTCGAGCTTGCCGATGAGGCCGCGCGCAAGGCCAAGCGTGATGCACGCTACGCCGCCCGCAAGTCTCGCGTCGGGCGCACGCCTCCGGGCTTCTCCGCCCGCTAGGTTCGGATTTGTTGGAAAATTAAGTCAGGGTCGCCGAAAGCGGCCCTGAACGCGTTTGTGCTGTGGATAGCGAGCTAGGCGACCAGTTTCAGCCCGACGATGCCGCAGACGATCAGGCCAATACAGGCGAGCCGGACGGTTGTCGCCGGCTCGCCGAGCAGCCAGATGCCGAGCAGCGTCGTGCCGACGGTGCCGATGCCGGTCCACACCGCATAGGCCGTGCCGACGGGCAGCGTCTTCAGCGCCAGGCCGAGCAGGCCGAGGCTGACGATCATCGAGGCAATGGTGAGAAGGGTCGGCAGCGGCTTGGAGAAGCCGTCGGTATATTTGAGGCCGATCGCCCAGCCGATCTCGAACAGGCCGGCGAAGAAAAGAAAAATCCAGGACATCGAAGACACTCCGTCGTTCCAGCATCGCCTCAGATGCTTGGTGGCGGGTCGTCCCGGCCGGTTTTTCGAAAGCGAGGTCGTCCTCGCCCTTTGATATGGGGTGGCCTCGATCAACAAAACACCGGCAGCATCGTCATGCCGCCGGTTCAAAGTCAGCATTGAGCCGGATCGACCGAATTCGGCCGCTTACTTTTCCTTGATGCGCAACGCCTTGACCGGCGGCGCCTTCGGAGCCGGGGCCGCCGCGGGCTTCTTGGCGTCCTTCTTCGGCTTGCGGGCTTCCTTGCCCGCCTTCATCGCACCTTTAGCCATGATTCGCTCCTCCGATTGTGGACGTGCGAGTGAAACAAGAGAAATGCCCGGCTGCAAGAGGCTGTGCCGCTTTGCGAAGCCGGTCGACCGGCTGTCAACCGATTTCCGAAACCTCGCACGGGCTGGTGCATTGTCTGTGAGGCGGGCCGTCAAGCTCGGGCGCGGGGCAGCTCGGAGATCGGATGGCAGGACATAGCGGCTCGAGACGGGTGATCTACGCCGCGCTCGCCGGCAATTTGGCGATCGCGGCGACCAAATTCACGGCGGCAGCGCTCACCGGTTCGTCCGCCATGCTGTCGGAAGGTGTGCATTCGCTGGTCGACACCGGCAACGGCGCGCTGCTCCTCCACGGCATGCACCGCGCCGCGCGGCCGCCCGACCGCACCCACCCGCTCGGCCACGGACGCGAGCTCTATTTCTGGAGCTTTATCGTGGCGCTTCTGGTGTTCGCGCTCGGCGCCGGCGTCTCATTCTATGAAGGCGTCATCCACATCATGGCGCCCGAGCCGTTCGTCAACGCCAAGGTCAACTACATCGTGCTCGCCCTTTCCTTCCTGTTCGAGGGCAGCTCATGGCTGTTAGCGCTGAAGGAGTTCCGGCAGCAGAAGGGCAAGCAAGGCTGGCTGCAGGCCGTGCAATCGAGCAAGGATCCCAGCGTCTATACGGTACTGTTCGAGGACAGCGCCGCGCTGCTCGGGCTTGCAGTCGCTTTCGCCGGCATCCTGTCGGCCCAGCTTCTGGGAATCCCCGAGCTCGACGGCCTCGGCTCGATCGGCATCGCCATCATCCTCGGCGCGACCGCCATCTTCCTGGCGCGCGAGAGCAAAGGGCTGCTGCTGGGTGAACCTGCCTCATCCGAAGTGCAGAAGAAGGTGCTGGCGATCGTTCAGGACGATCCGGCGGTGCAGCGCGCGAACGGAATCCTGAGCGTCCATATCGGGCCGGAGGAAATCGTCGCGGGCTTGAGCATCGAATTCGAGGATCATCTCAGCGCGCCCGATATCGAGGCCTGCGTCGAGCGCCTGGAAGCAAGGCTGAAAGAGGAAATGCCGCAAATAACGAGGCTCTTCGTCAAGCCGCAAGCCACTGGCACATGGGAGCGGCGGCGCAAGGCCATGGCCGAGGCCTCGGAGGAGGGATAGGCTTTGATAAAGCGAATTTGTCAGGAGGAAGGCCGATGAAGATCGACGGCGGATGTCATTGCGGCGCGATCGCCTATGAGGCGGAGGTCGATCCGGAAAAGACCTCGATCTGCCACTGCACCGACTGCCAGCAGCTGACCGGCACGGCCTTTCGCGTGACGGTTCCGGCGCCGGAAAGCGACTACCGGATCACCAGGGGCGCGCCGAAGGTCTATATCAAGGTCGGGTCGAGCGGCGCCAGGCGGGCGCAAGGCTTTTGCGGCGAGTGCGGATCGCACCTCTACGCCACGTCGGTGGGAGATGGGCCTAAGATCTATGGCATCAGGGTCGGCACGGCGCGTCAGCGCGAGGAACTCGTCCCGAAAAAACAGGTCTGGCACCGTTCGGCCTTGCACTGGCTGCCGGAGTTTGAAGGCATGGCGACAATCGAGGAGCAGTAGCACTGTCGGATCGGCCCCGTTGGCGGAAGCCTCGGCGATTGGCTGAATCTTTCGCGCCTGCGTCATCCTCGGGCTTGACCCGAGGATCCATGCCGTGACCGATGTGAGGGGCTCGGCGGAGCAAAATTCTTAACCGTCTCAATGCCTTAGCGTCACGGCATGGATTCCAGGGTCTGCGCGCGTCGCTTCGCTCCTTGCTCCGCCCTGGAATGACGAAGTGATCGGCGTTCCAGCCAATCTCCAAGGAATGCGACCTCGGCAGCGAAGGAAGAATCGGTCGTTCCAACGTCGGCGTCGAGCGACTACTCGTCGCCCTCGACGACGCGCAGCCTGAGCTGTCCCGTCTTGGAGTCCGCCACCCGCGCGCCGGCGTCGGCCTTTGGCGCTGCGCTTCGCGCGGCCTCGGTCTCGCCTTCCGCGAATTCCAGCGCCTCGATCTTCTGGCCGCGCTTGGTCACCTTCGACGTCGACACCAGGATGTCGTCGATGTCCCGCGCCGCCTGGCCGAAATGCGTCTGCAGCCGCCGCACCCGCTCGTCGACCCGCCCCACATCCTCCATCAGGCGGATGACCTCGCCCTGGATCAGATGCGCCTGCTCGCGCATGCGGGCGTCCTTGAGGATCGCCTGGATCACCTGGATCGACAGCATCAGCAGCGAGGGCGAGACGATGACGACGCGGGCGCGATGCGCCTTCTGCACCACCGCCTCGAAATTCTCGTGGATCTCGGCGAACACCGATTCCGACGGCACGAACATGAAGGCGGTGTCCTGTGTCTCGCGCTGGATCAGGTATTTTTCGGCGATATCGCGGATGTGCACCTCGATGTCGCGCCGGAAAGCCTGCGCAGCCGCCTTCTGCATGGCCTCGCCCTCGGCGGCGCGGATGGCGTTCCACGCCTCCAGCGGAAACTTGGCGTCGATGGCGAGCATCGGCGCGCCGTTGGGCATCCGCACGAGGCAATCGGGCCGGCTGCCGTTGGAGAGGCTGGCCTGGAACTCGTAGGCGCCATGCGGCAGGCCGTCGGCGACGATCGCTTCCATGCGCGACTGGCCGAAGGCGCCGCGCGTCTGCTTGTTGGAGAGGATCGCCTGCAGCTGCACGACCTGGCCGGCCAAGGACTGGATGTTGCCTTGCGCGGTGTCGATCACCGCCAGCCGCTCCTGCAGCTTGGCCAGGCTCTCATGCGTCGACTTGGTCTGCTCGGCCATGGTCTGGCCGAGACGCCCGGTCATGGCGTCGAGCCGTTGTCCGAGCGACTGGGTGAGCTCGGCCTGCCGCGCCCCGAACACCTCGGCGATCGCCCCCATGCGCCCCTGCATCTCTGCCTGCGCTTGCATGATGTCGGCCATCCTCGCCTCGGCATCGCGGGCATGGTCGGCGGCTTCGGCGGCCGCGGTTGCGCGTGCCCCGGCCGCGCGCCACAAGGCGACGACGAGCGCCACGGAAAGCGCAAGCAGAAGGATCGCGCCGAAAGCCAGCGCCTGGCCAAGCGTGACGGTCGTGGCGCCGAGCCGCGCGATGGGCTCGGAAAGGACGGAGGTCATGTCGTTCATTTGGGCAGCATAACCGATTCGGCCCCTTGGCACAGATCAAAACGTGAACAGGTCAAAGATGCCCCGGTTGACGCTTTTCAAGCGAGGTCTTAGGTGAGACGCCATGTCGATCAAGCCGCTCATCATCCTTCCCGATCCCGTCCTGCGCCAGGTTTCCAAGCCGATCGAGCGCGTCGATGCCGATTTGCGCAAGCTCGCCGACGACATGCTGGAGACCATGTATGACGCGCCGGGCATCGGCCTCGCGGCGATCCAGGTCGGCGAGCCGCGGCGGCTGCTGGTCATCGACCTCGCCAAAGAAGGCGAGCCGCCGGCGCCGCATGTCTTCATCAATCCGGAAGTGCTCGAAAGTTCCGACCAGCGGTCCGTCTATGAGGAAGGCTGCCTGTCGATCCCCGACTATTACGCCGAGGTCGAGCGCCCGGCTTCGGTGCGGGTGAAGTATCTCGACCGCGACGGCAAGCTGCAGGAGATGCAGGCGGAAGGCCTGATGGCCACATGCCTGCAGCACGAGATCGACCATCTCAACGGCGTTTTGTTCATCGACCACATCTCGAAGCTCAAGCGCGACATGGTGGTGCGGAAGTTCAAGAAGCTCGCCAAGGACAAGGCGCCGGGCAAGATGGTGGGCTGACGTCCGCCTTGGAACCCACTGCCTTGAGCGCAGGCTCCCATTATGATATCGATGATATCAGAGTGGAGAAACGCCGATGGGCGATATGTTAATTCGAGGCATTCCCGAGCCTTTGAAGCATGAAATTGAGCAAGCTGCTCGCAGGGGTGGCCACAGCCTGTCGAGCAAAGCCATCGATCTTCTGCGCAAAGGTATCGTTGCGGAAAAAGAGGCCAAGCCGGAGCGGGGCGTTTCGGCCTGGGATGCGATTCGCTCGGCATTCGTTGCTGAAAACGCTACTGACGAGACGTTCGCAGAGATAATGGACGAAATCGAAGCGGAAAGGAAACGTGACTTTGGTCGTCCGGTCGAGGATTTCGAGTGATCGTCCTCGACACCAACGTCATTTCCGAAGCCGGCAAGCCGGTGCCAAATCCGATCGTTGCCGAATGGTTTAACAAACAGGATGTCCTGGAACTCTACCTCTGCGGCCCGGTTATCATGGAGCAATCCTTTGGCGCGGAAAGATTTTTGAACAGGACTGGATCGGATCGCTATATCCGTGCCCTGGATCATCTGATCTCACATCAGTTTGCCGGTCGCGTGGTGGAGTTTGCGGGCTCAACCCCTCGTCTTGCCGGCAAGTTGCGGGCCATGCGTGAGCGAATGGGCCGTCCGATGAGCCTGCCCGACGCCATGATCGCCGCGATTTGTCTCGCGCAAGATGCAACCCTGGCGACCCGCAATATCCCTGACTTCGACGGGCTTGACCTGAAGCTCGTAAACCCTTTTGAAGCGGGCGCCTGGGCCAGCTGGCATTTCGGGCCCCAAAACAGGATCGCAGGACGTCATGCCGCTTCGCGTCATCTTCATGGGCACGCCGGATTTCTCCGTGCCGACCTTGCGCGCCATCGCCGAGGCCGGCCATGAGATCGCAGCCGTCTACACCCAGCCGCCGCGCGCCGCCGGCCGGCGCGGGCTGGAGCTGACGCCCTCGCCGGTGCAGCGCGAGGCGGAGCGGCTGGCGCTCGAGGTGCGCACGCCGGCATCGCTGAAAAGCGAGGCCGAGCAGCAGGCCTTCGCCGCCTTGCGGGCCGATGTCGCGGTGGTCGTCGCCTACGGGTTGCTGCTGCCGAAAGCCGTTTTGGACGCGCCAAGGCTGGGCTGCCTCAACGGCCATGCCTCGCTTTTGCCACGCTGGCGTGGTGCTGCTCCCATCCAGCGCGCCATCATGGCCGGCGACACCGAGACCGGCATGATGGTCATGAAGATGGAAGAGGGTCTGGACACCGGGCCGGTGGCGATGGTTGAAAAAGTCGCCATCGCGCCCGACATGACGGCCGGCGAATTGCATGACCGCCTGATGGTTCAAGGCGCTTCGCTGATGGTTCAGGCGCTTGCGCAGTTGGGGATAAATTGTCTGACATTTACCCAACAGGCAATGGCAGGGGTGACCTACGCCCGAAAGATCGATAAATGGGAGACACGCGTAGACTGGACGCGGCCTTCTGGCGAAGTCCACAATCACATTCGCGGCCTCTCGCCCTTTCCGGGCGCGTGGTGCGAGGTCGACATTGGCGGCCGCATGGAGCGGCTGAAACTGCTTCGCTCGACGCTTTCGGATGGCGTCGGCGAGTCGGGAGGAATTCTCGATGACCGGCTGACGGTCGCCTGCGGGACAGGCGCGGTCAGGCTGGTCGAAGTTCAACGGGCGGGCGGAAAGCCCGCCGCCGCGCAGGAGTTTTTGCGCGGAGCCAAGATCGAAAAAGGAACGAAACTCACATGAGCATGATGTCGATACGCGCGGCGACGCCGCGGGATCGCGAGGCGATCCGCCTCGTCGAAGAACATGCCTTTGGCCAGCAGGCGGAAGCCGGCCTGGTCGACGCGCTTGTCACCGGCGGCGATGCCGTCGTCGAGCTGGTTGCAGAGGAAGACGGGCAGGTCGTCGGCCATATTCTTTTCTCGCGGCTGTTCGTTCAGAGCGGCACCAAGCAGTTCGCCGCCGTCGCGCTGGCGCCGCTGGCGGTCGAACCCTCCTTCCACGGCACCGGCATCGGCGGCGCGCTGATCCGCGAGGCGCATGTACGGCTCAAGGAAGCCGGCGAGACGCTGGCCGTGGTGCTGGGCGATCCGACCTATTATGGCCGCTTCGGCTACAGCCATGCCCGCGCCGGGAAGTTCGAGAGCGAGTACCAGGGCGAGGCGCTGCAGGCGCTGGCCTGGGGCGACGCGCCCGAGACCGGCAGGCTGGTCTACGCTTCCGCCTTCACCGCCTTAGCCGCCTAGGCGAGCGGCAAGCGCCGCAGGACATGCCGCGTTTTCGGCTCGATATCGAATATGACGGCAGCCAATTCGCCGGCTGGCAGCATCAGGCCGACCAGCCCTCGGTGCAGCAGGCGATCGAGCAGGCGATCGAGAAATTCTGCGGTGAAGAGGTAAGAATACGTGCCGCCGGCCGCACCGATGCCGGCGTGCACGCCACCGCGCAGGTCGCCCATGTCGACCTGGCCAAAGCGTGGTCGGGCGACAAGGTGCGCGACGCCGTCAACGCGCATCTGCATGCGGCCGGCACGCGTGTCGCTATCCTCAAGGCGGCGGTCGTGGCCAATGGTTTCGACGCGCGGTTTTCGGCCACCGGCCGCCACTATCTCTATCGCATCCTCAACCGCCGGGCACCGGCGGCGCTGGAAAAGGGCAAGGTCTGGTGGGTGCCGAAGCGGCTCGACGCCGAGGCCATGCATGAGGCGGCCAAGGTGCTGCTCGGAAAGCATGACTTCACCACCTTCCGCTCCACCCAATGCCAGGCCGAAAGCCCGGTCCGCACGCTTGACCGCCTCGACGTCAGCCGCAATGGCGACTTCATCGAGCTGCGCAGCTCGGCGCGCTCTTTTCTGCACAACCAGGTTCGCTCTATGGTCGGCTCGCTGAAGCGCGTCGGCGACGGCTCCTGGAGCGCCGCCGATCTCAAGGCGGCGCTCGAAGCACGCGATCGCGCCGCCTGCGGCCAAGTAGCGCCGCCGGACGGGCTGTTTCTCGTCGGGGTGGATTATCCGGAGGGCGTCTGAGCGCGGTCTCGATCAGCCGGCGTCGACCCCGGCGAGTTCGCCAGACCAATTGGCTCCGCCATAGAACAGTCGCAGAATCACGACCCGCTCAGGTTCCACCACGAAGGCAACGGTGATCCGGCGTTCAAACCCGACAACACGAAGCCCCGGCCGCACGTCATCACGAAGCGTGCCTCGTTCGGAGCCATGATCGAGACGCTCGCAGAACGTCCGTATGCGACGATCATAGCGATCCGCCGTGATGGGGCTGCTGGCCTCAGCAACAATAGTATAAATACGATCGAGATCGTCGCCGGCATCAAGCGAGTAGACGACGGCGCGGCGCTTCACGGTTTCTTCTGCGAGTGGGTCTCGTGGCGCTTGCGCGCCCGTTGGGCCATTTCCGCAGGCGAAATGACTTTGCCAGGGTTTGTCTTCAACGCATCATAGGTCGGTGCGACTTCCTCGCGGAGCCAGCGCTCCACCGCGGCGTCGCGCTCCTGAAGGGCGCGAAGCCCCGCGCGGATGACTTCGCTGCTGGTCGCATAGGTGCCCGAGCGGACGAGTTGATCGATGAAGGCGGCTTGCTCCGCCGGCAGGCTGAAGGTGCGTTTTTCGGTGGCGGACATAGATTCCCTCCACGAAGAGAACGGTATGAAATTATCATACCATTCTGCCCCGTAAATTGAAAGACCTTGTCAGTCGGGCAGGATCAACCCGTCGTGCCGTCTGGTATGTCGATGCCGAGCAGCGCCTGCAGGCCGAACAGGACGAGCAGCGAGGCGATGAACATGCCGACGAACACGGCCGTGCCCACCGCGGCGCCTTTGCCGATGGTTGTATTGGTCATGCGCCAGGTCAGCACCATCGACAGGGCGAACAGCGCCAGCGACAACAGGCTGGCGATCTCGCTGCTGGAGGGGAGGAAGAGCCGGAGCAGCGCCGAGGGCAGCATCAGCCAGGCGATGATCGCCGACGCCCAGTTGGACGCGACGACATAGTGGACGAAGCGGCCGCCGATGCCGGCGCGCGGCGCCACCAGCGCAAGCGCCACCAGCGGCAGCACCCAGGAGCCGATATCGACGGTCGCCAGCCTTATCAGCATGCCGAGGCGCCCGGCGAAGGCACTGGGGTCGCCGACCTCATTGGCTATCCCGACCCAGCCGACGATCAGCGCCGGCGCCGCCACGACGATGGCAAAGAAGGAATTCCAGAAACCGTCGGCCGAAAGGTCGAGCAGGCGCAGGCCGTCGGCCCTGCCGAACATCAGCCGCCAGGCGCCGGTCAGCGAAGCATAGGTTTCGTCCGTCGAAAGCATGGTCACGAAAGGCCTTGTCCGAACCAGTCTTCGATAAAGCGTTCGTAGATTTGCGTCAGCGTCTCTAGGTCGGCTAGCGCGACGCGCTCGTCCACCATATGCATGGTCTTGCCGACCAGCCCGAACTCGACCACCGGGCAATAATCCTTGATGAAGCGCGCGTCCGACGTGCCGCCGGAGGTGGAGAGCGCCGGCCTCTTGCCGACCACCGCCTTGACCGAACCGCTCAGCGTATCGATGAGCTTGTCGTCGCGGGTGAGGAAGACATGGCTCGGCCGGTCGCGCCAGACAAGGTCGTAGTCGACCGGCGCCTTCTTGCCCGGCCGGTATTTCTTGCGCCCCGCGGCCTGGTCGAGCCTGTTGTGGATCTCGGCCTGGACCGATTCGGCGTCCCAGGTGTCGTTGAAGCGGATGTTGAAAGTGGCCGTCGCCTTCGCCGGGATGACGTTGGTCGCCGCGTTGCCGACGTCGATCGACGTCACTTCGAGGTTGGTCGGCTGGAAATCCTTCGTGCCCTTGTCGAACACCGGATGGAGCAGCGCATCGACAAGGCTGATCAGGCCACGCACCGGATTGTCGGCAAGCTGCGGATAGGCGGCGTGGCCTTGGCGACCGTTGACGGTCACGCTGCCGGAGAGCGAGCCGCGCCGGCCGATCTTGATCATGTCGCCGAGCGCATCCGGATTCGTCGGCTCGCCGACGATCGAGGAGTCCCACTTCTCGCCCTTGGCCGCTGCCCAGTCGAGCAGCTTGGTGGTGCCGTTGATGGCCGGTCCTTCCTCGTCGCCGGTGATCAGCAGCGACACCGAGCCTTTCGGGCCGCCATTCTTCGCGACCTGGCGCGCCACCGCGGCGACGAAGCAGGCGATGCCGCCCTTCATGTCGACGGCGCCGCGGCCATACATCTCGCCATTGGCGATTTCGGCGGCGAAGGGCGGATGCGTCCAGGCCGCTTCATCGCCCACCGGCACCACATCGGTATGGCCGGCAAACATCAGATGCGGGCCGTTGCCCGAGCGCCGCGCATAGAGGTTTTCGATGTCCGGTGTGCCGTCTTCCGAGAAGATCGGACGCTCGACCGAGAAGCCGAGCGGCTTCAGCATGTCTTGCAGCGCGGCAAGCGCGCCACCCTCGGCGGGCGTCACGGACGGGCAGCGGATCAGGGCGGCAAGATTCGCGGCGGGGTCGGTAGGCAATGTCATGGGCAAAGCGATAGTCGAAAGCGTTTGTCGTGTCACGATGGCAGATGATCGCCGCTCATGCCGCCGACAATATGGTTTTCATGACGGTAAATGCATGCCGCCCGCAAGTGTGCGGCGGTTCTGGGAGAACGACATGCATAATAGTAAGGTGCCGGCCAAGCGAGGACGAGTGCATGGCCAGTGAAACGAGAACGATCGCGATAGCCGGCGCCGGCAGCATCGGCTGCTATGTCGGCGGCTGCCTGGCGCTCGCCGGGCGCAAGGTCGTCTTCCTCGGCCGCGGCCGCGTCGTCGCGGCCATGCGCGAAAGCGGGCTGCGCGTCAGCGATCTTGACGGCCGCGAACGCCGCATCGAAGCGCAAGCGATTTCAGCCTCCGACGATCCGGCAGCAGCGCTCTCCGACGCGGACGTCATCCTGGTGACGGTGAAGAGCGGCGCGACCGGGGAGATGGCCGGGCTGGTCGCCGCGCACGCGCGCGCCGATGCCGTGGTGGTCAGCCTGCAGAACGGCGTCGACAACGCGGACAGGCTGCGCGCCGCGCTTCCTGGACGGCGGGTGCTGACCGGCATGGTGATGTTCAACGTCGTCCTGTCGCCCGATGGCGAGGCGCCGTTGCGTGCGCACCGCGCCAGCCAGGGCGAGGTGATGATCGACGACGGCGTCGACGGCCTCGTCGATCTGCTCGACGTCGACGGGCTTGCCGTCGAAGCGCGCGCCGACATGAAGGCGGTGCAGTGGGGCAAATTG
Source organism: Mesorhizobium sp. B2-9-1 (assembly GCF_006439455.1). Taxonomy (NCBI): domain Bacteria; kingdom Pseudomonadati; phylum Pseudomonadota; class Alphaproteobacteria; order Hyphomicrobiales; family Phyllobacteriaceae; genus Mesorhizobium; species Mesorhizobium sp. B2-9-1. Next base: position 45,645 of record NZ_VFTP01000017.1, on the reverse strand, counting down.
CTGATGAACCTCAACAATGCCCTCGTCGCGCTTTCCGACCTGCCGCTGGCGAAGCAATTGGCCGACCGAAGCTGGCGCGTCATCCTGGCCGGCCAGATCGACGAGGCGCTCGCCGCGATGCGAGCGGCGGGCATAGCGCCGGCGCGCATCACCGGCCTGCCGTCGTCGCTGCTGCCGAAAGTGCTGCGGCTGCCCGACTGGCTGTTCGGGCTTCTGGCTCGCCGCATGCTGGCGATCGACCCTCAAGCGCGCTCGTCGATGTGGGACGACCTGAAACGCGGCCGCCCGACCGAGATCGACGAATTGCAGGGCGCCGTCATTCGCCTGGCCAGGCAAACGGGCACCCCGACGCCGATCAACCAACGCGTCACCGCGCTGGTGCGTCAGGCGGAAGCGGAAAAGCGCGGTCCGCCCGGTCTCGGGCCGGAAGCGGTCGGCGGCGGTCCTCGATCAGCGTGATCTTCTGCCAGATCTTGCGCGACAGGTTGGAGCTCAGGTTCTCGATATCGTTGACGGCGTTGACGACGACATCGTCATTGACCGATTGCGCGAACAGCGCCGCGACCTTGCCGGCGATCGACAGCATTTCGGAGCAATAGTCGAGATAGCGCGCCAGGTCGGCCGCATCGGTGATGCGGGCGGGCGAGTGCGAGGTTGGCTTGAAATCGGCCGACAAGGTCGCCGGATCCTTGGTCAATTGATGCATGTCGATGACATGGATCAGCGAGCGCAGCCCGTGCAGCTGCCGGAAAACCTTCTTGCGCTTGATCCGCTCCTCGGTGCGGATCAGCGCCAGCAGCCCGAGCACTGCCAGGATGACCGTGTTGATCGTCGCCTCGATGCCTTGCATCGACTGCACGGCATCGTCGGCGCCCGAAATGCGGTCGAGCGGCAGGATGGTGCCGACGAACAGGAACATCGCCACGCCGGCGACGAAGGCCGCGACGATGACACCGCGCAGCCACCAGATCGGCGCTTCCAGTTCCTTGGCGGCCTTGGCGAGGTCTCGCGACAGCGACACCAGTTCGGCGGCAACGGCGCGCAGGCCCCTTTCCGGGAAACGCTCCGCGACGCGCTCCTCCAGCCTTTGAGCGGTCTCGATGATCCGCGTCGGATCGAGCGTGCGATAGCGCATGCGACCTCAGCTATCGCCCGGCGCGTTGGTGCGCCTGCCGTAGCGGTTCGGTCCGGGATCGCTGCGGAAACAGGCGAGGATGATGAGCAGGATGGGACCGATGATGAGCGAGATCAGCGCAAAATAGGTCGGCTTGCCGAAATCATGGAAGCGCTTCGCCGTCACCGCGAAGGTGGCCCAGGCCGAGATCAGCAACACGCCCCAGCATATCATGGCCCAATTCTGGCTGGCGGTCGTGTTCAGCTCCACCCGCGCGAACTGGTAGAACGGGAAAAACTGGACAAGCACCAGCAAAATCCCGGCCAGCGCATAGGCGACCGGGCTCAGCCGCCCCGAAAGGCTGAAGAACAGCCACAGGAATTGCGATCTTTCAGCCAATGGCGTCCGCTCCGTCGTGGAGGATCAATCGCGCAGCAATTCGTTGATCGAGGTCTTGGAGCGGGTCTTGGCGTCGACGCGCTTGACGATGACGGCGCAGTAGAGGCTCGGGCCCGGCTCGCCATTGGGCAGCGGCTTGCCTGGCAGTGATCCGGCGACGACCACCGAGTTCGGCGGCACCTCGCCGTAAAAAACCTCGCCGGTGGCGCGGTCGACGATCTTGGTCGACTGGCCGATGAACACGCCCATGCCGAGCACCGAGCCTTCGCGCACGATGCAGCCTTCGACCACTTCGGAGCGCGCGCCGATAAAGCAATTGTCCTCGATGATGGTCGGGCCGGCCTGCATCGGCTCCAGCACGCCGCCGATGCCGACGCCGCCGGAAAGATGCACGTTCTTGCCGATCTGGGCGCAGGAGCCGACCGAAGCCCAGGTGTCGACCATGGTGCCGGTATCGACATAGGCCCCGACGTTGACGAAGGACGGCATCAGCACGGCGCCCGGCGCGACATAGGCCGACCGGCGCACGATCGAGGACGGCACGGCGCGGAAGCCTGCATTCTCGAAGTCGACGGCGCTCCAGCCGTCGAACTTGGACGGCACCTTGTCCCACCACACGGCCTGGCCGGGACCGCCCTTGATGATCTCCATCGGGTTCAGCCGGAAGGAGAGCAGCACCGCCTTCTTCAGCCACTGGTTGACGTGCCACTTGCCGTCGTCCTGCCGTTCGGCGACGCGGGCGACGCCGCGGTCGAGCAGGTCGAGCGCCGACTGGATGGCGTCGCGCGTCTCGCCGCGCGTCGCGGTCGAAATCGTGTCGCGCTCCTCGAAGGCCTTCTCGATGGTCTTTTCGAGGCTCGCCAGATCGGGCTTTGACATGATTTCGCTCCATTACCAAGCTGTTAAGGGGCCACGCCTTAACCTGTTTAAAAGTCGCGCGGACCCTATGTTAAGGCTCAATGGGGGTCAATCGCGCCTGCGGCACGGGACGGCGCAAGTGAAGGAATTGGACGGGTGGATTCGATGACTCCCATGGAAAAGGCGGGCTGGACGCCGCTGCCGCATTCGGACGAGGATCTGGAGCGCTCGAAAGGCGTGCCGGATACCCCGCAGACGCGTGCCGAGACCTACCGGCTGGCCTGGAACGATCCCGAGTTCATGACGCGTCGCGAATTGCGTGCCGTGCGGCTGCAGCTCGAGCTTCTGAAGCCGGAAATGATCCTGGCCGAGCGCGGCATTCATTCGACCGTCATCCTGTTCGGCGGCGCCCGCCTGCCGGAACCCGGCGGCGAAGCCTGGGCGGCCAAGAACGAGACGCAGAAGAAGAACCTCGAGGCGAACAGCAAATATTACGAGGAAGCGCGCAGATTCGCCCGCCTGTGCTCGCAGCAGTCGGCCACCTCCTATTATCGTGAATATGTCGTCGTCACCGGCGGCGGGCCCGGCGTCATGGAAGCGGGCAACCGCGGCGCCGACGATGTCGGCGCGCCGTCGATCGGCTTGAACATCGTGCTGCCGCACGAGCAGGCGCCCAACGCCTATGTCACGCCGGAGCTCTGCTTCAATTTCCACTATTTCGCCGTCCGCAAGATGCATTTCGTCATGCGCGCCAAGGCGGTCGCGGTGTTTCCGGGCGGCTTCGGCACGATGGACGAGTTCTTCGAGACGCTGACACTCATCCAGACGGGACGCATGGAGCGCGTCCCGGTCATCCTGTTCGGCAAGGCGTTCTGGCAAAGGGCGATCGATCTCGATTTCCTCGCCGAGCAGGGCACGATCTCGCCCGGCGACCAGGACATCATCGATTTCGTCGACACGGCCGAAGAGGCCTGGGAGATCATCCGCCGCTTCTACAAGTTGGGGGAGTAGGAACTGATGAATTGAAGAACTGAAGAATTGGGGAAAAATGACCTCCGGATCGTTCGTCTGTTCTCCAGTTCTCCAGTTCTTCAATTCCTCAGTTCTCCAATTCCTCTACCCCGGGACGGCATCCCGGCCCGGTCCGCCTACACCGGCAGCTCGACCAGCCAGCCATTCGAGTGCGCGAAACGCACGATGGCCGCCCGTGAGTGCAGCGCGAGCTTCTCGGTTGCCCTGGTGCGGTAGGTCTCGATCGTCTTTATGCTGAGGTTGAGCCTGGACGAGATTTCCTTGTTGCTGTAGCCGAGCGCCACCAGCTGGATGACCGACCGTTCCCGTTCGCTGAGATTGCCGGGATCGCCCTGGGTGGCGCCGCGCGGGCTCAATATGCGCGCGGCGAGCGCCGGATCGACATAGTTGTCGCCGGCCAACACGCAGCGGATGGCCTGCAGCAGGTCCGTCGCCGTCGACCGCTTGACCACGAAGCCGCGTCCGCCGGCCGCAAGCACCTGGCGCAGACAGCCTGGGTCCTCATGCGCCGTCAGCGCTATGCAGCTGACCTCGGGAAAGCGTTCGCCAAGCCGTTCGATCAGCGTGACCCCGTTGACGCCGGGAAGCGATATGTCGACCACGGCGACATCGGGTAGCGTCTTGCCGATCCCTTCAAGGGCATCCTCGGCATTTCCGGCCAGTCCGACGATCGTCAGATCGTCCTGGCTGTCGATCATCGCGCCGACCCCCGACAGGATGATCGGATGGTCATCGACCACGAATATGCGCCTGCAGCACACCTTAACCTCCATCAGTCTGCCAAAGGCCCTGTCACGCGGAAAGGGTCCTCTTGTCCTTGATGGTCTAGGCAACTGGCCCGCCTGGCGCGGGACGCCCGTCTGTTCTGGCGGCCTGAACGGCCGCAACGGGTAAGCCATCCCCCGCCTAACCCAATGAAGCCGGACTGTAAGCCACCGCTAATGTCCGGGATGTGCAGCGCTTCACGTAACCCCACCTGACGCCGAAGATGCCGTTTCAGACTTGTTCGCGCGTTGTCGGCCGGACCGTCGATCAGCCGGCCAGAGGCACATCGGCGTAAATGGTGGTCCCCTTGCCCCTGGCCGTTTCAACCGACAATTTGCCACCGACCAGCGCCAGCCGCTCCCTCATTCCGGCAAGGCCCAAATGGCCCGGACCGGGTTCGGCGCCGGCGTCGAAGCCGCGGCCGTCATCCTCGATCGTCAGGCGTATCCGATCGTCCTGGATGTGCGCCGTGACGCTTACGCGGCTCGGCGCGGCATGCTTGCCGATATTGGTGAGCGCTTCCTGCGCAATGCGGTACAAAGTGAGCGCGATCTCGGCAGGCGGCGGGCTCGACAGGGCTTCAAGATCCATCTCGCATGCAATGCCGAGTTGACTGCAAAGCATGGTAGCCAGGTCCTCGACCGAAGCTCTGAGGCCTTGGCGATCGAGGTCCGCGGGTCGCAGGCTCCAGGCGGCGTCATGCACCCTGGCGCTCAGCTGGTCGACAAGCGTCGCGGCGCGCTCAAGGCGGGCGTCCATCTCCGGCGAGCCGGCGCGAACGATGTGCAATTCGAGCGCGACGCTGGCGAGCAGCTGGCCAAGATCGTCATGCAGCTCGCGCGACAGGCGCAGGCGCTGCTCTTCCTGCACGGCAACCAGATGCCGCGCCAGACCACGGCGCTTTCCCGAGCTTTCACCTTTGCCGGTGTCGATGCCACCCTCCACCGTCAACGCCGCGCCCGCGAGAAGAGGCACAAGGGTTGATGCTGCGCGCAATATACACCCGGCATATGCCTTTATGCCTGTCAGTTTTTTCCCGATTGCTTCAACTTTTCCTGACACGGGCGTCAGCAGAAAAACCGGCCGCTCCTGCCGATCAGCCCGAATTCATGGGCGCTATTTCCGCGTGCATCCTTAGAGCGTCCTCCCGGTCATCTTGAACTGGCCGGGAAGCTCAACACCAACCAAGGAGAACGTCATGAGAAAGATCATCCTGGCCGCGGCCGTGCTGTCGGCTCTGACCGGTTCGGCATCCGCATTTTCGGTCGGTAGCGGCAATGGCAACGGCAACGGCAATGTCGGCGTCGGAAACGGCAATGGCAACGGCAACGCCAACACCGGCGCCTTCAACGGCAACTTCAACGGCAACGGCAATTTCGGCTTCGGCAACGGCAACGGGAACGGCAACGCCAATATGGGCGCCTTCAACGGCAACTATAACGGCAATCTCAATGCCGGCGCCGCCAACGGCAATGGCAACGGCAACGGCAATTTCGGCTTCGGCAACGGCAACCTGAACGGCAACGGGAACTGGGGCGTCGGAAACGGAAGCGCCAACGGCAACGGCAACGCCGGTCTCGGCAACGGCAACGGCAACGGCAACGGGAACCACTAGTCCCCGCCCAACCGCCGGCGTCGCCAAGCTTCAGTTTGGAAAGACGCTGATGGCTCTGGGACCGTCGAGCCAAGCGCCCGTCCCCCGCGCAAGGCTACCGCGACATGTCGCCGGCGGTCCCAGTCTTTTTCGCCCAATCCTTTTTGAAACAGAATCCCGATTTCAAAAGCTAAGCCATGGAAGGAGCTCGCAGATGAAACGCTACGTCATACCGGCGCTGTGCCTAGGGTTGTTGAGCGCAACCGCGGCGAAGGCTGACACCACGACGGGCAGCCAGGCCTTCGGCATGTCGGCCGTCCAGGGAGCGGTCGGCAAATACGGCCAATCCATCGGCGCGAACGTCAGGGGCATGAACCCGCTCGGCAATTTCGGCGGCAATGTCGGCTACAAGAACAGCGGTACGGGCAATGTCGGCGCCTTCAACAGCGGCACCGGCAATGTCGGCGCTTTCAACGGCAACTCCAACACCTCGCCGACAAGCGGCAACGGCAACATTGGCGCCTTCAACGGCAACTCCAACACCGGGCAATATAACGGCAACAGCAACATCGGTGCCGGCAATGGCAACTTCAACGGCGGCAACTTCAACGGAAACGGCAATGTCGGCGCCTTCAACGGCAACTCCAACGGCCGGGGAAACCGCTGATGACCGGCTTGAGCACATCCACCCGGCCTCGCAGGCGCCGGGTGGCGGCGAGGCTGCTTGACGGCAACGGCCTCGCGCTCGGCACGCTGCTTGCCGCGTTGCTGGCCGCCGATGCCTCGACCCTTGTCAGGATTGCCGACCTTCCAATCGGCGCCGGTGTCGCCAACGGTCTTGGCAATATCGGAAATTTCAACGGCAACGGAAATTCCGGCAACTTCAACGGCAATGGCAACAGCGGCAATTTCAACGGCAACGGCAATGCCGGAAGTTTCAGCGGCAACTTCAATGGCGGCAACTTCAATGGCAACGCCAATTGCAGCAACGGCCATGGGAACGGCCACGCGTCGGACGGCAATGGCAACGGCACGAGAGCAGCGGGCAATCCGGACCTGTGCCGGTTTTTGAACGAGCTGAACGGCCGACTGGGACTGCCGCCCGGCACGATTCCGGATTTCGATTAGGTCCTCGATACAAGGTCGCAGGACTATCGATAGGCCAGATGTTCACTGCTCATTCGATGAAATCAGCGCAAACGCTGGCGATTGGCTGAAGCCTCTCAACCTCGTCATTCCAGGGCGGAGCAGCCGCGAAGCGGCGTCGCGGAGACCCTGGAATCCATTCCGTGACCTTGATCAAAGAGTGGAGCGGAGCAGAATTCTGCACCGCGGCAACGCTCATGTGTCACGGAATGGATCCTCGGGTCTGCGCGCGTCGCTACGCTCCTTGCTCCGCCCGTGGATGACGAGGCCGGACCGTTTCGGCCAATCTCCAACGCATGCCACCTGCCAACGCAAACAGAGCCGACCGGTCAAAATTCCTGTGACAGCAGGCCCGGCGGCAGTGCGAGATCATCGCCCGTCTTGTCCGTGAAGTCGGCACAAACGCTGAGGATTGGCTGAAGCCCCCAGCCTCGTCATTCCAGGGCGGAGCAGCCGCGAAGCGGCGTCGCGGAGACTCTGGAATCCATTCCGTGACCTGGGGCGTGGAATGCCGCGGAGCAGAATTCTGCACCACGGCAACGCTCATGCGTCACGGAATGGATCCTCGGGTCTGCGCGCGTCGCTTCGCTCCTTGCTCCGCCCGTGGATGACGAGGCCGGACTGTTTCGGCCAATCTCCGACGCATGCCGCCTGGCACGCAAACACCGTTCAGGCCACGACGTCGACGATCGCGGTCAGGAAACCCGCGAGGTCGTCGGTGACGAAATCGACGTCGTCCTCGTTTGTGGGGTCGCGTTCCCAGATCTCCGAGAAGGTCGGCTCGAAATTGCGCGGCACCACCAGCACCGTCGTCATGCCGAGCGTTTTCGGCACGGCCAGATTGCGCGCCAGATCCTCGAACATCACCGCATTGTGTCCGGTCACCGAGTGCAGTTCGGCAAAGCGCTCATAGGTCTGGCGCTCCGGCTTGGGGTTCAGCCCCGCCGCGACGATGTCGAAGATGGCGTCGAAATGTTCCAGTATGCCGAGCTGGCGCGCGGTGCGTTCGGCGTGCCTGCGGTCGCCATTGGTGAAGATGAACTTGCGCCCGGGAAGCTGGCGGATCGCCGCGCCCAGCACCGGATCCGGCACCAGCCGCGAATAGTCGATGTCGTGCACCTTCTCGAGGAAATCGTCGGGATCGATGCCGTGCCGCTTCATCAGCCCGTTCAGCGTCGTGCCGTATTCCAGGTAGAGCTCCTTCTGCAGCTTGCGCGCATCGTCGCGCGAAAGCGTCAGCAGCTCGCCGACATAGGCGGTCATCTTCACGTCGATCTGCGCGAACAGGTTCGAGTGATGCGGATAGAGCGTGTTGTCGAGGTCGAACACCCAGTCCGTGACATGGGCAAAGCGGGCGGGATCGGGTGTCGTTGTCATGGATTTCTTATGGCATGCCGGCCAGGAGTTTATCCACAACTTATACGCGTCACGAATTGCCAAAATGGCGTGTCGCTTCAAATTTTAAAAGTCCCGGAAAGGTCGCCTTTAACGCTTGCTGGCACAGAAGCTTTCCGTTGGGAGCAAGTGATGAGTCGCATATTTCTGAGGGCCGCTGCCGTGGCGTTCGCTTCGGTCGCCGTCTCGCTGTTGTTGACGCTTATTGTGGTTCCGGCAATGGGCTTTCCGATGAGCCGCACCGTCTGGCTGGCCTCGACGGTTTGCCCGCTCGTGCTCGCCTGGGCCGCCAGCGCCAGCAGCTTCTGGCAGAGCGGTCGGCTGAAGAATGCCCATCGCGAGCTTGCCCGGGCCCATGCGCAGCTCGCGGCGGCGCACAGGCGCCTGTCGGAGAAGGCAAGCCGCGACGACATGACCGGCATGCTCAACCGCGAGACCTTTTTCGCCGCGCTCGACGGTTCGCGGCGCAAGAGCGATCGCGGCGCGCTGCTCATCATCGACGCCGATCATTTCAAGAGGATCAATGACAGCTACGGTCATCTGACCGGAGACGAAGCGCTGCTTTTGATTGCCGGCGCCATCGAACGCGGCATTCGCAGCGGCGACGTGCTCGGCCGCATTGGCGGCGAGGAATTCGCGGCTTTCCTGGTTGGCGCCAGCGAACCGGAAGCCAAGCATATCGCCGAACGCATCCGCCGCGAGGTCGAGCTGATCCGTTTCCGCCCGGTCGACGAGCGGACCGTGCCGCTCACGGTGTCGATCGGCGGCGTCTGCTGCGGCGAGAGCGCGACGGTTTCGGATTTGATGCGCGCCGCCGACCGCAGGCTTTACGCGGCAAAGAACCGCGGCCGCAATCTTTCGATCCTCGACCGCGAACTGCCCGAGGCGGCATGAAGCCTCGCCGCAAGCGTCATGCATGTCGCCCAAAAGTGCGTAGCGGTTTTGGGACAACGACATGCATCAAAACAAAAATTCAAAAAGCGCGGCGCCTGAATCGGGTTCAGCGCGACGCGCTTTAGGAATGCCCTAACCATGTCCATATTCAACCGCGCTAATCTTCCTGGTGTAACGCCGTTTTCACCTGGGTCTGGCACGGAATTGGCCTCCCAGGCGGCATATGTGCCGTCCAGGAACGGCATGCGTGGGTCGAGGCCCCTGTCGAGAGACGTGTCATGAGCAGGTTCATGAGAAAAATGTCGCGCCGCGCGATCGTGCAGGCGCTGATCGCGCTGCCCGCCCTGTCGCTGTTCCGCAGCCAGCAACCCGTGGTCGATGCCGACGACATCGTCGAGATCAATGGATGGATCCTGCGGCGGAGCGACCTCGCATGATCTTCGACAGCTACGAGGCCTACAAGCAGGCCGGCTTCAAACCGAAGGCCTGCATCCTCGGCTCCGGCCCGGCCGGCACGACGATCGCCAGGAAGCTCGGCTCAGCCGGCATCCCGGTCGTCGTCCTCGAAGCGGGTTCGCGCGAGTTCAGCGACGAGTCGCAGGATTTCTACCGCGGCAAGACGGTCGGCGATTTCTATTTCGACCTCGACATCACCAGGCTGCGCTTCATGGGCGGCTCGTCCAATCACTGGGCCGGCTGGTGCCGCGTGCTCGACAGCCAAGACTTCGAGCCCAAGGCCTGGGCGCCGGACACCGGCTGGCCGATCGGCCGCGCCGACATCGAGCCCCATCTTGGCGAGGTCCACGATATCCTTGAGCTTCCAGCCTTCCGTCCCGACGTCCCGGTTTCGGACGACATCCGCTGGGTGCAGTTGATCAAGAGCCCGGCGGTTCGCTTCGGCGAGAAGTTCGCCGACGAGCTCGACAAGAGCAGGAACATCGCCGTCGTGCTCAACACCTACGCGACCGAGCTCACCGGCGACGGCAAGCGCGTCACCAGCGCGAAGCTCTGGTCGAACGGGCAGGACGCCGGCACCTTTACGGCGGACTATTTCGTCACCTGCACCGGCGGGCTGGAGAACTCGCGGCTGCTGTTGTGGTCGAATGAGCGCTCGAATGGCGGCGTGGTGCCGAACGCGGCGGCGCTCGGCCGCTATTGGATGGAGCATCCGACCTTCCAGGGCGGCAATGCCATCCTCGCCAATTATTCGGAGTTCGAGGTCGACGCCTCTAACGAAGCCTTCTTCTCGCCGACGCTTGCCGCGATGGAGCGGCTGCAGATCATGAATTTCGGGATCCGCCTGATCGAGTCGCCCTATCCCAATGTCAAGAAATTGATCGCCGATCTCGCCTGCACGGCGCCCAATATGGCGGAATGGATGTCTTCCCAGCTGGACCAGAGGCTGCACTGCGCCGCCCAGCTTTACGTCGCCTGGGAACAGGCGCCGCTTGCCTCCAACCAGATCGCGCTGTCGAAGGCCGATGTCGACCACGCCGGCGTGCCGCGCATCGAATTGCACTGGAAGAAGTCGCCGCTCGAGCGCCGCACGCTGCTTGAGGGCCTCAGACTTTTCGGCACGACCATGGCGCAGAAGAATCTCGGCCGCGTCCGCATCGACGATTGGATCGGCAATGGCGGCGATTACCCGACAAATGAGGAAACGGCCGGCCACCACCATATGGGCGGCACCCGTATGGGCACCGACGTCTTGAAAAGCGTCGTCGACACCAATTGCAAGGTGCACGGTATGGACAATCTCTATGTCGGAGGCTCCTCGGTGTTCTGCACGTCGGGCCAGTGCAACCCGACGACGACCATCACCGCGCTTGCCTGCCGCCTGGGCGAGCATCTGGGCAAGGTGATCGTCGTCTGATCTCGACCGTGCTGCGCATTCATCAATGCGGCACACGCCCTGCAGAGCGAGCAGTTGGCCAGGATCAAGGCCGAGCCGGACAAGGCATGGTCAGAGGGTCAGCGCAGGATTTTGAAAAATTGCCGTTTGTCGACGGGTACGATTTTCACCGTTCCTTTCGGTGAAATCAGCGCAGACGCTGGCGATTGGCGGAAGCCTTCCAACCTCGTCATTCCAGGGCGGAGCAGCCGCGAAGCGGCGTCGCGGAGGCCCTGGAATCCATTCCTTGACTCTGATCAAAGAGTGCCGCTGAGCAGAATTCTGCACCGCGGCAGCGCTCATGCGACACGGAATGGATCCTCGGGTCTGCGCGCGTCGCTTCGCTCCTTGCTCCGCCCCGTGGATGACGACTGGGTGGGCGTTTCGGCTAACCGCCAAGGCATGGCATCTGCCAACGCAAACATGGCCAACCGGTCAAAATCCCTGTGCTGGGGAACTAATTGCAAAAAGCACAAAGCGGCTCAGCAGCCTGTCGGCAGCTGAACCGCCCTGAATGTCGGTTGGGCGAGAACCGACCTCAGAGCAATTCCAGGAAAAGTGCGTTGCGGTTTGGGCTCGGCGACTTCGCCGTAGCCTCCGTCCGGAATTGCGCAAACAACACTCAGACCGTCGCCGGGTCGAGCGCCGGCTGGTCCTTGAACCGCGCCACGATGCCGGCGAGGTCGCCATTGGCGAAAGCGTCGCGCAGCGCATCGAAGGACGGCAGCACGAAATAGGCGCGCTGGAACTTGTCGATCTCATAGCCGGTGCGCATCACCGTCTCGAGATCGAACGGCACGTGGTGGGCGTCCTTGCTCTCGACCGCAAATTGCAGCTCGGTGAAGGACGACATCAGCCCGGCGCCGAAAGCTTTCAACGGCTGGCCGGCTTCCTGGATGACGCCGTATTCGGCGCTGTACCAGTAGAGCCTCGTGATCATCTCGTCGCCGCCGAGCGCGATCAGATCTTCCGCCTTCCGGCCATACATCTGCATGAAATCGGCGAACACCGGCTGGGTCAGGATCGGCACATGGCCGAAGAAGTCGTGGAACATGTCCGGCTCGACGATGTAGTCGAGTTCTTTCTTCGTCCGCAGCCAATTGGTCACCGGAAAGCGCCGATTGGCGAGATGATCGAAGAAGGGGCCGGCCGGAATGAGGCCGGGCACCGCCACGATCTCCCAGCCCGTCAGCCTGGCGAGCTTTTCGCTCACTTCGTCGAAATCCGGAATCCTGTCGAGCAGGCCGAGCGCGGCGACGCCGTCGAGATATGAGCGGTGCGCGAGCTTCCGCGTCAGCTTCGTCTGGCGATCGCAGAGCATGCGCCACACCGCCTGTTCCTCGGCGGAGTAGCCGTAGCCCTGCGCCACGGTGAAATCGCTGCGGCAGACCGAATAGTCGCCGCGAAGGCCCTGCGCCGCGCATTCGGCGGCATAATCGGCAACGCTGATCGTCATCATATCCTCCTCAAGATCGTGATCCGCGGATCCTGAAGGGGAGTTTAGAAGCGACCGCTGAGGCAAATCAGCTTTGTTTATGGCACGCCAGCTGATTTGGAGATAAAAGCGCTCAGATCAACGCGAGACTGAGACAAAATGCCTCAATTCGACGATTTCGAAATAAGGATGCTCGACATCCTGCAGCACGACGGCCGCAAGCCGGTCTCGGAGCTGGCGCAGGAGATCGGCCTGTCGACCACGCCTTGCGCGCGCCGCTTCGAGGCGTTGCAGGAAGCCGGTATCATCAAGGGCTTCGCCGCGGTGCTCAGCCGCCGCGCCGTAGGCCTGACCGTGGAGGTGTTCATCCAGGTGCGGCTGGTCAGCCACAGCGACGGCTCGCCCGAAAGCTTCATCGCCGCCGTGCAGCGCATGGACGAGGTCTCGTCCTGCTGGACGATGACAGGCGACTACGATTTCCTGCTGCATGTCTTGGTGCCGTCGGTGGACGACTTGAACGCCTTCGTCATGCACCGGCTGATGCGTCTGCCCGGCGTGCGCGACGTCCACACGCAACTGGTGCTGCAGAACATCAAGGGACCCGGCCACGTGCCGCTCAGCCATCTGCGGCGCTGATCCGGTCAAATCTGGCGAAAAGCTGCGTGGAAACTGCTGAACCGCGCCAAGGCGGCTTCGACATAGGCGACTAGCACAAGCGGACCAACATGGAGGTCCGCCTTGAACATCGTGCTGATCAATCCGCCGCACACCGCCATCGGCAGCCGTGTGCCCGACGACCACCTGCCGCCGCTCGGTCTTTTGGCGATCGGCGGGCCGCTGATCGATTCCGGCCATCAGGTGCGCCTGGTCGACGCCGAGTTCGGGCCGATGCCGCTTGGCACGCTGGTCGACGAGGCGCTGCGCGGCGATCCGGATTTCGTGCTGATCGGCCATTCCGGCTCGACCTCGGCGCATCCGACGGCCTTCAAGATCGCCGAGATGATCAAGGCCCGCGCGCCGGGTGTCGCCGTCATCTATGGCGGCGTCTTCCCGACCTATCACTGGCGCGACATTCTCGCTGCGACCGACGTCTTCGACTTCATCGTGCGCGGCGAGGGCGAGGCGACCGCGACGGCGCTGGTCGAGGCGATCGAGATGCGCCAGCCGGTGGCGAGCGTCGCCGGCATCGCCTATCGCGACGATTTCGGCCGTCCTGTCGCGACGCAGGCGGCGATGACCATAGCCGACCTCGATGCCTGGCGCGTCGGCTGGGAGCTGATCGATCACCGCCGCTACTCCTATTGGGGCGGCAAGCGGGCGGTGGTCATGCAGTTCTCGCGCGGCTGCCCGCATCTGTGCAACTATTGCGGCCAGCGCGGCTTCTGGACCCGCTGGCGCCATCGCGATCCGGTCAAATTCGCCAGGGAGATCGCCTGGCTGCACCGCGAGCACGGCGTCGAGCTGATCAATCTGGCCGACGAGAACCCGACTTCCTCGAAAAAGGCCTGGCGCGCCTTTCTCGAAGCCATGATCGCCGAGAACGTGCCGGTGCTGATCGTCGGCTCGACGCGCGCCGACGACATAGTGCGCGATGCCGATATCCTGCATCTTTACCGCAAGGCCGGCGTCATCCGCTGGCTGCTCGGCATGGAGAACACCGACGAGCAGACGCTGTCGCTGATCCGCAAGGGCGGCAGCACAAAATCCGACCGCGAGGCGATCCGGCTGCTGCGCCGGCACGGCATCCTGTCGATGGCGACCTGGGTGGCCGGCTTCGAGGACGAGACCTTGCGCGATCTCTGGCGCGGCTTTCGCCAGCTCATCGCCTACGATCCGGACCAGATCCAGGCGCTCTATGTCACGCCGCATCGCTGGACGCCGTTCTTCCGCATCGCCAAGGACCGCAAGGTGATCCAGAAAGACATGCGCCTGTGGGACTACAAGCACCAGGTTCTGCACATGACCAGGCTGAAACCCTGGATGCTGTTCTTGGCGGTCAAGCTGATCGAGGTGGCGGTGCAGTCGCGGCCGAAGGCGCTGGCGCGCATCCTGTTCCACCCCGATCCGGAGCAGCGCCATTCGATGCGCTGGTACACCAGGATGGGGCGCCGCGTCTGGTTCCGCGAGGTCTGGGGGTTTCTCGTCTGCGACGGCCGCGTCGCGGATGGGCCGACATTAGCCGAATTCTGGGGCGCGCCGCAGGACGCCGAGGAGGAATCGATGATCGTCGGGCGCCAGCCACGCAAATCCGCCGCGCCGATCATTGAAGATCGACGCGCGCCGGCCGCAAGAAAGTTAGCCGGCTGAATATGACGGTTCACCGTTCCATTGAAACGGTGAACTTGCCTTCCTTACGGAACGATCAGCGTGCCGGCGCCGTGCTCGGTAAACAGCTCCAGCAGCACCGAATGCGGCGTCTTGCCGTTGAGGATGACGACGCCCTCGACGCCGCGCTCGATCGCCTCGATGCAGGTCTCGACCTTCGGGATCATGCCGCCCGAAACCGTGCCGTCCTTGATCAGCGTCCTGGCCTCGGCGACCGTCAGCTCGTCGATCAGCTTCTTGTTCTTGTCGAGCACGCCGGGCACGTCGGTGAGGAAGAGCAGGCGCGAGGCGCGGCAGGCGCCGGCGATGGCCCCGGCAAAGGTGTCGGCGTTGATGTTGTAGGTGTGGCCGTCGCGGCCCGGCGCCACCGGCGCCAGCACCGGGATCATTTCCGAGCGCGCCAGAAGGTCGAGCAGTGTGCGGTCGACCTCGACCGGCTCGCCGACGAAGCCGAGATCGAGCACCCGCTCGATGTTGGAATCCGGATCGACCATGGTCTTGCGCGCCTTTTCGGCGAACACCATGTTGCCGTCCTTGCCGCAGAGCCCGATCGCCCACTCGCCCTCGGCGTTGATCAGCGCAACGATCTCCTTGTTGATCGAGCCCGCCAGCACCATCTCGACGATCTCGACCGTCTTCTGGTCGGTGACGCGCAGGCCCCCTTCGAATTTGGATTCGATGCCCATCTTGGTGAGCATCGCGCCGATCTGCGGCCCGCCGCCATGCACGACAATCGGATTGACGCCGGATTGTTTCAACAGCGCGATATCGCGGGCGAACGCCTTGCCGAGTTCGGTATCGCCCATGGCATGCCCGCCATATTTCACCACCACGGTCTTGTTCTCGTAGCGCTGCATATAAGGCAGCGCGCGCGAGAGCAGCGCGGCCTGCATTTCGGCGGTGGCGGCGATGTCCGTCATCGGTGTCGATCCCAGCTAGCGTGAATGGCGGCCTCTTAGCTGGAATTGCCGCAGGCCGCAAACGGCTTTGCGGTCACAATAACGATATCTGCCAGTTCCCCAGCACAGGGAATTCGACCGGCGGCCGTGTTTGTGTTGGCAGGTGGCATGCCTTGGAGATTGGCCGAAACGGCCCAACCTCGTCATCCACGGGCGGAGCAAGGAGCGAAGCGACGCGCGCAGACCCGAGGATCCATTCCGTGACACATGAGCGCTACCACGATGCAGAATTCTGCTCCGCTGCACGTTGATCAAGGTCACGGAATGGATTCCAAGGTCCGCGCGACGCCGCTTGGCGGCTGCTTCGCCCTGGAATGACGAGGTTGGGAGCCTTCAGCCAATCGCCAGCGTTTGCGCTGATTTCACGGACACAATGACGAAATCTGCTTAGTTCGCCAGCACAGTAATTTTGCCCGGGCGGGCCGTGTTCGTGTTGGCAGTTGGCATGGCTGGAGATTGGCCGAAACGCCCAGCCAGTCGTCATCCACGGGCGGAGAAAGGAGCGAAGCGAAGCGCGCAGACCCGAGGATCCATTCCGTGACACATGAGCGCTACCACGATGCAGAATTCTGCTCCGCTGCACTCTTTGACCAACGTCACGGCATGGATTCCAGGGTCTGCGCGACGCCGCTTAGCGGCTGCTCCGCCCTGGAATGACGAGGCTGAACCGGCAGTTTTCAAAATCCCTGCGCAGAACCGCCGGGCACCTTGAGCGGCGCCCGCCGCTTCAGCCATCCCGAAAGCTTCTCCATCTGCGCCGCGAAGGACAAAAGCGTCTCCTCGTCGCCGGGCCGGCCGGCGGCCTGGATGCCGAGCGGCAGGCCGTCCGCCGTGACATGCACCGGCAGCGCGATCGACGGCTGCCCGCTGACGTTCTGGATCGCCGGCCAATGGGTGAACCACAGGCTCTTGTCCATCAGCTGGCCGAACACCGCCTTGACCTTGAGCAGGCGGGTGAGATGCAGTTTGTCGAGCAGGTTCTCGATGAATTCGTCGGCGCCCTTGGGGTCCATCGAACCGCAGGCCAAAGGCGGATGCGCGATCAGTGGCATCAGCACCGCGTCGTAGCGCGCGGTCTCTTCAATCAGCCGCCGCGCCGTGGCATTGAGGCGCTGCACGCCCTCGTAAACCTCGCCGGCCGACAACATTTCACCGAGACGGGTGAGCACGCGCGTTGCGCGCTCGACCTCGCCGGTCACCGGGCGGCCGACGCGCTGCGCCTCGGCCCGCATCGTGCCGGCAACGGCCGCGGCGACACTCTTGCAGAAATCGGAAATGAAATCGCGGCCGATGAAAGGCAGGTCGATCTCCTCCACCGTGTGGCCGCCTTCGCGCGCCAGCGCCACCGCGGTGTCGAGCGCCGCAAGCGTTTCGGCCGAGATCGGCAGGCCGAGCGGCGACTTGCGGTAGACGGCGAGGCTGAGCTTGCCGGGCTCGCGCGCCGCGGCTGCGGCAAACGAGCCTTTCGGCGCGCGGGCAGCATAGGGCGAGAGCGGATCGGCGCCATGTGTGAGGTCGAGCAGCAGCGCGGTATCGCGCACCGAGCGGCTGACGGCATGGTCGACGACCATGCCGTACCAGCTTTCGCTGACGAGCGGCGTCAGCGGCACGCGGCCGCGCGAGGTCTTCAAGCCGACCAGCCCGCTGCAGGCCGAAGGCACGCGGATCGAGCCGCCGCCGTCGGAAGCATGCGCCGCCGGCACAACGCCCGCGGCGACGAGCGCCGCCGAGCCGCCGGAGGAACCACCGGTCGTATGCCCAGTATTCCAGGGATTGCGGGTGATGCCGAAGCGGGCCGACTCCGTCATCAACCTGAGCCCATGCTCGGGCGAGGTGCTGGTGACGATCGGGATCAAGCCGGCGGCCAAATAGCGCTCGACCATCACCGAGTCGAAATCGGCGGTGAAGGGCGGGATGCGGCTGCCGCCATGGATCGGCACGCCCTTGATGCCGATGCCGAGATCCTTGAGCGCGAAGGGCACACCGGCCAGCGGCAGCGTGCGGTCGACGGTCTTGGCCCGTGCCCGCGCGGCGTCGTAAAGCGGCGTGGCAATCGCGTTGATATCTGGGCTTGTCGCTTCGGCGCGCGCGATCGCCGCATCGACCAGCTCCTGCGGCGCGATTTCCCCTTTGTGGACGAGCTCGGCAAGGCCGGTCGCATCCTGCTCCCAAAGCACGCGTTCGATCGACATCCGCATCCCCCCGGTTTTTCGAGAGGCTAGAGCAATTCCAGGAAAAGTGTGAGCTGTTTTCCGTTTGGAATTGCGTCGGGCAAGGGGCAGGGATTTGCTTGGCAACGATCCAGTGTCGAGACGCCTAGTTCCCCGACACAGGGATTTTGAAAGGTTGCCGTTGGTGCAAGATTTTCCATTCATTTCCGTGCAATCAACGCAAACGCCGGGGATTGGTTGAAGCCGCCCCAACCTCGTCATTCTATGGCGGAGCAAGGAGCGAAGCGACGCGCGCAGACCATAGAATGCATTCCACGACTTGGAAGCGTCGCCACGGGGCAGAATTCTGCTCCGTTGCACACCTTGGCGAAGGTAACGGAATGGATTCCAGGGTCTTCGCGACGGAGCTTCGCTCCTGCTCCGCCCAGGAATGACGACGGGGTTGCGCGTTTCGGCCAATCTCCGCCTGAGCCGACCGGTCAAAATCCCTGTGCAGTGCTACTAGGATCGGCCCGCGGCGCTGGTGGACAACGCTTCCGCCGCCGTTGCAATTAAATCGCAATCTTCTAATTTGCCTGCATGGCGCCGCAGGATATCAGCAAGCTGATCGTCCGGACTTCGATGAAGGACCGGGCGGCGTTCGATCTGCTCTACAAGCAGACCAGCGCGAAACTTTTCGGTGTCTGCCTTCGTGTATTGCGGGACAGGGGAGATGCGGAAGAAGCGCTGCAGGAGGTCTTCGTCAAAATCTGGATGAAGGCGGATCGTTTCGCGGTTTCCGATCTGAGCCCGATTTCCTGGCTGGTGGCCGTTGCGCGCAACCATGCGATCGATCGCATCCGGTCGCGGCGCAGTCCTTCCGCCAACATTGATATGGCCCTCGACGTCGCCGATCCGGCGCCGGGACCCGAGGCCATGGCTGTGGCGGGCGGCGAGGCCGAACGCATCTACCATTGCCTCGACGAACTGGAACAAGACCGGGCGGCGGCCGTCCGGGGCGCCTATCTGGGCGGCGAAAGCTATGCCGAGCTGGCGGAGCGCTTCAAGGTTCCGCTGAACACGATGCGGACCTGGCTGCGGCGAAGCCTGCTGAAACTGAGAGAATGCCTGGAAAGATGACGCTGGCAGAGGACAACGGACCGGAACGTGGAGGCGACGATCTGCTCGCCGCCGAGTACGTTCTCGGCGTTCTGGCAGCCGACGAGCGCCAGATCGCTTCCCGTCGCATCGATGCCGAGGCGGCGTTCGCCCGCCTGGTCGATGCCTGGGAAGCCCATTTCGCGCCCATGGCCACCGCCTATGCCGCGGTCGAGCCGCCGGATTCCGTGAAAGTGGCAATCGACCGCCGCCTGTTCGCGTCGTCCGCGTCCACGCCCAGCGGCGGCCTGTGGGCGAGCCTTGCCTTCTGGCGCGGCCTCGCCGCAGCGGCCATCGCCGCTTTGGCCGTCTATGTCGCCCTGCCTTACGTCAACCCGCCAGTCCAGCCGCCCGAGACCAGGCTGGTCGCCTCTCTGGCCGCCGACAACAGCAACGTCAAATATCTTGCCGTCTATGACGCCACCCGCCATGAGGTCGGCCTGTCGCTGGTCTCCGGCGACCGCGGCGCCGGCAAGGACTTCGAGCTGTGGATGATCGAGGGCAAGAACGCGCCGGTTTCGATGGGCGTCATCCCCGCCGGGCCGACCGCGCGCATGGCGGTGACGCCCGCCGTCCAGCAGAAGCTGGCGCAAGGCGCCGTGCTCGCCGTCAGCCTCGAGCCCTCTGGCGGTTCGCCGACCGGCCAGCCGACCGGTCCGGTCGTCGCCGCGGGTGACCTGAAGGGCATCTGACCCTGGTCAGCCGGTTATCGAAGACTAACTGAAGTCTATATCCTGCCTTTGCCAGGCGAGACAAGTTCTCTGTCGCCATAGGCGACGCAGACGCAATAAAGCACTGGAATAAAAAATCGCGCGCCCTTCATGAAACTAACGTTTTTCGGACTCGTATCTCCTCGCGTTCCCAAGGATGGGAAGAAACAACCCGAGGAGACTGACACCATGCGTAAGCTCGCCACCCTTTTGCTTGCCTCTACACTTGGCCTTTCGGCGCTCGGCGCCGTTGCCTACGCTGCCAATCCGATGGTCGGCGGCGCGCCGATGTATGCCAAGAAGAACATCATTGAGAACGCCGTCAATTCGAAGGACCACACCACGCTGGTCGCCGCCGTCAAGGCCGCCGGCCTGGTCGACACGCTGCAGGGCGCCGGTCCGTTCACCGTCTTCGCGCCGACCAACGAGGCCTTTGCGGCGCTGCCCGCCGGCACGGTCGACACGCTGCTCAAGCCCGAGAACAAGGACAAGCTGACCAAGGTGCTGACCTGCCACGTCGTCGCCGCCAAGGCGCTGGCGGCCGACGTCGCCAAGATGGCCAAGGCCGATGGCGGCGCCCATCAGGTCAAGACCGTCGGCGGTTGCGAGCTGACGCTGAAGGCGGAGAAGGGCAAGGTCACCGTCACCGACGAGAACGGCAATGTCGCCCATGTCACCATCGCCGATGTCCGCCAGTCGAACGGCGTCATCCACGTCATCGACAAGGTTCTCTTGCCGAAGATGTAACAAAGCGGACCCGGCCGGCGAAGACATGGCTGAGCGCCGGCCGCGACATCCAAGATCCGCGCCGCCGGCAAGGATTGCTCCGCACCATCCCGCAAGGGCGGCGCGGAGCAGCATCCGGAACGTTCCAGGAAGGTTCTGTCCGGAATTGCTCGAACGAGGAGATGGGGCGTCACCGGCTTTTGATTTCCGGCCCGGGCTCTATCTTGGCAAAATGCGTCAGGAGGAACGGCCATGAACCGTCGCGATTTTCTCTGGAGCGGGGCCGCCGCCACCGCTCTCATCGTCGGATCCGCAGCGATGCTGCGTGCCGGCGGACCGAAACCCGCTCTCGCCGCCGAGACGTTCGAAGTCACCAAGACCGATGCCGAATGGCACGCCATTCTGTCGGACGAGGCCTTCGACGTGCTGCGCAAGCAAGGCACCGAATATCCAGGTACCAGCCCGCTGCTCAACGAGCATCGCAAGGGCATCTTCGCCTGTGCCGGCTGCGACCTGCCGGTCTATTCGTCCGAGACGAAATTCGATTCCGGCACCGGCTGGCCGAGCTTCTACCAGGAGATCGCCAATTCCATCGGCAAGACCGTGGACAATTCTCTCGGCATGACCCGCACCGAGGTCCACTGCCGGCGCTGCGGAGGCCATCTCGGTCATGTCTTCGACGACGGCCCGCCGCCCACCGGCCTGCGCCACTGCATCAACGGCGTGGCGCTAAGCTTCAAGCCGGCTTCAGCCTGAGGTGGGTTGATGTTCAGGTGAGGCCGGCCTGCAAATGGCGGTTTCCTGCGCTTCCGGTGCTCACGTACGTTAAGTACGCTCCGCTCCGGTTCTCGGAACCCACCATTTTCGACTCGGCCTGACCTGAATCTCAACCCACCTTGCAGTCGCTTTCAATCTCTCCAAAGAGAATGACCCCGGAAATCGTCACCGATTTCCGGGGTCACGCGTTGAGGACGCCAGGCGGGGGTTCCGGCTCCTCAATGGCCTCCGCCGCCACCGCCGCCCTGCGGGGCCGGCTTGTTGATGAACAGCACGAAAAATCCGAGCGAGGCGAACAGCACCGTCAGCATCACGAACACGTCCATGAAGGACAAAAGCGCCGCCTGCTGGTGCACCATGCCGGACAGCTTCGAGATCGCAGCGCTTGCTGCGTCGAGACCGGCGGTCTGCTCGAAATTCTGCGTCATGTTCTGCAGCCTGGTCTGCGCGGTCTCGCTGCCCCACTGCACATGCTCGGAGAGCCGCGCATAGTGGAAGGCGTTGCGGTCGATCAGCACCGTGTTGATCACCGCGAGGCCGACGGCGCCGCCGAGGTTGCGGGTCAGGTTGAACAGGCCCGACGCGTTCTTCAGCCTTTCCGGCGGCAGCGTGCCGAGCGCGATGTTGTTGATCGGCACCATGCACAACATCATCGAGCAGCCGCGCAGGATCTGCGGGATCAACAGCTCATAGAAATCCCAGTCGGCGGTAAGATGCGTCATCCACCAGGTGCCGGTGGCGAAGCCGACGAAGCCGATCATCATCATCAGCCTGAGGTCGATCTTGTTCGACAGGATGCCGGCAACGGGCGCGGTGAAGAACATCGCCAGGCCGCTGACGAACAGCGCCTCACCGATCATCATCGAATCGTAGCCGCGGATACGCCCCAGGAACACCGGATAGAGATAGGTGAGCCCGTAGAGGCCGATGCCGACGACGAAGGAGAACAGCGAGCCGAAGGCGAAGTTGATGTTGCTGAAGGCCCTGAGGTCGACGATCGGCTCCTCGGCGGTGAAGACGCGCCAGAAGAAGATGACGCCGCCGATGGTCATGATGATGGCGCAGGCGAACACCGCCGGCTCCTGCAGCCAGTCGTGGTTCGGGCCTTCCTCCAGCACATATTCCATGCAGCCGAGGAAAGCGGCCATGCCGATCAGGCCCCACCAGTCGAACTTCGAGAACAGTTTCAGGTTGGGCTTGTCGAAGTCGATCAGCGACCAGGCTGCCGTCGCCACCAGGATGCCGGGCACGACATTGATCAGGAACAGCCAGTGCCAGGACATGGCGTGGCTGATATAGCCGCCCACCGTCGGGCCGATCGTCGGCGCCAGCGTCGCCACCAGGCCGATCATCGGCGAGACGATGGCGCGCTTGGAGGGCGGAAAGATGGTGAAGGCGGCCGCGAAGACGCTGGGGATCATACCGCCGCCGATAAAGCCCTGGATGGCGCGGTAGACGATCATCTGGTCGATATTGGTGGCGGTGGCGGCGAGCGCGCTGGCCGCGGTGAAGCCGGCCGCCGCGGTGGTGAACAGCACGCGCGTCGACAGCATGCGGCTGAGAAAGCCGGACAGCGGGATCATCACCACCTCGGCGATCAGGTAGGCGGTCTGCACCCACGGGATCTCGTCGGAGCTGGCGCTCAGGCCCGCCTGGATTTCCGAGAGCGAGGCCGAGACGATCTGGATGTCGAGGATCGCCATGAACATGCCGAACACCATCGCCAGGAAGGCGACGACGCGGCGCACCGGCATATGGTCCGCGGGCAGGGCCGGCGCGGCGGCGACCGGACGTCCGGGCATTGATCCTGCGGTGATGGTTGCGGTTGCCATGTCATGGCCTCCCTGGGCAATTCCTGGGACGAGCGCGTGGCGGTCCCGGACTGCGTCGAAAACGATAAGGCAGGCTGGACGGCCCGGCGCTCAATCGGCCGCCAGGCCGCCCCCCAATCAGTTGGTCGTCGAGGCCGGCGCGGTGCGGCTGTCGACCGCGACGACGACGCTCAGCCCGGCGCGCAGCTTGCCGGCCTTCAGCACGTCGGCCGGCACGTCGATGCGCACGGGCACGCGCTGCACCACCTTGGTGAAGTTGCCGGTGGCGTTTTCCGGCGGCAGCAGCGAGAACACCGCGCCCGAAGCCGGCGCCAGTGAGGAAACCGTGCCTTCGAAGGTCTGGCCGTCAATGGCGTCGACTGTGATGCGGACCTTCTCGCCGGGCACCATCCGGCCGAGCTGCGTCTCCTTGAAGTTGCCGACGATGTAGAGCTTGTCCATCGGCACGACGACGGCGAGCTTCTGGCCGGGGCTGACGAGATCGCCCTGCTCGACCGAGCGATTGCCGACGACGCCGTCATAGGGCGCCTTCAGCACGGTGAAGGACAGGTCGCGCTGGGCCTTGTCGCGGGTGAGCTGCAGCGACGCGAGCGTCGAGGCCTGCTCCGCGCGCTGGGCTTCCAGAACGCCGATATTGGCTTGCGCCGCGGCGATCTGCGCATCGGCGCCGACAAGCGCCGCCTTGGCCTGGTCGAGCGCGGTCTGGGCGTCGTCGAGCTGGGCCTGCGTGCCGACATGGGTCTTGACGAGTTGCGCCGCCCGCACCTGGGCGCGCGCCGCATTGTCGGCAGCGGCCTGGTCCGCGACCTTCTGCGCCTGGGCCTGCGACAGCGAGGCCTGGGCCGCCTTGGTCTGGGCCTCGATGCGGTCGAGCGTCTTCGCCAAGGTGGCGATCTGCGCCTCGGCCTGGGCGACGGCGATCTTGTAGTCGCCATTGTCGATGACGAACAGCGGATCGCCGGCCTTCACCCGCTGATTCTCGCTCACCAGCACCTTGTCGATATAACCGGATATTTTCGGCGAGACGAACGACATATCGGCCTGGACATAGGCGTCGTCGGTGGAGATCATGAACCGGCCGTCGGTCCAATAGTTATACCCATACCAGGAACCGGCGCCGAGCAGGGCAAGCCCGATGATCGGTAACAGGAAAGAGCGGACAGAGCGCTTCTTCTTGGCGGGTGCTTCAGCCGCCGGCGTCGCAACGGGAGCGGCGGGCTGGACAGGAACTTCCGGCGCTTCGGTCGAAGGCTGGACCTTGGCGTTGGGAAAAGAGCGGACTTCGGCGGTGGCGGGCGCGTTCGAGGACATAGCGATCTCTCTGGATGTCAGTCAGACTGAACCGTTCGGTTCGAATTGGAGATTGACATAGCGCGGAAAGAGGACCATATCAAGAGGAAATCGAACCGAGCGGTTCGAAATATTTTTCAAGGAACGACTTCCATGGTCGACACGACAGCCGATAGCGATCTGCTCGACTTACGCAAGGGCCGCCCGGCGGCCGGGCAGGATCCCGTAAAACGGGCCCAGATCATCGAGGGCGCCCGCCGCGTCTTTATAGATAAGGGTTTTGAAGCGGCCTCGATGAACGACATCACGCGCGAGGCCGGCGTCTCCAAAGGCACGATCTACGTCTATTTCGAGAACAAGGAAGAGCTGTTCGAGGCTCTGATTGAGGAAGAGCGCGGCACCATCTTCAAGAACATGTATGAGGTGCTCGACCATTTCGACGACCTGCGCAAGACGCTGGTGAAATTTGGCACCGTGCTTTCCGTCAAGATCACCTCGGCCAAGGTCATCCAGGCCCAGCGCACGGTGGTCGGGGCGTCCGACAGGATACCCGAGCTCGGCGCGCGGTTTTACGAGCGCGGCCCGAAGCGCGGCCACGACAGGGTCATGGCCTTCCTCAATGAAGCCGTCGAACGCGGCCTGCTCAAGATCGACGATGTCGACCTTGCCGCCTATCAGTTCACCGAGCTCTGTCTCGCCGGCCTGTTCCGGCAGTGCATCTTTTCCTACCGCACCAAGGCGCCGAGCCAGGCGGAGATCGAGCACATCGTGACCTCCGGTGTCGATGTCTTCCTCAAGGCCTACGGCACGGAAAAATTCCTCGCCGAGGAAAGGGCGCTGCAATCGGCCTGACCGTTCGGGCATGCGGATCCCGGAGCGCAAAGGGCGAAGCTGAAGGGGTCGCGAGGCGTCTTTGCGAAGTCCATCGGCGCGGTCTGCCTCGGCCGCGAAGACCGGCCTGAAGACCCCCCTCTCAAAATATCGATCGGCATCGTCCGGCAGGCGCTTTCGGAAGGACCTGTTAACCATCGCTTCCTATGTCTCGGGAGACGTTCAATCGGCGAGTCTCGAGTATGACATCCATGCGTTTCCCCCGTGCCACTCATCCCGGCGCCTCAGCCCACAACAGCGACGACGAACATCGCAATCCGCGGGAAACCGGGCGCCATGGCGCGGTCCCGCAAGCAGGGCAGGTCGTGCCGCTGCGAGTCCTGCCCGGGGCCGAATCGAGCGCAGCTCGTAACGCATCGTCCGAATCGGCCGGCGACGATTTCGGCCTCCCCGCCTGGCAGAACTATTTCTTCCTTGCGCCCAATGTGCGTTTCACGCGCACGCCGGACACCGACCTCGCCAGGCGGGCCGCCCCGCCGGAGGATGCGCCGGCCAAGACTACCGCGCGCGAGCCCGTACGGCCTGCGCCGCCGGCTCCGCCGCCAGCCGCTCCGGTCCGGAAAAGTTCGGCCGCTCCCGCCACGGCGCCGATGCAAACCCAGCCGGTCCGCGCACCAGCCACTGTTGCCCCAGCCGCCGTCCCGAGCTCTCCGACCGCGCCGAGCCAGGCTGCCGCTGCTGCGACGCCAAAACCGCGCCCGAGCGGACTGCGCTGGTCCTATCTTTCCGATCATGCCTTTTTCGAGTTCGGCATGCCCTTCCTGGCCGAGCGCCTGGCGCGGGCGCGTCTGACTGAGGCCGCGCAGGCGCCTGCCGTTCCGGCGAAGCCACTGATGCGGCCGATGCCGGCGCAACGTCCGGCCGCGCAACCGGTCCAGCCCCGTGCCGCCTTCCTGGGCGAAGCGACGTCATTTTACCGGGTCATCGAATGGCGCTCCAACGCGGTTGAGGCAAGTCCGATCTTGGCGCCCGTGCCGGCTCCGGCGGCCGCCCAACCGGCGCCTGCCAAGCCCATGCCGATCTCCGCCCCGGTAAGCGCAAGGAAAGCCAGGCAGGTATCATCGTTGCCCATGGCCGGCGAAGTCGTGCCGCTGCCAGAGTCCGCCGGCTACGAGCTTCCTTCGGAAGAGCTTCTGCAGATGCCGCCCGAGGGCCAAGGCTTCTACATGTCGCAGGAGCGGATGGAGCAGAATGCCGACCTGCTCGAAAGCGTGCTGGAGGATTTCGGCGTCAAGGGCGAGATCATCCATGTCCGGCCGGGGCCGGTCGTCACGCTCTACGAGTTCGAGCCGGCGCCGGGCGTGAAATCCAGCCGCGTCATCGGGCTCGCCGACGATATCGCCCGCTCCATGTCGGCCGTCTCGGCGCGTGTGGCCGTGGTGCCGGGCCGCAATGTCATCGGCATCGAGCTGCCCAACGAGACGCGGGAGACGGTCTATTTCCGCGAGCTGATCGGCTCGGCCGGCTTCCGCAACACCTCCTGCAAGCTGGCGCTCGGCCTCGGCAAGACCATCGGCGGCGAGCCGGTCATCGCCGAGCTCGCCAAGATGCCGCATCTCTTGGTGGCGGGCACCACCGGCTCCGGCAAGTCGGTCGCCATCAACACCATGATCCTGTCGCTGCTCTTCAGGATGAAACCGCAGGAATGCCGTCTCATCATGGTCGACCCCAAGATGCTGGAGCTCTCCGTCTATGACGGCATCCCGCATCTTTTGACGCCGGTCGTCACCGATCCGAAGAAGGCCGTCACGGCGCTGAAATGGGCGGTGCGCGAGATGGAAGACCGCTATCGCAAGATGGCGCGCCTCGGCGTGCGCAACATCGACGGCTACAACCAGCGCGCGGCCGGCGCCCGCGACAAAGGCGAGGTCGTGACCATGCAGGTGCAGGCCGGCTTCGAGAGAGGCACGGGCGAGCCGCTGTTCGAGGAGCGCGCGATCGACCTCGCGCCCATGCCCTATATCGTCATCATCGTCGACGAGATGGCCGACCTGATGATGGTGGCCGGCAAGGAGATCGAAGGCGCCATCCAGCGGCTGGCGCAGATGGCGCGCGCCGCCGGAATCCATCTGATCATGGCGACGCAACGCCCGTCCGTCGACGTCATCACCGGCACGATCAAGGCCAATTTCCCCACCCGCATCTCCTTCCAGGTGACGTCGAAGATCGACAGCCGCACCATCCTCGGCGAGCAGGGCGCCGAGCAGTTGCTTGGCCAGGGCGACATGCTGCACATGGCCGGCGGCGGGCGCATTTCGCGCGTGCACGGCCCCTTCGTTTCCGATGTCGAGGTCGAGCATGTCGTGGCGCATCTGAAAGCGCAGGGACGTCCCGAATATCTCGACACCGTCACCGCCGACGAGGAAGAGGAACAGGAAGCAGCCGACACCGGCCCGGTCTTCGATAAAAGCGCGATGGCCGAGGAGGATGGCGACGCGCTCTATGAGGAAGCCGTCAAAGTGGTCAAGCGCGACAAGAAGTGCTCGACCTCCTACATCCAGCGCCGCCTCGGCGTCGGCTACAACCGCGCCGCCTCATTGGTCGAGCGCATGGAAAAGGAAGGCCTGGTCGGCGCCCCCAACCATGTCGGCAAGCGCGAGATCCTCAGCGGCCGGCGCGATCGCGAGCCGGAACGCGACGAGATGGATTGAGCGAGGCGCGCCAGCGCCGGCCATATCCTCTCCCCTCGGGGGAGGCAGGCCGAGCCAAGCGGAGGCTGGGTGGGGGGGAGTGCCTACGCGGCAGGCTCGCTCAACGGCAATAACGGCGTCAGCCGCCGTTCGCCACCAAAGCGATGGCGGCACGCAGCTCGTCCAAGCCCTCGGCTTTTTCCGACGAGGTGGCCAGCACCAGTGGAAACGCCGCCGGCCGCTTCTTGATCTTGGCCAGCGTCTCCTCGACCAGCCTCGGCACGCCGGCGGCCTTGATCTTGTCGGTCTTGGTCAGCACCACCTGGTAGGACACTGCCGCCTTGTCGAGCAGGGTCAGCACTTCCTCGTCCTTGGCCTTGATGCCGTGGCGCGCGTCGATCAGCACATAGACGCGCTTCAGCGTCACGCGGCCCTGCAGATATTCGTAGATCAGCTTGGTCCACTCATCGACCTTGTCCTTCGGCGCGCTGGCATAGCCGTAGCCCGGCATGTCGACCAACGCCATCGGCGGCAGGTCGGCGCCCTCGCCGGAAAAGCCGTCGGGCACGAAATAATTGAGCTCCTGCGTGCGCCCCGGCGTGTTCGAGGTGCGCGCCAGGCCCTTGTGCCCGACCAGCGCGTTGATCAGCGACGATTTGCCGACATTGGAACGACCGGCGAAGGCGATCTCCGGCGGGCCTTCCGGCGGCAGGAACTTCATCGACGGCACGCCGCGGATGAAGACCCAGCCACGGGTGAACAGCTCCGGGCTGATCGCCGTTTCGTTCGGGGTCTTGTCGTTTGTCATTTTTTCGGGCGCGTTCAAACCGCTGCCTCCAGCCTTGAAATGTCGGCGCCGCGAATGGCGTTGAGGTTGCGGCTGATCTTGTCGACCGGCCAGTCCCACCAGGCCGCCTTGAGCAGCCGCCGCACCGTGAATTCGTCGAAGCGCATCTTCACCACCCTGGCCGCATTGCCGGCCACGATCGCATAAGGCGGCACGTCGTGCGTGACAACCGATTTCGCGGCGACAATGGCGCCGTCGCCCACCGTCACGCCCGGCATGATCACCGCATCCATGCCGATCCACACGTCATTGCGGATCGTGGTGTCGCCGCGGATCTCCTTCGACCAGGTCTGCGGGTCAAAGCCTTCCTCCCAGCCATGGCCGAAGATGTTGAACGGATAGGTCGAGAAGCCCGACATGGCGTGGTTGGCGCCGTTCATGATAAAACGCGCGCCTTCGGCGATGGCGCAGAACTTGCCGATGATCAGCTTGTCGCCGATGAAGTCGTAGTGATGCAGCACGCATTTCTCGGCGAATTTGTCGGGACCGTCGGGGTCGTCATAGTAGGTGAAGTCGCCGATCTCGATGTTGGGCGACGTCACCAATCCCTTCAGGAAGCCGACGCGCGGATGCATCGCAATCGGATGCTTGACGTTGGGATTGGGTCCGGTCATCGCGGTCCTTTGCAGGCGGGTTTGGGCGCGGTAGCCCCGCGCGATCAAACTAACGCGATCCTTCGACAGCACCAACCGTTCAATGGCTTGCCGCGACAGATCGCGAACGGATTAGCAAGGGGCAATCGCATATGAGGTTTATCGGCGAAGGCCAACACGAGGCCGAGTATGACGACGTCACGGAGGTTTTGGCCGATCTCCAACGTCAGCGCCAATAGCGCCCTCAACCCACCGCCACTTTCAGCCACAGCGCCTTTTCGCCGAGCGTCGCGACCAGCCCCGCATGCGCCGCCCGATCCGTCTCACTGAGCCGCGGCGGCAGGGCGATCGGTCGGGCGCCGATCGAGATGTCGATATCGGCGACCTCGCCGGCACCGTTCATGTGGACCGCCACGGACTCCAGCACCAGCGCCGCCTGCTTGCCGCCGATGAGCTCGATATAGACCTCGGCCAGCAATTCGGAGTCGAGCAGCGCGCCGTGCTTGGTGCGGCGGGCGTTGTCGATGCCGTAGCGCCGGCAGAGCGCGTCCAACGAGTTCGGTCCCATCGGATGCTTGCGGCGCGCCAGCGCCAGCGTGTCGACCACGCGGCCGGGATCGATGGCAGCTTGCTCGAGCCGGCTGAATTCGAGGTTGAGGAAGCCGATATCGAAAGTGGCGTTGTGGGCGATCAGCCGGGCGCCGTCGGTGAAGTCCAGCCATTCCTGCGCGATTTCGGCGAAGGTCGGCTTGCCGACCAGGTCGGCGGCGCTGATGCCGTGCACGGCCTGCGCCTCGGCATGGATCGCGCGCCCCTGCGGATTGATGAATCTGTGGAAGGTGCGGCCTGTCGGGAAGCGGTTGACCAGCTCGACGCCGCCAAGCTCGATGATGCGGTCGTCGCGCAAATCGAGGCCAGTGGTTTCCGTATCGAAGATGATCTCACGCATTCGAATCAGTTCGCTTCCCAAACGAGCAGAATCATACACCGGAACAAAATGGCAATGGGGACTGGTGACGGCTTGACGCATGGCCTGCGAAAATCGGAATCGATTTTCGGAAAAGGATCATGCGCAAAATCAAAGCGTTACAGCGTCCTTTGTGCGTCCGAACGGACGCGCGGCGCTGTAATGTCAGGAGCCGGCTTTGCCGGACTTTTCCCCTGAGAGTTCGGCGACGATCGCCTCGACCGCCTTTCGAGCGGCGTCGAAGCCGTGGCCGGTATCGATGATGAAA
Organism: Mesorhizobium sp. B2-9-1; assembly: GCF_006439455.1. Classification (NCBI taxonomy): domain Bacteria; kingdom Pseudomonadati; phylum Pseudomonadota; class Alphaproteobacteria; order Hyphomicrobiales; family Phyllobacteriaceae; genus Mesorhizobium; species Mesorhizobium sp. B2-9-1. The sequence goes on along the minus strand of NZ_VFTP01000017.1, from coordinate 14,999 downwards.
TCGGCCTGGCGGCGCTTTTCGGCGTCGGGCACCTGCCTGGCGAGGATGGATGAAAACTTCTCCTCGCTCATGCCCGGCCTCGCAAGCACGCGCGCGCGCTGGACTTCGGGCGACGCGGTGACGACCACGACCTTGTCGACGCGGCTGCGGCCGCCGGTTTCGAACAGCAGCGGGATGTCGAGCACGGCGAGCGGCGCGGCGGCGGCGCGATGCGTTGCGAGAAACGCGTCGGCGTCCGCGCGCACCAGCGGGTGAATGATTGCCTCGAGCCGCTTCAGCGCGGCCGGATCGGCGAGCACTTTTTCGGCGAGCTTGACCCGATCGACCGCGCCCGCTTTCGTCGTGCCCGGAAAGGCCGCCTCGACCAGGGGGGCTGCCTTGCCGGAATAAAGGCGATGCACGGTCTCGTCGGAATCATGCACCGGCACGCCGGCCTCGGCGAACATTTTCGCCGTGGTGGACTTGCCCATGCCGATCGATCCGGTGAGGCCGAGCAAGATCATCAACGGCCCTCGATGTCGGCGACGATCATGCGCCGCAATTCGGGCGTCACTTCGGGTTTCCTGCCGAACCAGCGTTCGAAACCGGGCACAGCCTGATGCAGCAGCATGCCGAGACCATCGACCGTCTTCAGGCCGCGCGCCCTGGCGGCGGCAAGCAAAGGTGTTTCCAACGGCACATAGACAATGTCGGTGACGATGGCGTGGCCGGGCAAGCCTGCCGGATCGGCGGAGAGCGTCGCGTCACCATGCATGCCGAGCGAGGTGGTGTTGACGAGCAGGCCGGCATCGGCAAGCAGCTCACTGAGCGCGCCCGCGCCATGCGCCGAGACTCCGGCGCCGAAGTGGCGGCTGAGTTCCTCGGCTCTCGCGAGCGTCCGATTGGCGATTCGGATATCCTTGATGCCACGCTCTTTCAGCGCATGGATGACCGCGCGGGAAGCACCGCCGGCGCCCAGAATCACGGCCGGCCCATTGACCGCCCAGCCCGGCGCATGCTCGTCGAGATTGGCGGCGAAACCGTAGCCGTCGGTGTTGCCGCCCCACAGAAGGCCATCCTTGAACCACAACGTGTTGACCGCGCCGATTTCATCGGCCGCATGGTCGCGGCGGGCGACGCCGGCAAAGGCCGCCTCCTTGTGCGGGATGGTGACGTTGCCGCCGCGGTAGCCGTTCTCGCCGAGAGATTTGAGAAAGGCGGCGAAATCCGCCGGCGCGACATCGATCGCCTGGTAGCTGCCGTGGATGCCGTATTTCGCCAGCCAGTAGCCGTGGATCTTCGGCGAGCGCGAATGTGCGATCGGATGTCCCGTGACGAAGGCCTTTTTCTCAGCCATCGATGGCTCCCAATGCGCGCAGCTCTTTCAGCACCGGCAGCAGCGGCAGGCCGACGATGGTGAAATAGTCGCCCTCGATCTTCTCGAACAGCTGAATGCCTTCGCCTTCGATCTGATAGGCGCCGACACTGGACAGCGCCTTGGCGCCGACGCGGGCCAGGTGCCTGCCGATGAAGCCGGGGTCGAGCTCGCGCATAGTGAGGCTGGCGACGCCGACATGCCGCCACAGCACCTCGCCGTCGCGGCAAAGCACGGCGGCGCTGTTCAACTGATGCGTCTTGCCGGACAAGGCCAGGAGATGGCGGCGGGCGCCTTCCATGTCGGCGGGCTTGTGAAAGATCTCGTCGCCGAGCGACAGGGTCTGGTCGCAGCCGAGCACCAGGGCGCCAGGCTTGCGCTCGCTGACCTCGGTCGCCTTGGCCTCGGCCAGGATCGACGCGACATCCTCCGGTGAAACACCGCTGTCCTTCAGCGGAGCCTCGAGCGCGCGCTCGTCGACATTTGCCGGCACCGCCTCGATGTCGAGGCCGGCGCTGACGAGCATGGCTTTTCGGAATGGGCTGCCGGAGGCGAGGATGATCTTTTCGGGCATGATGGTTCATCCAACGGTTGCGATCCGTCCAGCACCCCTCATCCGTCTCGGCGCTATCGCGCCGATCCACCTTCTCCCACAAGGGGAGAAGGAAAGTCCAACGTCACCGCAAATCGCCGCCTAGCGGCAATCACAGGACGCTGGCGCCGCGTTCTTCCTTCTCCCCTTGTGGGAGAAGGTGGCCGAGCGAAGCTCGGTCGGATGAGGGGTGCTGGACGGAGTGCTCACTTATGTCGCTTGCCCTAGCGCGTCTTGCCCCGCAGGGCAACGATGGCGGCGGCCGTTTCCTCGATGGAGCGGCGGCTGACGTCGATCATCGGCCAGCCATGCCGCGTGCAAAGCTGGCGGGCATAGGCGAGCTCCTCGTTGATCGCGGCGCGGTCGACATAGTCGGTCGACACGAAGGCGGCGCTGCTGCCGAGGATGCGGTTTTGCCTCACATGCGAGATGCGCTCGGCCGTGGCGACCAGGCCGACGACCAAAGGCGTCTTGGCGGCGATCAGGCTTTCGGGCAGCGGCACACCGAGCACGATCGGGATATTGGCGGTCTTGATGCCGCGATTGGCGAGATAGATGCTGGTCGGCGTCTTCGAGGTTCGCGAAATGCCGATCAGCACGATGTCGGCATCGTCCATATTGGCCGGCAGCTGGCCGTCATCATGCTCCATGGTGAAGTTCAGCGCATCGATGCGGCGGAAATACTCGGCGTCGAGCACATGCTGGGCGCCGACGCGGCGACCGGCCGGCGTGCCGAGATAGGACTGGAAGACGGTCAGCACCGGTTCCAGCACCGAGACGCAAGGCAGGCCCATGGCCGCGCAGCGCTCATCGATCGAGCGCGCCAGCTTCTGGTCGACCACCGTATAGAGAATAATGCCGGGCTCCTCCTCGATGTCCTCGAAGACCTTGGCTATCTGCTTTTCCGTGCGGATCAGCGGATAGATGTGCTCGATGGCGCGCGCATCTTTGTATTGGGCGGACGCCGCGCGGCCGGCAGCCAGCAGCGTCTCGCCCGTGGCGTCGGAGATCAGATGCAGATGGAAGAAGCTCTGAGGTTTGTTCACAGGGGATGGGTCCAGGCTGTGGGCAATTGTGGACAAGGCTGGATGGGCAAGCCTTGGGCAAGGAAGCGACTGTATCAGATGGCCGCTTGTCCACAATTCGATCCGCTGTAGGCTTTGTCGCGGCGTTGGGGACAAAACCGGGGATCAAGTTTTCCTTGCCGATCTCGTCCACAGGGGGAAGTTCGGAACGGAAAGCCCAAGCTTTTGACTCCAAAGCTGGAATCCGCTTCGTCCCCAGAACCCTCCAAATTGCGAAAGCGAGTACGCGACAATATGCTGACTGGCCTTTTCGGCTCGGACGCTGGACAGGTCGCAACCATCACAACCAACAGACTCTTAGAATCAGAAGACTCTTTTAAAATAGATATTTGATTTAAGAGAAGCGGAGAGGACGAGCCTGGATGGCTGGGAAACGGATCATGCTCGACGTCCTCAAGGGCGAGCCGGTTTCACCGCCGCCGCTCTGGATGATGCGCCAGGCGGGCCGCTATCTTCCCGAATATCGCGAGACCAGGAAGCGGGCGGGATCCTTCCTCGATCTCTGCTACGATCCGGACCTTGCCGTCGAGGTGACGCTGCAGCCGATCGAACGCTTCGGCTTCGACGCCTCGATCCTGTTCTCCGACATTCTCGTCGTGCCCAATGCCCTGGGGCGCGACGTTCGCTTCGAGGAGGGCCGCGGACCGGTCCTGAAGCCGATCTCGGCGGCCGAGATTGCGGCGCTGAACGGCGACATGTTTCACGTGAATCTCGAACCGGTCTACGAGACCGTGCGCCGGCTGCGGGCGAAACTGCCCGACGAGACGACGCTGCTCGGCTTCTGCGGCGCGCCCTGGACGGTGGCGACTTATATGATCGCCGGGCATGGCACGCCCGACCAGGGCCCTGCCCGGCTATTCGCCTATCGCGAGCCCGAGGCCTTCGCGCGGCTTCTGAAGATTTTGGCCGACCATTCGGCCGCCTATCTTATCCGCCAGATCGAGGCCGGCGCCGATGCGGTGCAGATTTTCGATTCGTGGTCGGGCGTGCTGGACGAGCCGTCCTTTGAGGCCTTCTGCGTCGAGCCGGTGGCCGAGATCGTCGCCCAAGTGAAGGCGGTTTACCCCGATGTGCCGGTGATCGGCTTTCCGAAGGGTGCTGGCGAACGCTATCGCGACTACAGGAGAAAGACCGGCATTGCCGGTCTCGGTCTCGACTGGACCGTGCCGCTGTCGATGGCGAAGGAGCTGCAGCGCGACGGAGCGGTGCAAGGCAATCTCGATCCGTTGCGCCTGGTGGCCGGCGGCAAGGCGCTGGCTGACGGCGTCGAGGCAATCCTGAGGACTTTGGGTGACGGGCCGCTGATCTTCAATCTAGGCCACGGCATCACGCCGGAAACGCCGGTGGCGCATGTCGAGGCGATGGTGAAAATGGTGAGAAGCCGGCAATGAACGATGTGAGCAACGAGAACAGCGCGAGCAGCGAAAACAGCACTGGCCAGGGTATGAAGCGCATGGCGATCGGCATTGCCCTGCTCGTCGTGCTGACGGCGCTGCTCTATCTCGCGGCACCCGACAGTCTTTATCCGTGGGCCAAGGCGATCCATGTGATTGCGGTCATTTCCTGGATGGCCGGCATGCTCTATTTGCCGCGTCTCTTCGTCTACCATGTCGATGCCGAAAGGGGCTCGGTGCAGTCCGAAACCTTCAAGGTGATGGAGCGCCGGCTGCTCAGAGGGATCATCAACCCGGCGATGACCGCGACTTGGGTGTTCGGGCTTTGGCTTGCCTGGAAAGGCTTTGGATTCCAGGGCGGCTGGCTGCACGCCAAGATCGCGCTGGTGCTCATTTTGTCGGGGCTGCATGGCTATCTCGCCGGCGCGGTTAGGAAATTTGCCGAGGACAAGAACGAAAAGCCGGCGAGGCACTGGCGGATCGTCAATGAGATCCCCACATTACTGATGATCGTCATCGTCATCCTGGTCATCGTGAAGCCGTTCTGAGGCTTTCCCGGACCTGGTTCCTGCCCCGCAAAAGGCGGCTTGCTCTTTCAGTCGAGCGACGATACAAGACGGGTCTTCCTTCCCGTCATGCGCCGCCCCTTTTACTCGCTTTCGGCCGCGCCCGACATTTGTCGCATCCAGCCGATTTCCCTCTCCAAAGCCTACCCAGAGTCTATCTAATGCAAGAAATGAAACTCGCAGAGTTCAAGAACAAGAAGCCGCCAGAGCTGATCGCTTATGCCGAGACGCTCGAGGTGGAGAACGCCAGCGTCATGCGCAAGCAGGAGCTGATGTTCGCGATCCTGAAGAAGCTCGCCGCCCAGGACGTCGAGATCATCGGCGAAGGCGTGGTCGAGGTGCTGCAGGACGGTTTCGGCTTCCTGCGCTCGGCCAACGCAAACTACCTGCCAGGTCCCGACGACATCTATATCTCGCCGTCGCAAATAAGGCGCTTTTCGCTCAAGACCGGCGATACGGTCGAAGGGCCGATCCGCAGCCCGAAAGAGGGCGAGCGCTACTTCGCGCTGCTCAAGGTCAACACCATCAATTTCGACGACCCGGAGAAGATCCGGCACAAGATCCACTTCGACAATCTGACGCCGCTCTACCCGACCAAGCGGCTGAAGATGGAGATCGACAATTCGACCTCCAAGGACATCTCGCCGCGCGTGATCGACCTTGTCGCGCCGATCGGCAAGGGACAGCGCGCGCTGATCAACGCGCAGCCGCGCACCGGCAAGACGGTGCTGATGCAGAACATCGCCCATTCGATCACCGCCAACCATCCGGAATGCTATCTGATCGTGCTTCTGATCGACGAGCGTCCGGAGGAAGTGACCGACATGCAGCGCTCGGTGAAGGGCGAGGTGATCTCCTCGACCTTCGACGAGCCGGCGGCGCGCCACGTGCAGGTCGCCGAGATGGTGATCGAGAAGGCCAAGCGCCTGGTCGAACACGGCCGCGACGTCGTCATCCTGCTCGATTCGATCACGCGCCTCGGCCGCGCCTACAACACCGTGGTGCCGTCATCCGGCAAGGTGCTGACCGGCGGTGTCGACGCCAACGCGCTACAACGCCCGAAGCGCTTCTTCGGCGCCGCCCGCAACATCGAGGAAGGCGGCTCGCTGACCATCATCGCCACCGCGCTGATCGATACGGGCAGCCGCATGGACGAAGTCATCTTCGAAGAGTTCAAGGGCACCGGCAACTGCGAGATCCAGCTCGACCGCAAGGTGGCCGACAAGCGCATCTACCCGGCGATGGACATCCTCAAGTCGGGCACCCGCAAGGAAGACCTGCTTGTGCCGCGCGCGGACCTGCAGAAGATCTTCGTGCTGCGCCGCATCCTGGCGCCGATGGGCACCACCGACGCGATCGAGTTCCTCATCGACAAGCTCAAGCAGACCAAAACCAACGCGGACTTCTTCGATTCGATGAATACGTGATTGGGGCTGAGGCCCTTCCTCCTTCTCCCCTTGTGGGAGAAGGTGGATCGGCGCGCAGCGCCGAGACGGATGAGGGGTGTTCCAGCGGAATGAGACGCTGGCTTTCCCTGGAGCACCCCTCATCCGTCGCCTTCGGCGACACCTTCTCCCACAAGGGGAGAAGGGGAAAGGCGCTATCGCCGCAACAGCTTCTCCAATTCACCCGCATCCGTCACCACCGGTAGACACACCTGCCCGCTGCAGAACCAGGCGCCCGCCTTGTCCGTCGGCGGCAACGCGCCGCCCGGCAATAACGGTCGATTCGCTTCCGAACCGATCGGCGCGACGATATCGACCCGGCGCGGGTCCGGGTTCCGATTCGCAACCGGAACGAGGCTTGGTGAATCTAGCTTGTCTATAATGACGAGCTTCAGCGGCTCGAGCGCCAGGGCACAGGCGTTGACGATGCCGGCTTGGCCGTAGGCCTGCTGCGAGGCGCGGCCCATGGCATGCTCGGCGGTGGTCCACGCCTTTTCCCAGAGATCGAGGTCGCCGGTGAGCGATGACAGCCGCACCAGCGCCTCGACGATCTGGCTGGTGGCGGACGGGATTGCTTCATCCACATCGCCCCGGATGCGAATCGGAACGTCGCCGCTGTCCGACGCCGTCAGCCAGTAGCCGTTCTTTTGTACATCCAGGTGCCAGCGGTCGAGCTCGTCGATGAACTGCCGGGCGCGATCGGAATAGGCCGGATCGCCTGTCGCCTCGAACAGCGCGATCGCCGCATTGGTCATGGCGGCGTAATCGCTCGACAACGCCGGGAAAAGTCTCTTCGCGCCTAGCATGGAATGCGGGAGGCGCCCGTCCTGGCTCGGCTCGACGATATGGCCGAAGGCTTTTGCGGCGGCGTCGATCCAGTTACGCCGCCCAAGCGAGCGGCCCGCCTCGGCGAGCGCTGCGATCATCAGCCCGTTCCAGTCGGTGAGCGCCTTGCCGTCGCGGCCCGGCCTGACCCGGCCTTCGCGGACGCCCAACAGCTTTGCCTTCAGAGACGCCAATTGCGCATAGTCGGCGATGCCTTGAGCTTGCTGGGCTTCGCTCTGGCGAATGATCGGCTTGCCTTCCCAGCCATGCGGCGCGGCGAGCTCGAAATACCGGAAGAAGGTCGACGTATCGTCGCCGAGCGCGGTTTCGATCTCCGCGCGGTTCCACGTGTAGAAAAGCCCCTCCTCGCCTTCGCTGTCGGCATCGAGGCTGGCGGCGAAGGCGCCGCCCTCGACCATCATCTCGCGCAGCAGCCAGCCGACGGTTTCTTCGATTCGTACCCGGAACAAGTCGTTGCCCGTGGCCGCGTGGGCCCAGTTGCACAGGCGGATGAGCTGGGCGTTGTCGTAAAGCATCTTCTCGAAATGCGGCACCAGCCATTCGGCGTCGGTCGAGTAGCGGCTGAGACCGCCGCCGACATGATCGTAGATGCCGCCGGCGAGCATTTTTTCGAGGCTGGCGAGCACCGCGTCGCGATGCGCGGCCTCGCCGTCACGCAGCCAGGACAGCCAAAGCGTGTGCATGAAGGACGCGTTGGGGAATTTCGGCGCCCCCTTCAAGCCGCCGAGATCGCGATCGATCATGCCGTCGATGCGGGTGGCGAGGTCGGCCAGCGTGTCGCGGGCGAGCACGCCCTTGCCTGTGGCTCCGGCAAGCCGCTGCTCGACATGGGCGGTCAGCCCGTCGGCGCTTTCGGCGAGGCTCTGCTGCTTCTCGCGCCAGGCCTTGTCGACCGCTTCCAGCACCTGGATGAAGCCGGGCCTTCCGTAACGCGCCTCGTGCGGGAAATAGGTGCCGCCCCAGAAAGGCTTGCCGTCGGGAGTCAGAAACATGGTGAGCGGCCAGCCGCCCTGCTCGCCCATGGCATGGAGCGCGGCCATATAGATCTGGTCGATGTCGGGCCGCTCCTCGCGATCGACCTTGATATTCACGTAGAGCCGGTTCATGACGGCGGCCACGGCGTCGTTCTCAAAACTTTCGTGGGCCATGACATGGCACCAGTGGCAGGCGGCGTAGCCGATGGAGAGCAGGATCGGCCGCCCGAGCTGCTTCGCTTCGGCAAGGGCCGCAGGCGACCAGCCGCGCCAATGGACAGGATTGCCGCTGTGCTGCTGCAGATAGGGGCTGGCCTCTTCGGCAAGCAGGTTTCGCGCGGGTAAGGTCACGATGGGCGGCTCATTTTTGGGTCTGATGCATCAACGTTGGAGCATGATGCCGAAAAGTGTGAAGCGGCCTTCGGCCGTGCTCTCTCTTTCAATCTAGGCGGTTCGACAGGTCCGGCAAATGATTTCCCCAATGGCTTCGAAGGATTCGATCGTTGCGCTGTCGAGCGGCCGCTTGCCGGCGGGCATCGCCGTCATCCGAGTTTCCGGCCCCCAGACTCGATTCGTTGTCGAAACGATTGCGGGGTCTATTAAGGATCGGTTTACCACGTTGCGGACCCTCAGGGCGGCGGACGGGTCGATCATCGACTACGGGCTTGTCCTGTTCTTTCCAGGTCCCGGCAGTTTCACCGGCGAGGACGTCGCTGAATTCCAAGTCCATGGCAGCCGCGCCGTCGCAGCCAAGATGCTGGAGACGATCACGCAGTTCGATGGGGTGCGGCATGCCGAGCCCGGAGAATTCACCCGGCGCGCCTTTCTCAACGGCAAGCTCGACCTGGTCGAGACCGAGGCGCTCGCCGATCTGGTCAATGCCGAGACGGAGGCGCAGCGCCGCTTTGCCTTGCGCAATGCGGATGGCGCGCAGAGCGAGCTTTATTCGAGCTGGCGCCGCCGACTGATCCATGCGCGAGCCATGATCGAGGCCGAGATCGATTTCGCCGACGAAGAGGACGTGCCGGGCTCCGTTTCGGAGGCGGTTTGGTCCGACGTCGCTACGATGATCGTCGAAATCGAACGGCATGTCGAAGGGTTCAAGGCCGCGGAGATCATCCGCGACGGTTTCGAAGTCGTGATCCTGGGTGCGCCGAATGCCGGCAAGTCCAGCCTGTTCAACGCGCTGGCCAGGCGCGAAGCAGCGATCGTCACCGACGAACCCGGCACGACGCGCGATCTGCTCGAAGTCGTCATGGACCTTAACGGACTGAAAGTGCGCATTGTCGATACGGCCGGGCTGCGCGACGCCGCGGGCAAGGTCGAATCGATCGGCATCGAGCGCGCCATGGCCAAAGCCGGCAAGACTGACCTGATCCTGTTGCTGGAGGACATCGTCGATCCGGTTCCCGTCGGCGAGGTCGCGAGCGGCGCTCCGCTGCTGCGGATCGGGACCAAGTCGGATATCGCGAGAGCCGGCACCGGCGACTATGATTTGGTGATCTCTTCCAGGGACGGCACCGGCCTCGGCGCGCTTCTCGACGAGATCGGAGAACGCGCCGCCAAGGCAGCCGGCGACGCGAGCGAAGTCCTCCCGTCAAGGTTGCGCCATGTCGAATTGCTGAAGGAGACGACGGGCTTCCTGCGAGCGGCGCTGGCCGGACACAGCCAGGAATTGCGGGCCGAGGATCTGCGATTGGCGGCGGACCGGCTCGGCCGGATCACCGGCGCGGTCGATGTCGAGGATCTGCTCGACATCATCTTTTCGCAGTTCTGCATTGGCAAATGATTCACGTGAAACATAGCGCCACCTTTTGCGGCAGTGACTCACGTGAAACATTAATATCATGTACCGGATCGATGTTTCACGTGAAACGAGTCCTGCCCTGCGTGTCTTGGTGTCATCCTCGGGCTTGTCCCGAGGATCTACCGGCCCCCTGAACTGGTCACGCTGTATCCGCGTGCGACGGCGGATCCTCGGGGCAAGCCCGAGGATGACGGTCTTGTGTTGGCCGTCGCCGATTAACCCATATGCGATTGTCCCAGGCTTACCCGAGGATGACGGCGTTGCGTCGGCCTATTGCGACCGTCCGACTTGACAGCGGGACAGAGCAGGGACATCTGTCAACCCAATCTCTGAAAGCGGATTCTTGGAAAATGACCAATCACTATGATGTGGTGGTGGTGGGCGGCGGCCATGCCGGGTGCGAGGCGGCGAGTGCTGCCGCGCGCGCCGGCGCCAGGACCGCGCTGGTGACGCTGCGTTTTGAGACGATCGGCGTCATGTCGTGCAATCCTGCGATCGGCGGTCTCGGCAAGGGGCATCTCGTGCGCGAGATCGACGCCATGGACGGGCTGATGGGCCGCATCGCCGACGCCGCCGGCATCCAGTTTCGCCTGCTCAACCGCCGCAAGGGGCCGGCCGTGCGCGGTCCGCGCACCCAGGCCGACCGCAAGCTCTACCGGCTTGCCATGCAGGCCGCGATCCGCGGGCAGGCCAATCTCGACGTGGTCGAGGGCGAGGTTCTCGATCTCGAGATCGAAGACGGCCGCGTCGCGGCCGTGCTGATCTCGGGCGATCGGCGCTTGGCCTGCGGTGCCGTCGTGCTGACCACCGGCACGTTCCTGCGCGGTTTGATCCATATCGGCGAAAGGAAGATCGTCGCCGGCCGCATGAACGAGCAGGCAAGCCACGGCCTGTCGGCGACTATGGCACGTGCGGGTTTCAAGCTCGGGCGCCTGAAGACCGGCACGCCCCCTCGCCTCGACGGCCGCGCCATCGACTGGGCGTCGCTGGAGGCCCAAGCGGCCGACGAGGATCCGGTGCCGTTCTCGCTGATGACGGACAAAATCGCCAATCCGCAGATCCATTGCGGCATCACACGCACCATGCCGGCAACGCATGAGCTGATCCGCGCCAATCTCGGACGTTCGGCGATGTATTCCGGCTCGATCGAAGGCATCGGGCCGCGCTACTGTCCGTCGATCGAGGACAAGATCGTCAAGTTCGGCGACCGCGAGGGCCATCAGATATTCCTCGAGCCCGAAGGCCTCGACGACGACACCGTCTATCCGAACGGCATCTCGACCTCGTTGCCCGAGGACGTGCAGCTCGACATGCTGAAGACGATTCCGGGGCTGGAGAAGGCGACGATGCTGCAGCCCGGCTACGCCATCGAATACGACCATGTCGATCCGCGCGAGCTGAAGACGACGCTGGAGACGAAGCGAATCGCCGGCCTGTTCCTGGCCGGGCAGATCAACGGCACGACCGGTTATGAAGAGGCCGGCGCGCAAGGCCTGCTCGCCGGCATCAACGCCGCGCGGGCGGCAACTGGCGATGAGCCGTTCGTGCTCAGTCGCACCGAGGCCTATATCGGCGTGATGATCGATGACCTGACCACCCGGGGTATCGCGGAGCCCTATCGCATGTTCACCTCGCGCGCGGAGTTCCGGTTGTCGCTGCGCGCCGACAACGCCGACGAGCGGCTGACGCCGCTGGCGGAAAAACTCGGCATCGCGTCATCGGAGCGGCTGCAGCGTTTTGGCGCGATGGCGCAGAAGCTCGACAAGGCCCGCGCGCTGGCAAAGTCCGTGACGCTTACGCCGAATGAAGCGGCGCGGCACGGGCTGGAGATCAACAAGGACGGCGTGCGCCGCTCGGCCTATGCGCTTTTGGCGCATCCGGGCGTCGACATGGCCTGGCTGACAAGGGTCGAGCCGCGCCTTGCCGAACTGGACACCAAGACGGCCGAGCGGCTCGAAACGGAGGCGAAATATTCTGTTTACCTCGATCGCCAGCAGGCCGACGCCGCGCAAATCAGGCATGAGGAATCGCGGCTCATCCCCGAGGCGCTTGATTTCACGGACGTTCCGGGACTTTCAAACGAGCTGAAGCAGAAGATGAAGGCGCGCCAGCCGCGTTCGATCGCCGATGCGCAGCGCATGGAAGGCATGACGCCCGCCGCGCTTGCCATCATTGTCGCGCATGTCCGCAACGCCGAGTTCGCGGCGCGAAGGGACGTGGCGTGAGCGCGGATGCCTGGGCCGACCTGCAAAAGGCGGCGGGTCCGGTTTCACGTGAAACATTCGAGCGGCTGCAGGCCTTCGAACAGCTGTTCCTGAAATGGAACCGCAGCATCAATCTGGCGGCGCCGTCGACGCTGGACGATGTCTGGCGCCGCCATATCCTGGACAGCGCCCAGCTTGCGCGAATCGCGCCTACCGCGACACGCTGGGTCGATCTCGGCTCGGGCGGCGGTTTTCCCGGCCTGGTGCTGGCTTTCCTGTTGGCGGAGCGCCCCGGCGCATCGATCGCCCTGGTCGAAAGCAACCGCAAAAAGGCGTCGTTCCTGCAATCCGTCATCGGCCAGTTCGGTTTGCCGGCGCGCGTCGTGGCCAGGCGCATCGATGATAGCTATGCGCTTGTTTCCACACCGGAAATCGTCACGGCCAGGGCGCTGGCGGCGCTTCCGGACCTGCTCGACCTCTCGGCGACCTGGTTGACCAAGCGCGCACGCGCGCTCTTTCACAAAGGCCGGGATTACCGCGCCGAGGTGGAAGAAAGCACTCACCGCTGGGGCTTCGATCTGGTAGAACATTCGAGCATGACCGACGCCGAAGGCGTCATCCTCGACATCACCGACTTGCGCCCAGCGAAACAGCAATGAATTACTGGCATAAATCCATGAAAACCGGACCGCGTATCATCACTGTCGCCAACCAGAAAGGCGGGGTCGGCAAGACGACGACGGCCATCAACCTGGCCACGGCTCTGGCCGCGATCGGCGAGCGCGTGCTGATCGTCGACCTCGACCCGCAGGGCAATGCCAGCACCGGCCTCGGCATCGACCGCAAGGATCGCACGGTCTCGTCCTATGACGTGCTGACCGGCGAGCTCGAGCTGGAGCGGGCGGCAGTGCCGACGGCCGTGCCTGGCCTCTCCATCATACCCTCGACGCTGGACCTTCTCGGCATCGAGATGGAAATCGCCTCGGCGCCCGACCGTGTACTCAAGTTGCGCAATGCGCTGCGCGCCGCCTCCGAGCGTTCGGCCCCGTTCGGCTACGTGCTGATCGACTGTCCACCCTCGCTCAATCTTTTGACTTTGAATTCAATGGCGGCGGCCGATTCCGTTCTCGTGCCGCTGCAATGCGAGTTCTTCGCGCTGGAGGGTCTCAGCCAGTTGCTGGAGACCGTCGAGCAGGTGCGCAACACCATCAATCCGGACCTCACCATCCAGGGTATCGTGCTGACCATGTATGACGGGCGCAACAACCTCGCCAACCAGGTGGTGCAGGATGTGCGCACCCATATGGGCGACAAGGTCTATGAGACGATCATCCCACGCAACGTCCGCGTGTCGGAGGCGCCGTCCTACGGCAAGCCGGCGATCCTCTACGACCTGAAGTGCTCGGGCAGCCAGGCCTATCTGCAGCTCGCCTCCGAGGTGATCCGCCGCGAGCGCAAGCTTCGCGCCGCTTGAGCTACATCATCGCACGGCTTGGTTAATTAGCCGATTCGATTCCGAAACGATCTGGACAAACTCATGAGCGAAGACCAATCGAGAAAAAGACTGGGCCGTGGCCTCGCGGCGCTGATCGGCGAGATCGACCGTCCGGCGGCGCCCGAAAAGCCCGGCGCGGCGGTGCCGGCCGACGGCAAGGTGCCGATCGAGTTCGTCAGCCCGAACCCGAAGAATCCGCGTCGGCATTTCGGCGATGCCGAGCTAACCGATCTGGCCCAGTCGATCCGCGAGCACGGCGTGGTGCAGCCGGTCGTGGCGCGCCCCTCGCCCTCGCAGCCCGGCCGCTACGAGATCATCGCCGGCGAGCGGCGCTGGCGGGCGGCGCAGCGCGCCGGCCTGACCGAGATCCCGATCATCGTGCGCGACGTCAACGACCGCACCGCGCTGGAACTGGCGATCATCGAGAACGTCCAGCGCGCCGACCTCAATCCGGTCGAGGAGGCGCAAGGCTACCAGCAGCTCATCGACGAGCATGGCTACACGCAGGCCGATCTCGGCCAGGTGATCGGCAAGAGCCGCAGCCATGTCGCCAACACGCTGAGGCTGTTGAAGCTGCCCAACGTCATTCACGACATGCTGGTCGACGGCGATTTGTCGGCCGGCCACGCCCGAACGCTGGTCACCGCCGAAGACCCGGCCGGGCTCGCCAAGCGCATCGTCAAGGAAGGGCTTTCGGTGCGCCAGGCCGAAGCGCTGGCGCAAATGCCCGCCGGCCCGACGCCGGCCAAGACCAAGACCTCGGCCGGCACTCCGGACAAGGACCCCGACACGCTGGCGCTCGAGAAGCTGATGACCGACACGATCGGCATGATCGTCAGCATCGAGCACAAGGGCAAGGGCGGCACGCTCAAGGTCAATTATCGCTCGCTGGAACAGCTCGACGAGCTCTGCCGGCGGCTGAAGGACGAGCGGTAGGCGACTGCGGCGCCATGGTATTTGGCGGTAGCTGAGGTTTTAGCTCAAGGCTGGATACGCCTGATATATCGGTGATAGATAACGAAGGGCTGGCGATGCGCCGGCCCTTTTTGTTGGCGGTGCTGAAATGGCGAAGGCGGCGGCAAGGGCAGAGCGGGCCGTGAAGGAGCGCCGTTCCCTCTATCGTCATCCTGGGGTCTGCGCGCGTCGCTTCGCTCCTTGCTCGCCCTAGAATGATGGGTGGACGGCCCCTTGCGGCATCGAATGTGCCAAACTGGCCGTGTTGAAACCCCAGCGGAGG
>NZ_VFTP01000016.1:0-101079 GCF_006439455.1 Mesorhizobium sp. B2-9-1 | reverse complement strand
GCGCTCGCCGGCCGTTTCTCCTACATGACCGTCGACATGCGCACCGTCTCGCAGCGCCTTTCGCCGGCGCTCGGCCATTTCTTCAACCACCAGACCCACCATCGCGGCCAGGCGCATATGGTGCTCACGGTGCTCGGCCGGCCCTCGGTGTCGCTCGACCTGGCGCTGTTCCAGCGCTCCGAGGAAGGTCGCGCCTACGCCTGAGCGCTGCATGGTCCAGGCTTTCCGCGGGCCGATCGTCGATCAAACTCAACCATCAAGGAAGACGCGCATATCAGCGAATTTTTCCTTGAAAAAAATGGAACCCTGATCGAGCCCGTTCGTATTCCCTTCATTCCCTCTCGCACAGGCATGCGCACGGACCCGGCAGTCCGGAGATGCAGTGCGAAAAAAAGTGGCAACGAAGGAGAATGCCATGAATGGTATCGTAGAAAAAATCGCCGGCACATTGGTCGGCGGCATCGCCATTCTCGCCGTGCCGGCGAATGCCGCCGGTCTCGATATCGGCTTTGGTATTGGCAACACCGGCGTCGCGGCGGGTAGCCCTGGCGGCGCGAGCACCGGCACGGGCTCCTCGATGGGCGGCTCAACCGGTTTCGGCACGGGCTTTGGCAGCAGCATCGGCGGCGTCGGCGTGGGCGGCACCGGCGGCTTCGACGCCGGCACTACTGGCTCGATCGGCGGCGTCGCGGGCACGACCACCGGCATCGGCACCTCGTTCGGTGCGACCGGCGTTGCCGGCGGCACCGGCACGGTGGGCGGCGGCTTGAACGCCGGCACTAGCGGCTCGATTGGCGGTGCCATGGGCACGACCACCGGCACCCCGTTCGGTGCAACGGGCGGCATCGGTGGCACTGGCACGGTGGGCGGCGCCGGCGGCTTGAGCGCCGGCACCAGCGGCTCGATTGGCGATGCCACGAATACAACCACCGGCACCTCGTTCGGTGCGACGGGCGGCATCGGCGGCACCGGCACGGTGGGCGGCGCCGGCGGCTTGAATGCCGGCACCAGCGGCTCGACTGGTGGTGCTGCGGGTACAACTACCGGCACCTCGTTCGGTGCGACCGGTGGCGTCGTTGGTACCGGCTCTGTGGGTGGCGGCGTTGGCGGCTTGAATGCCGGCACCAGCGGCTCGATTGGTGGTGCCACAGGCACAATCATCACCAATACTGGTACTTCGTTTGGTGCGACGGGCGGCGCCGGCGGCACCGGCACGGTGGGCGGCTCCGGCGGCTTCAACGCCGGCATCGGCGGCTCGGCCGCCGGCTCCACCATGGGTACCGGCAATACGTCGGCCGGTGGCACCGGTGGCACCGTGGGTGGTTTGGGCAGCTCGACCGCCCGTTAAAGGAAAAGACAGAGCCCGCCGTGAGGCGGGCCTGCCGGTTGCTTCGCGTCGTCGGTGCGGGCGCCGGGCTTGCATTGAAAGCCGATATCGTTCTCCCGCTCGACAACCGACCGGTTGCAGCCGGGCAATACTATGCGGCCATCGCTTTGCCCCACGAGGAGCGCCACGCCCATTTTTGCTGACGAGAACTTCCGGCCAGTCGGGAAGCCCGCCGCATCCGTGGTGGGCTTTATGATTGCCTGGAGATCGAGCCGGACCGCATGCCGTTCCACGTTCGACGCTGAGCGAGAAAATTAACCAAACTTCGGGGACGAGGCTTATATTAGCGGTTCGTTTGCCTTCCTCGCGGCATGATGGCCTGACATAACGGGAGCAGAGGCATGCGCATCGATTTGTCCCCGACAAGCTGGGGCAGGGTCGTGGTGGTCACCGCCGCCGGCACCGCCTTTTTCATTGCCGCCGCGTTCTTCGTCGATTCCTTCAATTTCCCCTCGCTGTCGCCACAGGCGCTGCTTTGGGCGCAACTCACGGACCTTTTCCTGCCGCTGATCCTTGGCGGCTCGTTCCTTTTCTTTCTGATGTGGAAGATGCGCCAGCTGGCCATCACGCAGAAGGAACTCGGCGTCATTGCCGCGACCGACAGCCTGACGGCGGTCTTCAATCGCGGTGCCTTCTCGATGCTGGTCGAGGCCTATCTCGAGCGGGCGCGCGGCCAAACGGTCGCCGACGCCGGCGCCTTTCTGATTGTCGATGCCGATCACTTCAAGTCGATCAACGACCGCCTCGGTCACGATTGCGGCGACCAGGCGCTGAGGTTGATCGCCGCGACGATCAAGGGGCAACTGCACGGCGCCGACATTGTCGGACGCATCGGCGGCGAGGAATTCGCGGTCTTCCTGCCCGGCGCCGACGCCGCACGCTCCTTTCTGGTCGCCGAATCCATCAGGCGCCGCATCCGCGAGGCCGAGTTTGCGCCCGGCGGGCGGCCCTGGCCGCTTTCCGTGAGCATCGGCGGCACCGCCTTCAGCGGCCCGACCACTTACCATGACATGTTCCAGGTCGCCGACCGCCATCTCTACAAGGCCAAGTCCAATGGCCGCGACCAGGTGAGCTTCGAGATTCCGCGCGGCGGGCCGGCGAGCGATGCCGCCGGCACGGTCCACTGAATCCGAGGTCAACGGTGGCTGCGGTTGAGCAGCGGCCTGTGCTGGCGGATCAACTGGCGCTCGACATCGAGATAGGGCCTGATCAGGCCCGCCGCGGACGGGATCGGCTCCGGCTGATGCACCACCGCCATCAGCATGCCGTGTTCGGCGAGCAGGTTCAGCCACTTCAGCGCTTCCCATTTGGGCGTCGCGCCGCCGCGGCCCGTGAGGCTGCGATTGATGTAGCCGGGATAGGAAAGCAGGCGCTTGCCCGCCGAGGCGCCGCAGGTGCCGATCCTGACCGCCTTGCCGTCGGCGGTGACCCAGGCATAGACGGCTTCGCCGAGTTCGCAGGCCTTCGGATCGGTTATCGTCACTCGGATCGACGACTTGTCCCGGCCAAGCCGCATTTCGGCCGCCGGCTTGAAACGCTCGCGATCGAGAAACATCCGCCCTCCCGATGCATGTCGCCCGGAAGTGTGCAACGGTTCCGGGACAACGACATGCATCAAAACAAAGACTTAAAGCGCGTCCGCAACTGGCATGGTGAACGGCAACCGTCCGTGTGGTGTTTCACGCAGCCGTCGGAAAGTTTTCACGCGATTTCGCAGCGCCGCGTATGCCAGCAACGGTCCGTTCATTCTTTGGCGGCTAGTGTCGGAGACTGGCCTCAGCCGATCCGCGAGCGACCGTGTTGGATCTCATCGACTACAAGGCGGTGCTGGTCATCGCCCTCATCTTCATTCCGCTCGAGCAGCTCCTGCCGCTGCATGCCGAGCAATCGGCCGCGCGCCGGCATTGGCTGAACGACGTCTTCTATCTGCTCTTCAACGGCATCGTCATCAAGTTCGGCCTGTTGCTGGTGATCGGCGCTGCGATGCTGGTGGTCCCGCGTGTCGTTCCCGAGGCACTTTCGGCCGCCGTCCAGTCGCAGCCTTTATGGCTGCAGACGATCGAGGCCCTGCTCATTGCCGATATAGGCTTCTACATTGCCCATCGCGCCTTTCACGCGGTGCCGTTTCTGTGGCGTTTTCACGCCATCCATCACTCGATCGAGGAGATGGACTGGCTGGCCGGCCACCGCGTGCACCCGGTGGACCAGATCCTGACCAAGTCGGCTTCGTTCCTGCCGCTCTTCGCCCTGGGTTTTTCCGGCGAAGCAGTTCTCATCTACGTGCTGATCTATCATTGGCAGTCGGTGTTCATTCACTCCAACACCCGCATCAAGTTCGGGCCGCTGAGATGGCTCATTGCCTCGCCGCAGTTTCATCACTGGCATCATGCCAACGAACGCCAGGCCTATGACAAGAACTTCGCCGGACAGTTGCCCGTCCTCGATCTGATCGGCGGCACCTTGTTCATGCCGCAGCATATGCCGGAAAAATACGGCACCGATGAGCCGGTGCCGCAGCTCTATCACCAGCAGCTCGTCTATCCCTTCGTCGCGGCGGCCGAGCCGGTCGCGCCGATCGCAGAAGCCTCGCCGGCGGCCGCCAAGCCGGAATGACGGCACGGAAAAACCCGCCACCGAGGGCGGGCTTTCCGGGAGGGCGGTCTTCTGTCGTAAAATTCAGGCGGCGAAGCCGCCATAGCCGCGCGCCACCGGCTTGACCGAGACGACCGGCTGCTCCGAAGGCCACAAGATGCCTGCCGTCACCGCGAAGGTGATCAGCGCATCGCGCGCGGCCTCGACCGGGATTTCTCCACTCCGCGCGGCCTCGCAGGCCTTCACCGCGGCGCCATAGCTGAGGCGGCGGCGCGACGGCGGGAACTCGGTCAGGAAGTCATGCATCTCGAACAGCGAGGCGATCATGCGCTTGTGGCCGGCGCCGACGCTGAGGGCGACCGGAGTGAAGAACGTCCTGTCGTGCATTTGGACCTCGTCAATTGGCTGCGGAGGCGGCGAGCCTCCCTGGCTGGGGAAGGACGCCACACAACGCGGCTTGCGGCGGGAGGTTCCACGCATGCCGCTGTTTTCTCAAGGATGGCGTGCCCCCGCTGAACGCGGAGGCAAATCGGACCCTTCGCCTTGCAGTCGGCTGGAACGGCCAGGCGGCCTATCTCCACATGCCGCGCATGCGGGCGCCGAGATCGACCTTGACGCCCGGCCGCTGGCGCGGGTCGTCCTTGAGCGCGGCGCTCGCCCAGGACGACTGCTCGAAGGCCGAAAGCATCGAGGCCGGGATGAAGCGCGTGCGCGAGGCATAGACGTGGCGGTCGCCGCGCGCCGCCTGGTTGTGCGGATAAAAGCGCTGCGGCACGACGAGATGCAGGCTGTCCTTGGCCCGGGTCATCGCCACATAGAGCAGGCGCCGCTCCTCCTCGATGTCCTCCTTGGTGCCGACGCCGAGATCGGCCGGGATGCAGCCGTCGACGGTGTTGAGCACGAAGACGTTCTTCCATTCCTGGCCCTTGGCCGAATGGATCGTCGACAGGATGAGATAATCCTCGTCGCGATGCGGCGGGCCGGCCTGGTCGCTTGTGGCGTCGGGCGGATCGAGGGTGAGCTCGGTCAGGAAGCGCTCGCGCGACGGATAGGTCGATGCGATCTGCTCAAGCTGGAGGAGGTCGGCCCGGCGCGTGATCGCGTCCTCATGGATGCGCTCCAGATGCGGCTCGTACCACAGCCTGATCCGCTCGAGATCGGCCGGCCATTTGGCGCCGGCGCGTAAGCCGCCATAGATGTCGAGGAAGACCGGCCAGTCCTGGGCGGCGCGCTGCGGCGGCCGGAACCGGGCGAGGCCCAGCGTCTCGTCCAGCGACGTCGCCATGGCGTCGACGATCTGCGAGGCGGCGGACGGGCCGATGCCCGGCATAAGCTGCAGCACGCGAAAACCGGCGACGCGGTCGCGCGGGTTCTCGGCAAAGCGCAGCATCGCCAGCATGTCCTTGACATGCGCGGCATCGAGGAATTTCAGCCCGCCGAACTTGACGAAGGGGATGTTGCGGCGCGTCAGCTCAACCTCCAGCGGTCCGCTATGGCTCGATGTGCGGAACAGCACCGCCTGCGCCTTCAGCGCCGTGCCGGCCTCGCGCTCGGCCAGAATCGCCTGGCACACATAGTTGGCCTGCTCGGCCTCGTCGCGCACGCTGACCAGTTGCGGCTTGTGCGACGACCGGCGCTCGGTCCACAGGTTCTTGGTGAAGCGCTCGCTGGCCTCGCCGATCACCGTGTTGGCGGCGGCCAGGATCGTCTCGGTCGAGCGGTAGTTGCGCTCCAGCATGATGACCGCGGCTGCTTGCGCGAACTGCTTTGGGAAATCGAGGATGTTGCGCACTTCCGCCGCGCGGAAGGAATAGATCGACTGCGCGTCGTCGCCCACCACGGTCAGCCCGGCGCCGTCCGGCTTCAGCGCCAGAAGGATCGAGGCCTGCAGCCGGTTGGTGTCCTGGTATTCGTCGACCAGCACATGATCGAAGCGGCCGCCGAGATGCGCCGCGATCTCCGGCTCGGCCGCCATCTGCGCCCAGTAGAGCAGCAGGTCGTCGTAATCGAGAACGTTCTGCGTCTGCTTGGCCTCCACGTAGGCCGCGAACAGCTCCTTCAGCTGGTCCGCCCATGCCGCGCACCATGGGAAGGCGGAGCCCAGCACCTCACCGAGCGGCACCTGCGCATTCACCGCCCGGGAATAGATCTGCAGGCAGGTGCCTTTGGTGGGAAAGCGGCTTTCGGTCTTGGAGAATCCCAGCTCGTGCCGCGCAAGGTTCATCAGGTCGGCGGAATCCTCGCGGTCATGGATGGTGAAGGCCGGGTCGAGGCCGATCTGCTCGGCATAGTCGCGCAGCAGTCGCGCGCCGATGCCATGAAACGTGCCGGCCCAGGCCAGCGCGTCGGCGATGATTGCCGCGTCGCGCCCCAGCACCTCGCCGGCAATGCGCTCGACGCGCTTGGCCATCTCGGCCGCCGCGCGGCGCGAGAAGGTCATCAACAGAATGCGGCGCGGATCGGCGCCCTTGACGATGAGATGGGCGACGCGATGCGCCAGGGTGTTGGTCTTGCCGGAGCCGGCGCCGGCGATCACCAGCAGCGGCGCAGCCACCTTGCCGTCGCCATGCATCACCGCCAGCCGCTGCTCGTCGTTCAGCCGGCCAAGATAGGCGGGCGCCTCGAAGGACGAATCACGAGCGGCGATGTTCATCGCCCATCAAGCATCGTTTCTGCTTTGTTCGCAATAACTTCCTCGGCCCGCGCGAGGGGGGAAGAGGTGGCCGCGAAGCGGCCGGACAGGGCTGCGAGGCATCCACGCTTCACCGGAAGGGCTATTCCCATCCGAAAGAGCCGCTACCGCTTCGGCTCGACCCCCATCGCCGCCGACTGGCGCCGCAAATTGCGCCTCTCGTCGCCCGGCATATCCAGCGGCGCGACGTCTCCAGGCACCTCGTCGATGATCCTCACGGCAACGCGATACGCGGTGTAGGCAAAAAGGCCGGCAAGCAGAAGGCGGACCATAATCAGTTTCCTCGTTGCGTTCGATTGGCTCGGGATTCCAACCGGACTCGGATCGGTTGGTTCCGCCGGTCAACGCAACCAAACCGCCACCGCCCCGTTTGCCCCTCAAAGGAGCGAACGAGAGGAGGTCGTCATGACGAAGCTTCCTGTGCTGCTGGCTCTTGCGGCAGGGCTCGTGCTCGCCGCCTGCGACAACAGCGTGCCGCCCACCAAGGCGCCGGGCGATGAAGTCAACCAGAACCCTAAGGTCGACAAGAACCCTGTGCCGAAATCGACCACCGGCGGCGATCAGCCGGGCACCCCGCCGAAGCAATAGCGCCAGGGCCGGCCGTCGGGCCGAAACGAAGAAGGCCGGCGCTGCTTGGGAGGAAGCTGGGTAGCGCCGGCCAAGCGGGAAAATCAGGCCCGCGCACAACACAAGATAGCTGAGTCTCCGCTTCGCGTCATGGTGCGATCACGCTAGCCGGCTATGCAGCGCCGAAGAAATCACCGGAAAATCCTGAAATTCTGCCGAGGTCCGCCTTCGCGGGCATTTGGACGTCGCGTTTTGGCGACGGAGCTTCGCTCCTGCTCCGCCCTGGAATGACGATCGCGATGGGCGTTTCGGCCAATCTCCAACGCATGCCACCTGCCAACGCAAACAGAGCCGACCCGGTCAAGATCCCTGTGCAGTGCCATTAGGAAGACTTGCGTCTCGGCGTCGTAACCTTCACGCCATCGCCACGCGCCGCACTGGCACGCTCTCGATCTCGACGTCCAGCTGGCGCTGCGTCAGCGCCGCTTCGGCCATGATCCACTGCTTGAACAACTGCACCTTGCGCGCGCCCAGCGCCTTGATCGGGCTGACGAGATACCAGCCCGCCGTGTTGGGGTGGTGGACCGCGAAGGGGGCCACCAGCCGTTCGGCGTGGATGTCGCTTGCCATATAGGCGCGGTTGGCGACGGCAAAGCCCATGCCGGCATTGGCCGCCTCGTAGGACATCATGCAGCTGTCGAAATAAACGCTCCTGGTTTCGCCAAGCACGAAGCTCGCGCCGGCAAAGCCCAGCCACGACTGCCAGTTTTGCGTGCAGGTTTCGGAGTGCAGCAGTGTGAAGTAGCGCAGGTCTTCCGGCGTCACCTTCGACAGCGGCTTGTCGCCCAGCACTTCGTGGAAGAGCGTGCGGCTGCAGACCGGCGTCAGGTCTTCCTTGAACAGCAGCTCCGAGGCGAGGCCGGGGAAATTGCCGTCGCCATATCGGATTTCGAGATCGTATTCCGAGGTCGAGAATTCATGCGTGGCGTAGGAGGTCGCCACCCGCATCTCGATGTCGGGATATTGCCGCTGGAAGGCCGTCAGCCTGGGAAACAGCCAGCGCGCGGCAAAGGTCGGCAGCACGCAGATCCGCAGCACATGCGCCTGCGACTGGCCGGTAGCCTCCATGCTGGCCGCCACGATCCGCTCCAGCGCCTCGCGCACGCGCGCTACATAGGTCTCGCCCTCCGGCGTCAGCGACACGGCATTGCCGCCGCGCTCGAAGATCTTGAAGCGAAGCTGATCCTCCAGGCTCTTGACGCGCTGGCTGACGGCGGAAGCGGTGATGAACTGCTCTTCGCCGGCGCGCGTGAAATTCCTGTGCCTCGCGGCGCTCTCCACGATTTTCAGCGAATTGAGATTGACCTGACTGAGCAGTCGCACGGGGTTTCGACCTTAAGCTGCGCTTACGCTACCATCAGCATTCCTAAATTTACAGGGGTAAACGTTTAAATGACTGCTAACCAAGTGTTGCCCCCATCTTGGAGAAAGTAGAATGAACGCCCATACAATTCCCGAACTGCGCTGCGCAATGAGCCGCGAGGCGATCATTGGTCATGAGACCTCCTGGAAAGTGTCGGGCTTCGGCGTCGCCCAGTATCGTCACGGTTACGACCCCGCTCTGCTAGCCGCCATCGAGGAAGCCGCCCTGAAGCTGAAGGCCAGCCATGCCGTGCACAAGCACCTCGACCTCACCTTCATCACTGGTGCCGACCGCTATATTCCGGAGATCAAGGAGCTCTTGCACGACAAGCTGCGCCTGGAAAGACTGTCCGACATGATGGGAACCAGGCTCGAGCCCTATCCGCTGTCGATCGTCGGCTCGACCGTCACCTTCATGAACCCAAGGGATGGCGCGGTCGAATGGCATTGCGACGGTGTTCCGGTGACGGAGCTCATTCCGCTGTCGATCAGCGATCCTCTCATCGGCGGTCATCTGGAAATCTACTGCGACGATTCCGAGACCGGCCGCTCGATTCTCGAATCCGGCCGCGAGCTGCCGCGCAACAAGATCATGCGCATCGACCACAAGATGAACTACGCCACGCTCGGCCAGTTCCTCGGCGTGCTCCACCGCACCGCGCCGATCCAGCTCGGCGAGCGCGTCACGCTGGTGCTCAACCAGCGCTCGGCCGCCAAACCCTATGTCGACGACAACCGCATGTTCTACCTCGCCGCCGACAACGACCATGACCGTGCCTGGGTGAACGAGCTGGCCGAGGATGTCTGGACCAACCAACTGCCCGCCTACCGCCGCCATGCCGAGGAACATCCCGTGCCGCAGCCCGAGGCGGTTTCCGGCGGGGCGAGGGAGTCTTGGTAATGACCGACGATCCGGTCGAGTGTCAGCCGCCTTCAGTGTCGCTGAGCCTCGGGCCGGTCGGGCCGGAAAGCCAAAGCCGTTCCGGCGCCCTCGGCGCGGCGCTTGCCTTCGCCCTCGGCGCCGTGGCGCTGTGGGCGACCAACGCCCTGGTCGGCAAGACTTTGCTTGCCGTCTATCCGGTGTCGCAGGTGCAGTTCCTGCAATTTTGCGGCGCGGCGATGGTTTTCGCGCTGATCCGGCTGACGAGCCCTTCTCCTTCCCCCCTTGTGGGGGAAGGTGGATCGGCGCGCAGCGCCGAGACGGATGAGGGGTGTTCCAGCGAAGTGAGACGTCGGCGTTCCCTGGAACACCCCTCATCCGACCTCGCTACGCGAGGCCACCTTCTCCCACAAGGGGAGAAGGGAAATGCCGCGCTCGCCTATCTCGTTGGCTTCGTCGGCCTGGTTGGCACCATGGTCCTGCAATATATCGGCTTCGCCTCGGCGCCGGTCATCGAGGCGAACCTTGTCGCCTATACTTGGCCGCTGATGACCGCCGCGGCGGTCATCCTGCTTGGCAGGCCGCGCCGTCCGCTGTTGCTCGGGCTGGCGGCGGCGCTTGGTTTCGTCGGCGTGGCGCTGGTGATCTCCGGGGGGCGCGCGCATTTTTGGTCCAACAGGGCATGGTTCGAAGGCGGCAGCCTCGTCGGCTATCTCGCCGCTTTCGGCTCCGCGCTCTGCATGGCCTTCTACTCGCTCGCTGTCGGCCGTCTCGCGGTGTCGCCCGAGCGGCTGCTCCTGCCTTCGGCGCTGATCGGTGTCGCGCTCACCTTTGCCTGGAGCCTGCATGATGGCGTCGTGCGCCCGAGTGGCGCGCATCTTCTGCTCGGCCTCTATCTCGGCGCCGGCCCGATGGGGCTCGGCTATTATTTCTGGTCGCGCGCGGCAAAGCTCGACCATGGCGGCAGGATAGCGGTCGTCGCCTATCTGACGCCGATCGCTTCCACGTTTCTGCTGACGCTCTCGGGCGAAAGCCTGTCGATGACGGCGGTTGCCGGCGCCGTCCTCGTCATTGGCAGCTGCCTTGCTGTCGGCATCGAAGGTACGGAGAGCAGGCACAATGTCCAAAATGGCCGTTGACGAGGACGAACGCCGCGCCAGGCAGGAGGCGCACTGGCTGGTCAGGGAGTTTGGCGCGGAGGCGCCGCTCTATGCGGCCATGAAGGCCGAAAAGGCCATCGAGCAGAAGGACTTTGGCCGCTGCGCGCGCTGGAAGCGCGTGCTGGAGATCCTCGCGGAGAGGCCGCCTGCCGAGCTCAGGCGTGGTGTCGCCGCCGGATGAGCGATTTGCCATGGAGTGGCCGAATCGCGCATCGTCGAGCATCCGGCGGGCGGGTTGCCGTTGCCGTACTGGAACTTGGCCTGAACTTCGATTTTTCAGCAACTCCTACCGTAGGTTGAAGTGCTATAGCCCTTTTTACGCATCCAGGCGGGCAGCCGGTGCTATAAAGCGTTCGCTATAGCTATTAGAATTCCTAACTTGCGCGTTTCCAGTCCATGTAGAAACATCGCCCGGTATTGAGTCTGGTAGCTTTACTGACTCTGGACGGTCCGTTGGGGGACAGGTCCAATTCGATACACCGACGAAAGTCTTAAAAAAAGAGCTGGCGATTTGAGGGCCAGCAGAAGGTGAAAAAATTGTCCAACATCGACGACAAGACTGCAATCGAACTGACCGCCGACATTGTCTCGGCCTATGTCGGCAACAATCCGCTCCCTGCCTCCGGCCTGCCCGATCTGATCGCCAGCGTCAGCGCGTCGGTGCGCAGGCTCGCCACCGGCAGCGTTGTCAAGGAGGCGGTGGCGCAGACGCCCGCGGTCAACCCGAAGCGCTCGGTTTTCCCCGACCACATCGTGTGCCTGGAGGACGGAAAGAAGTTCAAGTCGTTGAAGCGTCACCTCGCGACCGATCATAACCTGACGCCGGACGAATACCGTGCGAAATGGGGCCTGCCCGCCGACTATCCGATGGTGGCGCCGAGCTACTCGGCCAC
This sequence comes from Mesorhizobium sp. B2-9-1, assembly GCF_006439455.1. Taxonomy (NCBI): domain Bacteria; kingdom Pseudomonadati; phylum Pseudomonadota; class Alphaproteobacteria; order Hyphomicrobiales; family Phyllobacteriaceae; genus Mesorhizobium; species Mesorhizobium sp. B2-9-1. The sequence continues at coordinate 89,486 of NZ_VFTP01000016.1, read as the reverse complement.
CCGCTCGGCGTTGGCCAAATCCTCCGGCCTCGGCCGCAAGCCGGCCGGCGGCGACGCGGCCAGGAGCAAGGGCAAGCGTAAGGCCAAGGCCTGAGGCATGTTGCCCGCAACGGATGATGTCGCGCCATGGCTATGGCGCGACCGTCTGGCCGAACTTGACGCGTTGCGCCGCGAGATCGCCGCGCAGTGCTCAGTGGATGCGGCTGATGGCGTCAAGGCGCGGCGCATCCTGTTTTCGCTGGGCAGGCCGTCCGGCGACCTGCTTGCGGCGCTGGACGCGCTCGACCGGTTCGAGCGCGCCATCGTCGAATGCGACGCTCCGCCGGCAATCGAGGCGCACAGGCTGGAATGTCTCGCCGTCCTTGAGCAATTCCAGGAAAAGTGTGAGCAGTTAGGCTCGGCGACTTCGCCGTAGCCTTTCCGCCCGGAATTGCGTCAAAACAAGGAGATAGAGCGTTTTACCGTTTCCTTGAAACGGTAAAACGCTCTGGACCGCCTTACGGCAGGCGCTCAGCCGCGGACCTGAGGCGGATCCGCCGGCCGGACCCGCTTGGGGTCCTGCTCGTTGGCCAGGCTTTCCGCCTCGACCGCCGTCATCTCAAGAAGATAGACGAGCATGTTGTAGCGCGTGCGCGAGAGCATTTTCGCCAGCTTGCGCGTGATTTCCGCGACATATCGCAACGTGCGTGGATCGTTGATCGCCGCGCCCATCGTGAGCTCCTAATGCCAGAGCCAAGTTTTCTTGGACCAAGTTATCGTTGGCGCCAACTCACGACTCACGGCGCATCGGCAAGGTCGCAGGTTTGCGATAAAAACTGAAATCAATTTTTGATAAGCATCATGCTTGGGTCAGAAGATTTTGCTGCCTTTTTTGGTGGTATCGTCTCTTGCTGCATCAATATTGAGCACGAGGCAAACTTGCGGTTGTCTTCTTGCGACGGGTTGATCTTTCTCCGGGAATGTTGATCGCCATGGCAGGCAGGAGCGACGTCGGGTGCGGCTTAGTTCTTGTAGGCGGAACAAAAGGCGGGCGGGTGGTCATTGCCGATCATGGCGCAGCCGCGCTTGATCTCGTCGATCATCATGCCGCACGCGTTCTGCCCGTTGCAGGGCGGATTGGTCGCCGGCGACACCTGGACGCATTGCGAGACATACTGGTCCGACTTCGCCTTTCCCGCGGATTGCACGCATGGCCGCGTGTCGTTCCGGCTTGCCTGTACAGGGGTGGGTTTCGCAGGCGCGGTGCCAGCCGTCGCGGGCGCGGCGCCAGCCGTCGCAGGCGCGGCGCCGCTTTGCGGCACGCAGGAGAGGTCGCCTTCGGGACATTGCAACTGGTGCTGCAACTGCGCCAGCCGCGCCTTGGTCAAGTCCTGCTTGCAGGTCTCGACGAGGGTCGCATAAACCGAGCCACCGGCATAGGGCTGGGTGCGGAAGGCGCATTCCTTGTCGCGGAATGCGATCCAGGCGCGCTGCGCGTCGCGCAGGCGCTTCAGGTCGGCGGGGGCCAGACGTCCCGCCAGCCCCTTATAAACTGCATTGAGCCCCGCGTCCGCCGAAGCGGCATTCGCGGCCGTGCAGGTCGCAAGGTCGGCCTGCGTCTTCGCTGCCGCGCAGTCGATGGTTGCCGCACGGGCCGCGGGGCTGGTGGGAAGCATGGTCAGCCCGGCGACGACTGCGAAAATCGCGACCGCCAGCGAGGCCGAAAGGAGCGAGGTCTTGGCTGACATCTGATCTGTCCTCTGCTAGAGCCGAACCCGCCGCTCGCGCCAGCATAGGTTGAGATAACAGCGGCGATCAACGCCAAACCTGTGACGTGGCAAGCAAAGTGTGACCGGGCGAAAGCGGAGGAACGGACAATCTTTCCTAGGGGAGACATTCCGCCAGGATAGAGGGGCGTGTGCGCCAGCCTCTTCGTCAATCATAGGCGAAGCCTAGGATGCTTTTCCGGAATCGATTTGTATCAACAGGTGTTCCGGCTCCCGCGCCTCTAGCCGGTTCGCAATCTTGGCCGCTTGGGGCGAGGTTGGTTGGCCCTGCGGCCCGCTCGCGGGCTCAGCGGCGAGAGCAATGTGAGCGGTCTCGTCTTCGAACAGAACCACCTGCGTCGCCAGCGCGGTCGTCGTGGCGACCTGGAAGAAGATGAAGGCCAGGGCGAGATAGCGGATCACGGGCGTCCAAACGCTTCGGCCGGCAACTGGTTCCAGTCCTTCGCGTATTTTGCTGAACGGCCAAAGACAGCGAGCGGCGGGTCTCATCCGGGCCCTGGCTCTTGCGAAGCGCCGATCTCCCGTGCAAAAGCCGGCCATGCTTATCATCAACGACCTTACGCTGCGCATGGCGGGGCGGCTGCTTCTCGATCATGCTTCATTGACCTTGCCGGCCGGCACCAAGGCCGGCCTTGTCGGCCGCAACGGCACCGGCAAGACCACGCTGTTCAAGGCGGTCACCGGCGATTTCCCTTCGGAGACCGGCTCGATCAGCCTGCCGAAAAGCACCCGCATCGGCCAGGTGGCGCAGGAGGCGCCCGGCACCGAGGAGCCGCTGATCGACATCGTGCTCAAGGCCGATATCGAGCGCACCGCGCTGCTCGAAGAGGAAAAGACGGCGACCGACGCGCACCGCATTGCCGACATCCACATGCGGCTGGCAGACATCGACGCCCACTCGGCTGAGTCCCGTGCCGCCACCATCCTTGCCGGCCTCGGCTTCGACGACGCGGCGCAGCGCCGCCCGGCTTCCTCCTTCTCGGGCGGCTGGCGCATGCGCGTGGCTTTGGCCGCCGTGCTGTTTGCCGAGCCTGACCTTCTGCTGCTCGACGAGCCGACTAACTATCTCGACCTCGAAGGCACGCTTTGGCTGGAGAATTACGTCTCGAAATATCCGCACACGGTTCTGCTGATCTCCCACGACCGTGACCTGCTCAATCGCGCCGTCAACTCCATCGTCCACCTCGACCAGAAGAAGCTGACCTTCTGGCGCGGCGGCTACGACCAGTTCGAGCGCCAGTACACCGAGCAAAAGGAACAGCAGGAAAAGGGCCGCATCAAGCAGGAAGCCGCCCGCAAGCATATGGAATCCTTCGTCGAGCGTTTTCGCGCCAAGGCCTCCAAGGCCAGGCAGGCGCAGTCGCGCATCAAGGCGCTGGAAAAGATGAAGCCGATCGCTGCGATCGTGAACGACACGGTGCGGCCATTCTCGTTTCCGGAGCCGGTCAAGACGGTGGCATCGCCGATCGTTGCGCTCAACAACGTCAGTGTCGGTTATACGCCCGGTGAGCCGATCCTGAAGAAGATGACCTTACGCATCGATGCCGATGACCGCATCGCGCTGCTCGGCGCCAACGGCAACGGCAAGTCGACCTTCGCCAAGCTTCTGTCCGGCCGGCTGAAGCAGGAGGCCGGCACGATGACGGTGGCGCCTGGACTGAAGGTGGCGATCTTTGCCCAGCACCAGCTCGACGATCTCAGGCCTGAGGAAAACGCCTACGAACATGTTCGCAGGCTGATGCCGGAGGCGCCGGAATCGAAGGTGCGCGGCCGCGTCGCCCAGTTTGGGCTTACCACCGAGAAGATGAACACCGCCGCCAAGGATCTGTCCGGCGGCGAGAAGGCGCGGCTGTTGATGGGATTGTCGGCCTTCGAGGGGCCGAACCTGTTCATCCTCGACGAGCCCACCAATCACCTCGACATCGACAGCCGTGAATCGCTGATCCATGCGCTGAACGACTTTCCGGGCGCCGTGATCCTGATCTCGCACGATCGGCATCTGCTCGAGGCGACGGCCGACCGGCTGTGGCTGGTCAAGGACGGCGCGGTCAATCCCTATGACGGCGACCTGGAGGATTATAAGACGCTGGTCACAGGCGTTTCCGCCAACCGCCGCGAGCAGAAGGAGGCCGACAAGGCGTCCAAGGCCGATCGCCGCCGCGAGGCGGCCCAGCGCCGCGCGGCGCTGGAGCCTTTGGCCAAGGAGATCCGCGCCACCGAGGCGCTGATGGACCGCATCCGCAAGCGCATCGACCTGATCGAGGACGAGCTTGCCAATCCGGCGGTCTACGAAAAGGACCCCTCGACCGCGACGCAGCTGGCCAAGGAGCGCTCGCAACTGGCGCAGACGCTGGCGCAAAACGAGGACAAGTGGCTGACGATGTCGGCGGAGTATGAGGAAGGGATCGCGGAGTAGCGCGATTTCCCTTCTCCCCTTGTGGGAGAAGGTGGCCGCGAAGCGGCCGGATGAGGGGTGCTCCAAGGAAAGCCGACGCCTCACTCCGCTGGAACACCCCTTCCGTCTCGGCGCTACGCGCCGATCCACCTTCTCCCGCAAGGGGAGAAGGGGGAGCCCATCTGGCCCTACACCTCGTCCCTAAAACCCGCTACACACCCCGCATGAACCAGCACGCCAAGCTCCGGATCGGCCATTCGGCCTGCCCGCATGATTGCCCCTCCACCTGCGCCCTCGAAGTCGAACTGCTCGATGACAACCGCATCGGCCGCGTCCACGGCGCCAAGGCGAACAGCTACACGGCGGGTGTCGTCTGCGCCAAGGTCGCTCGCTATGCCGACCGCGTCCACCATCCCGACCGGCTGCTGAAGCCGCTGGTGCGCGCCGGCGCCAAGGGCGAGGGCGCCTGGAAGGAAGCGAGCTGGGAGGCCACGCTCGATCTCGTCGCGGAAAAATTCATCGCGGCCGAAGCGAAATGCGGCTCGGAAACCGTCTGGCCTTATTTCTACGCCGGCACGATGGGGCTTGTGCAGCGCGACGGCATCCAGCGGCTGCGCCACGCCAAGAAATACTCCGGCTTTTTCGGCTCGATCTGCACCAATCTCGCCTGGACCGGCTGGATGATGGGAGCGGGCGCGCTGCGCGGGCCCGATCCGCGCGAGATGGCGAAATCCGACTGCGTGGTGATCTGGGGCACCAACGCCGTGGTCACCCAAGTCAACGTGATGACCCATGCGACCAGGGCGCGCAAGGAGCGTGGGGCCAAGATCGTCGTCATCGACATCTACGACAACGCCACGATGAAGCAGGCCGATCTCGGCCTGGTGCTGAAGCCCGGCACCGACGGCGCGCTCGCCTGCGCGGTCATGCATGTGCTGTTCCGCGACGGGCTGGCCGACCACGTCTATCTCGGGAAATACACTGACGATCCGCGCGGGCTGGAAGAGCATCTGCGCGCCCGCACGCCCGAATGGGCGGCCGCCATTACCGGGCTATCCGTCGTCGAGATCGAGGCGTTCGCCCGGCTCGTCGGCACAACCAAGAAGACCTATTTCCGGCTTGGCTACGGCTTCGCACGCCAGCGCAACGGCGCCGTCAACATGCATGCCGTCTCCTGCATCGCCGCCGTCACCGGCGCCTGGCAGTATGAGGGCGGCGGCGCCTTCCACTCCAACTCCGGCATCTTCCAGCTGAACCAGGACGTGCTGGAAGGCACCGCGATGCGCGACCCGAAGGTGCGCTATCTCGACCATTCGCGCATCGGCCCGGTGCTGACCGGTGCCGCCGATGCCCTCTTTGGCGGCCCGCCAGTGACGGCGATGCTGATCCAGAACACCAATCCGGCCAATGTCGCGCCGGAGCAGCGGCTGGTGAGAAAGGGTTTTCTGCGCGAGGATCTGTTCACCTGCGTGCATGAGCAGTTCATGACCGACACGGCCAAGCTCGCCGACGTCGTGCTGCCGGCGACGATGTTCCTGGAGCATGACGACATCTACAAGGGTGGCGGCAACCAGCACATCACCCTCGGCCCCAAGCTGATCGAGCCGCCGGAAGGGCCGCGAACCAACCACTATGTCAATGAGGAGCTCGCCAAGCGGCTCGGCGTCGGCGACAGGCCCGGCTTTGGCCTGACCGAGCGCGAGCATATCGACATCATCCTCGGCAAGCGCGGGCTCGGCAGCTTCGACAGCCTGACGGCTGAGAAGTGGGTCGACCTGCAGCCCGGCTTCGACGACGCGCATTTCATCAACGGCTTCGGCCATGCCGACAAGAAATTCCACTTCCGGCCCAACTGGACCGGGCAGTCGGCGCCCAACCGGCCGCCGAAAAGCATGGGTCTGTTCGGCCCGGTGGGACGGCTGCCGGAATTCCCCGATCATGTCGAGCTGATCGAGGTCGCGGACGAGGAGCATCCGTTCCGGCTGGCGACTTCGCCGGCGCGCAATTTTTTGAACTCGACTTTTGCCGAGACCCCGGTGTCGAAGGCCAGGGAAGGCCGGCCCGAATTATTGCTCCATCCCGAAGACGCCGCGGTGCTCGGCATCGAGAATGGCGGCCGCGTCGAGGTCGGCAACCGGCGCGGCGACGTGGTGCTGCACGCAAAATTCTTCGACGGCGTGAAGCGCGGCGTGGTGATCGCCGAAGGCATCTGGCCGAACAGTGCGCATGAGCGCGGCGAAGGCATCAACGTGCTGACCGGCGCCGATGCTCCGGCGCCCTATGGCGGCGCCGCCGTCCACGACAACAAGGTGTGGCTGCGGAAAGCTGAAGAGTTCGGCGATAGATCAGGATGGCGTTTCGTTGAATTGCCATCCTGATCTAACTCCTTGTGGAGCATGATCTTCTCCGAAAACCGGTTCCCACTTTTCGGGTCATGCTCTAGCTTCCCATCTGGCCCAAGCGCCTCTCGTCGCGCCTGCCAGCTCCGGCGTCTATAGAGGCCCTTTGTCTCGGCAACGAGGGAGGATGTCATGGCCAAGGTCTCGCTTCTGGGCGTTCCGCACGACGAGAATTCGTCCTATCTGCGCGGGCCGGCCGAGGCGCCGTCGCTGATCCGGCGCGAGCTTCACAGCGATGCCTACACGTCATGGTCGGAAACAGGCTTCGATCTGACGGACCGCTTCGTCGATCATGGCGATATCGATTTCAGGCAAGGTGGCGATGCGTGGGAGCGGATCGAGAACGAGGTCGACCGCGCGCTCGACGCCGGTCACCCGTTGATCTCGCTCGGCGGCGATCATGCGATCTCCTGGCCCATGCTGCGTGGCGTTCGCCGCCGCCATCAGAGCCTGACGATCGTTCATATCGACGCGCATCCGGACATCTATCATGCCTATGACGACAATCCGCGTTCGCACACCTCGCCCTTTGCCCGCATCATGGAGGAGAAGCTGGCCGACCGGCTGATCCAGATCGGCCTGCGCACCGTCAACGATCACCATCGCGACCAGTTCAAGCGCTTCGGCGTCGAGGTGGTGGAGATGCGGCATTTCAAGGAAGGTTTGCAGCTCGACCTCAAGACGCCTGTCTACATCTCAATGGACATCGACGCTCTCGATCCGGCCTTCGCTCCCGGCATTTCCCATCGCGAGCCGGGCGGCTTCACTACCCGCCAGGTGATCGGCCTGATCCAGGCAATAGACCAACGAATAGTCGCCGCCGACGTCGTCGAATACAATCCGCGCCAGGACCTTTCCAACGTGACGGCGTTGGTCGCCGCCAAGCTGGTGAAGGAGATCGCCGGCATGATGCTGAAGACCAACGGCGCGATTTGAATCAATTTGCCAAGGCGGCGTGCTAGAGGATTGTTCCGATTCAGTTTTCGACAGGATCGCCATGCCGCAGCCGCTCAGGATAGCCATCGCCGGCGCGCTCGGCCGGATGGGCCGGCAGATGGCGCAAACCGTCGCGGCCGATCCGCGGCTGCAGCTCGTCGCGCGCTTCCATCGGCCGGGCAGCATGGGCGAGGGGCTGGTCGAACGCGACGAGGCGCTGGCGGTTGCCGATGTGGTCGTCGACTTCACCACGCCCACAGCTTCCGCCGAACTGGCCAAGGCCTGCGCGGCGCGAGGCGGTCCGGCGCTGGTCATTGGCTCGACCGGTTTCAGCGCCTCGGAACTGGCGGCGATTGCCGACGCCGCGAAGAAGGTCGCCATCGTCCGCTCCGGCAGCTATTCGCTCGGGCTCAACATGCTGACCGGCCTCGCCGAGCAGGCGGCGCGGGCGCTTGCCGCCGACGACTGCGACATCGAAATTTTTGAAGCGCATCATCGCATGAAGGTCGATGCGCCGTCCGGGACGGCGCTGATGCTCGGCGGGGCGGCCGCGCGAGGACGTGGCGTCGTGTTGGACGATGTGGCGAGACGCGCCCGCGATGGCCTGGTTGCTTCGCGCCCAATAGGCGAGATCGGCTTTGCCGTGCTGCGCGGCGGCAGTATCGTCGGCGAGCACAGCGTGAGGTTCCTCACTGATGGCGAGACGCTCACGCTTTCGCATGCCGCCGGCGACCGCTCGATGTTCGCGCGAGGCGCCATCGCGGCTGCGCTCTGGGTCGCTGGACGGCCGCCCGGCGAATACGACATGCGCAATGTGCTGGGCTTCACTGCCTCGTGACCGGAAACCCCACCGGACTCCATTCCATGGCTGCTAATACGGCTGAAAGCCAGCTGAAAGCTTGGCCATGCCATGACAGTTTTGTGGCGGTCGCCACATGAACGGCCTGGGAGCGGCCGGCAGGAGGAATGCGGCGCGGCGCGCCGCCCAGTGGAGGAAGACTAGTGACCCGTTTCATCTCTAAACGCGCCCTGCGTTCAGTGGCGCTGACGCTTGCCATGGTTGGCGCTGGCGCATCGACGGCATCGGCAGCCGATAAGATCACCATCATCGTCGGCGGCATGGAAAAGCAGATCTATCTGCCGGCCGTGCTCACCCAGCAACTCGGCTACTTCAAGGATGAGGGGCTGGACGTGGAGTTGGTGAACTCCCGCGCGGGCGTCGAGGCCGAGAATGAGTTGCTGGCCGGCGCCGTGCAAGGCGTCGTCGGCTTCTACGATCACACCGTCGACCTGCAGTCGAAGGGCAAATACATCCAGTCGATCGTGCAGTTCAGCCAGGCGCCGGGCGAGGTCGAACTGGTCTCGGCCAAGCATCCCGAGATCAAGTCGCCGGCCGATTTCAAGGGCGCGACGCTGGGCGTCACCGGCCTCGGCTCTTCGACTGATTTCCTGACCCAGTATCTCGCGGTTCGCAGCGGCCTGAAGCCGGGCGACTACACGCTGCTTCCCGTCGGCGCCGGCAATACTTTCATCGCCGCCGTCAAGCAGGACCAGATCCAGGCCGGCATGACCACCGAGCCGACCATCGCTAAGCTGCTCCAGACCGGCGAGGCGAAGGTCCTGGTCGACATGCGCACGCCCGAAAAGACCAAGGCGGCGCTCGGCGGCGACTACCCGGCTGCCTCCTTCTACGTCCAGTCGAGCTGGCTCGAGGCTCACAAGGACGAGGCGCAGAAGCTCGCCAACGCCTTCGTCAAGACGATGAAGTTCATCGCCGGCCATTCGGCCGAGGAGATCGCCGACAAGATGCCGAAGGACTATTACGCCGGCAGCAAGGACCTTTATGTTCAGGGTCTGGCAGGTGGCAAGGCGATGTTCACGCCGGATGGCCGCATGCCGGCAGATGGACCGCAGACCGTGCTGAAGGTTCTGTCGACCTTCTCGAAGAGCCTGCAGGGCAAGCAGATCGACCTATCGAAGACCTACACGACAGAGTTCGTCGACGCGGCGAAGTAAGCGCCGGCAGGCGAGGGCGGACGGACCCGCCCGCCCTCGAAAAGCAAGAGCTTGCGTCGGCCGCCTGAATCAATTCGGCGGCCGTGTTCCGGATGCCGGCGAGCAGGCCCGCGGGCCCGGATCGCGCCATCCCCGCACCACCACAACAGGAGTGTGCCATGCAATCGCAGACCATGGCGGCGGAGAAACTGTCTCCCGCCGCGCCGCCGGCCGACGCCGCGATAGCCATAGACGATGTGACGCTGCGCTTCGTCACGCCGGACGGCCACATGATGACAGCAATCCGCGATTTCACCATGACGGTGGCGCGCGGCGAGTTCGCCTGCGTCGTCGGCCCGACCGGCTGCGGCAAGTCGACGACGCTCAACCTCGTCACCGGCCTGTTGCGTCCGACCACCGGCAATGTCCGTGTCATGGGCAATCCGGTCACCGACATCAGCCGCGACATCGGCTTCGTCTTCCAGGCCGACGCGCTGTTTCCGTGGCGCAGCGTCATCGACAACGTCGCCGCTGGTCCGCTCTTCCGCGGCACGCCGAAGAAAGAAGCCTATGAGAAGGCGCGCGACTGGATCGGCCGGGTCGGCCTTTCGCGGTTCGAGAAGCACTATCCGCACCAGCTTTCGGGCGGCATGCGCAAGCGCGCGGCGCTTGCCCAGACCTTCATCAACCAGCCCAAGATCCTGCTGATGGACGAGCCCTTCAGCGCGCTCGACATGCAGACCCGCACGGCAATGCAGGACGAATTGCTGGGCCTCTGGTCGGGGTTGAAATCATCCGTCGTCTTCGTCACGCACGACCTTGAGGAAGCGGTGGCGCTGGCTGACAAGGTCTATGTGCTCACCGCCGGCCCGGGCACGGTGAAGAGCGTCTACCGCATCGACCTGCCGCGCCCGCGCGTCATGTCCGACATTCGCTACGACCCGAAATTCATCGAGATTGCTAAGGTGATCTGGAACGATCTGCGTGAGGAAGTGCAGCTCGGCCAAAGCCGTGGCTTGCAAGCGAGCCATTGAAAGGAGACTTGCCATGACCGCCATCTCTCCAACCGATCAGGCCGCCGCCCGCGCCACCTCGATCGTCGCCGCGGAAGCGCAGGCGAGGGCACGGCTGCGCAAGCGCCATGCTCTTGTCATCAGCCTGCGCCTCGCGATCCTTGTCGTCTTCCTCGGCCTTTGGGAACTCTGCGCCGACTACAACATCATCGACCCGTTCTTCTTCTCCAGCCCGTCGGGCATCTGGGAACAGATCTGGTCCTGGATCACCGAGGGCACCTCGCAGGGACCGCTCTGGCTGCAGATCTATGTGACGCTGGAGGAAACCTTCCTCGGCTTCGCCATCGGCGCGGTCGGCGGCATCGTGGCGGGCATCATCCTTGGTCGCAACAAGCTGCTGGCCGATGTGTTCTCGATCTATATCAAGATCGCGAACTCCGTGCCGCGCGTGGTGCTCGGCTCGGTGTTCATCATCGCGCTCGGGTTGGGCATGGCTTCCAAAGTGGCGCTGGCCGTCGTCATGGTGTTCTTCGTCGTCTTCGCCAACGCCTTCCAGGGCGTGCGCGAGGCCGACAGGGCGATGATCGCCAACGCCCAGATCCTCGGCGCCTCGCCGTTCCAGATCACCCGCTCGGTCATCATCCCTTCGGCGATGAGCTGGATCCTCGCCAGCCTGCATGTCTCGTTCGGCTTCGCGTTGGTCGGCGCGGTTGTCGGCGAGTTTCTCGGCGCCAAGCAGGGCATGGGCCTTTTGATCTCCACCGCGCAGGGTGCCTTCAACGCCAATGGCGTCTTCGCCGCCATGATCATCCTGGCAGTGATGGCGCTGGTGGTGGAGTTCATCATCACCCGCTTCGAGAACTATGTGGTGAAGTGGCGCCCGGCGCCGTTCAACGAACAGGGGGCGTGAGCGATCACCGCACATCATGTGTCGGCGCTTGGTGTGCGGCTTTCCCCCAAGGTGTGTGACAAAGTCATGCGCTGGTCTATATTAAGGGCCATTGAGGAGACGGTCATGCGAAACTCCCAACCCCTGACGATCACTCTGCCGCTCGAGATGGCGCAGATGGTGAAAGACAAGGTTGCCTCGGGCGAATACGCCACCGAGAGCGAGGTCATCCGTGATGGCCTGCGTACGTTGGCTGCCCGTGACGCGGCGATTGAACGCTGGCTGCGCGAGGAAGTCGTGCCGACGATGCAGGATGCGCGCGCCCATCCTGAGAAGCTGTTGACGGCCGAGCAGCTGCGCCGCAATCTCTCCGAGCACATCAACGCGCTTGCCGCCAAACAGCGCTCCGGTGCATGAAGTATCAGGTTAGGTTCCACGCTGCCGCCGAGCGAGACATTGCCGAACTGCTGAGCCAACTGGCGCCCAAAGCTGGCGCGGAAACTGCCTTGCGCTTTGTCGGGCGTATTATCGACTATTGCCTCGACTTCGCGACTTTCCCGGAGGCACGCGTCATGACGAGATCGCCCCCGGTTTGCGTACGGTAGGGTGGCGCCGGCGCGCAACCATCGCGTTCGAAATCGTGGATGACAAAGTGGTCATCCTCCGGATTCTCTACGCAGGTCGTACACTCGAACTGCCGGACGAAGAATCGGAACATTGACGCGGCCAGTCGCCTTAAGCCAGCGGCAGCCGCACCTCGACCTTGAGCCCGCCCGCGGCGGCATCGCCCAGCGTGACGCTGCCGCCGGCATTCTCGACCACCTCGCGCACGATCGCCAGGCCGAGCCCGCTGCCTTCCTCTGCCGAGCCGGCAAGGCGGTAGAAGCGTTCGAAGACGTGCTCCCGCTCCTCGGCCGGAATGCCGGGGCCGGTATCGGCCACCGTCAGCATGCCCTCGCGATCGACCATCGCCAGTCTGACAGTCACCGCGCCGCCAGCCGGCGTGTAGCGCAGCGCGTTGTCGACCAAGTTGACGATCATCTCGCGCAGCATCGTGCCGTCGCCGATCACCGCCACTGGTCCGTTCTCCTCGAGGCCGAGGTCGATGTCGCGCTTGATCGCCGCCGGCGCCTGCGCTTCCAGCACATGGCGGGCGGCCTCGGTGAGGTCGATGCGGTCGGCGCGTGGCCGTCGGCTGCCGGGCTCGGCGCGCGAGAGCGTGAGCAATTGTTCAGCGAGCCGCGCCAGCCTGCCGGAACTCGCTTGCAATGCAACCAGCGCCTCCTGGCGCCGGTCGGCCGCGGTTTCCCGCAAGGCATAGCTCGCTTGTGTCGACAAGAGCGCCAGCGGCGTGCGCAACTGGTGCGCCGCATTGGCGATGAAGCGCCGCTGCGCCGCCATTTGCGCCCGCACGCGCTCCATATAGGCGTTGAGCGCCTCGATCAGCGGCCGGATCTCGCTCTGCGCGCCCGGGACCTCGACCGGAACGAGATCGCTGCGGCTTCGCGAGCGCACGGCGTCGCGCAGCCGGATCAGCGGCGCCAGGCCGCGGCGCAGGCCAAGCAGCACGAACACGCCGGCAATGGCCACCAAGGCAAGCTGCTGGGCGAAGGCGCTGAGCCACAGCCGTTTCACCATCGCGTCATGGCCGGCGAGCGTGACGCCGACCGTGACCTTGATCGGCGAATCGGTGCCGGCGCCGATCACGGCATGGCTGAGCGTTGCCAGGCGCAGCCGGTGATCGCGGTAGGCGGCCTCGACGCTGCCGCGCTCCGGCGCCTCGGGCAGATCTGGATAGCCGCTCAGCAGCCGCCCGCCGGCGGTCTCGACGCGATAATAGACGCTGTCGCGGTCGCCGGTGTCGAACATCTCGATCGCCGCCGGCGGCACGGTAGCGTCGAGCGCGCCGTCGGCCATCGCCACCTGCTCGGCGATAGCGCGTGCCGAGCCGACCAGCATGCGATCGGTGACGAGGTCCGCCGTCGCCAGCGCATTGCGCTGGCTGGTCCACAAATTGATTGCGGCGAGCCCAGCCAGCGGCAGCACCACCCAGGCCAGCAATTGCAGGCGAAGGCTGGCGATCCGAATCTTGCCGATCCTCATGGCGCCGGATCGTCGTGGCGCAACAGATAGCCCAGGCCGCGCAAGGTGGCGATCTGAACGCGCGATCCCTCGAGCTTCTTGCGCAGCCTGTGCACATAGATCTCGATGGCGCTGGGGTCGGCGTCGGTGTCGAAGTCGTAGATCGCAGTCGAGAGCGCCGCCTTGCTCACCGTGCGACCGGCCTTGACGACGAGCTGTTCCAACACCGCGTGCTCACGCGGCGTCAGCGACAGCGTCGCGCCGGCAAGCGAGAACAGCCTGGTGTTGGTGTCAAAAGTGAGATCGCCGCAGGAAACGACCGGCGCGGTGCGGTCGTTGGCGCGGCGCAGCTGCACGCGGATGCGCGCTTCCAGCTCCTCGATCTGAAATGGTTTCGCCAGATAGTCGTCGGCGCCTTCGTTGAGGCCCTTGACCCGGCCGTCGAGACTGGCATTGGCGGTAAGCACGATAACCGGCACCGGGTTGCCGCGTGCCCGCAGCCTTTTCAGCACCTCCATGCCGCCCATGCGGGGCAGGGCAAGGTCGAGGATGATCAAAGCGTGATCCCCGGCGGCTAAAGCATGCTCGACATCCTCGCCGTCATGCACGACGTCGACGACATAGCTCGCCTGGCGCAGCGTCTTGCTCAGCCAATCGGCCAGTTCGCGATTGTCCTCAACAAGCAGCAGCCGCATCGTTCGTCGCTGTTCCTCCCAACGGCGTCGACCTTCGCCAAGGGGCGGCAGGCGGCGTCCAAATTGGTTCCCGAGGCAACCGATAGTATCGATCCGCGCGCAAGGCAAATGTGGTTTCTCGGCGGCCGCCACCCCGGTCATGGTGCCTGCCCAGCCACCTGTTCGGTCGTGCAAGTGATAAAACCGAACCGTTCGGTTCAATTAATGTTGACGGTTCGTATTGGCAGGGTGAACACCGGCACCTGCTATCTAGGTGCCGCATCGCGCGACGATCCCCGTAACCAATTGATATCAAATGACAAGAATGTGGCCGCCGCGTCGTTCAGTCGATTTCAAGATCGAACCGAACGGTTCGGTTCACAACTTTTCGTGATTGGAAATGGCAACAGGGCCGACCCATTTCGGGGTGGTCCGAGCGACGCGAATTTCCATTACGGCACGCCACTAGACGGACACGACTTTTGAAATCTGGAGTATCTGAAATGAACAAGATTGCTTTTGCCGCCGCTGCTTTCCTCATTGCCACGGGCAGCGCTTTCGCCGGCAGCGACCATTACGGTTCCGACAATGTCAACCAGCCGGCCGTAACGGCCCCCGCGGGCAACGTCGACAACACTGTCACCGGCTCGATCCGCAAGCTCGACAAGTTCGAGCAGCGCGAGTTCCACATCACACCTGATCAGAACCAGCCGCAGTCGGGCCAGGGCATCTGGGGCCGCTAACCGACCCCTCCTAACCCGCTTCAACCAACAAACTTCAAATCTGGAGTAACTCAAATGACCAAGATCGCTCTTACCGCCGCCGCCCTGCTTGTCGCCACTGGCGCCGCTTTCGCCGGGTCCGACCACTATAACCCCAACGAAGCCAACCAGTCGGCCGCTTCGGTCGACACCTCGATCACCGCTTCCACGAACAACTCGGACGCGGACGCACAGAAGCCGGTCGTCACGGGCGCTGACCACAACTTGTTCGGCAACCGCTAATCGGTTCGCTTGGCGAATCTTCGAACCAACAACCTTGAATCTGGAGTAACCCAAATGACCAAGATCGCTCTTACCGCCGCTGCCCTGCTTGTCGCCACTGGCGCCGCTTTCGCTGGGTCCGACCATTACAACCCCAATGAAGCCAACCGGCCGTCCGCCTCGGTCGACACCTCGCTCACCGCTTCGATCAAGAAGTCGGACGCGAACGTTCAGAAGCCCGCGGCTCAGGCTCCGGCCCAGGATCTGTTCGGCAATCGCTGAACGGCCTGGTCTTCCCAGACTTCAAAGCGGCGGGCTTGTCCCGCCGCTCTGTTTTTCTGCAGCCGGCTACCGCCGGTTTGAATCGCATCACAAGTATTTGTCATCACAAGCATTTGTAATCGTTTTGTCTTTTTCTGAGCGAAGTCCGATCCGACGCTGCCATGGCCGCTGAAAAGCGAACGCGCCGGGAATAAACCCAGGCCGCCGCGGGTCTTTTCGGCAGCGGGGCCATCCTCCCAAGGCCATCGCCCGACGAAACCAAACGGACAAGGAAAACCGAAATGACCAGGATCGCTCTCACCACTGTCGCAATGCTTCTCGCGATGGGCTCCGCGTTCGCCGGCAGCGACCACTATGGCGCCGATGGCGTCAACCAGGCAGCCGCCGTTGGCTCCGACACCAGCGTCACGGCTTCGATCCCGAAGCACAACACAGTCAAGCCGGCCCCGAAGGTCGATACCGAGATGAAGACTGGCGTGACCGGCGCTGCGGATTGGCCGGGTCCGCCATCGGACAACTGGGGCAATTGAGCTCGTCTTTGAAAATATTGAAGGCGGCGGGCTTGCCCGCCGCCTTGCTTAAGGGCCGCCAGGCTTCGGGCTACGTCAAATCCTTCGGCCGAACAAAATGCGTCAGTCGGGCACCACGGAAGTCGAGATCTGCCCAATCCTCGTCCAGCGTGAACCGGGCAAGAGCTGCCGTCGGAAACTTCGCTTCGATCTTCTTGAAAACGCTCTCATCCGATCCGGGGCCGGCCAGCCGCAACACAAAGTGCTGCAGGCCGGGATTGTGGCCGATCACTATCAGGCTCGCTGCCTTGGCCTGCCGCACGCGCGCCAGGATCGCACCGGCAGCCGCCTCGTAGAGTTCGTCGGCGAATTGCGCCGGCACGTTCTTCGGCAGTTCGGCCGCGACCAGCCGCCAGGTGTCGCGCGTGCGCAGCGCCGGCGAGACCAGCGCCAGATCCGGCAACCAACCGCGTCGCGCAAGCTCTCGCCCCATCAACGGAGCCGTCTTCAAGCCGCGCGGGCCTAGCGGCCGGTCGAAATCCTCAAGCTTGGGATCGTCCCGGCTCGACTTGGCGTGGCGGAGGATAAGAAGTTGTCTCAGGGGCATCGATCAGGACCAGGGAATCTCGACGTTGAAATCCTGCCCATGCCTACCACCGTATCTCGCTCCCGTCTCGGTATCGAAAGCAGCCGTCAGCACGCCACAAAGACGAAGAGGCCCACGTGCCGCTCATCCTTGTCCCATTTGACGGCAATGTCGGCCTCGGTGATCCAGACTCCGGATCGAACGTGGATCGCGCTGATAATTGAGCCATCAGGTTCATACAGGTAGAAATAGGCCGTGTCGCTTTGCGGTCCGTCCTTTCTTCGTACTCGAAGACGCCTGCAAGATCGCCTTTGGTGCGGACCGCGCTGTCGAAAACGTCCAAAGCCCAGTTCCTAGAGCAGCGTTGAGATATCCCGCGCGCCATGCACGACACGCACGACATCGATCCGTTCCGCTGCGAGCCTGTTGAGAATGAGATAGTTGCCGATGGTTAGCGCACGCGTGTCGGCCCCGATATCGGATCTTCGCGGTCCGGATTCGGGGAAGGCAGCGAGCTGTAGAATGCGTTCTGCGATTGCATCGAGAAAATGATCGGCGGCGCGCGGGCTATCCTTGGCAATGGAAAGCCAGATATCGGTCAAGTCATTTTCAACCGCCGGGCTGCGGACGATCGGCAGACCTGCCATGGATTACTTCTTGGCGGCATCGATAAGACGATCCCGAGCCTTCCGCTTGATATCGTCTATATCGAAAGGAACGAATGGACCGCTTTCCAGCCCCTCGGTCCAGGCTTTGCGCAGTCGCTCCACCTCGGCTTCCCGGAGAGGTTGCCGCAAGCGCCACTCACGCAGCGCCTCGCGGATCACCTCGCTCGCCGAGCCGTACCGCCCGCTCTCGACGGCATCTTTGACCATCTCAAGCAATTCTGGTGAAAGCGCCACGCTGACTTTTTCGACCGCTGCCATGGAAACTATCTCCTCATAGGATGGTAGTAATTATTGCTACCATCCACAAGGTTATGGCGTGATCCGCGCCAGCTGCTCGAGGTCGGTCTCCTCGCGCAGCGGATCGGGCGCCATCACCACCGAGGTAGCGTTGTCGGCGTCGTCGGCGAAATGGGCAAGCACGGTGTGGCCCTTTTCCATGCGCGCCTTGCCTTCGGCAACCAGACCCAGCGCCAGCGGGTAGAGCCGGTGCTCCACCTTGAGCACCCGCGCGGCAAGCGTGTCCTCATTGTCGCCGACCATCACCGGCACGGCGGCCTGCGCGATGATCGGGCCGTCATCCATCTCGGGCGTGACGAAATGCACCGAGCAGCCATGGATGCGAACACCGGCGCGGATGGCCCGCGCATGCGTGTCCAGACCCTTGAAGGCCGGCAACAGGGCAGGGTGGATGTTGACCATGCGCCCCTGCCATTTCTCGACCAGGCCGCGACCGAGGATCCGCATATAGCCAGCAAGGGCTACGATGTCGGCGCCGAAGCCGACAAGCGCGGCATCGAGCGCGGCGTCATAGGCATCCTTGCTCGGATGGTCGGCGCGCTGGATGACCTTGGTGGCGATGCCGCGCGACTGGGCGATACCGAGGCCGGCCGCGTTCGCGCGGTCGGAAATGACGCCGACGATTTCCGCCGGATAGGTTGGATCGCTGGCCGCCGCGATCAGCGCCGTCATGTTGGACCCGCGTCCCGAGATCAGGACGACCGTGCGTTTCCTGCTCATAGGCCGATCGAGCCCCGATAGATGACGCCGGCGTCGCGGCGCGGGACGATGCGGCCGATCGGCGTCACCGTCTCGCCGGCTTCCTGCAGCACCGCCGCGACCTGCGCCGCCTGGCCGGAGGCGACCGCGAGGATCATGCCGATGCCGCAATTGAAGGTGCGCATCATCTCTTCCGGCGCGACGCCGCCGGTCTTGGCCAGCCACGAGAATACCGGCGGCACGTCGATCGCCTCGAGGTCGAGCTCGGCGGAAAAATCCTTGGGCAAAACGCGCGGAATGTTTTCCGGGAACCCGCCGCCGGTGATGTGGGCCAACGCCTTGATGCCATGCGTGTTGCGGATCGCTTTCAGGATCGACTTCACATAGATGCGCGTCGGCTCGAGCAGCGCCTCGGCGAGGCTGAGCTCCTCGTTGAATGGCGCGGCATCACCCCAGCCGAGGCCGCTCGCGGCGACGATCCGGCGTACCAGCGAAAAGCCGTTGGAGTGCAGGCCGGACGAGGCAAGGCCGAGCAGCACGTCGCCTTCGACGATGTCGTCGGTCGGCAGCAGCTGGCCGCGCTCGGCAGCGCCCACGGCGAAGCCCGCAAGGTCGTAGTCCTTGTCGTGATACATGCCGGGCATCTCGGCGGTCTCGCCGCCGATCAGCGCGCAGCCGGCCTGCCGGCAACCTTGCGCGATGCCGCCGACGATTGAAGCGCCCTGGTCCGGGTCGAGCTTGCCGGTGGCGAAATAGTCGAGGAAGAACAGCGGCTCCGCGCCCTGCACGACGATGTCGTTGACGCACATGGCGACGAGATCGATGCCGATCGTGTCGTGCTTGCCGGCATCGATGGCGATCTTGAGCTTGGTGCCGACGCCGTCGTTGGCCGCGACCAGCACCGGATCGGTGAAGCCGGCGGCCTTCAGGTCGAACAGTCCGCCGAAGCCGCCGATCTCGCCATCGGCGCCCGGCCGGCGCGTGGCGCGCACCAGCGGCTTGATCTTCTCGACCATCAAATTGCCGGCATCGATGTCGACGCCAGCCTCGGCGTAGGTGAGCCCGTTTTTGCGCTTGGCCTTGTCGCCCTTGCTCATCGTCGGCTCGTCCTTGTTTCCATTGCCGGCTCTTCGCATGAATGGTTTCGGGGAGCAAGGCGCGAGCGCCAATCTCCCCCCTTGAGGGGGAGATGTCCGGCAGGACAGGGGGGGGCGCTGTCCCGCTGGCATATCAGGGAAATCTCTATTCAACTTTCAGATTGCCTGCTGACTGCTGTCCTCGCCAAAACCCGAATGTCGGCATTCCTTTGCCCCCCTGGCCTGCCGGTCATCTTCCCACAGGGCGAGATCAGCAGATCCTCCCTTGCGCCCACCCGCTATCTCACTCATCTTTTTCTCTACAAGAACACGACAGGACATCACGTGACCCTTCCCAACATGATCACGATCATGCGGCTGCTGCTCGTGCCCGCGGTGGTGCTAGCCATGCTGCAGGCGCGTTGGGACTGGGCCTTCGCCGGATTCCTCGTTGCCGGCATCTCAGACGGCGTCGATGGCTTCATCGCGCGTCGTTGGAACCAGTCGTCCAGCCTCGGCGCCTATCTCGATCCGATCGCCGACAAGCTTCTGCTTGTCTCGGTCTTCGTCGTCATGGGTTTTGCCGGCGAACTGCCGCTTTGGCTGGTGGTGACCATGGTCTCGCGCGACGGGCTCATCGTCTGCGCCGTGCTCTTGTCCAGCGTGATGAGCCATCCGGTCGAGGTGAAGCCGCTCTTCGTGTCGAAGGCCAACACCGCCGCGCAGATCGTGCTGGCGGCGCTTGTGCTGGGCGAACTTGCCTTTTCCGTGCACCTGGACCCGTTGCGGACCGCGCTCATATTGCTGACCGGGGTCTTGACCGTGGCTTCGGCCGCAGCCTATCTCGTGGCCTGGCTAAGGCATATGAGCGGCTATGGCGAAGGCTCCCGGACGAGCAACTTCCAAACCGGCGACATCAAGTCGGTCACCGGCAAGTCGGGCATCGGCAAGTCGGGCGGCTCCGACACGGGCGCCTGACGGTGAAGCCGCGGCGATCGCGGCAGACGACAGCTCGGGCGGGCTTCGCCGCCAGGTCTTCTTCTGGCTGGCGACGGCGGTCCTGCTGGCGCTGTTCCTCTACATTTTCTCGGGCATCCTCCTGCCTTTCGTCGCCGGCATGGTGCTCGCCTATTTCCTCGACCCGGTCGCCGACTGGCTGCAGCGGCTCGGCCTCTCGCGCCTGATGGCGACCGTGGTGATCCTGATTGCCTTCATCGTCGTGGTGGTGCTGGCCTTGGTCATCCTGGTGCCGGTGCTGGCCACCCAAATGGCCGATTTCGCCCGCAAGCTGCCGGAATATCTCACCCGCCTGCAATCGCTGATCACCAGTTTCGACCCGAAATGGCTGGAGCAGCGTTTCGGCGTCAACGCCGCCGGCCTGCGCGACGGGCTAAATTCGCTGCTCACCACCGGCTTCAGCCTGCTCACCACCGTGTTCACCTCGATCTGGAGCTCCGGCGTAGCGCTGGTCTCGGTGGTGAGCCTGTTCGTCGTCACCCCGGTCGTCGCCTTCTACATGCTGCTCGACTGGGACCGCATGGTGGCCGAGGTCGACGGCTGGGTGCCGCGCGATCATGTCGAGACGGTGCGCGCGCTTGCCCGCGACATCAACACCGCCACCGCCGGCTTCGTGCGCGGGCAGGGCACGCTCTGCCTGGTGCTGGGCGCCATGTATGCCACGGGCCTGACGCTGACCGGCTTGAACTTCGCCATCCTCATCGGCTTCTTCGCCGGGCTGATCTCCTTCATTCCCTATGTCGGCTCTTTGACCGGGCTGGTGCTCGCCGTCGGCGTCGCCTTCGTCCAGTTCTGGCCGGACTGGACCATGGTGGTCGCCGTGGCCTGCGTGTTCTTCGTCGGCCAGTTCATCGAGGGCAACATCCTGCAGCCGCGGCTGGTCGGAAAGAGCGTCGGCCTGCACCCGGTATGGCTGATGTTCGCGCTGTTTGCCTTCGGCGCGCTGTTCGGCTTCGTCGGCCTTTTGATTGCCGTGCCGGCCTCGGCGGCGATTGCCGTGCTGGTGCGCTTCGCCATCGCTCGCTATCTCGAATCGCCGCTTTACAAAGGCCACGCCACCCAGCCCGCGCCGCAATTGCCGGCCGATCGCGGCGGCGGCCATCGCTCGACACGGGGCTGAAATGGCTGCTCAGCCAGCCGACCCGCCGCGCCAGCTGCCGCTCGATCTCGGCCACGGCACCGGCTATTCGCGCGACGAGCTCGTCGTCTCGGGCACCAATGCGCAAGCGGCATCGCTGATCGACCGCTGGCCGGACTGGCCGTCGCCGGTGGTCGTGCTGGCCGGGCCGCCCGGCTCGGGCAAGACGCACCTCGCCCGCATCTGGCAGGATCGGACGCATGCTGCCGCCATCGATCCCGGCCGGATCGGCGAGCACATTGCCGGGCTCGGCAGCCGGCCGGCGCTCATCGACGACATCGACAAGGCGGCGGTCGACGAGGAGGGCCTGTTCCACCTGATCAACGCCGTGCGCGGCGCGGGCTCGACGCTGCTTTTGACGGCGCGGCGTTTCCCCTCCGCCTGGCGCGTCGCGCTGCCCGACCTCATCTCGCGGCTGAAGGCGGCGGCGACGGTCGAGATCCACGAGCCGGACGACCTTTTGCTCGCCGGCGTCATCACCAAGCTCTTCGCCGACCGCCAGGTCGAGGTCGAGCCGCATGTGGTGCAATATCTGGTGCGCCGCATCGAGCGCTCCCTCGCCACCGCCATGCGCATCGTCGAACGCCTCGACCGCGCAGCCCTCGAACGCAAGACGCCGATCACCCGCGCCTTGGCCGCCGAGACCGTGAGCGCCATGGACGAAGGGCAGGGCGAGTTCGATATTTGAGGCTGAACTGCCTGCGCATGACAATCAGGGTCCACTATGCTATGTGATAGCAATGAGATCGGATTGATATCAATGACAGCGGTTACGATCAGAAATCTTCCGGAAGAGACACATCGCGCCCTGCGCGTGCGCGCGGCCATCAATGGCCGCAGCACGGAGGCGGAAATCCGTGCCATTCTGGAAGACGCGGTTCGGCCGGAGGGTCGCGTCAGGGTGGGCACGCTAATGTCCGCCATTGCTCGCCGGGCGGGCGTGACGGACGAGGACGTTGAAGCGCTTGAACAAGCCCGTGAGAAAAGCCCGGCTGAGCCGCTGAAATTCGAATGATCCTCCTGGACACCAACGTCGTTTCGGAGGTGATGAGACCGCAACCTAACGCCGCGGTCCTGGCCTGGATGGACGAGCAGGTCGCCGAGACATTCTATCTGTCCAGCATCACGCTGGCGGAAGTGCTGTTCGGCATCGAAGCCATGCCGGCCGGCCGGCGGAAAAATGCGCTGGCCGAAACCTTTGCCGGGATTTGTGCAATCTTCGATCAGCGCATCCTGGCCTTCGACGCCGAGGCGGCATGCCGCTACGCCGGTCTTGCTGTAAGGGCGAGAGCCGCCGGAAAGGGATTTACCGTGCCTGACGGGTACATGGCAGCTATCGCCGCCGCGAAAGGCTTTCAGGTTGCGTCGCGTGATGCCGCGCCGTTTTATGCGGCCGGCGTGTCCGTGATCAACCCGTGGGAGCCGGCTGAGTAGCCGTCCCGTTTCGGAACAATCTTTCAGGCATCCATCTTGCAGCGCAGCCTTCGCCGGTTGATCCCGGTCCCGGTCGCGTACCAGATCGGGTTGTAGGCTCGCCGGGCTCGAGGTGTTGGGGTTCTCGCCCGGCGGGTTTACCGCTCTCCGAGCTGCGGCATTGTAATGGACCATCAAATGGTCTATTTAATGGACCAAATCAGGTCCATTATGGGTTGTCATGCAGATATCCGTGACAGACGCCAAGGGGCAGCTGAGCGAACTGGTGAGGCGGGCCGAGGCTGGAGATGAGATTATCCTGACCCGCCACGGTCACGCGGCCGTGCGTCTCGTCCCGCTACGGTCCGTGCCGGACCGGACGCACCGCCGGAGCCTGCTGCAGGCCGTCCGGGCCTCCGGCGCCGCGAAAGCCAGTGCCGGCCCGCCTGCGGCGCGCAGCCAGGATTTCCTTTATGGCGATGACGGCCTGCCGGAATGATCGCGGTCGATACCTCGGCCTTGATCGCCATCGTCCTCGACGAGCCAGCGGCGGACGCCTGTATCGCTGCGCTCGAAACGGAAGACGAACTTCTGATATCGGCAGGAACCGTAGCCGAGCTCCTGATTGTTGCCGCTCGACGCGGCGTGGCTGAGGAAGTGCAATCCCTGCTCGACGCGCTCGGCTTCGAGATTACGCCGGTCACCGAAGGCGCGGCTCGGCGTGTTGCCGAGGCTTACGCGCGATGGGGCAAAGGCATCCACGCCGCGGCGCTCAACTTCGGCGACTGCTTTGCTTATGAAGTGGCGAAGGACCGGGCCTGCCGGCTGCTCTATGTCGGCGACGATTTCTCCAAGACCGACATCGAAGGCGCGATTTGAGCGATCCTGTAAGGAGGGGGATTGATGCGCGGCATTGCGCTTTCGGCAGTAGGCTTGCTCATTGCAACCGGGGCTTCGGCCCAAACGGTTGATGCCGATCGGTGCGTTCAGCTCCTGCAGGACATGGAGCTTTACCGAGCAGGGCAAGGCGACCAAGCGTCCGAAACTCTGAGCGGCACCAAGCTGGGCCTGCGTCTTTGCGTGCTCGCCGGCTTCGTTCCCAAGGGCATCGTTGAGACCTTTGTCGGCCCCGGTCCAAGTGCCAACTGATCTTGCGCGCGCCGCTCCGGTCGCCGGTTTTGGCGCCAACTGAAGTTGCGCGGTCGATTTTCGGCCGCCGCTCGCTCCGGTCTCGCCGCTTGTCGCTCAATCCCTTGCGTTCTGCGGCTTTGCGCGGCTGATCCCGGCCTTTCCCACCTTTTCCCGCCCCATCGCCGGCTAATGCCATCCGATCTTGCGCGTTACAGATCCGGAAGTGGCCGCCCTGGGTTGTCCTGGGGAAGAGGCAATGGTCGGAGTGGCGTGATTCGAACACGCGACCCCCTGATCCCAAATCAGGTGCGCTACCAGGCTGCGCTACACTCCGACGTCCCGCGGCGTATAGGGGGCGCACGCCCGGAAGGCAACATAAAAACCGAGGTCGGAACTGGCGATGCCGCTCAGCGTTGCTGGCCGGCGATCTTCCTGGCGATCGCAGCGCCCTGGATCCTTGCATTGGCAAAGCAGCCGCGAATGCTCGGCCGCATGCCGGTGAACCAGAGTCCGGGCAGCTTCGGGTCGTTCGCGGCGCCGTTGTACAACGGCACGCCCTTGGCGTCGAGCACGCCGAGCCGGCCCAGCATCGTCTCCAGCCCCGTGCGGTAGCCGGTGGCGGCAATGACGATGTCGGGCGCGATCGTCTGGCCGTTGTCCAGCACGACCCCGTCGCGCCTGAATTCGCGCAGTTGCGGCACCACGATGATGCGCCCGGCCTTGATGGCATCGACCGCGCCGTCGTCGGCGGCGATCGCCGTATAGTCGGAACCGAGCCGGCTGGCGCCGCCCGCCGGGGCAGGGGGCAGGCCGTATTTCGTCAGATCCCCGAACACCAGGCGCTGCGTTGCCGCCATGGCCGCGTCCGCGAGACTTGTCGGCAGGCTCGCCATCACCGGCGACAAGCGGTGCACGGCGATCTTGCCGATACGCTTGGGCAGCAGCGAAGGTCCGTTGCGCGCCGAAAGCCACATCTGGCCCGTCTCGGCGCGGGAAAGATGGTTGAGCGCGTCGAAGCCGGAATTGCCGGCGCCGATCACCAGCACCGTCTTGCCTGCATAATCGCTCGCCCTGCCGAAATCGGCCGAGTGGATGATCGATCCTGAAAAATCCTCCATGCTTTTCCAGGCCGGGATGAAGGGTTGCCGGTCGCGCCCGGTGGCGATCACCACATAGCGCGCCGCCTTCAAGCCCGCGCTTGTCCGCAGCAGCCAGTGGTCGCCACGAAATTCGATCTCGTCGACCTTGACGCCGAAGGCGATCGGCAGCCGGTGCGTTTCGGCGAAATCGTTGAGGTGGCTGATGACCGCGCTGCGGTGCGGGAAGGCCGGCGTTCCCGCCGGAAAGGAAACGCCCGGCAGCGAGGAGAGGTCGCGATGCGTGTTGAGGTGCAGGTTGTCATGGCGGCGATGCCAGGGCTCGGCCAGCCGTTGCTCGCGTTCCAGGACCTGCGTCGTCACACCGGCCTTGACCAGCGCATAAGCGGCGGCAAGCCCGGCGGCGCCCGCGCCGATGACAATCGCGCCTTCCAGTATCGCAGGCTCGCCGACCCCCGACGGCAAGACTTTCGCTTCCGCGTCCATTGGTGTCTTTATCGTCGCCATCATGCCCTCAACTGGCACGACCATGTATCTGACATATGCCGCTCACGTGCCAAAAGGAATAGGCGGATGTTGCGAGACCTCCGGCATTGTGTCGCGGATTTTTACGAGCGCCGGCTAATGAGCCGGGTCGGCGTGGCGATGCACCAGCTTGAACGCGCCATCCTCCAGCCGGAACACTTCCGTCACCCGCAAGGTCATCTCGGTCGCCTCGCCGTTCTTGCCGATGCGCGCCTTGGCATGCTGCAAGCCGCTCCAGAAGGCCAGATCGCCGCTTGCCGAAGCCTGCAGCACCTCAAGGTCGGTGTTGCCGCCCTTGTGGAAGCTTGCAGCGTCGCGTTCGTAGCGGCCGGCGACCGCTTCGGCGCCTTCGAGATGGTCGCCTCGCGGCGAGAAGAACGTCGCCGGTCCGGCGTGGGTGACGATCGCCTTCAGCGAGGTGGCATCGCCATTGACATAGTCCTCGGCGATCTTCTCGCGCTGCTTCATGAAGGCATCGAAGGACGAGCCGCCGGGATGCACCCTCCTGATCCAGCTTTCCAGGCCGGCCATGAAATTCTCGAGGAAGGCGGCGGTGTCGGCATTGGTGACGGCGCCCTTATCGTCGAGCAGCTCCGCCACATTGCCGATATAGGCCTCCGGCTGCTGCATCACGGGCATGTCGAGGAAGACGAAGGTCTGCCGAAGCGCCTGATTGGAACCGAAGGCGCCGATCTTGCTCGGGCTGACGCTGACGACCCCGGCTGGCAGGCCCTTGAACACGCTCTTGCCCGGCGGACGAGAGCCGACATCGAGCGCGTTTTTCAGGCAGCCCGGGATCGAGCGGTTGTATTCCGGGGTGACGAACAGCACCGCGTCGCATTCGCGTATCGCCGCGCGGAAAGCCGCCCACGCCGCAGGCGGGCTGTCGCCATCCAGATCCTCGTTGTAAAGCGGCAGGTCGCCGATCTCGATGAAGCGGCAGCGCACCGAATCCGGCGCGCGGGCGGCGAGCGCCTTGGCGATCTTGCGGCTGAAGGACTGGGCGCGCAGGCTGCCGACAAGCACAGCGAGCTGCAGGACGGCGTGTTCGGTTGCATTGGTCATGGCGAAACGTCCGGTTCTGATGGGCTCACAGGGTTGGGCCGGCCCGGGCCGGTCGGCCGACCTTTCGATAATGTCGCCAGCGCAGCGAGGTTCCCTACGCAGTGGCGGGGGCCTGGCCGCTTGCGGCCTTGCCGCCGCGGCCATTGCGCAGTAATGACGGATTGGCGCGAGATTTCAGGCCTCCTGCGGGAGGCTCTGATGTCGCGCCGAACAAGGTGCCCGGTCTTCGGGCGGCAAAGAGGTGGTCATGTCCGCGCGAATTTTCAGTCCAGCCAAAACCGCGATGCAGTCCGGCAAGGCCAAGACAGGACATTGGGTGCTGGAATTCGACCCCGCCCAGCGCAAGAAGATCGACCCGCTGATGGGCTACACCACCTCGGGCGACATGCTGAGCCAGGTGAAGCTCACCTTCGAGACGAAGGAAGAGGCTGTGGCTTATGCCGAGAAGGAAAAGATCGCCTATCGCGTGGAAGAGCCGAAGGAAACCAAGCGCCGGCAGATTTCCTATTCGGACAATTTCCGCTATGACCGCAGGACGCCCTGGACGCATTGACTCCCGGTCTTGCGTCGCCTGGCGTAACCCGCCTCAGCCGGCCCGGCCGGCCGACGGTCCCGTAGCTCAGCTGGATAGAGCACCGGCCTTCTAAGCCGATGGTCGCAGGTTCGAATCCTGCCGGGATCGCCATTTTTGGCAATCTTGTCGACGCAAATGTACGTTTTTTGCTTACGCCAACTTGGTTTGTGTACGCTATCTGCTTACATGACGCATGATCAAGTCATTCAAAAGCAAAGCGCTGGCAGATCTGTTCTCCACCGGGAAAACTGGAAAGATCGATGCCAAGATGCACAAGCGCATCCTTGTCCGGCTTGACCGCCTTGCGGCCTCTGAGCGGCCAAAAGATATGGACCTGCCAGGGTTTGATTTTCATGCCTTAAAGGGCTTCGATCCGACCCGTTATACGGTCCATGTGAACGGCCCGTGGTGCATCACATTTGAATTCGATGGCGAAAAGGCCGCCGCGTCGATTTCGAACAGTATCATTGAGGCGGACAGACTGGGGAAGTCGGATTTATGAGCGAGCACAAGCCGAAGCGTCCCGTCGAGCGTTGCCCGTCCCACCCGGGAGCTCTGCTTGAGGACATCATCCCGGCGACTGGAAAGACTAAGGTGGAGATCGCCCGGCTGCTCGGGATTTCGCGACAGCAGCTCTACGATATCACTCGCGAAAGGAAGCCGGTTTCGCCGGCCGTCGCGGCTCGGCTCGGAAAGATGTTCGGCGACGGCGCGGCGATCTGGCTTCGCATGCAGGCGGCTCATGATGCTTGGCATGCCGAACGGGACGTGGATGTCAGCGCTATCCCAACGCTGCACGCAGCGTAACAACGGTCCGCCGCTCAGCTGGATTGAGCACCGGCCGTCTAAACCGACGGTCGCGGGTTCGAATCCTGCCGGGATCGCCATTTTTTTGGGCGCGTTCCGGACACATAGGTTACGGTTTATACCGGAGACATGGATAACACTTTTGGCCCGAAGATCTGGTCGGCGCTTAAAAGTCTTCGGCTACCCTGCCGCTCGCGCCGCCAAGATATGTATTCCAGACGTAGTCACGGATGAGTTTTCGATGGTCGGCTGTTCTGCGGTGATAACTGGGTCGGTCAGGGTAGGATACGCCGGCAACATGGAAGAACGCTTCCTCGATGATCTCATGGTGCCCGACCGCGCCCGCCATCGTCATCGGGTTTTCCCGCGCGATGGCTACCGCAACGTCACTTGTCCTGTCCAAATGCGAGTAAAGGACGTTCCAGTTTGCGCCGCCGGTATCAAGCCCCTTGTTCAAGCGGGGTTCGAAGTTCAGCTTTCGTCCGCTCGTGGCGGAGAAGCGATAGAAGCAGAAGCCTGCCCATAAATTCCAGTGTCGATCGGTCGGCTTCGGCTCGTGGATATGATTTCGACCTGGAAGGAACAGCTTGCCGTAGACAACCTTGCCTTTCATCTTGGCCGGGATGTCAAAAGGCACTACCGGGAAACAGTCATGATCAATGAAGCCGAATAACTCAGGCTCCAGGTGCCGTATGATGTTATGATAAGCCCAGTTTATCGCGGTTCCATGCGATCTTGACAGATGTTTCTCCACCCGCATCGGCAGCGCCAAGTAAGGTACGCCTCTTACCTCACAGATGCTTTCTATTACCTGTCTCGATGCCGGATCGGTCGAATTGTCGACAACGGCCAGGGTCATTCCCGGCGGGTGCATTTCCCATGCCTTGGCCAGCGCATCTATGACCCAGGGCGTATTGAACGCCACTGTGAAACAGACATGCGATGCACCAGTGGCTTTCAGGCGGTCTGCAAAAATGCGTCCAGCGGCTCGGCCCCGATGCTCGAAAGCCTTGTACACTAAGCCATTTCTGGCTTCCTTCGCCGCGATGATTGCCGGCGCTCTGGTTATGATATCGACAATCTTCAGGCCCATTTGGCCTGCATAACGTGACGTGAGGAGAAAGGGAAGTTCGCCTTCGATCCCTTGGCCCCTGGTATGGAAAGGAGATCGAAGGCGTCGAGTCGGAGCGCTGAAATCAATGGCAGAACTGCTCGATCCGGCGAAACATTCCCCTCCTGCCGTCAGTTCTCATAGCCAGTTTAGAGTGACCACCTGTCTCGCTGGCGCCATAGATCTATAGGAGTTCGCCATAGGCGATACCAGCCGGCTCTTCTTATTTGCTCGGCAATTGGAGCGTCGCTGTACATCTTGAAGAACTGCAGCACGCGCGGACTGGCGAAAGCCTTTTTGCCGCGTGTGTTGTAGTCGCTGACCGGGAGGCGGTGTCGGCTCAGAGTCAAGCCATTTCGAGAGAGCGCGACGCCGATGCAAAACTGCTCCGGTGCGTCCGTATTGGTCAATTCGCGTACGGCCAACATCGCGGAATAGGCCTCGGTCAATGCACCGGCATTGGCTCGATGAATGCCAAGGATTCCGCTTTGCCACATCGGTTCGCGGCCTGTCAGGGTGTAGTCTCCGATTTTGACGCCTTTGCCTGTGAGAACCGGGTAAAGCCGATGCTCGCCCTCGCACTTACGCATGAAAGAACGTGTCGGAGAAATCTGTCGGAACCCTCTGGATGGATCGACATAAGCATAATGGTCCGAGTCCATGAAGATCAGGCGGTCCGCTCGCTTCAGGATCTCGATCAGGAAACCAGCCTTGATGCCGAAATGATAGCGCCGGCCGAAAGACATCAACTCTTTCTGGTCGGCGGTTATAGCGATTGTCTCTACGGGGTATGGGCGAAAGAATTCGGGCCTGTCGGTTGCGACGATTATCCTGGCGCCTGGGCAATTGTGCAGAAGCTTAAGCGCGCTGAGCAGCGCGCCGAAGTGATAAACCTCGTTATCGCCATAGGCGATATAGCCAAAAACGTCGTTCATTCGATCTATGGGAGATGTGTCTGAGACGCTCCCCTCTACCAACAGAGGCAACCTCAATCCACTCGAAATTTCCCCAATGTCGTTGCGCGGATAACAGGTTTTCGGTGGGTCGCTCCCTTGCGCCGACCGAAGTTCCCGGTTGATGGTTCGGCCGGTCCGAGGCTATGTCGCAGAAGTATTGGGGAGGGATCTGGATGTCGGCGCTTTCCAAATGGCTAAGGGACATGCGCTCCGGATTGCCGGAGCATGTGACCGTTGGCCGCCATACCTATGGCGTGACATGGCGAAAAGTCTTGGCCCCCTTGAAGGATGCTCCGTTGCAAGTCGGCGCCTTCTGCTCGGTTGCCGGTCGTGTGGTTTTCATTTGCTCTGGCCAGCATCCGACCGAGAGCGCAACCTCATTTCCAATCTACAGCCAGTTGCTGAATCAGCCGGAGCCAACCGCAAAAGGCGGCAAGCCGGCCGGCATCACCGTTGGCAATGACGTCTGGATCGGCAATGGTGCAATGATCCTGCCGGGCGTGGAGGTCGGCGATGGCGCGGTCGTCGGCGCCGGTGCCGTCGTGACCAAACATGTGCCGCCTTATGCCGTCGTCGGCGGGTCTCCAGCCCGACTGATCAGATATCGGTTCCCCGAGGAGACCATAGCGAAGCTGCTGGCAATCCAGTGGTGGCGCTGGGACGACGATAAGGTCAGGCGCGAGGCGGCCTCGCTCACCGGCCCGATTGAGACTTTCGTCGAGAAGCATTTTGTGGCAGGCACCGCAACGAGATGACGGCTAGCGGTTAGCGGAAAATGAAATCGTGTTTCTTCCTGGCGACCGATGGCAACTACTTTCCATATGCCTGCCTGACAGCGCGCCGGATAATTGATGTCTCCACGCCCATCGACGGCTTTCTGCTCTACACCGGCGCAAGCGAAACGGACCTTGAGGTCGCCCGTCATCTGCTTAAGGGCAAGGTCGAACTGGTCGATGTCACGGATTTCATGACCAATTTCGGCTTTCGCTTTGGAACACACAGCATTGCCGCTTACGTTCGGCTTTTCGCCGACCAGTTTCCGGTTTTCGAGTCGTATGATCGCATCGCATACACGGATTGCGATGTTCTCTTCAACAGAGATATCAATGACTTGGCCGGGCAGCGGCTGCACGCGCCGCTGCTCGCCGCGCATGACGACTACATGTATTTCAGGCCTTCATACCGGCAAAAGCTCAAGCTGGCGCCCGGAGCGCCGTATTTTAATTCCGGTGTCGTCGTCTTCGACATGAACGCCGTCCGGGAGAACGCCCTGCTGGAGCAGACGCGAAAGACCGCCATTCATGGCCAGATGAACGATCAAAATGCCCTGAACGTCGTCTTCGAGGGCAAATGGCAAACGATGCACCCCAACTGGAATCTGCAATCGCTTGGAGCGAGAGAATTTCGCTTCTCGCAGGCCTGGGCCAGGCATTTCGCGGGCGGCAAGCCGTGGGGCAATCAGGTCGGCGTCGAACTCGAAGCTCTCAGGATATGGCGCGACCTGGCAAAGGACACGCCCTGGCGCAAGCCGTTCGAGCAGCGCATACCCTTCGAACGCGGCGTGATGAAGCGCATCATCCGGCGCTTCGACGCTGTTGCCGGTCTTTTCGGCAAGGACGTGCAGCGCCGCCGGGCCAGATATGACGGCACGAAGATGCATCGGCTCTACGCCCGGCAGGCGGATGAAGGAGCGATGGCGGTCCAGTTTCCCGAAGTGCTTGGCGATTTCGCCTGATCAGGCGCGCAAGCCTGGTTTGCGCCCGCCGCTATGGAACCGACCGTTTACCGGCGCTCGCGTTGCGGCTCCGACTCGCCAAAATGGAACGGCCTGGACCCGTCAGGCAGCCCCGAAGCCCGCGGCCGGCGTTTCTCACGTGTCTCACGGGATGCGTGGTGTCCTGCAGTATGTGTCGGTCGTCGCTTCGCCCTCATTGAAAACAAAAGCCCGCCGCGGCAATGGGAAACCGCGACGGGCTTGGCGACGCCCTGGTAGGGCGCCAATGGAAATCGAGGCTACGCCAGCAGGCCGGCGACCTTGGCCGCCTTGCGCAGTGTCTTGCGGGCTTCCACCGGGCTGCGCAGGCCATCGAGCGCATCGCGGCAGACACGGCTTGCCGAGCGCCAGGCGCCGCCGCGCGCCGGCCCCGGCCAGCGCTGGTCGAGGCATTCCATCGCCTCGAAACAGCTTGATACCTTGCGCTGGCCGTTTGGCTGGAAATCGATCACGACTGGTTCGGAAAACCAGACATCGTTCATCACTTCCTCCGTTCTTGTGATTGTCTTTAGAGCAAGCAATCGGCGCCGGATGGGCGCCCGATGCAGGTCCGCGGGGCGATGCGGAACCCGCGCGTTAACCAACCACCGCGCATTAAGTTCCGAAGAATCTTAAGGTGGCGACAGGCCGCGTTCGGACCGGCTCATGGGCACCGGCTGGCGCGCGATCCGGGCCGCTAAATCGCGCGGCAAAGGGCCTTGGAACGCTCTATTCCACCAGCACATGCGCCTCGCGCGCGGCGACGATAAAGGCCTCCCTGGCGTTGTCCGCCGCGATGTCGCCGCGGATCGCCCGGCGGCAGGCGCGCAGCGCCGCGCCATGCAGCGCGCTGCCGGCATCGCGCCATTGGCCGGTCAGCAGTTCGACGGCTTGCTCCGCGTTGGATATATGCCGGATAGAGCCGGAAACGCCGACGGCGACTTCGACCGGCCTGGAAAACCATCCCTGGATCATCGCGAAAGCTCTCCCGAAACATGTCGGAACACGAAATTTTGCCGCGTGGTTCCGATCCGGAACGTCAACTTAACGTGAAGCCGTATCACGAAGGTGGCGCACGTAGCTCATCTGCCAAGCGGCCGCCGCGAAAGCTCCATCAATTCCGCCTCGTCGGTGATGCCCGCCATGTAATTGGCGATGATGCGCGAAGCGCGCGCTTCCTTCTGTTCGGCGGTCTCGCCCTCGATATTGCCGTTCGCGTAGACACGGCCAAGCATGGCCGTCTCGTCGGGGGTGAATGTGTTGCGCACAGCGGTCATGGCTTCCTCCTATAGCCCGGCCCCTCTCTGCCCCGGCTAACATATTAGCATGCTTCAAGATCGGGAGTGAGTCGCCGGTACATCGCCGCAGGCCTCGTTGGTAAGCCGCCTCGGCCGGCCTGCTTTCTAGGCTGCGGCTGACCGCTGTTTTTGCCCGCCTCGTTATATTCTTGCCGAATGAGCGCTGCGCTGATACGCATTAGCAGCACGGAATTTTTCCGAGTCTGCATTGACTTGCGTCGAGAAAAGCGCCGTGCGTTCTGTCCGAGACCAGCAACCCCGACGTGGTGGCAACCGGGTTACGAAGGGGTTCTGGTCGAAAAGAAGCAGGGCAGGTCCCGTCCAAATCGGGGCAGGCCCGTCAACGCTCTGGAACTCCGAAGCCATTGCCCCCATGGCTCTTCGGAAGAGCATGAACCATGGGGAAATCGATGGTCACCAAGAAACTTACCGCCAACGCAGAAAGCGCGGCAGCCTTTCTTGCGGTGATGGGCAACGAGAAGCGTCTGCTCATCATGAACTACCTCGCTGAGGGCGAACTCTCGGTCGGCGTGCTCGCCGACAAGGTCGAACTCAGCCAGTCGGCGCTGTCGCAACACCTGGCCAAACTGCGCAGGTTTGGCCTTGTCGAAACCCGCCGCGATCGTCAGATGGTCTATTATTCCTGCAAGTCTTCGGCAGCGCGCGAGCTCCTGGCGCTGCTCGATGGCCTGCTGACCATGGACAAGCCGCTTGCCGGACCGGCAAGGCAGGCGTTTGTCGAGAGGATGCGGCGGCCGCAAGCCGCCTGAACAGACTGGCACGCACGGACGAGGCCGGGGGGCCTTCGTCCGGCGCGGCGCCTCAATGGCGTGGACGAGAATAGACGGCAATGCAACACGCAAAGCGCTGGTTTGCGTTTTGCCGGTTTGTTGTAGTCTTACGAATTCTTAATTTAGCGGCCACAAGTCTGCCGGGAAAGCGTCCGAAACGGGAAGACCTGTCAAACGGAGCCCTTCGGAATGGCCCTCGCCATGACCTACACGTCCACCCAGAAGTTCCTTCACTGGACACTATTCGCGCTCGTCGTCCTGCTCTATGCGCTGACCTATGGTGACGCTTTTTATTCCCGCGGGGATCCTGCGGTCGCATTCTTCTGGCGGTTGCACATTTCGTTTGGCCTTCTCCTTGCCGCGCTCGTGTTCTGGCGGGTGGTGCTGCGCGGCCTTAGGGGCGCGCCTGGCCTTCCGTCGGAAATGCCCGCTGCCGAGCAGGCAGCGGCGAAGATCGGGCATTTCATTCTCTATGCCCTGCTCGTCGCCATCCCCGTCCTCGGGATCCTGTTGACCTGGTTCCGGGGCGACGCGTTGAGCTTCTTCGGCCTGGTTACGATTCCCGCACCCTTCGCCCCGGACAGAGTGACCGCACGCATTATTCGCGAGCTTCATTCGCTCTGCGCGAACGGCATATTGATCATGGCCGGCTTGCACGCCATGGCTGCGCTTTATCACCACTTCATTCGCCGGGACACGGTCCTGATCAGAATGTTGCCGCGGAATCGGTAGTCAGCCGGTTTCCGCTCCATCACTTTTGATTGAAGGCGCCGTGACGGCGCGATCGCGGCCGCTCGCAAGGCTATGATAACGTGCCTCTTTTTGTTGGTGTCGCCTGATCCTGCCGGGCCGAAGATTACAGATTTGTAAGTCGCTGGGCCGGGCGCTGTTGGCTAAATTTCAAGTCGATCCACACCCCCGGATCATGACGGTGCCGAGCTTCCACTTCGGCTCCGTAAGAGGCTCGCCGCTCCGGCGGGCCTCTTTCGTTTCGGGTTGACGACGTGTTCGTTTCGGGTTGACGACGTGCCTTGCCTCCGGCCGACGACGCTACGCCATGAGCACGGCGGCGACAGGCAGTGGTCATACCGGCTCTAGTGTTCCGCCTATCGAAGTCGAGCCCGGCAAAGAGATAGAGCGGTTCGCCGTTTGCGTGAGACGGTGAATGCTCTAGCGTGCGCCGCGCTGCCTTGTGATGGCGCTGCGCGCGGCGAGCACCAGCACGGTGATGATGATCAGGATCACCGAAAGCGCGGCGATCGCCGGGTCGATGTTGTCGCGCAGGCCCATCCACATCAGGCGCGGCAGGGTGATGGCATTGACCGAGGTGATGAACAGCGTCACGCCGATCTCCTCCCAGGAGAGCACGAAGGACAGCAGCGCCGCGGTGACGATGCCGAACTTGATGTTGGGCATGATGACGCGCGTCGCGCGCTCCCATACGCTGGCGCCGAGCCCGCGCGCGGCAAGGTCGATGCGCCGGTCGAGCTGGCTGAGCGACACCAGGATGAGCACTGTGGCGAAAGGCACGGTCATCACCGAATGCGCCATGGCGACGCCCAGCCAGGTATCGTAGCCGAAGAAGGAGGTGAGGCCGGAGACCGAGGTGAGCAGAAAATAGAGCGTCACCGCCGAGACCACCGGCGGCACAACCATCGGCAACAGCACGAAGCCGACAAGAGCGGCGGTGAAGCGCGGCTGGAACATCCACACACCGAGGCTGAAGGTGAGCGCCAGTGCCGTCGAGAGAACGCTGCTGACGATGCCGATCCTGAGCGACAGCAGGATCGAGTCCAACCAGCGTGGATCCTCGATCAGCGAACGGTAGTGGCGCAGCGACAATTCACCCGTCGGCATGGTCAGCATCCGGCTCGGCGTCAGCGACACCGGGATGACGGCAAGCAGCGGCATCAGCAGGAAGAGCGCCACCAGCACGGCGAGGAGCAGCGAGACGGGGCCGGGGCGGTAGGTCGGCATCTTGGCTACACCAATTGCTTCGGTTTGACGTAGCGGAACAGCAGCGCCATCAGCGCGCCGACGAACACCACCAGCACGACGCTGATCGCCGCGCCCAGCCCCCAGTCAGGGCTCTGGAAGATGCGCAGATAAATCAGCTCCGCGATCATCACGCTGCGGCCGCCACCCAGGATTGCCGGCGTGACGAAGAAGCCGAGCGAGAAGACGAAGGTGATCAGCGCCGAGCCGATGATGCCGGAGCGCGTCATCGGCACGAACACCGTCCAGAATGTGCGCATGCGGCTGGAGCCGAGGCCGCGCGCCGCAAGCAGCACACGCTCGTCCAGGCTGCGCATGGCGGATGCCAGCGGGAACACCGCGAAGGGGACGAGAAAATGCGACATGCCGACGATGACGCCGAATTCATTGCGCACCAAAGTCAGCGGCTCCGAGATGAAGCCGATCGATTGCAGCCAGGTGTTGATCAGGCCGCGATTGGAGAGCAACGCCACCCAACCGAAGGCGCGCGTCAGCACCGAGATCCAGAACGGCACCAGGATGCAGAACTCGGCAAGCACGCGCTGCGCCGGACTGCCGCGCACCCACACCACGGTGATGGCATAGGCTGCGGTCACCGAGACCACGGTGACGATCGCCGCGATGCGCAGCGTGCGGATGAACACCGACTGCACAAGGTCGTCGGTGAGCAAGGCGTGGTACTGGCCGAGGCCTGGCGTTGGGAGGGTAAAACTCCACTTCACCACGCCGAGGAAGGGCCAGGCATAGGCAAGGAGCAAAAACAGGAGCAGCGGCGCCATCAACAGCGCCGCGCCCATCCTGTCGGAGAGGGGGCCTCTCATCGGTCGGAAAATCTCGGCAGAGCATTTTGCAGCCAAGTGAAATCACTTGGCGTCGCACAAATGCGACCAACAAAAAGACAGAGCGGGATGCCCCAATCCATCAAAATGCATCCCGCTCTCAGGCCGAGATGATCTTGGTGTATTCGTCGAGCGCGGCGCCGTAATTCTTGGCGTACCAATCCATGTCGAGCGGGATCTGCTTCTTCATGTTGTCCGGATCGACCGGGTTGATGCGCTTCTTGTCGGCCGGGATCAGCGCATCGGCCGCCGGATTGGCCGGGCCCTGTCCGAGCTTGTCGAACATCACCAGCTCCTTCTGCGGATCCTGGGTGCTGGCGATGAACTTCATCGCCGCGTCCTTGCCGCCGGGATTGTTCTTCAGCACCGCCAGCGCGCCGGGCGAGATCAGGCCCTGGTCCCAGACGAACTTGATCTGGCCGCCGGAGTCCTGCTCGATCAACGAGGCGCGGGTCGACCATACGATCGCCATCGAGGCTTCGCCGTTGAGCAATACGCTCTGGCTTTCGGCGCCGCCGCCCCAATAGGAGACGACGTTTTCCTTGAAGGCGGCGATCTTGTCATGCGCGCGCTTTAGGTCCAGCGGATAGAGCGAGGCGGGTGCCACACCGTCTGCCAGCAGCGCCGCTTCCCAGCTCGACACGCCCCATTTGTAGAGCGAGCGCTTGCCGGGGAATTTCTTCACGTCGAAGAAGTCGGCCATCCCGGTCGGCGCGTTGGAGCCGAATTTCTGCGAGTCATAGGCGATCACATAGGAGAAGAAGTAGGTCGAGGCGGCATATTCCCAGCCGAAGCCCGGCCGCATCTTGCTCTTGTCGACGACCTTGTAGTCGATCGGCTCGAGCATGCCCTGGCCGCCGAGTGTGATGGCCGAGAACGGATCGACGTCGACCAGGTCCCAGGTCGGCGCGCCGCTCTTGTATTGCGCGGCGATAGCACCTTCGGTCGGGCCGGAGCCGTCCATCTTGACCGGGATGCCTGTTTCCTTGGTGAAGGCCTGGCCGTAAGCGGCATCGTAAGCCGTTATGGCGTCGCCGCCCCAGTTCACCAGCACCAGCCCTTTGGTCTCGGCTTGAGCGCCGGTCGAGCGCAAAAGCATCGGCGTGCCGGCGAGCACGAGGCCCGCAAGCTGCGCGAACTGCCGGCGCGAGATCTCGCCGCGCTTGGCCCGCTCGGCGAGGGATTCGATCGTCTGTTTCTTGGTTTCGTTCGTCATGTCAGTTCCCCTTGTTGTCGTTGATTTTGAACCGGAAGCCGGGCGGCGAATTAAGGCCGCGGCGGCGCTCTCTATTGTCCTCCGTCCGGAAGGAGGAAACCCTTTTCCGCCGGCCAGGTCAGCCAGACGGAATTGCCTTTGCTCAGCGCCGCGGCCGCGACCTCGTTCGGCACCGATACGGTGACCTTGGCGCCCTGGCGCGTGGTGAGGTCGAGCTTGGTTGCGGCACCGAGATAAGTCGAGGCGACAGCGGTCGCCGCGATGCCGTTTTGGTTGGCGAACGCTTCCGGCGCGATCGACATGTCCTCGGGGCGGATGGCGAGGATGGCGTCGCCTTTGATCGCCTCGGCCTTGCATCGCATGTTGACCGCGCGGTCCTCGCAGAGCCCGGTCGCGCCATTGTCGGCGGGACGCACGCCCTTCACCGGCAGCATGTTGATCTCGCCCAGGAACTCGGCGACGAACCGGTTGGTCGGCCGGTTATAGACCTCGTCAGGCCTGCCGACCTGCAACAGCTTGCCGTGGTTGAAGATGGCGACGCGCGACGACAGTGCCAGCGCCTCGCTCTGGTCGTGCGTAACGAAGACGAAGGTGGTGCCGGTCTCCTGGTGCAGCCGCTTCATCTCGGCCTGCATCTGGCCGCGCAGGCTCTTGTCCAGCGCCGAGAACGGCTCGTCGAGCAACAGCACGCCCGGCTCGAACACCAGCGCGCGGGCCAGCGCCACACGCTGCTGCTGGCCGCCGGAAAGCTGCGCCGGCAGCTTCTTCTCGTGGCCATTGAGACCGACGCGTTCGATCATCTCGCCGACACGGTTTTTGATCTCGGAAGTGGATTTCTTGCGCACCTTGAGCGGGAAGGCGATGTTCTGCTCCACGCTCATATGCGGGAATAGTGCGTAGCC
Source organism: Mesorhizobium sp. B2-9-1 (assembly GCF_006439455.1). Taxonomy (NCBI): domain Bacteria; kingdom Pseudomonadati; phylum Pseudomonadota; class Alphaproteobacteria; order Hyphomicrobiales; family Phyllobacteriaceae; genus Mesorhizobium; species Mesorhizobium sp. B2-9-1. The sequence continues at coordinate 50,609 of NZ_VFTP01000016.1, read as the reverse complement.
CTGGAACACCATGCCGGCGGCGCGCTGCTCGGCCGGCCGATTGGTGATGTCTACGCCGTCGCTGAAAAGCTTGCCTTCGCTCGGCTGCACGAAGCCGGCCAGGATCATCAGGAAGGTGGTCTTGCCGGAGCCGGAAGGCCCAAGCAGCGTCAGGAACTCGCCGCGGCCGATATCGAGCGTCAGATTATCCAGCGCCCGGAACGAGCCGAAGCTCTTGCCTATCCCGTTCGCCTTGATCTCTGCGGCCCGGCCGGGTTGCTGCATTCTGCCTCTTTCCTCACGGTCGATCAAATCGTAGGCACGGCTGCGGCTCACCGCAACCGAATAGTTTTCGCCCGATCGGCAAATTTGATTCACGGGTGGCGAGGGTTGGTGGGCGGCCGGAGCGTTTATGAGCGTTCGACGTGCTCACGAACGTTCGCGATTAGCCAAAGCGTGCGTGCCGTCGTCATTCCAGGGCGGAGCAAGGAGCGAAGCGACGCGCGCAGACCCTGGAATCCATACCGTTACCTACGAGCGTTGCAACGGTCCAGAATTCTCACCCGCCGCACCCTTGGGCCAACGCCACGGCATGGATCCTCGGGTCAAGCCCGAGGATGACGACCGGAGAGGGCGGTGGCTCTCAATCCGCCTAAAGCCTGCTCTCCGACAGCTTCGCCCGCAGCCAGTCGCTGAAGGCGTTGAGCACCGGATGTCCGGCCTTGGCATGCTCGAAGACCAGGAAATAGGCGCGCGGCGAGGGCACGGTTGCTTCGAACGGCTTGACCAGCCGGCCCTCGCTCAGCGCCCGGCGTCCGGTCAGTTCGTCGCCGAGCGCAATTCCCTGGCCGGCGATCGCAGCCGAAAAGACGAGATTCATATCGGAAAAGAAGATGCCGCCCTCGGTGTCGGGATTTTCCACCTTAGACAGCGCCAGCCAGCGCGCCCAGTCCTCGGTATCGCTGAGATGGAGCAGGTTGGCTCGCAGCACGTCGGCTGGTTTGGAAAATCCGCCGACCTTGTTGAGCAGCGTCGGGCTGCAGAGCGGCGTGAAGGAGACCTCGCACAGCAGTTCCACCGCCCGGTTCGGCCAATTGCCGACGCCGAAGGCGATGAAGGCGTCGGCCTCCGCATTGCTGACATCGTCGAGCCGCCGTGGCGTCAGCACGGAGAGCGCGACGTCCGGATACATCTGCTGGAACTCGCCGATATGGGTGCACAGGAACATTGAGGCGAAGCCCGGCGGACAGGAGATGGCGAAGGAGCCGCCGACGCCGGCGCCGCCGCCCTGCGTCACCGCATCGCCGAGCACTGTCAGCGCCTTTCTGACGTCGGCCGCGTAGCGCTGGCCGCGCGGCGTCAGCGCCACGCCCTTGCCGATGCGCTGCAGGAGATCGAAGCCGAGGTCACGCTCGAGCAGCCGCAGCTGATGCGAGACGGCGCTGCGGGTGAGGTGGAGTTCGTCGGCGGCGCGCCAGACGCTGCCGTGACGGGCGAAGCTGTCGAGGGCGCGCAGCGCCTGCGTGGAAGGTATTCGCAAGAGGCCTCAGGTGAACCGAATTTGCACGAGCCGGGAAAACATATCACTTTTTGATGCGCCGCTTCACTGCTTTCTTTAAGGCATGGAGGAACCGGTGACGACTTCAGCGCAGGAGACGGCGCTTGCCTGCATCGACGGCATCCAGCCGTTACTGTCGGCCTGGACGCGCACCATCTTCGATTTCGGCGAGACCGCCTGGCGCGAGTACCAGTCGGCGGCCTGGTATGTGGATCGGCTCAAGCGCGAAGGCTTCTCGGTCGAGGAAGGCTCGGGCGGCATGCCCACGGCCTTCTGCGCCCATTGGACCAACGGCGACGGCCCCGTGATCGGCATGTATGGCGAATACGACGCCGTGCCCGGCAATTGCCAGGACGCCGCTTCGGTGAAACGGCCGCGTGAAGGCCTCGGCGTCGAGGCGGGTGGCCATACCGATCCGCATTCAGGCCTTGGCATAGGCGGCCTCGGCGGACTTTTGGCCACCAAGGCGGCGATGCTGGAGCACGGCATCAAAGGCACGCTGCGCTTCACCGGCGAGCCGGCCGAGAAGGTGCGGGGCTCCAAGCCTATCCATGCTGCCAAGGGTTATTATGACGGCCTTGCCGGCATGATCTCCTTCCATCCCTTCTACATGCTGCCGCTTTGCAACACGGCGCGCTGGGACACGCATTGCGGCGCCGCCTATGCGATGATCTACCGCTTCATCTGCGACGAACCGGAGAACTGGGTTCGCGCCAGCGACGCAGCACCCATCCCGCAGGCGCATTCGGCGGTCAGGGCGCCCGGCGCCAACGACGCGCTGATGATGATGTACATGACCTCCAAGGCGCTGCGCGATTCCATGCTCACGCATCAAGGCGGCTGGTCGATCAGCGAGGCGATCCTGACCGCGGGGCAGGCGACCGCCGACAACCTCCCGGCCGGCCTTGCCGAAATCCAGTACATGATCCGCGTGCCGACCATTGCCATGGCCGAGCAGGTGACCGCCGTTCTCGACCGCAATGCCGAAGCCGCGGCGACGATGAGCGGCTGCCGCCATGAGCGCCACTGGGTGTCGAAGTCGCGTCCGGGGCTGGCCAATCACGCCATGGCCGGCATCACCTATCAGGCGCTGTCGACCGTCGGCGCGCCGCGCTGGAACGAAGAGGCGAGGGCGATCGCCCGCGAGGTCCAGGTCAATGCCGGCGGCGAGGCGACCGAGAACCCGTTCATCGACGAGCTGGAGCGGCTGATTTCGCCGCAAGAGGCCGAAGCAATCCTGCGCCGCGACCTGCCGCCATCGCAGGTGAATTCCACTTCCGACGATTACACCGATATGAGCTGGCACGCGCCGACATCGCGCTTCTACGTTGCACGCCCAGCGCTGCGCGCGGTCACGGGCCATACTTATCCGTCCTGGGCGATGAACGCGCTGGGCGGCATTCCGGCGACCATCGACCCTATGGTAACCTGCGCCGCGAAGACGGTCGCGCTGACGGCGCTGCGCCTGCTCGAGGACAAGGCCGCGCGCGACGCCGCCATGGACGAGTTCGTCAGGCGGACCGGCGGCGGCGTCGGCGGCTCAAACTGGATCGCGCCGCTCTGCGACTACGAACCGCCGATCAACTTCCGCTGGCCGGAATATGTCACCACGCCGCGTGGGCGCGACTGGTGGATCCCGGCCGCCTCCACCGCATGAACGACCAACGACAATCCATCCCGAGGAGAACACCATGACCGTCCATGACCGCATCGTCGCCGAGCCGTTCTCGCTGCAGCGCCGCAACCCCAATGGCGGCACCAAGCCGCTGACCGCCTGGGGCTTCGCCAACGAAACCGATGTGCTGACCGACGTGCTGCTCGGCTCGCCGAACTTCCTGCGCCACCTGTCGACCAGCTCGCTGTCGCGAAAGCATCTGCGTGAAGCGCCCTGCAACGTCCAGATCGCGCAGGCGCAGCACAAGGACCTTGTCGCGGCCTACGAGCATTTCGGCGTCAACATCCACTGGCACGAGCCGACACCGGAGCTGCCGATGCAGGTCTATTCGCGCGATTCCAGCGTCATGACGCCCTATGGCGCCTTCATAACCGCCATGGCCAATTGGTGGCGGCGCGGCGAAAACTACGCCGCCATCCGCACCTATGAAAAGCTCGGCATTCCGATCTACGACATGGTGACCGCCGGCACTTTCGAGGGCGGCGATTTCAACGTCATCGAGGAGGGCGTGGTGCTGATCGGCTGCGGCGGCGCCCGCACGCAGGAAGAAGGCGCGCGTCAGGTGCAGGCCTGGTTCGACAAGGAAGGCTGGGAGACGCGGCTCGCCTTCATCGACGAATATTACGTCCACATCGACCTGATGGTGGTGCCGGTCGCCGAGAAGCTCACCGCCGTCTGCCTCGCCTGCACCGAGCCCGGCATCGTCGACTGGCTGAAGGGCAAGGGCCACGAGATCATCGACGTGCCCTTCCAGGACACGATGGCGCTGGGTTGCAACTTCATGTCGCTCGGCAAGGATAGGGTTATCGCACCGACGTCGAGCAAGACGCTGATCGAAAAGCTGAAGGCACAGGGCTTCGAGGTCGCGGCCGTCGACATGAGCGAGATCTCCAAGACCGGCGGCGGCATCCACTGCATGGCGCAGGCGCTGAAGCGCGTGCCGGCATAACGGACTCTCGAAGTTCGGCAATCGCCACGAAGAATGTCTATCCCTTTGGCCGATAGGCCAGAGGGATATGACCGCGCGCGGCCTGTCAGGAGATTTCGACGCTCCGGTTCCGACCAATCCGATCCTGGGCTAGGCTCTGGCCAGCCGAAACAGGATTGCCGCAACGATGATCGTCCAGGCCTGCATCAACGGCGCCCGAGCCGCCGACTTCCACCCCGCATTGCCGCTCGATCCCGACGCGATGGCGCGCGACGCCGCAGCCTCGATCGCGGCGGGTGCGGCCGAGCTGCATGTGCACGCGCGCGGCGCCGACGGAAGAGAGAGCCTTGCGCCGGAGGCGATGGACAGCACGGTCGCAGCAATCCGCCGCGCCTGTCCAGGCACGCTGATCGGCGTCTCCACCGGCGCCTGGATCGAGAACGACGATTTGCGCACGCTGGTTGCCATCTCCGGCTGGCGCGAGCTGCCCGATTATGCCTCGGTCAATCTCAGCGAGACGCCGGCGCCCGTCGTCATGGAAAGCCTGCGCCAGCGCGGCATCGGCATCGAAGCTGGGCTCGCTTCCATTGCCGACGCCGAGCGCCTGGTCGGCCTCGATCATGGCGGCCGGGTGCTGCGCGTGCTGGTCGAGATTTCCGAGCAGGCGCTGGATGAAGCTTTTGCCGTGGCGGACGGCATCGAGACGGTGTTGGAACGCGCCGGCATTCGTCGCTCCATCCTGCTGCATGGCGAGAACGCCACAGTCTGGCCATTTGTCGAGCGCGCGGCGGCAAGGAAGTTGTCGACGCGGGTAGGCCTGGAGGATGGCAAGGAATTGCCGGACGGCAGTGTCGCGGATGGCAATGCGGCGCTGGTTGCGGCGGCTGTCGGGATTTATCGGTCTCGATAAAACATGGCTAGGCTGGCGAGACAGCGCCCCCCTCTGTCCTGCCGGACATCTCCCCCACAAGGGGGGAGATTGGCAGCTTCGCGGCTGCGCTTCTTTAGACGCCAACAATAGGCGAAAGCCGGTGCGACATCGATCTCCCCCCATGTGGGGGGAGATGGCCGGCAGGCCAGAGGGGGGCGCCGTAGAACGCCACGCTTCCCTGCGTCGAGCGAGGCCTCACTGCGTGTCCGCGTGCGCCCTCAACTCGGCGCGCTTCTCGTCCGACACCACGGCAAGATCCAGCACCTTCTGCAAGCCGGCCGCGTGGCGGAACGTCGGCTCGGTCTGCACGCCGCCCTTCACTGCCTCGACAAAGCGCTGGTAGTTGGTCGGCACCGTGCCGGCGTCGAGCTCTTCCCATTTGGCGTTCTCGACATTTTCGCCGACGCAAGCCTTCAGCATCGAGCCGTCGAGATTGTGCACCACCTCGATGCCGCCCTTGTCGCCATGGATGCGCAGGCGCAACTCGTTGATGTGGCCGGTGGCCCAGCGGCTGGCATGCACCACGCCGAAGGCGCCGTTGGCGAAGTCGAGCGTCATGGCAAAACTGTCGTTGGCGTCGAGCTCGTACTCGCCGATGCGGTTGCCCGGCGCCTTGTCGAAGGTGCGCAGCCTGCAGAAGACATGGTCGATATCGAGCGCCGCGCCATAGCTGGCGAAATCGAGGATGTGGATGCCGACATCGCCGAGCACGCCGTTCGAGCCGTGGCCGCGCGACAGCCGCCACAGCCATTTCGGGTCGGTGCGCCAGTCGCCCCAGAATTTCGACACCAGCCAGCTCTGCAGGTAGGACGCCTCGACATGGCGCACCGTGCCGATCTCGCCGGCCTGCACCATCCGGCGCGCCTTCTGCAGCGCGGCGACATTGCGATAAGTGAGGTTGACCATGTTGACGATGCCGGCGGCTTCCGCGGCATCGGCCATTTCGCTGGCCTTGCCGAAATTTTCCGCCAGCGGCTTCTCGCACAGAACCGGTTTGCCAGCTGCGACCAGCGCCATGGTGGTCGGATGATGGATGCGGTCCGGCGTGACATTGGCGACCGCGTCGAAATCGCCCCAGTCGAGAGCCGCCTCCAGCGAGGTGAAGCGCCTCGGGATCTTGTAGGCGTCGGCATATTCGCCGACGCGGGCCGCATCGACATCGGCCGCGCCGACGATCTCGACGCCCTCGATCGCGCCGAAGCGGCGGGCATGTTCCTGCGCCATCCAGCCGGTACCAAGTATCAAAAGCCGCATTTTCTGTCCCTTTGAGCGATTTGGTTCGATTCAATAACGGGGCAAATGTGACCCGGGCGCTGTTTGCGCGCAATCCCAAACGAAGCGGAGAGGCGCTTTTTTAGCGGAAGCCGGCCTCGCCCCGCGCATGCAGCTTGGGCCCGCGCTCCTCGATCGGCTCCAGCGCCTTCTCGACCGGCACGTTCGGCGCATCGAGGATGGCGGGCTTCGATCCCTGCGGGTTGTGCGCCCACTTCACCGCATTGCGCAGCACCTTCTGCACGGTGGCGTCGTGATAGGTCGGATAGGTTTCGTGTCCGGGGCGGAAGTAGAAGACATTGCCGGCGCCGCGCCGGTAGGTCAGGCCCGAGCGGAACACCTCGCCGCCTTGGAACCAGGAGATGAAGACGGTTTCCAACGGCTCGGGCACGGCGAACTGCTCGCCATACATCTCCTCGTTCTCGAGCTCGAAGAACTCGCCGATGCCGTCGGCGATCGGGTGGCTGGGGCTCGTTACCCAGAGCCGCTCGCGCTCGCCGGCCTCGCGCCATTTCAGCGTGCAGGGCGTGCCCATCAGCCGCCTGAAGATCTTCGAGAAATGGCCGGAATGCAGCACGATCAGCCCCATGCCTTCGAAGACCCTGCGCGCTACGCGCTCGACCACCTCGTCGGCCACCGCGCCATGGTCCTTGTGACCCCACCAGACCAGCACGTCGGTTTCCGCCAGGCGAGCTTCCGGCAGGCCGTGCTCCGGCTGCTCCAGCGTCGCGGTCGAGGCTGATATGCCTGCGTCGGTGTTCAGCGCCGTGGCGATGGTCGCGTGCATGCCTTCCGGATAGATGGAGGCCACCACCTCATTGGTCCGCTCATGGATGTTCTCGCCCCAGACGACAGCGCGAATTGTCATGAATTGCCTCGTGAGTGATTGGGAGCCGCCCCGACGTTCATACATAAAGGCTTTGGACTGTATTGGAAGGTGCTTTGCGGTGGCGAATTTTTGACTTCGTCATTCTAGGGCGGAGCAAGGAGCGAAGCGACGCGCGCAGACCCTCTTAGAATCCATGCCGCGACCCTTGCCGAGGTGTAAGAGCGTTGCAGAACAAAGGATCAGCCTGAACCGCCGTGATGCTCATAGGTAACGGCATGGATTCTAGGGTCTTCACTCCGCTGCGCGTCGCTCCGCCCTAGAATGACGAACTTACGAAGCCGATTGGCAAGCTTCCTTTCCCGTGCGCAATATTAGCCATGGGCGAAGTGCTTGTAGGAGCAGCGATCTTTGCTTGTCTGGCCGGGGCCTCGCTGGTCAGCCTGATGCTGCACGAGCGCTTCCCTGCTCACCACCTTCAGGACGACACCAGCGCGGTGGTGCGGCTTGCCGCGAACCTGTTCGTGGTGATGTCGTCGCTTATGCTCGGCCTGATGATCAATTCAGCCAAGAACACCTTCGAGGCTATCAACGGCAACGTCCACACCTTCGCCACCGATCTCATCCTGCTTGATCGAACGCTGCGGCATTACGGACCGGAAGCGGACAGCGCCCGGCAATCGCTGACCGCATACGTCCAGCGCGTCGTCGACACCTCTGCCGCCGACAGCGACACGACTGTCGTCCCGAACAGGCTGGCGGAACTGCTGCTCAACCAGGTCGGCGACATCCTGGCGGGATTGACGCCGGCGGATGCCAGGCAGACCGCCGCACAACAGGCCGCTACACAGCAACTGCAAAAGCTGATCGAGCAGCGCTGGATACTGGCCGAACAGTCCGAGGGCGCCATACCCACGCCGCTGATCGTTCTGCTCGTCGCCTGGCTGACGTTGATCTTCGCCAGCTTCGGCTTCCGGGCGCCGCGCAACGGCACCGTCGTCTTCACCTGCCTCGTTTCCGGGGCGCTGGTCGCCGCGGCGGTCTATCTGATCGTCGACATGGACAGCCCGTTCTCGGGCCCGATCCAGGTCTCGCCGGCGCCCCTGCAAAGGGCGCTGGCGGAACTGACGACGCAATGAGTTCACCGGCTGGACCGGCCCAGCAATTCAATCAGCAACCTTGCCGCCGCCCCGGCGCCGTCGGTGCGGATCCTGCCGGCGATACTGCTCGCCCGGGCGCCGGTCTCGGGTGCCAGCGCCGTCTCCAACGCCCTCGACAATGACTGCGCCGTCGGCACCGGACCGTCATGCGCGGCGCCGATGCCGAGCTCGGCCACCCGTCGCGCCCAATAGGGCTGGTCGCCGATCTGCGGCACGATCACCTGCGGCGCTCCCGCCCGCGCGGCGGCGACGGTCGTGCCGGCGCCGCCGTGATGGATGACGGCGGCGACGCGGCCGAACAGCGCCTGCTGGTTGACCTCACCGACGGCGAAGCAGTCGTCGCCATCGTCGACGGGGCTGAGCTCGGCCCAGCCATGCGCGAGCACCGCACGGAGGCCCTTGGCGCGGATCGCCTCGATGGCGGCGGCCCCGGCATCCCTGGCGACCGCGATCGAACCGAAGCCGACATAGACCGGCCGCGGGCCGGCATCGAGGAAGGCTTTGAGCCCGTCGGGGAGAGTCCGCTCGTCCGGCAGGATAAAGGCGCCGGTCTGCACGGCGTCGATCAGGTCCGAGCCCGGCCATGGTCCCAGCGTCGGGTCGCAGGCGAGCAGCACCCTATCGCCGTAAACATAGTCCCGAACATTTTGCACCGGAGACAACCCCAGCGATGCGCGATGGCCGTTGATCGCTTCGCCGAAGAGGGCGTTCTTCGTCCGGATGTCCATTTCCCACAGGAGCCGGTTGTCGGTCACGCCGGCCGGCAGCGGATGGCTCGGATATTCATGCGGCCGGTTGTGCGGCGACGGCAGCCAGATGGGGCAGAATGTGCCCAACATGTAGCGCATGCCCCGCTGCTCCGCGACCAGCCGCGCGGCGGCGCAGGATGGAAAGAGGCCGAACGCCACCACGGCGTTGCAGCCTTCGGCGGCCGCGCTCAGCGCCTCATATTGCCTGGCGACGATCTCGGCCGCCTGGCCGGAAATGAGTCTGGCCCGGTCCTCGGGCGACGCCGATCGCGACCGGTTGATCATTTCCTTCGCCCATTCGCGCACCGGCGCGAAGGCCGGGGCCAGCGGCACGCCGGCGCGGGCCAGAAGGGCGCCAAACTCCTCGTCGCCAGGCGCGCTCACGCTGGCCTCGACGCCATGCGCCTGCAACGCCGCGCCCAGCGCCGCCAAAGGCTCGACGTCGCCGCGCGAGCCGTAAGTCGATAACAAGATACGCATTCCATGCTCCGTTGTCGTTTTTCGGAGCAGCGTTGATACGCCATGGCCGGGGGCTTGCCGCAAGCCCGGGCTGCGCCATATCTACCTTCTGGGAAGGGTCGTTGTTGCGTCCTCGTCGCTATCGAAGCGGCGACGACATGCCAAGCATCCGCGCACGTCGGCGCGAAGCCTTTCGGATCGGCAAGTGGGGATCGGCAAGTGCCGGCGACAAGCTCGCCGGCCGGATAGGGCTTAACCCTGGCGGCCTTCCTGGGCGACCCGGGTGGGGGAGCTTGTCAGGCGCGGGACGACGACGAGACGCTTGATCTTGCCGTTTTTGTAGGCGGCAAGGAAGCGGTGATAGTCCTTGAAGACGACGCAGCCATTGGATTCCGCACGGCCGCCGCGCAGCATATAGGTGTGCGCGAGCAGGCCGTTGCGGCCGTATTTGTTGTTGCCGCTGGTCGGCGTGAGCCTGATAGCCTCGACCCCGTGAAAGCGCGACTCGCGCATCGACAGATTGTAGGTGTCGGGCGGCGTCGGGCCGACATTCTTGCGGTTGACGAAGCGCGGCTGGTCGACCATCGAGCCCAGTCCTGAATGCGCTTCCAGTTTCGAGCCGTCGGGCATGTAAACGGTCCTCGCCGAAATATCGTAGACGGCAACGCCATTGCCCGTCGAGGGCCCGTTGAAAAGGTTGCGGAACGCGCTGCCGAGTCCGCGGCGCTCCGGCGTGTCGGGCTTGGCATAGGCGAGCATCTCGGACGCCTGCGCCTTGCGCTTGCCTGGCTTGGAGTCGGTCACGAGCGGTTTCGAGCCTGTCACGCCCGGCAGGGCCTGGTCGCCGTTCCTCGGCGAGACCGCCGTCGGCGCGCTTTGCGCAGTATCTGCGGCGGCCGGCTGCGGCTTGGCCCTGGCGACTGGCGGCTTCGGGGTTTCGGGCTTCTGCGCCCTGGCGGCATTTTCTTCGGGCGCTTCGGTAGCGCGTTCGAGCGTGGCGCGCGGGCGAAGGCCGGGCACAGCAATGGTGTCGGGCAGATCGTCCTGCGGCGGCAGCGAGGCGACCTGGTACGTGCCGTCCTTGCCGTTGTCCGATTTGGCGGCGACATCGGGCGCGTCGGTGTTTTCGAGCGCGACGGCGGTCGGAAGGTCGGCCGTGTCCTCCGGCGCTATGTTGGCGAGCGCCAGCGCCAAGTCAGAAGCGCCGGCGATTTCGGCCGGCCGCGAACCGAAGCGGGCTTCCGCCGGGGCTCCCGGCAGCGCGCCGCCAAAGCGGCTCGCCGAAGGCAGGCTGGCCAGCAGGAACGGCGCCTTCTCGGCGCGGGCAAAGGCATCGGCAAGCTTTTGCGGCGAAAGCGCGGCGCGCTTCACCACGCCGTCGAACGGGTCGACGGCCCCGGCGGCCGAAGCCACCACGACGTTTTCATGCGCGACGCTGTCGGGCGCCGGCAGCCTGAGGCGCGCCATCTTACCAGCGTGGCCTTCTTTCTTCAATTTTTCAGGAGCTTGGCCGTCATGCCTGAAGCTTGTCGCGAGGCTGAAGCAGCCGGAGTCGCAGCCGCCGGTGAGCGAGCCTGCCTTGTAGCCGTCATGGGCGGCAAGGTGCGGCGCCCAGGCGTTGGCGATCTGCCGGCGCTGGTCGCCAAGCGCGATGTTGCGCGGCGAAAGCAGACCTTGCGGCAATCCGTTGGAAGCGGCGGTCAGCGAGGTGCTCACCGAATGGAGCCCCGCCAAGGTGGCGGCGGACCACAGCACGAGGGCGGCGCCGACAGCAGGCACCACGACCCAACGATGACCAGACTTTTTCGAAGTTACCCCCCCTTGAGGAGCGTCACCCCGGTTCTTCAAACGCAAAAACGCCATACGACCACTCTCAATCGGCATGCCGGTTTGCGGACCTGGCACCCGTCACGATCACAGTTCGCTGGTGCCCCCTGCACCTTCACGCGTCTGTTGCCGATTGATTCAAAAGATGGACAAAGTTGGTTAACCAATCCCTCCACCAATCGCCGATTTGGCGATGGTCCATACGAAAAAAGAGCCCTCCACGGTCTATGCCACGGTAAAAATGCTCTTCCTCACCCGCTTTGCTGCCCGTTTTTCCGGCCTCTGTCAAGAAAACGTGAAGGCTGGAACCGCAGCATCTCCAGCCGGCTAGAGGCCGATTGGGGTCAAAATGCGACGGTCTGAAGAATTGCGGAACAAGCCGGTCGCAAAACCTGTGGCCGACCGACGGGTCCGGTCTTCATCAACGAACGTCGATGACGACCATCAGACCGCCGCCGCCCTTCTCCTCGGCATTGTTATTCGTGGTGTGATGCGGGATGTGGCAGTGAATCAGCCACTTGCCCGGACGCCTCGCTGTCCAGACGACGTCATATCGCTGGCCCGGTCCGACATTGACGGTATCGGCAAGGAAACGTGCGGTGGCGGGAACCGTCTCGCCGTCGCGGGCGACCACTTCGAACGGGCCGCCATGGATGTGCATCGGGTGTATGAAGCCGTTGTTGGTGCCGATGAAGCGGACCTTTAGCGTCTCGCCGACCTTCATATGGATCGTATCGGTCGACGGATAGGCCTTGCCATTGATGGTGAAGAAGTTCGGCATGCCGCCATCCATCGGCATCGATGGATAGGTCAGGCCTTCCCGGACCAGCCATTCCTGCAGCTCGATGACATAGTCGTGGTCGGCGGCGACCTCGTCGGCGGGATTGGCGGGATCGATGATCAGCGCGCCATAGAGGCCGAGTGCCTGGGTGCGGTCGGGCTTGGCGTGCGGATGATAGAAGTAAGTGCCGTGCTGGGTGGCGGTAAACTCGTAGGAATAGGTCTGCCCGGGCTCGATCGGCGCCTGGGTGATCTCGGCCGGCCCGTCCATCTGATTGGGCAGGATCAGGCCATGCCAATGCACCGTTGTTTCCTCCGGCAAGGCGTTGGTGACGTTGATGCGCACCCGGTCGCCCTGACGGATATGGATGCGCGGGCCTGGAATCTGACCGTTATAGGCATAGGCGTCGACCGTCACGTCCGGCAGGATGTGCCAGCGGATCACCGACGGTCTCAGCTCGAACACCTTCACGCCGTTTTCCATGCGGAACGGCAGGTCTTGGTCGCCCTTCGCAGCCAGACCGTAAGACGCGCTCACCAGCCGAGGATCGGCCGCCGCCATGTCGCGCATGGCATCGGCCGGCGTGTCACGGTCCATGATCATGCCCTGCGGCATGATCACTCCGCCGACGTCGCGGGCCGAGAGCCTGAGGTTCAGCCAGTTCGCAGGCGCGCCCATGCCGATCGCCAGGGCGAGCGCAGACACCGTACCGAGTGCCGCGATTTGCGGTGTGGTCGCATCCGAGCGCATGTGATGGCCGGCGGCGCGCTGTTCGCCCGCCGGTTCGTGGCCCTGTCGGGCATGGCCGTGCCCGCTCGCTTCGGCCGGTTGCGGGCGCTCGGTCATCAGCCCGTGCTTGAGACCACGCGCGACCAGCCAGACATTGGCGGGATAGGCCAGCGTGAAGCCGGCGATGACGCCCAGCGACATCACGCCCCAGAACAGAAGTTCGGTGGGCTCCATGGCGCGCATGTCGCGGCCCATCATCAGGAAGCTCATGACCGGCGCCATGCCGGCCATCATGAAGTTCATGGAAATGAACTCGGGCAGGAAGCTCTTCTTCACATTCTCCCAATAGCTGCCGCCCATCATCGATTTCATGAACAGCGATTGGAAGATGAACAGCCCGAAGGCAAAGCCGGCGAGATATTCGACGATGAGGTCGAGCCACATCGGCAGGCCGAGGGTGGCGGTGACGACCGCGGCAAGGATGATCCCGGTGGCGTCGCCGGCGACACAGTGGATGGTCGAGCCGACGCCCTGCTTCCAAAGGGGCTTTGTGAAAGCCTCATGCTCGCCGGGGCGCGGTTCCTTGTCGGCCAGCACATAAAGCAGCAGACCGAGCGGGCCCATATAGAGCGTCACCAGGATGAAGCCCCATTTCATCACCACCGGCTCGGGATTGTTGCGGTATTGGTCGAAGCCGACATAGAGCGTCGAAGCGGCCGCGAGCACGAACCAGGCAACGAGGAAATAATCGATCGGTTGGATGAGCATGACGCGGCCTCTGCTCGATGAAACGGCTGGTTGCATCCCCCGCGGAGCAACGCGGCCGGGGCCACTACGATCCATCTTGCGGAATTTGCGGCCCCAGCCTTCGATCGAGCTTGACCTTCCAGCAACTGGAACCCTTAGCGTCGCCGCGAACCCTGGCGGGCCTCCCAATCGAGATCGAGGAGCGGAAAATCTGCTCGGCAAGCGCCAGGGCGTCGCCGATCCGGCAAAAATGCCGGCGGAGCATCTCCTGCACCTCATTCTGCAGGACTGCACGAACTGCCATTCGAAGTTCCGGCGGAAGTCGAATGAGGCCGGACGCGATCAGGGCGTGATATGGTGGCGCACCGTCTTCCACTCCTGCCAGATCAGCCACATGACGACCGCATCGAAAATCGTCAGCACGAGCAGGCCAGGCGAATGCGTATAGGAGTATCGATAGATCTGATAGGCCATGAAGGCGCCGAGCGCCACCAGCGAGGCCGGGTAGGACCACAGCTTGCCGCGCAGCAGGCCGACGACCAGCAGAAGCTTAATCAGCCCGTGGCTGAGCAGGTAGAAGGCGTAGAATTCCTTGCTCGCGACAGAGAATTCGGCGGCCGTCCGCGACAGGTAACTGGCAATGAAGTCGTTGGGATCCTCGATCAGTTCCTCCTGGGTTAAAATGTTGACCCAGGAAGCGATGGTTTCGGTGGTGACGAGGTAAAGCAGGATGCCGCCGACGCACTCGATCAAGGCGTGGGCACCTTTTAGCCATACGCTCACCTCAAAGAGCTGGTGAATGCGATGTTCGTCGGCAGGTTTCAACGATCGACCCCACGTCAGGCCAGGGAAATCAGACAAAGAATGGACGCTTCTCTCACGCACTGGATCAACTCCGCCGCCGGCATCAGCCCGCTTCTTGATAGGGCAATGATCACCATCTCACAAATCGGCGTGCCGCTGATGGTGATTGCGGTGGCCCTGCAATGGTGGTCGAGGACCGACCGCACCCATGTGCGCCATGCCTGCTTGTCCGCCGGCCTTTCCTTTCTGCTGGGGCTCGCGATCAACCAGGCGATCCTGTTGTTCATCCACCGGATCAGGCCTTACGACGCTAGCGTCACGCATCTTCTGATCGCGCCCAGCGCCGACTGGTCGTTCCCGTCCGACCACGCGACCGCCAGCATGACCGTCGTCGCAGCCTTCGCCTTGCAGACGCTGCCGCGCCGCACTCTGGTGCTGTTCGTGCTTGCGTTCGTCATCTGCTGGTCCAGGATCTTCATCGGAACGCATTATGTCAGCGACGTGATCGGCGGCGCCGCCATCGCCGCCATCGCTGCGCTGGCGGTCCGGCTGGCCTATAAGGAGAATTCGCGGCTCGACGCCTTCGCCACAAGGCTCCTCTGAACGCGCCGCCAAGGCGCCCGACTGCGGAACGGGATGATGGGACGGCGCATCACAAAAGTGACGCCTGGCGTCGCAACCGCGCGAACTCCTCCGGGATCGCCAGGCGCTCGCCCCAGCTTGGTCAGGCCTTGGTGCTCGTTCACTTGCTGCCTTGCTGTACTGCGCCCGGCACGATTAGCGCTCCCTGGTCCGGCCCCGAACATTTGAAGCCGATAAAAAACAGGGCGACGATGAGAACGCAGATTACCAGCACCGTGACGAGGGTCCTTCCAGGGTTTTCGGCTGGCGGTCTGTCTTCCATGGCAATTAGCCTTGCAATCTAAACTCGGCGACAACGCCAGGGTTCCCACGCCTCACCGGCGTCAAGGCCGACGCTTCGCCGAAATTCTTGCAGAGGCGGCTCCGAGCCCGCGGCGCGCATCACAAAAATGACGCGCTCGCTCCGCTATATGCTAGGCTGGATGCGCTAAAGCAGGGTTCATCGTTATGGATGCCAGTGAATTGCAGGCCATAGGCGATACGCTGATGCGGGTCGTCACCCCCGATATGAAACCGAAAGACCTGCTCAAGGCGGTGCGAAAACTGCACCCGGACGCCAAGAAGAGGGATATTGCCCGCGCGGCCTTCCACGCCATTATCGCCAACGCCGACCAGGATCCCGGCAAGTCGCGCAACCTTCAGGCCTTCGCGCTTGCCGAGCGTACCCAGCAATCGGAATAAATTGCCGCGAATTGTAGTGCTCGGCTTGCCGGAAACTTAATAAGCGATCTCTAATTTAATGGTTCAGCCGGCAGCTGGAGCAATTCCAGGAAAAGTGTGTCACGGTTTTCCGTCCGGAATTGCGAGCACCGGAAGCGCAGGGAACCGCCGTTTGCAGGCCGGCATCACCTGAATATCAACGCACCCTGGCCCCACCGGTAATGAGCCATGACCAAGAACCTCGGCAATGCCAAACCCAGCGCTCCTGCCAAGCAGATGAACCCCTCGCTGTTCGGCAAGGCCGCGCCGGCATTGTTTCCGCTGGTCGTCGCGGCGCTTGGCTATCTCGTCGGCCGGCATTTCTTCGGCTTTTGACGCGGCCGGCGTCCGGCACGCTGTTTCCAGTCGGTCCAAGTGCAATTGTCGTCTCGACCATCCTCCTTGCAGCTTTGGTCCTAGGGCCTAGGTCGTTCTTGTCCTTGGCCGGGCCCAAGCGCATGCTGGTGGCAGCCGGCGGCCTCGCAAACTCCGGTCAGGCCCGGCCGCCGAACCCAGTATCACCCCCCAAAGGCTGCCGGGCCGCCGCCATGCGGCGAATTCTTCCGCGCTCGCGCACGCCAACTGCGGCGCGGTGTAATCTGCGGTACCGCTCGGACGCTTTCGAATTCCGTTGCTTCATCGTCTCGCAGACCGAACGCCATATCGAAGTCGAATTCGGCTGCACCTGGGCGTAATGGCATGCCTTCGCCGCCATGCTCGTTTTTATTCGTGAAACGTCGCAAATATATCGAATAACGGCGGGTGCTCTTGCACTAAAGACCAATAAGCCACGCTTTTCGGCAATTCCAGACGCGTTAGATGTATTGTGGGTCGGAGATAGGCAGTTCTTCGAATGAAGAGCAGGAGCTGTATATGGTAACGAGCGAGCCAGACAGTGTCCGCGTAAAAACCGTCAATGGCCAATGGATCGTGCGCGTCGTCGACGGCGGCAGGCTGACGCAGCAAGTATTCGACATTCACGCGCAGGCCGAGACCTTCGCCGAGGAGGAGCGGCTGCGACTGGGGCTGCCGGGCGAGCCGCCGGCCGAAGAGCCGGTCGGACCGCTCCCACACGGGCGGGCTCGCTGACGGCGAGGGGTAGCCGGACCACGCCAATCGCCGAGGTCGGAACAGACCTATCCCTGGTGCTCGGCTCTGAGCCTCTCTTTCATCCGTTCAAGCGCCGGCTGACCGCCGGCCGCCAGATCGTTGGCGACCCGGGCCAGCTTATCGTCGGCCTTGCGGTATTTGCTGCCCCAGGCGCCGAGCGTTGCCAGCACCGGCAAAAGGTCGATGCCGGCCTCGGTCAGCCGGTAGATCGCCTTCAGTCCGTGGCTCGGGTCGTCGCTGCGGGTGAGGACGCCTTCGTCGACCAGCGTCTGCAGCCGCTCGGCCAGCGTGCGCGACGAGATGCCTTCGTCGGATTGCAGGAATTCGCGAAAATGCTTTTTCCCGGCGAAGGCCAGGTCGCGAATGATGAGCAGCGTCCAGCGGTCGCCGAGCAGTTCGAGCGAGAGACTGATCGGGCAGCCGGATCGTTCCTTGGTCGACATCAGTATGGTTCCATTTTTAAATCACTTTACTATTGACATCGTTCTTGCTTTGCGTCAAATGGTTCCAGAAGTAAATCATTTGATGAGAGGAGATCGATATGAACCGACAAGTCAAGCGTACCATGGTGGTCGTCGGCGCAACCAGCGAAGTGGGCGCCGAGGTCTCGGCCAGACTGACCGGGGCAGGGCATGAGGTGCGCGGCATCGCCCGTAGCCTCGGCGTCGCACTCGACGATCAGGCGGCGCTCGACGCCGCCTTCTCGGGTGCCGACAGCGCTTACGTGATGATCCCCTTCGATGTCACCGCGCCCGATCTGCATCGTTTTGAGGACGAGGTCGGCGCACGGCTGGCATCCTCCATCGCCCAGGCGGGCCTGCGCCGGATCGTGCTGCTCAGCGGCCTCAATGCCCATCTCAGAATGGGTACCTCGCTTGGCGCCGCGCTGATGGAAAAGCGGCTTGCCGCGCTGGGCCTGGAGGAACTCGTCTATCTGCGCGCCTCCTTCTTCATGGAGAATTTCATCAAGGGCATGGGCTTCGTCGAGCAGGCGGCGTCCGGCGTCTTCGCCTCGCCCTTCCGCGGCGACCTGCCGATGCCGCTGATTGCCGCCAAGGACGTTGGCGAACGCGCCGCCGCTCTATTGAGTACCGAACACTTTCCGATCCAGCGCGTTGTCGAATTGCACGGCGGTGGCTCCTACACGCTCGAAGAGGCCACCGCGATCCTGGGCGGGGCGATCGGCAAGGAGGTCGTGTACCATGAAGCGTCGTTCGCCGACGCGCGGGCCGGTATGGTCGCCAATGGCATGTCGGCGAGTTTTGCCGATGCGCTGGGCGAGACGGCGGCAAGCTTCAACAGAGGCGAGCGCTGGGCGCTGGAAGCACCCTCAGCCGAAAATGCCACCCCGACCGGCTTCGAAGCCTGGGCGCAGGCTTTCGCCCGTTCGCCCGCCGCGGCCCGAGCCTTCACAGGCAGCAATTCCTGACAAGGGAGACCGGACATGAGAAAGCTCATCCTGCAGATGCAGATGTCGGTCGACGGTTTTGTCGGCGCCGACGAGGACCATCGCTGGCAGCTTTGGGAATGGGGCGACGACAGCGCCTGGGACGAGGAGCTCAAGCGGGACTTCAACGCCATTTTCGAGACCATCGACACCATCCTGTTGAGCCGCAAGATGGCTGAGGAGGGCTATCTGACCCATTGGGGCAATGCGGCGAGGAAATATCCGAAGGACCGCTTCTTTGCCTTCGCCCAGCGCATCATCGAGGCCGAAAAGGTGGTGGCGAGCGATAAGCTCGGGGCCTCGCGCTGGGAACGAACGCGCATCGTGAGCGGCGACCTGCCGCGTGAGGTCAACGTGCTCAAGCAAGGCGAGGGCGGCGACATCGCCGTGTTCGGCGGCGCCGGCTTCGCCTCGGCGCTGATCGCCGCCGGCCTTATCGACGAGTTCCAGCTCTTCATCAATCCGGCCGTTCTGGGCAGCGGCCGCCGCATATTCGACAAGGGCGGTTTTAGCAGGCTGAAGCTCCTCGGCTCGAAGCCCTATGCCTGCGGCATGGTCGTGAGTCGCTACGCGCCGGTGCAATGAGAGGCAGCAACCAAGGGCGCACCGCCTTGAATCAATCCGGCAGTGCGCCTTCTTAACTGTCTGCCTGGGTTTGCCTTTCCCGGATCGGCAGGCAACCGTCTCCGCTGACCAGCCGCAGGTGTACGGCCGGTCGGCTGGGCCGCGGCCAGGCTGCGTGGTCGTTGCCCACGGCGGCGAACCAACGGGCTTCGCGCGATGTCAGGCCGATAAGCACCCGGCCGGCATATTCGGCCGGCGCGCCGTTGCCCGCGTCGAACACCGCCCAGCTGCTCCCCGGCGGCTCCTGCACCGCGACGAACCTCATAGGAGACTCCATCTGTGAACAGACGGGCAATATAGCAGGCGCGACTTGGCGTTCCTATGACGTGGCTCACATTGGCACACATTTACGGTGGATAGCAGTCCGCTCCAACCGGAAGCGGGTCACTTGCTTCTGACGATTTGCCTTGGCGGCTTGTCCTGCTGCCCGGCCTGGTCGGCGTCGGTCAGCGTGCCGAGGAAGGCGACGATGTCGTCGATCTCGGCGTCGGTCAGCGCCGGCTTGTCGTCGGGCTTTTTGCCGTTGAAGGGCGGGTCTGTGTTGAGGTTTCCCCAGTAAGCCTTTGGCAGATCGTCGAATTTGTCGACCGTGCCGTTCGTCTTCTTCGAATACCAGCGCCCGGGATCCGTATCGCGGCTGGCATAGAAGGCGACCGCGTCGCGCAGCGTGTGAAAATAGCCGTTGTGGAAGAAGCTTTTCCGCAAGGCAACGTTGCGCAGCGTCGGCGTCTTGAACAGGCCGCAATATTCGGCGCGGTCCTTGAGATCGGTGCGCAGCGGACCGCACAGGCCGAGATCGACATAATTGGGATCGGCGTTGGCCGCAATCGCCGGGTTGCGCGGCACGGCGATCGCGATCAGGCCGTAATCGGTGAATTGCGGCGGCTCGCCGTCATTGGCGGGTTCGCTGAGATGGCAGCTCGCGCAATTGCCCTTCGCAGCGTCCTCGAACAGCATGCGGCCGCGCAATTCCTGCGCGGAAAGCTGCGCCTTGCCGGCGAGGAAGGCGTCGTAGCGGCTGGAATAGGGATAAAAATCGGCGCTGCTCTGCTCGAAGGTGCCGAGCGCTTCCACAGCGGCGTCGAAGGCGTCTTGCGGATGGTCGAAGACATCGGCGCCGAAGGCCGCCTTGAAGGCGCCGGCATAGGGAGCCTTGCGCAGGCTGGCGGCCACCTGGGCCGCGTCCTTGTTGCCCATCTCGAAGGACGACAGCAGCGGGATGCTTGCCTGGTCCTTGCCGTGGTCGGCGCGACCGTCCCAGGTCAGGCCCCCGGTCGGGCCATTGTCGACACTTTCGTCGCCTTCGTCCTCGGAGTCATAGAAATGCTCGGTGAAGGCGGGCGCCGCCTGCAGGTAGCGCAGCGACGGCACGGCGCGAACGCCGGGCTGATCAAGATTGGCTCCGCCCATTTCGACCGGCGCCGCCGAGGCCGGCCCGAAAGCGTGGTTGGGATCGTGGCAGGATGAGCAGGCCTGCTTGCCCGAGGCCGAGAGCGAAGGGTCGAAGAACATCTGCCTGCCGAGCGCCGTCAGCGCCTCGGCGCGGGCGAAGGCTTCCTGGCGCGTCATCGGGCCGGGATGGACACCGGATCGCTCCTCGGTGTTGGCGGGCGCGGTGGAGGCGACGATCGTGGCCGCTGCAATGGCGATTGCGTGATTTTTCCGACGTCCCATCGTCTTCGGCGACATCCCTGATTTCTTCGCCCGGTTTCTTTGGCGGCGTAAGGATCGAGTGCAACGGATTGATGACCGGTCTTCCCGCTCACGAAACCGTGTTCGGCCGGGGCGGAACTGTCACAAAGGTGACAAGGCGTCGAAGTAGCTGGGCATTGATGCAGTCGCGTTCCTGCATTGCCGTCCTCCAGCCATCCCCAAGCCACGAGGCATTTCCCAATGATCCGGTCCTTTCTCTCCCTTTGCCTCGCCTCGACGGCGCTGGCATCGCTCTCTGCCGCTGCCCAAGCGGCGCCTCCCGGTTACGACAAGATCGACACCGTCGTCGTCATCTACGCCGAGAACCGCAGCTTCGATAACCTTTATGGCGGCTTCCCCGGCGCCAACGGCCTGGCCAACGTTTCGCCCGACCAGGCGCGCCAGCTCGATCGCGACGGCAAGCCGCTTTCCGAACTGCCGCCGGCCTGGGGCGGACTGACCGGCAAGGGCGTCACGCCCGCGGTGACCGAAGCGCAGACCGCGCATCTGCCCAATGCCGTCTTCGCCATCGACGATCCCAAGGGCTTCAACGAAAACACCGGCGTCGTCACCCATGATCTCTGGCACCGCTTCTACCAGGAGCAGATGCAGATCGACGGCGGCCGGAACGACAAGTTCGTCGCCTGGGCTGATTCCGGCTCGTTGGTGATGGGTCATTATGACGGCTCCATCCTGCCGATGTGGAATATCGCCAAAAAATACGTGCTGGCGGACAATTTCTTCCAGGGCGCCTTTGGCGGCTCCTTCCTCAACCACTTCATGCTCGCCTGCGCCTGCGCGCCCTTCTATCCGAATGCCGACACCAGCCCGGCAAAGGGCCAGATCGCCGTCGTCGAGCCGGACGGCGTGACGCTGAAAGCAGCCGACAATGCGCCGCCCTCGGCCTTGGGCGGCGTGCCGAAATTCGTCAATGACGGCGCCATCACGCCCGACTTCTACGCCGTCAACACCATGCAGCCGCCATACCAGCCGAGCAACAACAAGCCGGCCGAAGGCGGTGACAAGGCGCTCGCCGATCCCGCGCAGCCGAACACGCTGCCGCCGCAGCACGAGATCACCATCGGCGATCTGCTGTCGCTCAAGGGCATTTCCTGGGCGTGGTATTCGGGCGCCTGGCAGGCGGCGCTCGACGGCAAGAACGCGACGCCCGTGCCGAACTTCCAGTTCCACCACCAGCCCTTCAACTATTTCGCGGCCTATGCGCCGGGCACGGCCGCGCGGGCCGAGCACATCAAGGATGGCGGGCTCGGCGGCACCGAGTTCATCAAGGCGATCGACGACGGCAAGCTGCCGGCGGTCTCTTTCTACAAGCCGCAGGGCAACCTCAACGAACATGCCGGCTATGCCGACGTGACCTCCGGCGACCAGCACCTGGCCGACCTCGTCGCGCATCTGGAGAAGAGCCCGCAATGGGCGCATATGCTGGTGGTCGTCACCTATGACGAGAATGGCGGCTTCTGGGATCATGTCGCGCCGCCCAAGGCCGATCGCTGGGGCCCGGGCAACCGCATCCCGGCTTTCATCATCTCGCCCTATGCGAAGATGGGGATGGTCGATCACACGCAGTACGACACAACCTCGATCCTGCGTTTCATCACCGCCCGCTACGACCTGCCTGTGCTGCCTGGCATCGTCGCCCGCGACAAGGCGCTGCGCAACCACGACCAGCCGCCGATGGGCGATCTGACGGCAGCGCTCGATCTGACGAAGTAATCGTCGAAGCCCTTCTTGCAAAAGGCCCGCTCCGGCGGGCCTTTTTTTGTTGGGGCATCGCAAGGGTACTTGCCACGATCGGTCCCCCTGCCACACAAGGTGTTATGTCCGACAATTATCTGCACATGGTTCCTGACGATCCATACTGGCGTCCCGATAGGACGGCGGCGGAAAAGGCTGCCAACTTGGTGCGCGGACTGTTCCCCCAAGCCGAGCATGTCGGAATCGAATACAAGGAAGCAGTGACCTTCTTCGATGCAGGCGCGAATACGGAAAGCGTCTACTGCGCCTTCTGCGGGAGCGAACTGGAGGATTGGTGGGGCAATGCCATGGATCAGGCAGCCGTTTCGGATTTTAGCGACCTCGCCATCGTGACGCCTTGTTGTAGCAAATCCACGTCGCTCAACGACCTCCGCTATGTATGGCCTGCCGCGTTCGGTATGTGCTCGCTTACAGTCGTCAATCCTGGCGCGACCACCCTCTGCGCCGAGGAACGGCGAAGGATTGAGCAGGCGATTGGCTCGCCGCTCAAGGTAATCTGGCAACATCTCTGAGCCAGCTGAGCGCCAAGGCAGACCAACCGAGCTGCTGAGCAGAACGAAGGAAGCACGATGGCGGACCTCAAGATCAGAACCCGCAACGTCGGCGCGCTCGCCGTCCTGCCGCCGGGCGGCCTGCCGGCGGTCACGACCCCGACCGGCGGCACGGTCTATGTGGTCACGCAGGTCAGCGCGCCCGGCTTCAGCCCGCTCGACCTGCTCCATGCTTCTTTAGCCGCCTGCATGGTGCTCAGCGCCCGCATCGCCGCCACCCGCCTCGGCGTCGCCGACCGGCTCGGCGAGGTGAGGGCGGATGTCAGCGGCGAGAAGGCGAAGGACGAGCCCTCGCGGGTCGAGACATTCATCGTCAAACTGGAGATCACCGGCGACCTTGATGACGCGACGAAAGAGCGAATCCTGGCGGACGCCGAGGACATCTGCACCGTCTCCAACACGCTGCGCGGCGCGCCGGCGCTTCGTTCCACGCTGGGGTGAGCGCAATGGCGCATCTTTCGCCGATCGACTACGCGACCGCCTCGGACGACATCCGCGCCGAGCATGACCGCGAGCTCGCGCTGCGCGGCCGCATGACCAACATGAAACGCATCCTGCTTCGCTCGCCGGCCGCCCACCGCATCTACGCCGAATGGTTCACGCTGCGCGACCTTCTCAAGCCCACGCTCGACGACCGCACCATCTGGCTGTTGTCGAAAGCGATAGCCGAGACGATGCGCGCCGAGATTCCCGTGACCTTCTTTCGCCGCGCACTAATCGAGAACGGGCTCGACCCCGAAGCGATCGAACCGACCGCCGACGAGACGCTGCTGATTTCCTTCGGCATCGCGGTCGCCGCCGATGCCAATGCCGTCCCGGAAGACACCTGGGCCGCGCTCAAGGCGCGCTACGACGAGACGCTGCTCGTCAACCTCACCGCCTTCGCCGGCATCATGGTGGCGACCTGCGTGTTCACCAATGCGGTGAAGGTGGATTTCGATCCGGAGCTGGAGATGTATCGCAGACCTTCTCCTTCTCCCCTTGTGGGAGAAGGTGGATCGGCGCGTTAGCGCCGAGACGGATGAGGGGTGTTCCAGCTTGGCGATAAGGTTGAAATCGCCGCCGCCTCATTCCTTCCAGCACCCCCCATCCGACCTCGCTTCGCGAGGCCACCGTCTCCCGCAAGGGGAGAAGGGAAAGCCGGCACCCACCTCCGCAGGAATCGGGTGGCCGATGCACATCCTTCGCTCCACTTTGACGGCAAGCAAGGAGGCACACCCATGACCATCCATTCCCTCAACACCTGGCGCGCCGGCCGCTCCGCCGAATCCCGCGTCGCAGCACAAGATTGGCGCGCGCTGGTCTCTGACCTGAACGCCCATGGCTGCGCGGTCATGCCCGGCCTGCTGTCGGCGGAAGAATGCGCCGACATCGCCGCGCTTTACCCGCATGAAGAGCATTTCCGCAGCCATGTCGTGATGGCGCGTCATGGCTTCGGCAAGGGGGAATATCGGTATTTCAAATATCCGCTGCCGGACCTGATCGAGGCCCTGCGCTCAGCCCTGTATCCACGCCTCGCCACGGTCGCCAATGACTGGAACGAGAAGATGGGTGTTGCCCAGCGCTATCCGGCCGAGCACGCCGCCTTCCTGATACGCTGCCACGACGAGGGCCAGGTGAAGCCGACGCCGCTTCTGCTGCAATACGGCCCCGGCGACTTCAACTGCCTGCACCAGGACCTCTATGGCGAGCTCGCCTTTCCGCTGCAGGTGGCGATCCTTTTGTCCGAGCCCGGCGAGGATTTCACCGGCGGCGAGTTCGTGCTCACCGAACAGCGCCCGCGCATGCAAAGCCGCGCCGAAGTGGTGCCATTGAGGCGCGGTGACGCGGTGATTTTCGCCGTGCACAACCGGCCGGTGCAAGGCACCAAGGGATATTACCGGGTGAATTTGCGACACGGCGTGAGCCGCTTGCGTTCGGGGCAGCGGCATACGGTCGGCATCATCTTCCACGACGCGAAGTGAGTAGGCAGTAGGCAGTAGGTTACGTCGAGGCCGAGAAGCGAAGAGGGGTTCCTTTATCCCGCGCATTCGCTTATTGGCCCTACTCCCTACTCCCTACTCCCTACTCCCTACTCCCTACTCCCTACGAGCCCATGATCCGTCTCGAAAATATCGGCAAGCAGAACGGCCGACAGATCGTCTTCATCGAAGCTTCCGCCGCCTTGCAGAAGGGCGAGAAGATCGGGCTTGTCGGCCCGAACGGCGCCGGCAAGACGACCCTGTTCCGCATGATCATTGGCCAGGAGCAGCCCGATGAAGGCCAGGTCTCGGTCGATCGCGGCGTCACCATCGGCTATTTCAGCCAGGATGTCGGCGATATGGGCGGCTTGAGCGCCGTCGCCGAGGTCATGGAAGGCGCCGGACCGGTCAGCGCGGTCGCTGCCGAGATGCGCGAGCTTGAGCACGCCATGGGCGATCCCGACCGCGCCGACGAGATGGATCAGATCATCGAGCGCTACGGCGAGTTGCAGCACCGCTTCGAGGAGCTCGACGGCTATGCGCTCGACGGCCGGGCGCGCGAGGTGCTGGACGGCCTCGGCTTCAGCCAGGAGATGATGGACGGCGACGTTTCAAAACTTTCCGGCGGCTGGAAGATGCGCGTCGCGCTTGCCCGCATCCTGTTGATGCGGCCCGACGTCATGCTGCTCGACGAGCCGTCGAACCATCTCGATCTCGAAAGCCTGATCTGGCTGGAGAAATTCCTCAAGGATTACGACGGCGCGCTGCTGATGACCTCGCACGACCGCGAGTTCATGAACCGCATCGTCACCAAGATCATCGAGATCGACGCCGGCGCGCTGACCTCCTATTCCGGCAACTACGAATTCTACCAGGAGCAGCGCGCGCTGGCCGACAAGCAGCTGCAGGCGCAGTTCGAGCGCCAGCAGGCGATGCTGGCCAAGGAGATTGCCTTCATCGAGCGCTTCAAGGCGCGCGCTTCCCATGCGGCCCAGGTGCAGAGCCGGGTGAAGAAGCTCGACAAGATCGACCGCGTCGAACCGCCGAAGCGCCGCCAGACGGTGACTTTCGAATTCCAGCCGGCGCCGCGCTGCGGCGAGGACGTGGCGACGCTGAAAGGCATCCACAAGGCCTATGGCAGCCGCAATATCTATTCGGGCCTCGATTTTCAGATCCGCCGCCGCGAGCGCTGGTGCGTGATGGGCGTCAACGGCGCCGGAAAGTCGACGCTTCTGAAGCTGGTCGCCGGCGCCTCCGAGCCGGACGGGGGCTCCGTCGCGCGCGGCCCGAGCGTCAAGATGGGCTATTTCGCCCAGCACGCCATGGAACTGCTCGATGGCGAGCGCACCGTCTTCCAGACGCTGGAGGACTCGTTTCCGCAGGCAGGCCAGGCGCCGCTGCGCGCTTTGGCCGGCTGCTTCGGTTTTTCCGGCGACGAGATCGAGAAGAAATGCCGCGTGCTCTCGGGCGGCGAGAAGGCGCGGCTGGTGATGGCGCTGATGCTGTTCGATCCGCCCAACCTGCTGGTGCTCGACGAGCCGACCAACCATCTCGACATAACCACCAAGCAGATGCTGATCGAGGCGCTGTCGCAATATGAAGGCACGATGCTCTTCGTCTCGCACGACCGCCATTTCCTGGCGGCGCTGTCGAACCGCGTGCTGGAGCTGACGCCCGACGGCATCCACACTTATGGCGGCGGCTACACCGAATATGTCGCCCGCACCGGCCAGGAAGCGCCGGGGCTGAGAGGGTAGGGCGAGACCCTACGCAATTGGCGGCGGCGCATTCCCCCTGTCGGGCGAGCGCCGGCGCTTACCCCCTCGCTAGCTCGCGATCGATCAGCCGCGCAAGCCGCGCCGAGAACGCCTTGGCGTCGGCCGGCTTGTCGCCGTCGAGCACGCGTGCCTCGTCGTAAAGCAGATGCGCGGCGTCTTCCTTGAACGCCTTCTCGTCGTCGCCGAGCTTTGCCAGCGCCGCCACGCGCTCGTGGCGCGGGTTGATCTCGAGGATCGGCTTGGCCGCCTTGTCGAGCCGGCCGGCGGCGTTGAGCAGGCGCTCGAACTGGCGATCCGGGCCATGCTCGGGCGCGACGAGACAGACGGCGCTTTCCGTCAGCCGGTCGGAGGCTTTCACATCCGACACCTCCTCGCCGAGCGTCGTCTTCACGAAAGCCAGGAAGGCGGCGATATCCGACGACGTCTCCGCGTCGGGCTTCGCCGCATCTTCGGGCAGCGCGATATCGGCGAGCTCTGCCGCGCCCTGCGTCACCGACTTGAACGGCTTGCCGTCGAATTCCGGCGCCATCGTCACCCAGAAGCTGTCGACGGGATCGGTGAGGAGCAGCACCTCGATGCCGCGTGCGCGAAAACCTTCGAGCTGCGGCGAGGCTTCGAGACGGGCGCGATCGTCACCGGCCATGAAGAAGATCGCTTTCTGACCTTCCTTCATCGCTGCGACATAGTCGGCAAGGCTGCGCCAGCCTTCGCCTGAGGTCGTCGAACGGAAGCGGGCAAGCTTCAGCAGCTGCTCGCGTCGCTCGTAATCCTCATAGAGCCCTTCCTTCAGCACGATGCCGAAATTTTCCCAGATTTTGGCGTAGGCTTCGGCATCGTTTTCGGCCGTCTTGGCGAGGTCGCCGAGAACGCGGTTGGTCACGCCCTTGCGGATCGCTGCGAGCAACGGGCTCTCCTGGATCATCTCGCGCGAGACATTGAGCGGCAGGTCGGCGGAATCGACCAGGCCGCGCACGAAGCGCAGGTAGCGCGGCAGCAGATCGGCTTCGTCGGTGATGAAGACGCGCCGCACATAGAGCTTCATGCGCCCCTTGCGGTCCTGGTCAAACAGGTCGAACGGCCGCGATCCCGGCACGAAGGCGAGCACGCTGTATTCCTGCCGGCCCTCGGCGCGGAAATGGATCGTGGAAGCCGGCTCGTCATACTGGCCGGCGATGCTGCGGTAGAAGTCGGTATATTCCTCCGGCTTGATCTCGCTCTTTTGCCGCACCCAAAGCGCCGTGCCGTCGGCGATGTCGCGCGGTTCGGCGCCGGGTTTCTCGACGAACGTGATCGGCACCGGCACATGGCCCGACTGCGACTTCGCCAGCCCCTCGAGCCGGTAAGGCGTGGTGTAGGAAGAGGCGTCTTCCATCAGATGCAGCACGACGCGCGTGCCGCGCTTGGGTGCTGCCTCGAGCGGCGCCGGCGCGATCTCGTAGGTGCCCTTGCCGTCGGACGACCAGCGGAAAGCCTCATTGCTGCCGGCCTGGCGGCTGATGACGTCGACACGGTCTGCGACCATGAAGGCCGAATAAAACCCGACGCCGAACTGGCCGATGAGCTGCGTGTCTTCCGCCGCCTTGCCGGCTTCGACGCGCTCCATGAAGGCGCGGGTGCCGGAGCGCGCGATCGTGCCCAGCGCCTCCGCCATCTCGTCGCGGCTCATGCCGATGCCGTTGTCCTCGACCGAAAGCTCCTTGTTGTCCGGATTGGCGGTAATCGTGATGCGCGGCTTGGCATCGTCACCCAGCAACTCGGGCCGGCTCACCGCCTCGAAGCGCAGCCTCTCGCAGGCATCCGCCGCATTGGAGATCAGCTCGCGCAGGAAAACGTCTCGGTCCGAATAGACCGAGTGCACCATCATATGCAGCAGCCGCGAGACGTCCGCCTCGAATGTCCTGGTTTCCGTGGTCTTGGTGTCAGTCGTCATTCAGAATTCCTGCGCTCGTTGCGTCGTCCGCCGCGCCAGCACGCGCCGGTTTTCAAATCTTCAGCCATTGTCGCTTGTGGATGCGCTCCCTGCCAGCGCCGCAGGCGCCAGCGAAACCATGTCCGGCGCCAGGATATCGTGGCGGCGGGCGAAAGCAACAAGGGTTGCCCGCACTGTTTCCGCGTCGATTTCGCCGGCAATGCCGGCTTTGCAGGAATTGAGCGCGATCGCATGCGCGCTGCTCCTGCTCGCGGCCGGCCAATCCTACAGCAGGGCATAGGCTTCCATCACGGTTTCGAGCCGGACCGGCAAACCCATTCCGACAAGAATGGTAACAGGGTCTTCAAAGCGGCCGTGGTTCATGGTCAGAACCCTCATTCAGGTGCATGCTCATGGCGCCCGGACGAAGGCCAGTCGTCCCGGCCAGCACATGTCGGCGCGGGTAGGGCGGTTGCAGGACGACGCCGCGCGGCCGCGGCTGGCCTATGCCGTTGAACGCCTGCACAACCACCGGGCCTGCCGGCGCGTGCATCGCTGAATTCTGCCGGTTAAGGCGCGGCGGGGGCAGCACCTTGTGTGCCTTGGCGAGGGCCTCGATCCAGGCGGCGACCGCCAGTGGCACCGGCGCGCGCCCCTCGAGCCAGCGCGTCACGTCGTTTCTGGGCCAGCCGAGCTCCTCGGCGACGTCGGCAGCTTCCCATCGCAAGATTTTCAGGCATTCGCGCAATCGTCCTGCAATCATGGCAATCCTCGTCCGTTCGCAGTCACAAGGGCCCCGCCCTGGAGGCGGGGGCCGATCTTCGCTAGCCGCCCGCGGATGTTTCGGTGGCCGACACGTGCTGTGCGGCAAGGAACATCAGCGTTGAGGCGACGGTCCGCCGGTTCCATCCGGCCGATTCGGCGGTGTCGAGCAAGCCTGCCAGCAGCGGCTTCAATGCGCTTCGACATTCGGCTTCATAAGCGAGGAATTCGCTTGCCGGATGCGTCGGCGCCGGAACCGAGCCATTGCCGCTCATCATATCCATAAGGGCCTCCATCGTGCGTTTCGAAACGCCCGCTCCCGTTGCCAGAAGCGGGCTCCCGTCGGCGTCTCAGAAGTCCATGCCGGCGCCGGCCGGCATGGCCGGAGCGGCCTCCTTCTTCGGCTTCTCGGCCACCATGGCCTCGGTGGTGACGAGCAGTCCGGCAACCGAGGCCGCATCCTGTAGCGCGGTGCGCACGACCTTGGCGGGATCGATGACGCCTTGTTTGTAGAGGTCGCCATATTCGCCGGTCTGGGCGTTCCAGCCATAGGCGAATTCGGTCTTCTCGCGCAGCTTGCCGACGATGATCGAACCTTCCGACCCGCTGTTCTCGGCGATCTGGCGCACTGGAGCCTCGATCGCGCGCCGCACGATGTCGACGCCGTATCTCTGGTCCGGGTTGTCAACGGCGACCGCGTCGAGCGCCTTGGCCACCCTGAGCAGGGCAACGCCGCCGCCGGGCAGGATACCTTCCTCTACCGCGGCGCGCGTGGCGTGCAGCGCGTCGTCGACGCGGTCCTTCTTCTCCTTGACCTCGACTTCGGTCGCGCCGCCGACGCGGATCACGGCAACGCCGCCGGCGAGCTTGGCCAGCCGCTCCTGCAGCTTCTCGCGATCATAGTCGGAGGTGGTCTCCTCGATCTGCGCCTTGATTTGCGTGATGCGGCCCTGGATCTCCTCCTTCTTGCCGGCGCCATCGACGATGGTGGTGTTCTCCTTCTCGATCGCGACCTTCTTGGCGCGGCCGAGCATCTCCAGCGTGACGTTCTCCAGCTTGATGCCGAGATCCTCGCTGATGGCCGTGCCGCCGGTCAGGATGGCGATGTCCTCCAGCATGGCCTTGCGGCGGTCACCGAAGCCCGGAGCCTTGACGGCGGCGACCTTAAGCCCGCCGCGCAGCTTGTTGACCACCAGCGTGGCCAGAGCCTCGCCCTCGACATCCTCGGCGATGATCAGCAGCGGCTTGCCGGACTGCACCACGGCCTCCAGCACCGGCAGCAGGGCCTGAAGATTGCCGAGCTTCTTCTCGTGGATCAGCACATAGGGCTCTTCGAGCTCGACGCGCATCTTGTCCTGGTTGGTGATGAAATAGGGCGAGAGATAGCCGCGGTCGAACTGCATGCCTTCCACGACTTCCAATTCGGTCTCGGCCGTCTTGGCCTCTTCGACCGTGATGACGCCTTCGTTGCCGACTTTTTCCATGGCCTCGGCCAGGAAGCGGCCGATCTCGGCATCGCCATTGGCCGAGATCGTGCCGACCTGTGCGATCTCGTCGTTGCTGGTGATCTTGCGGGCGTTGACCTTGAGTTCGGCGACGACGGCATCCACCGCCTTGTCGATACCGCGCTTGAGATCCATCGGGTTCATGCCTGACGCAACGGCCTTGGCCCCTTCGCGAACGATCGCCTGGGCAAGCACGGTGGCCGTGGTGGTGCCGTCGCCGGCGAGGTCGCTGGTCTTCGAAGCGACTTCGCGAACCATCTGGGCGCCCATGTTCTCGAACTTGTCCTCAAGCTCGATCTCCTTGGCGACGGTGACGCCGTCCTTGGTGATGCGCGGCGCGCCGAACGACTTGTCGATGACGACGTTGCGGCCCTTCGGACCGAGCGTCACCTTCACCGCGTCGGCGAGGATATTGACGCCCCGCAGCATGCGCTCGCGGGCGTCGGAATGGAATTTGACTTCCTTGGCAGCCATTGGATCACTCCTTGTTTAGGCAGCTTTCATTGACTGGGTTGCGGTTCGATCGAAGCCCCGGTCAGGCGGCCTTCTTCAGCGTCTCGGCCTGCTCGATCACACCCATCACGTCGCTTTCCTTCATGATGAGCAGGTCCTCGCCGTTGAGCTTGATCTCGGTGCCGGACCACTTGCCGAACAGGATGCGGTCGCCGACCTTCACGTCGAGGGGCGCGAGCTTGCCGCTATCGTCGCGGGCGCCTGGCCCGACCGCGATGACTTCGCCTTCCTGCGGCTTTTCCTTGGCCGTGTCGGGGATGATGATGCCGCCGGCCGTCTTCTCTTCGGCCTCGATGCGGCGCACGAGCACGCGGTCATGCAATGGACGGAACGTCATATCGTTCTCCTTCAGGACAAACAGATTGCGAACGGTTCCTCCGCTCCGGACCGGCAGGACCGGAGCGGGGCTCGCGCGACCCTTTCGGCATCGCGCGCATGTCGAGCTAATTTTGCCTTCTTCTACTTTCAAGGGGGTACCGCAAATTTTTTGGCACTCTCGACCGTTGAGTGCTAGCGCGCTGAAAACATGCGGTAAATTGGACCGCTGCGATAACGGAGAGGCTTGAATTCGCGATTGAGTTGAACAAGATTATCGGCGCCCGGCAGCGCCGGGACCGCTGAGAAATTGGAACCCGAAGCAAGGAGTTTTTGGAGACGGAGGACAGAAATGGACCGACAGACGCTTTCGCCGATCATTCCTTCCCTAGCTCCCGAACTATCAGACCTTTCGCTCGACTGGCTGCTGTCGCCGGCCAGCCATTTTCAGCACCCGCGGGATGTGCTGGAGGACGGCTCGCTCGACATATGGGAAAAGCGGGCGATCCTTTCGTCCTGGGCGTCCGATGCTTGCGCCGTGGAATCGATGCCGGCGCTGCGCCAGCCGCCGGGCACCGAGCGGCCGGTCTCCTTCGACGACATCATGGATGCGCTGCGCCGGCTTGATGCGCTGGCCCCGCCGCCCAGCGGCCCTGCCGATAACGACCACCGGCAGGTGGTCGACCGGCTGAGCGCGTGAAGGCCCGAAGGCGATGGCGGTCAGCAGGGAATTCCGCTTGCAGATGAATGGCTATGGCTTGACCACTGCCGAGATCCATTATCATCTGCCCGACCATCCCAGCCTGCTCCAGCTCTACGTCTGGCAGGACTATGATCTTGCCCCGGATTTCCCGGCGCTGAGGGGCTTTCTGGGCTTTTGGGAGCGCGAGCTGGCTGGCGCCTTGCATTCCGTCCGTGTCGCCCACCATCGGCTCATCAGGGCATCGGAATGGCGGGCCGTCGACGGGATCATCGCGATCCATTGAAGATCAGCTCCCCGAGGCGGTCGTGGTTGTGCGGCCGCCTCCAACTCATGATTTGCCTGGCCTGCATGCAGACGAAGGGGCTGACTTTCACGACCGTGAAGGCGGCTTCGGAGCGGGACCTTGACGTGCCCGTGTTGAATTCCCAGATCGATTACGCCGGTGCTTGAGAGAGACCGGCAAGGTCAAGGGGCACCGCTTCCTTGGCGCCCCTCG
This sequence comes from Mesorhizobium sp. B2-9-1, assembly GCF_006439455.1. Taxonomy (NCBI): domain Bacteria; kingdom Pseudomonadati; phylum Pseudomonadota; class Alphaproteobacteria; order Hyphomicrobiales; family Phyllobacteriaceae; genus Mesorhizobium; species Mesorhizobium sp. B2-9-1. The sequence goes on along the minus strand of NZ_VFTP01000016.1, from coordinate 17,701 downwards.
TATCTATGTTGCTCAGTGGAGGATGTAGCTATGAGAACCACGTTTGACTTCAGTCCCCTGTTCCGGTCGAGCATCGGCTTCGATCGAATGTTGAACGCGCTCGAGACGGCGAGCCGGATCGAGACCGTCGATAATTGGCCACCCTACGACATCGCCAAGACCGCGGAAGACGACTACCGCATCAGTATGGCGGTGGCTGGGTTCTCGCAGGACGAACTGGCCATTACCCAGGAGCAGAACATGCTCATGGTCTCTGGCCAGAAAGCCGGCGAGGACAAGGGCGAGTACCTGCATCGTGGCATCGCCGGCCGTGCATTCCAGCGCCGCTTCGAGCTTGCCGACCACGTCAAGGTCGTTGGCGCCAGCTTGGTCAATGGGCTGCTGACGATCGATCTGAAGCGCGAAATCCCGGAAGAGATGAAACCGCGGCGGATCGAGATCGCAGCCGACAAGGCAACGCTCAAAGGCACGACAAAGAAGATCGAAGCCGAGAAGCACGCCGCCTGAGGGCTTCTTGTGAGCGCATCCGCGCTATGCGCCGGGCACTGCCCGGCGCGTAGGAGCTTTTCGAGCCGATGAACAGAAAGGAGCAAACCATGAGTGTGACGGTGAGCGCGATCCGTTCCTGTCGCTGCATCGCGAGGTGAACCGCCTGTTTGACGACGTTTTCCGCGGCTTCGACAGCCGGTTGCCGTCTTTTGGCGGGGTCTCCTCCCTCGGCGCCGGTTGGCCGAGCGTCGAGATCTCCAACGGCGAGAAGGAGATCAAGGTGATGGCCGAGGTGCCGGGCCTCGAACAGAAAGACATCGAGGTCCTGCTCGACGACGGCGTGCTGACGCTGAGAGGCGAGAAGCGCTCCGAGACGGAGGACAAGGATAGGCAGTTCTCCGAGCGCTATTACGGCCGCTTCGAGCGCCGCATCCCGGTCGGCTACGAGGTCAAGGAAGACGAGGTGGATGCCCGCTTCAAGAATGGCGTGCTGACCGTCACCTTGCCGAAGAGCGAGAAGGCGCAGTCGCAGGTCAAGCGCATCGACATCAAGAGTTGATGCATCGACGCGGGAGGTCGGCCGATCCGCCTCCCGCGTCGACTCCCATAGAGGCACGGCAACCCGATGCTCGCGCAAGCAACTCCACTCGATCGATCATGGGCGGCCGAGGAAGAGAAAATTTATACGGCGGGAGCTTCTTTTTTCCGTCCAGAAGTCTTCGCATCGCTCATGTGAATGATGACAAGCAGCTCGCTGTCTTTCCCTTCTGCTGCGCATGCTTTCAACACCTACCCAGAGAGAAAACTAACATATGTTAGGAACCGAAGAAGGGACCACCTAGGGCGGATCCGCATAAGGTTGGGACCGGCGATAACCTTAATTATGGTTTCCTTTGCATAGGCTTCCCGAACGGAAGGTAACGCGATAGATTAGCAATTCGTTAAGTACGCCCGGGGGCGAGCGTAAAAGATGTGTCGTCGAGCGTAAGGGATGTGCCGTGATGAATTTCAAGTCTCTGATCAAGCGGGCCGAGGACGTCGATAAGGAATTTCAGGAACTCCAATCGGATCTGGCGGAGGCGTTCGAGGACGTTCTCAAAGATGACGAACAGCCGCCGTCGGAAGACGATGCCGTCGCCGGCCGGGAACTGGTGGCAAGCGACGAGAATCCGCCGGCCGAAGAGCCGTCCGACGCAACGGCATCGCGGCTGACGCCGCATACCCAGACGCGGCTGGCCGCCCTGGAGGCCGTCACCGGGCTTTTCCGGGACGGGCAGGGTCATCTGCAGGAGATCGAGGCAAAGCTGGCGGAGATCGCCACTGCGCATCACATGACGCGCGAAGTCCTCAACGTCTTCCATCGCGACGTGTTGCGCTCCAACGAGCTGGAGCTGGCAAACCTCGCTCTCACCGCCGAACACAAAACGTTGTCGGAACAATTGCTTGACGCCGCCCGCCGGCAGCGCGAACGCGACGGCGCGGCCGAAGCGTGGCAGCAGCGCGAGGCGAACCTCGTCCAGGACCGGGAACAGCTGCGCTCGGCCCTTGCGGCGGTGCGCCTGGAGCTGGTGGAGATGGGCAATGAGACCGCCAGGCGCGAGACGGAGTTCGGCGAGATCGTCAAAGCCCTGACGGCCAAGACCGTCGAAGTCGACAGGCGCGGCGCCGAGAACAAGCTGCTGCGCGAAAAGCAGGTCGGCCTTTCTGTCGATCTGGAGCAGGCGCAAAAGCGCGAGGCGGAGGCCCGGCACAAGTTCGACGAGTTCGCGGCAACCCACGCCAGCGAAACCGCCCATATCGCCGAGCTGATGGCTCAAATCGGCAACCACGAAAAGGAAGAAACCCGGCTGCAGAAAGCCCTCGAGGCAGCGCAGGCCAGGCTTGCCGAAACAACCGAGGCGGCGCGGATCGCCGAGAGCGACAGCACCGCCGAATTGGCACGCAGCCAGGCGGAAATGCGCGGTTTGCGTGCCGAGATCCAGGACCTGCAGTCGCGTCTGGACAAGGTCTCGACCGACAATGGCGAAGCCACGGCCGAGATCACCAGGCTAAAGGCGCAGCTGAACGACGCCGTCACCGAACGCCAGATTGCCGAGAAAAGGCTCGCCGTTCTCAAGGACGAGAGCGAAGCCGACAAGAAGAACCTGTCCGAGGTCAGCACCAATTTCTCACGGCTTTCGCTGCAGCAGGCGTCGGAGCAGATCCAGCTCGATATCCAGAAGCAGGAATGCGAGGATTTGCACGCCGAAGTCGAAGCGCTCAACGCCCGCATCCGGGAATTGCTGCCTTACGAGCGCCTGCATCGGGTGACCGACGCAAGGTCGCGCAAGGATGCCGCGCCTCAAACCAACGGGATCATCGCGGAAGCGGCGCGCCCCGTCGCACGGCGCGTTTCTCGGCGCAACATGCGGGCGAACGGAGGCTGAGGATTTCGAGCGGCTCGGCTTCGACAGCGCCGGCCCGCTCTATCTCCGTGTTTTGAAGCCGTTCCACTTCGAGAGCCGCTGCGCTTTCCTGGAATTGCCCTGGCGGACTATTTCCCAGCCATGTCGTCGGCAAGGTCCTGCGCCTGCTTGAGCAGCGCCGGGAAGGACGGGTCGCCGGGCAGGCGCTGGGCCATGCAGGCGCGGTAGTCGGCATCACCCTTTTCCCAGGCGGCGTTGGCGGGATCGGAGGCCTGCGGATCGTCCTGGTCCGAGCCCTGATCGGCCTGCTGGGCTTTCTGCGCGGCGGCGTCGGCGGCTGCCCAGATTGAATCGCAAGCCGCGATCTTCGGCACGGCGGGCGAGGCGGGTGCCTCGGCGATCAGCACGCGGTCGCCTTTCACGACTGCCACGACGAGGTGCTGATCATAGATCGGTCCCACATCCTGGGTCCAGCCACCGAGCCGCGCGACCACCGCATCGGCGCCGTCGGGCTTTTTCAGCGAAAAGTCGAGCGTGCCCGAGAATGCCGCGTCGCTGCCGATGGCCTGGGTGTAGAAACTGTCGAGCTTCAACGCCGCGCCGATGTCGGCGGGCAGCTTGAAATCCGCTTCCGCCTCGCTCGATTTGGACTTGAGCCAGCGCTCGGTCAACCCGCGCGTCGAGGCGACAATGCTTGGGCCGTCGTCGCTCTGCGCATATCGCAGCCCGTCCAGCATGCCGTAGCCGATATCGGAGGCGTTGAGGCTTTGAACATTGAAGGTGCCGGTCGCCGGGAAATCCTTGACGGAAAGCGGCCCGAGAATGGCGGCGAGGCGCTGCTGGAGGTCGGCCAGCGCCTTGTCGTTCTGGGCATCGATGGTTTCGATCGCCGTATTGGCGCTTTCCTGCGCGGTGATATCGGCGATCGCCTTGTCGCGCGCGGCGATATAATCGTCTTCCGGCGAGGCGGCATATGCCGCGCTGCCCGCCAGCGCAATGAGAAGCGTCAAGACCAACCGCATGCTGCAACCCCAATTAGCGATCAAAGCCCTTGGGAGCCATCGCCCGACTTGGCGGCTTTTGCGTGGCGGAAATCATGGAGAGCCAAATCTTTATTCCGCCTTGAGCTTCTCCACCTCGGCCTTCCTCAGCAAGAACCGCTGGATCTTGCCGCTCGGTGTCTTCGGCAGTTCGCTGACGAACTCGACCTCGCGCGGATAGGAGTGCGCCGAAAGCCGCTGCTTCACATGCTGGGCGAGTTCCTCGGCCAGCGCCTCGCTGCCCTTGAAGGCGGGCGCCAGCACCACGAACGCCTTGACGATCTCGGTGCGCTGCGGATCGGGCACGCCGACGACCGCCGCCTCGTTGACCGCCGGATGCTCGATCAGCGCGCTTTCGACATCGAACGGTCCGATGCGGTAGCCGGACGAGGTGATGACGTCGTCGGCCCGGCCGATGAAGGAGACCGAGCCGTCCGGCTCGTATTCCACCGTGTCGCCGGTGCGGTAGTAGCCGCCGGCGATCGCCGGCGTATCCGCCTGGTGGTAGCCGTCGAACCAGCGCAGCGGCGATCTGGCGATATCGACCGCCAGCACGCCAGGCTGGTTGGGGCCGAGCTCGTTGCCTGCCTCGTCCAGCACCACCATGCGGTAGCCGGGCATGGCAAAGCCGGCCGAGCCGGCGCGGACCGTATGCGCCAGACCATGATAATTGTTGACCATCATGCCGTTCTCGGTCTGGCCGTAATGATCGTGGATCGGCGCTGCAAGATGCGCGTCGAACCAGCGGATCACCTCCGGATTGAGCGGCTCGCCGGCGCTGCTCACCACGCGCAGCCTGCCCTTGACGCGGGCGGCCGCCTCGGGCCCTTCCGCCATCAGCAGGCGATAGGCTGTCGGCGAGCCGGCCAGGCTGGTGACGCCCAGACGCTCGATGAGGTCGTAGGTCGATTTGGCGTTGAAGGCGCCTTCGTAGAAGGTGGTGGCGATGCCGAGCTGCAAAGGCCCGGTGATGGCGTAGTAGAGCCCATAGGCCCAGCCGGGATCGGCGATGTTCCAGAAGATGTCGTCGGGCCGAAGCCCGATCGCGTCACGCATATAGGCGCCGAAGGCCAGCAGTGCGCTGAGCGGCACCGGCACGCCCTTTGGGTGCCCGGTCGTGCCGGAGGTCGACATCATCATGAACAGGTCGGTGCCCTTGCGCATGACCGGTTGGCAGTCGGGGGAGGCAGCCGCGAGCGCCGCGCGGAAATCGACGTCGCCGGCGGGCAGCGTGTCGCCGGGCCCAAGAATGGTGGCGATGCGCGGATGGTTTTCCACCTCGTCGAGCTTGGCGCGGTTTGCGGGGTTGGTCACCACCAGCTTCGCCTTGCTGTAGCTCAGGCGATGCTCGATAGCCTTCGGCCCGAAAGCGGTGAACAGCGGCTGGTAGACCGCGCCGACCCGCCATGTGCCGAGGATCAGCGCCACCAGTTCAGGGATGCGCGGCAGCATGCCGGCGACGACGTCGCCGGGACCGACGCCGAGACTTTTGAGCAAGGTGGCGACGCGGCCCGCCATGTCGGCCAGATCGTCGAAGGAGTATTCGCGCAATTCACCGGCAGCCGAGATCGCGCGCAGCGCCAGCCGGTTGTCGCCGGTATAGCGGCCGCAGCATTCGACATAGGCGTTGATGCCGGTCGCCGGATCGCCATGAAGGCGCGCGATCTCGTCCTCGATGCGGAATTGCGCAACGGCATCCTCATAGCGCGGCAGCGCCTGCGTCTTGGTCATGACAACCCTCCCTCGCCGGCAGACCATCTCCCCATGATCGCCGTTGGCACGAGATTGCCTGAAAAGACGGCGCTGGTCGATTGCCGCGAAAGTCGAGAGTGAGTCAGGCGACGACGGTTGCGCGAAGGAACGCAAGCTTCGCCGCTCAACGCCTTTCCAGCCATTCGAGCGGTGAGGGTGCTCCAAATTCCCAACGCGGTATGCGGTTGACCGCATCGACCATCCGGCCGATAGGGACGGCGAACCAGAGAACCGCAATGACCACCGATCTCAAACAACCGGCCGCCCCCGACGCCGCCTGGCAAGCCGAAGTCCGCGCCGGCGTGCGCCATGTCCGCGACCTCGCTTCCCTGCCGCTTTCGGCCGCCGAGCGCGCCGTCATGCAAGAAGCCGCGGCGGCGCACAAGGTGCGCGTGCCCAAACCCTATCTCGACCTGATCGACTGGAGCGACCCCAACGATCCGATCCGCGCCCAGGTGATCCCGTCGCCGGGCGAGCTCGTCGCCACCGAAGGCGAGCTCGACGACCCGATCGGCGATCATGCCTTCGGCCCGGTGCCGCGCCTGACGCACCGCCATGCCGACCGCGTGCTTTTGTTCCCGACCTATCAATGCGCGGTCTATTGCCGCTTCTGCTTCCGTAAGGAATCGCTGACCTCGATCGGCCGCGGCTACACCAGCGAAGCGCTGGAGCCGGCGCTGGCCTACATAGCCGGGCACCCGGAAATCCGCGAGGTGATCCTGACCGGTGGCGATCCGCTGTCGCTGCCGGACAAGGCGCTGGCCGATATCCGCGCCCGGCTGGAGGCGATCCCCCATCTCAGGCTGTTGCGCGTCCACACCCGCGTGCCGGTGGTGCTGCCGTCGCGCGTCACGCCCGGTATGATCGAGGCGCTGCAGGGCCGGCTGATGGTGACGGTGGTCACGCACTTCAACCATCCGCGCGAGCTCACCGCCGCAGCCGAGGCGGCCTGCCGCACGATGCGCCTGGCGGGTTTCGTGCTGCTCAACCAGAGCGTTCTCCTCAAAGGCGTCAACGACACGGTCGAGGTGCTGGAGGAGCTCTGCCTCGAGCTGATGTACCGTCTCGGCGTAAAACCCTATTACCTGCATCACGGCGACCTCGCGCGCGGCATGGCGCACCGCCGCACGACGATTGCCCAAGGCCAGGCGCTGGTCGCGGAGTTGCGCCGGCGGCTCTCCGGCATCTGTAACCCGACCTACGTCATCGACCTGCCGGACGGCGGCGGCAAGGTGCCGCTGGCAGCGAGCCATATCGAAGGGCGGGACGGCCAGACTTGGCGCATTCGCGGCCAGGACGGGAAGGCGAGGAGCTACAGCGAGGTGGTGGCGGACTGCTGAGCGCCCGCAGGTCGCTCAAGCGCGGCCCGGCCGTCTCGTTGGGGACAATCAGCCGGTTGCCGGGCCTGACCGACGGGAGTTTGTGGCCGCCGGCTGCGACAAACATCGGTCCGAGGCGTTGGGACTGCCATGTGAACGACCTGCGTTTATTCCTCTGTTTGCACGATGCGGCGTCTTGCCAAAGGGGCGACACTGTCATCGATCCGTTTGGATCATCGTAAAGTCCTTAGCTGCCTAGTCCCCAGCTGGGTTCACCTAGCGATCCTCTCGAAGCCCCGCGTGCTCCTCCCCGGAGCACGCGGGGCCGTTCGTTTGTTACCACCGGGTCGCAACATCGCCCTCTTCCTGTGGGAACCGGATTCCACGCTCCGCATTCTATCAGCGGGGACTAAAGGAGCGCGGCATGAAGGCTTTATTGGGTATCGTCGGCGGCTTCGTGCTGACCCTTGCCGTGTTCGCCAGCGGGCTCGCCTTCGCCACCTGGCTACTCGCTGCCAAGCCGGTGCGCCAGCTGACGCCTGCGATCGGCGTTTCCGAGCTCTGGACCAAGGACGCTCAGCCGGTCGATCCGCAAAAGCAGAATCTTCAGCGCATTCCTGCCCAGCAGGCTGCCGTCGCGCCCGCCCCAGGGGGCGAGCCGGCCAAGACCGACAGCGCAGTGCAGACGGCGACGCTCGCGGCTCCAACAGCACCCGCGCAGCCGCAGCAGTTGCAGCCCACGACCGCTCAGCCGAACCAGCCCGCAGCCGAGCCTGACGCGATCCAGCCTTCCCAACCGGCTCCGGCCGATGAGCAGGCCCAGCAGCAATTGCCCGTGGCCCATCTGCAATGGTGCTCGGCACGCTATCGCAGCTACCGTCCGGCGGAAAACAGCTACCGCTCCTACAGCGGCGAGCTGCGCCCCTGCATCTCACCCTATTACGATCCGATGGGCGACCCCACCGCCTCGACCGGCTCAAACGATCGGCAAGGCCGGGATGGCCAAGCCGTCGGGAACGATCGGCAAACCGCCGCGGCCGATGATCAGACGAGCGACGACCAGGCCGAGATGGAAGGCTACGCCCCGTCGGGCGACGGCTACGCCACCACCTATGGCGGCCCGCCGGAAGAGATCTCGCCCGAGGCTGGGGCCGTGCGGGCACAGGGCCGGCAGATCTCGGCCGCCCACGTCGACGATTGCTTCAGCCGCTACCGCTCCTACGATCCGCAGGACAACACCTACCAGCCCTTCGACGGCGGCCCGCGCCGCCAGTGCGAGTAGGTGAAGCGCCGCGTTGCCGCGAAGCAGCGCGCGACTGTCGGCTTCTGCTTGAATTCGGCAGGTTGGCCGCTAAAGACGTCGAAAACGGTCCAGCTGTTCGGCTTATCCATCGTCAGTGCGTAGCGGTTTGTCATGCTTGCATTCCTCCCGGTCGCCGCTAACTGCCGGGAAGCCCAAAAATGCTTCGGTAAAATAATCGGAAGATTTCAGGAACTAGGTCAGCGCCCGCAAATCGATTTACCGCTGTTTCAGGCCCGGACCTGAGATTTCTATTTACCCGGGAAAAAAATATCAGGCGCGTAAGTCTTGCTTTGAGCGCAATTGAGGCGCATACAAAAAGTGTTGATTTGGTTGAGTTTGGCTTTCGCCCCGTCGGAGCCGCGCCAATCCTTTCCGAATTTTCGATAGCGAAGCGTTGCGCCGGTCCGGCGCGGCAGCTTGCTCGTTTGAACCCTGGAACGACGCAGGGCGCTGACCACGGATGTACTGGCAGCACCGCAAATCGTTCCAGCGGTTCGACTGAAATAACGCGGAAGTCCATCCTAGCATGTTTTCACGGGAAAGCTGCAATCGTGGCCATTCGCATTGCGTCCACCGTCGTCGTCTGCTTCGGCTCTCCTTGGTGCTGTCGCGCTTCAGGCGCGCCGCGACCGCAGGGTATCTTACCGATCTCGACGAGGAGGCCTGGAGGGGCCTTTCCCGCGACGCGGCCTCTTTCATTCACCTGCCGGCGATCCTCCGCACAATGGTTCGCACGGTAAAAAGCATCAACCGGCCTCTCTCGAGGCGGCGCTCGAAGACGACCGGAGACAATCATGACAAGCCTTATGCAGCGCAACACACGGCCGATACGGCACGGCGCCCCGCCGCGCTTGTTCGACATCGGACAGGCGGTCCGTCTGAAGGGAGATTTCCGGACGTTGACCGCGGAGGTCTACCACGTCACCGGCACGCTGCCGCCAAAAGAAAACTCGCCGCAATACCGCATCCGCAGCGACACCGAACCGCATGAGCGCGTGGTGACCGAGGACAGGCTGGAATCGGCCGGAACCCCGGCCTCGGACCCTGGCCTGATGCTGATCGAAAGGACGTTCGGACATGGCCAAGAGACGGCAGCGCTCCAATCGCGAGATGAGGACGCGGAAGCAGGGAAGAATTCCGACCAGGCCTGAGAGCCTGTTCAATCAAGGCGCCGGCCTCAGCGCGAAGGGCTCGATGCCATTGCGCTGGTTTCGATGAAGGTCGTGATCGAATTCTATCGCACGCGCGTCAGCGATGACGCGCATGCCGTCATCGGCCGCGAGACGGTGCTGGCAACGGGTCTCGAGGATGCAATCGAGATTGCGCGGCTTCTGGCGAGGACGCTGAACATGCCGCAGTGGCCGGATGCGGTCACGATCTCCGAAGCTGACGGCGCGGCGCTTTATTCGGAGATTATCGCCGCGCAGGAAGGCGAGGAAAGACAGGTATGAACAGGTCCATGGCCAACGGCGAGACCGAGGCGGGCCACAAGGCCGTATCCGGCTGTTCGCCAAACACCAGAAGCTGGTCGGGCCACGCCTTCAGGGATCGTCAATACGGCCGCCGCGTCGAAGTGGATCATTCTTGGACCGTCTACCATGTCTTCACTGGAATTCCGGCGCATGTCGACGGCGCACCGATGGTCGGGCTGACACGTGCGCATGCGACGACGAGCATGCTGGATCTCAACCGTCGCAACGTCGAGGCTCGAAAGGAATGGAATAGCACCCGGCCGGCAGCAGCTGAATACGCTGAAACACGGGTGGGCCACCCATGACGCTCGCCTTTCCAAATCCCAGCCGGAGTTTCGATCAAACGCGCCGCGCCGTCTGCTTCATTGGCCATGACGGTATGTTCCAGGTCCGCTTCTTCGTCGAGGTCGAGGTCCTTGGGACATTTGGCGATGCTGGGAGCAAGGAAACGGCCGAGATGGCATACCTTTCGGCATTCGACGCCTTGCGCAGCTCCATCCAGGATGCCGCCAGCAAAGCATATGCGCGCGAGCGCCGAAACTCCTACACGCTCACGGCTTCCGGCTTCCGATAGGCAGGAAGCCAATGTCGTAGGGAAAGCGCGCAGCCGCGAATAGCCTTAGCCCTGGCTGCTACAAGAAAGGATAATGCCGATGCGTTCCATGAAAACCCCCGAGACGCCGTCCGCCGTGATCAAGCCGATCGTCAGGTCCTCAACCATCATGTCCGCGCGGCTGACGGTCAGGAAGGACGAGGCAGCAAGGCGCAAGCTCGCCGACACTGACGGCACCTTGCGGCGGGCACGTCAGATCGCAGAACGCAATCGCCTCATTTGACATGATGGCCACCTGACAAGTGCCTCTTATTTTGGGCCTTGTGTCTCGCGAACTGTCTTTCCCGCTCCTGGGCATGTCCAATCCCAAGGCGCAAATTGCCTAAACCGGAAGAAACACCATGGCGATGAAACCCAACTACCGATACGAGCGCAGCAAACGCGATCAGGCGAAGGCGGCAAAGAAAGAGGCGAAGCTCGCGGCCAAGGTGGCGAAAGAGAAAGTGGTGGATCCGGAAGACGAGCGGGAGGGGAGCGCTGACAACCGATGATGTCGCGTTAGGCAGGCCGGCCTTGGAACCGCAATGACACAACGAGAGTCCGATCACTTCGAAATCGATGTGGAGTGCCCGCGGTGCCATCACCAGGCGAAAACGCGTGTGGGCTGGATACGCACTCACACCCAGATGGAGTGTGAAAATTGCGGCGAGATCATCGACATCGAAAGCAAGAATTTCAGACCGCGCGAGCAGCCTTAAGGCGTCACAAGAATGGCCGCCTCGCGGGCGGCCGCTATGAACGCCTTGCGCGCGAATGAAGCCGGTCGGCGCCCGCTATTTACATCCGTGCAGGCCTGAATGGCTGCACGGTGCTTGTCGCTTCGCTTGCCGCGCCATCTTCGAAGCAGGAAATCCAGGCAGGCGGCGGCATCGCCGATTGCCTCCCGTCCGCCGGCCGGATCAACGATGATCGTCACCGACTGGTCGAATTTTTCATTTGCCATCACTGCGCTTAGGCCGGGGCGCGCAACATAGCAAGCACTGTTTGTTGTGGGCGAACGGGTGGGCGAACGGGAAGTGGCTTGAATGGGCGATGTCTAGGCAGCCGGCGGGAAACCAGCCGCAAGCAAAAGCTCCGTTCGCATGCAAGACCAAGGAGAGGCTCCTGGACAGCCCGACCTATTCAGCAAGAGATCAAGCCGGACTGTCCTCGCCGCACCAGCGAGATCGTATCGTGCGCCTTTGTTTCCTGTCTGGCCAGCGAAACCGCAGCAAATGAGAGCCGTTGAGCTGCCGACCGCGACTTGTGCAGAGGTTCGATCGCCAATCGGCAAGTCGCTTCTCTCTAGCTGCTGCTCGCCCAGATCGAGCAGCCGACTTTCTGTCCCGTCGCCGCATCCCGCACGGTCTTCGCGAACACCCGCCTCAGACCAGCCCTGTTGGATGCGACGTCCTTGCTTGCGAGGTAGGTCGGGTCGCCGACTTCCCAGTGGTAGCGCGTGTTGGCAGGCGCCTGCTTCCAGGTGAATTTCGAGCGGTAGGCCACCTGGCCTGGCGCGGTGTTGTCGAACCGGCAGTCGATGGTCGCCGGCATCATTCCCTTGGCGCTCATCGCGCTGACCACCTTGTCCGCATCGGACGTTGTAAGCCATTCGTCGCGGCTGACCGCTGGTCCGCTCGGCGAATGCGTCATGCATCCTCCAAGCAGCATCAGCGCCGCCATTGTCGCGGTTGTCGCGCCTGCTCGCTTGCTGTCTTGCCGATTGAAGCCCATGCTCATCCCCCTTGGCTTGGAAAGAGTAGAAAGTCTCGGTCCGGAGGATGCCCGCTGCTCATATCTGCGTATATTAGCCGCTTCACACGCCCGACTCGTCCGCGCATGGCGCTGCCAGCATTCGCGACCGCCCACGCGGAGCCTGTGACCGCCCCGCCACAAAACTTAGCCGCGCCATATCCTTAACGGTCGCCACCCGCGAAATTAACCTTTTGTTAACCATTAGCCCGGCACCCTTTAATCATTGAGTAAGGATTCGCTCGGACGTGACCTTCGCCGCCCCTTTGCACAACAAATCGATCCGCTTTCGCGCCCGTTCCTTCGTCGCTTTCACGTTGACGCCGGAAGCGCCGATCGCCGACTGGCTGGAGGGGTTGGATCACTGGATCGCCAATTCGCCCGGCTATTTCAACGGGCGCCCGGTGGTGCTGGATTTGAACACCTTGCAACCGGGGCCGGAGGAGATCGCAGCACTTGTCGGCGTGCTCGGCTCGCGCGGCATCCGCGTCTATGCCATCGAGCTCGAAGGCGCCGAGCTCGGGTCCGAATTGCCGCCGCTCTTGGCCGGCGCCAAGGAGGCGACCGCCGAGGGCCTGCTTGGCCGGGCCGCGCGCAAGGCGCGGGCGGAAGAGCTGGAAATGGCCGCCGCCGGGGAGCGGGCCGAGGTGACCCGGGAAACGATCCAGGCGGCGGCGCCTGCCGAGGTTCTGCAGGCGACCGGCGATGAGCCGGTGGATCCCGAACTGGCAAGGCTGGAAGCGGTCAGGATCGAGCCGGCCCAGGCCGAACCGGAAAAGCCAGGGCAGGGCGCCGTGCCGGCGCCTGCCTCCGGCACGCTGATGATCAAGGCGCCGATCCGCTCCGGGCAGTCGGTCTTCCATCCGCATGGCGACGTGATCGTGCTGGGCTCGGTCGCGTCCGGCTCGGAAATCGTCGCCGGCGGCTCGATCCATGTCTATGGCACGCTGCGCGGCCGGGCGATCGCCGGCTCGGAAGGCAATATTTCGGCGCGCATTTTCTGCCGCAAGAACGAGGCCGAGCTGCTTGCCGTCGACGGCTGGTACACCACGGCCGAGGAGATGGAAGGGGTGTCGCGCGGCAAGGCCGTGCAGGCCTTCCTCGACAATGATGCGTTGTGCGTGGTGCCGCTCGGCTGAGTTCTTGGCCGCAAGCTTCGGACCGGTTTCGCGTGCGAAGGTTATCGGTGCATGTCGCCCCAAAGTGCAGCGGTTTTGGGAGAACGGCATGCACCAAAAGCGAAAGATCCCGCCGTGCCTGGCACGGCCAGAGAATAAAAACCGCCAATGGAGGCTGGATATATGGGCAAGGTAGTCGTGGTCACATCGGGCAAGGGGGGCGTCGGCAAGACAACCTCGACGGCCGCGCTCGGCGCCGCCGTGGCCAGGACAGGCAAGAAGGTGGCGCTGGTCGATTTCGACGTCGGCCTGAGAAACCTCGACCTCATCATGGGTGCCGAGCGCCGCGTGGTGTTCGACCTCGTCAACGTCATCCAGGGCACGGCGAAGCTTTCGCAGGCGCTGATCCGCGACAAGCGGCTGGAGACGCTCTATCTGCTGCCCGCCTCGCAGACGCGCGACAAGGACGCGCTGACCGAAGAGGGCGTGGCGGAAGTCATCGCCCGGCTGCGATCGGTGTTCGACTATGTCTTCTGCGACAGCCCTGCCGGCATCGAGCGCGGCGCCCAGCTCGCCATGCGCTTCGCCGACGAGGCGGTCATCGTCACCAATCCGGAAGTCTCGTCGGTGCGCGACTCCGACCGTATCATCGGCCTGCTCGACGCCCGCACCATGAAGGCCGAGCAAGGCGAGCTGGTGCAAAAACACGTGCTGGTCACGCGCTATGACGCGGCGCGCGCCGCGCGCGGCGAGATGCTGTCGATCGACGACGTGCTGGAGATACTCTCGACGCCGCTGCTCGGCATCATCCCGGAAAGCCAGGATGTGCTGCGGGCCTCCAATCTCGGCTCGCCCGTCACGCTCTCGGAGCCGCTCAATGGTGCCGCAAAGGCTTACCTCGAAGCGGCAAGACGCCTGGAAGGCGAGGACCTGCCGGTGGTCGTCCCCTTCGAACGCAAGGGCTTCCTCGACCGGCTTCTCGGAAGGAGGGCCGCATGAGCATCCTCGATCTCTTCAAGCGGCGCACCAGCGCGCCGGTGGCGCGCGAGCGGCTGCAGCTGCTGCTCGCCTATGAGCGCCAGAGCCGCGGCCAGCCGGATCTCGTCTCCATCCTGCGCGAGGAGATCATGGCGGTCATCGCCAAGCATGTGCAGATCGATCAGGACTACCTCCAGGTCTCGATGGACCGCGGCGCGACCATGTCGACGCTGGAGATCGACATCCAGATCCCCAACAAGAGCGCCGCGCCGCTCGCCATGGCGGGATAACGCCGGCGCATTTTCTCTCCCTCGCCAAAGGCGGGGGAGAGGTGGCCGCGCTGCGGCCGGAGTGGAGGCCTGCGCCAACGCTTCGTCATCCTCGGCTTGACCCCAGGATCCACGCCGTTGCCTTCGACTTGGAGCGCGGCGGTACAGAACTCCATACGCGTTGCAAGGCTTTAGCGCTATGGCATGACCCTCGGCCTGCTCGCTTCGCTCCTTGCTCCGCACCAGGATGACCAAAGCGATAAACCTCACTCTCTTGTCCCACCATCCGCCCCGCACTGCCTCACGACAGCGCGGTGCCCGCGCCCTATCTCCATTCCCGAACCAGGGATGGAGCCAGGATTGACCTCGACGCAGACCGCGAAGCCGGAAACCCACGTCGGCGCAATGCCCGTCCTGGGGCTGCTCGGCGCCATCCTGTCGGTTCAGGTCGGCGCCGCCTTTGCCAAGGGGCTGTTCCCGGTGCTGGGCTCGGAAGGCACGACCATGCTGAGGCTCGCCATCGGCGCGCTGATGCTGGCGGCGGTGCTGAGGCCCTGGAAGGTGCTGCCCTCGCGGAAAACCCTGCCTTGGCTCGCCGCCTATGGCATCACGGTCTGTGCCATGAACATGCTGTTCTACGCGGCGCTCCAGCGCATTCCGCTCGGCATCTGCGTGGCGCTCGAATTCACCGGGCCGCTGTTCGTCGCCATGCTCGGCTCCCGGCGCCTGCTCGACCTCGTCTGGGTGGCGCTGGCGATAACCGGCATCGTGCTGCTCTCGCCCTTTGCCGATGCCAGAAGCGGGCTCGATCCGCTGGGGGTGGTGCTGGCGCTCGCAGCGGGCGCCTGCTGGGGGCTCTACATCATCTTCGCGCAGAAGGCCGGCGCCGAGCTCGGCGTGCGCACCTCCGCCTACGGCATGGCGATCGCCGCCATGCTGGCGCTGCCTTTCGGCTTCAGCGCCGCTCAACCCTATCTCACCGACCCGCACATCATGGCGGGCGCGGCCGTGGTCGGCCTGTTCTCCAGCGCGCTGCCCTTCTATCTGGAAATGCTGGTGCTGGCGCGCATGCCGGCCAAGGTCTACGGCATGCTGGTTTGCCTGGAGCCGGCGGGCGGCGCGCTGACCGGCTTCCTGTTTCTGCATGAGAAGCTCAACCTTTTGCAATGCGCGGGCGTCGCCGCTGTCATTGCCGCCGCCTTCGGCACGGCGGTCGCGGCGCGGCGGCCGGTGCCTTTGCCGGCCTGAATCCATCTTTCGGACCGGGGCAATCTCGGAAAATGCGCGAAACGGCAGGCTCGGCGCCTCGCCGCCGTAATCCATCCTGAGCTGCTTCGAAGCAAGGACGTGCGATGGTTTGCCGTTTCCGTGAAACGGTGAACCGCTTCGGCACCCGCAGCTCGTTAAGGGATTGGTTGGCTTCGCAAAAACACCCCCGTGGCGGGCAACATCCGACCGCATCCGGTGGTTGAAATACGACTTAAGTCCTATAACAAAATTACAATAGGTCCGAGTGGACAAGACAAGGGTCGTGGGCCACTTCCTTATGCGCTGCTGATTGGGGATGCTTATGCTGCGACATTGCCGGTGGGTAGTTTGGCCGACGGGCTGAAGGGCTGGCATGGGGAGAACCGAATGCGCGCATCGCGCGGGGGCTGCAGGCTAGTCTTGCCAGCGCTGGCTGCGTTGGCGCTTGTCGTCGCGCCTGTCAGTCTCTCCGTCGATGGTCTCGTCGTGGCCAAGGCCTATGCCGACAAAGGCGGCGGTGGTCATGGCGGCGGCGGTGGTGGAAACGGAAGCGGCGGCGGCAACAGCGGGAACGGTGGCGGAAATAGCGGCGGCAACGGTGGCGGCAATAGCGGCGGCAACAACGGAAACAGCAATAGCGGCGGCAACAACGGCAAGAGCAATAACGGCACGAGCAGCAGCGCCGGCGCGGCAAGCACCGCGGATGTCGATAGCCATGTGAACGCCGTTACTGGCGACAAGGTCGAGGCCACCAGCAGCAGCATCCAGGTCACGCACCGCAATGGAATGAAGGAGACGATCGAGAACGGCCGGTTCAGGATGGAAGACAAGTACGGACGCACCATCGTCGACCGCAGGGCCACCATGGCCGATCTCAATCGCCTGAAGAATTTGTGAGACAGAGTTTGTGGGAGTGAGGTTTTATCCGGATTAGATCTTAAGGGACCGAAGGTCAGCGCTGCAAAATCAGGTTGCCACCTTTTGCTTCGTCTCTGCGGTCCTGATCGTCTTGCGATAGAACTTGGCTACTCACCTTGCCCCCGCCTTCGTGCGGGGGTAATTTTTTGCGCCGGCAAAGCCTGTCCGCTGCGACATTGGTCAGCCATGGCGCCTGAAAATGGTCCGACGGGTGGGGGCAAGGGTCGTGGGCCGCTTTCGTCGCCCCGCCGGATATGAATTCTTGCCCAGGTCAAGACACCGGTTCCGCCTCGTCTGTGCCGTGAGCGGAGCTTCAGCCATGCGGAAGTGGGACCGGAACGAAGAGAAGATATGCGAAACCGCCCCTTCAGCAGGCTCGCCTGGCTCGCGCTGCGTGTGTTTAGCGCGCTGGCGCTGACGTTTGCGCCCTGGCACATCACCTTTGACGGCGCGCCGAGGATTGCCGCAGCCACCGCCGCCGGCAACGGCAACGGCGGTAACGGGGGGAACGGCGGTGGTGGAAGCGGCAACGGCGGCAATTCGGGATCGGCCGGCGGCTCGAATTCCGGCAATAGTGGCAACAACGGCAACAGCAATGGCCAGGGCGACAACGGCAACAGCAATGCCGGCGGGAGCAACCCCAATGCCGGGCCGGGCAACAACAGCGGCAAGGGCAACACCAATCCCGGCGGCAAGAATAGCTACACCAACGCCGCGACCGGCGACACGCTTTCGATCGACGGCGATAAGGTCACCGTCATTCATCGCAACGGTATGAAGGAGCAGGTCCGGAACGGCCGTTTCGAGATGACGGATGCGCAAGGCCGCACCATCATCGAACGGCAAGCGACGGAGGAGGACCTGTCGCGCCTGCTGAACTTGTGAGGGTTGAGAATTGAAGAACTGGGGAATTGAAGAACTGAGGAACTGGGGAAATGAGGAACTGAAGAACTGACGAATTGAAGAATTGAAGAATTGAAGAATTGAAGAATTGAAGAATTAAAGAAGAGAGGGCTCTTCAGTTCCCCAGTTCCCCAGTTCCCCAG
>NZ_VFTP01000015.1:0-109323 GCF_006439455.1 Mesorhizobium sp. B2-9-1 | reverse complement strand
GCCTACTGCCTACTGCCTACTGCCTACTGCCTACTGCCTACTGCCTACTGCCTACTGCCTACTGCCTACTGCCCATTCGGCCAGTAGACGCGCAGGCGGTGATTGTCCGGATCGAGGGCGACGAAGGTGCGGCCGAAATCGAGATCGGTTGGCGCCTGCAGCACGTTGATACCTCTGCCAGCCCAATCCGCATGGGTGGCATCGACCGCGCTAGCGTCCTCGACCGCGATGACGATCTCGCCGCCCCCGCCCGCTGCCGCGGCCGCCGGTTCCACCGTGTGGCGCGACCAGAGGCCGAGCTTGAAGCCATTGTCGAGCACGAACATCACGAACGTCGGCGAAGACTCGATCGGCTCGCGTCCCAGCAGCGAAGCGTAGAACGCGCCGCTCTTTTCCGGGCTGTCGACATAGAGGATGACGAAATTCGGCGTGGTCATATCTGATCTCCAAAGTGTCTGAACCTTGGAGACAATACGCGGACCTGCTGTCAGATTCTGGCAGCAGCGATCAGCGGGAAGCGTCTTTCGCTCCATTTTGGCCCGGCGCATCGAGGGTTGCCCGCCACTCTTTGAGCATCGCCTGGCGGCGGCGCGGGTAGCGGATGTCTGTGGCTGTCAGGCCGGACATCCGGTCGGCGCGGAAGTGCCGGAAATCCTGGCGCGTTTCGCACCACGCCACCATCACCCGCACCTTGTCGAAGAAGGCGAGCGCGAACGGCCAGACCAGACGCTTCGATGCCGCTCCCCCGGCGTCACGGTAAAGGAAGCCAAGCTTGCGCTCGTCGCGGATCGCCTGCCGCACGATGCCGAGGTCGACCGCTTCGGCATTTTCCGAGCGCGGCCCGACGAGCAGTGTCGTAGCGTCGAGATCGTCGCGCAGATCATCCGGCAGCACCGCAGCGATCTTGGCCAGCGCATCCGCCGCGGCGGCCGCCAGCCTTTTGTCCGGCTGCTTCGCCACCCAGCGCGAGCCGAGCACGATCGCCTCGATCTCCTCGTCGGTGAACATCAGCGGCGGCAGCATGAAGCCGGGCTTCAGCACATAACCAAGCCCCGCCTCGCCTTCGATCGGCGCGCCCTGCCCCTGCAGCGTCGCGATGTCGCGATAGAGGGTGCGGATCGAGACGCCGATTGCACCCGCAAGCGTGCGGCCGCTCACCGGCCGACGATGGCGGCGAAGGATCTGGACGAGATCGAGCAAGCGGGCTGAACGGGACATTGATTTGTCATCAGGTACGATCGATCATAGAGCCGGGGCGCACATCGCGGCAAGCGACCTGATGCCAAGGAACGCCTGCGTCCGATCCTCGTTGTCTCAACAATGGAGATGCGCGGGACCCTGCTGTTCTGGGCGGTGCTGACCGCTTTCGTCGCGGCGCTCAGCCTTGGGCCGTCCTTTGCCCATGTGCTGGAATCGCTGCCCAGGCTGACGAAATGGTCGCCGGCGCTCTGGCGCGAGGCGACCGTCTTCAACGGTCAATTCCTGCTCTTTGCCGTCATCGGAGCGCCGCTCGATATAGCGGCGATCCTGTGCCCGGCGTTTCTCGCATGGATGCTGCGCGGCCAAGCTGGGGCGTTCGGCTTCGTGGTCACCGCCACACTGCTTTATGCCGTCTCGCTGGCGCTCTGGTTCGGACTGGTCAAACCGGCCAACGACATTCTTGCGACCTGGGCGCCCGGACCGATCCCGGACAATTTCGAAGCCGTCCGGCTGCGTTGGGAGACCGGCCACATGGCGGTGGCCGCGGCGAAGGCGCTTGGCTTCATTTCGCTTTGTTTCGGCCTGCTCGGCGTCCGGCATGGTTGATGACAGCACCATTGAATGAGCCGAGCTTTGTTGCGCCGGTGGACTGAGCTGTGGCAGAAGCGGACCGAACCGCCGGAGATGACCCTTCTTGAAATCTTTTCGCGACAAACGCCGCGATGGCCGCCCGCATCCCGCAAGGGCGGAACAGCCCCGCCCGCGTGATGCATTCGCGGCCGGACGGCAGCAGGCCGCACCTGCCGAGCGCCGTGAAACGAAGTCGGCGGAGCGGCAGGAAGCCAAGCCGGCGCCGCGCGTGCTTGCGCGCCGCGAAGGCGCGTTGCCCGCCGAGCGCCTGCCATTGATCCTCGAAGTCGCGCCCAACGCCGATTACGCCCTGCTGGACAGCGGCGCCGGCGAGAAGCTCGAGCAATACGGCCCGTACCGCATCGTGCGCCCCGAGGGCCAGGCGATCTGGCAGCGAGCCCTCCCGGCGAAGGAATGGGAGCGCGCCGACGCCATCTTCACCGGCGACACCGACGAGGAAGGCATCGGCCGCTGGCGGTTTCCCAAAACGCCGCTCGGCGAGACCTGGCCGATGAAGCATGACGGCATCGATTATCTCGGCCGCTTTACCTCGTTTCGCCATGTCGGCGTCTTTCCGGAGCAGGCCTCGCATTGGGACCATATGGCGGGGCTGATCGCGTCGGCGAGACGCCCGGTCAAGGTGCTTAACCTGTTCGGCTATACCGGCCTCGCCTCGCTGGTGGCGGCCCGCGCCGGCGCCGAGGTCACCCATGTCGATGCCTCGAAGAAGGCGATCGGCTGGGCGCGCGAGAACCAGGAGATGGCCGGCCTTGCCGACAAGCCGATCCGTTGGATCGTCGAGGACGCGATGAAATTCGCCGAGCGCGAGGAACGCCGCGGCAGCCGCTACGACATCGTGCTGTTCGACCCGCCGGCCTACGGCCGCGGCCCCAAGGGCGAGGTCTGGCAATTGTTCGAGGACCTGCCGGGGCTCACCGACCTTTGCCGCTCGATCCTGACGCCGAAACCGCTGGCTGTCGTTCTCACCGCCTATTCGATCCGCGCTTCCTTCTTCGCCATCCATGCGCTGATGCGCGATACCTTCGCCGGCATGGGCGGCACGGTCGAATCCGGCGAGCTGATCATTCGCGAGAAATCCGCCGGCCGCGCGCTGTCGACCTCGCTGTTCTCGCGTTGGGTGGCTTGAATGACGGCACATGACGGCGCTCGCCCTGTCGGGCAGGTCAAGGAAGTCACCAGCCTTGCCAATCCCCTGGTCAAGGACATCAAGGCGCTGGCGCTCAAGAAATTCCGCGACCAGCAGAACGCCTTCATGGCCGAGGGCCTGAAGCTGGTCATCGATGCCCTCGACCTCGGCTGGTCGATCAGGACCTTGGTCTTCGCCAAGGCCGGACTCGGCAACCCGGCCGTCGAAAAGGTCGCCGCGCGGACCGTCGCCGCCGGCGGCATGGTGCTCGAGGTTTCCGAAAAGGTGCTCGCTGCCATCACCCGCCGCGAGAACCCGCAAATGGTGGTCGGCGTCTTCGCGCAGCAGACCGTGCCGCTGAAGGACATCCGCGCCAGGGACGGTGATGTTTGGGTCGCGCTCGACCGGGTGCGCGACCCCGGCAATCTCGGCACCGTGATCCGCACCGTCGACGCGGTCGGCGCCAAAGGCGTCATCCTGGTCGGCGACACCACCGACCCGTTCTCGCTGGAGACGGTGCGCGCCACCATGGGCTCGATTTTCGCCGTGCCGGTCGCCAGGGCGACCGAGCAGGCCTTTCTCGCTTGGCGCCGCGATTTCTCCGGCCTTGTCGCCGGAACCCATCTCAAGGGCGCGGTCGACTATCGCTCGGTCGATTTCTCCAGAGGGCCGGTCTTGCTGCTGATGGGCAACGAGCAGCAGGGCCTGCCGGACAGTCTCGCCGAAAGCTGCGACCGGCTGCTCAGAATTCCCCAGGCAGGCCGGGCCGATTCGCTCAATCTGGCGGTCGCCACCGGCGTGATGTTGTTCGAGATCCGGCGCGGCGCGTTGAAGCTCGAGCCTGCCAACGACATCCGATGAGGACTGCCAAATGAAATCCTGGTCCCCTTACGCGGTGCTGGTCGTCATCGCCATCGCGCTCGACCAGTGGATCAAGCAGCTGGTCGAAAACGGTCTCGCCTTTCAGGAGAAGCTCGATCTCCTGCCGTTCCTGGCGCTGTTTCGCACCTACAACACCGGCATCGCCTTCTCGATGTTCCAGTCCTTCGGCGATACCGGCCTGGTTGTCATCGCCGTGCTGGTCGTCGCCTTCGTGCTCTATCTCGCCACGCGCACGCCCGTCGGCCATGTCGTCGCTCGTATCGGCTTTGCGCTGATCATCGGCGGCGCGCTCGGCAACCTCATCGACCGGGCCGTCTACGGCCACGTCATCGACTACATCCTGTTCCACACGCCCGTCTGGTCCTTCGCGGTCTTCAATCTCGCTGACGCCTTCATCTCGGTCGGCGCAGCGCTTGTCGTCTTCGACGAGCTGATCGGCTGGCGGCGCGAAGCCAAGTCCCAGGACCTTGGCAATTGACCTCACGCTGTTGAAACAGCAGACTTCCTCATCAGCCAGAGGCGAGGAGAAAATCATGCCCGACACCTTCAAAGCCATCCTCGTCTCGCGCGATGCGGACAAGAAGCAGTCCGTCGATGTCGTCGACATCAGCGAGGCCGACCTGATGGAAGGCGATGTCACCGTCGCCGTCGAGGCGACGACGGTGAACTACAAGGACGGGCTTGCCATCACCGGCAAGGCGCCGGTCGTGCGCCGCTGGCCGCTGGTTCCAGGCATCGATTTCGCCGGCACCGTGATTTCCTCCTCGCATGCCGACTGGCGCAAGGGAGACAAGGTGATCCTCAACGGCTGGGGCGTCGGCGAGACGCATTACGGCGCCTATGCCGGCCGCGCCCGCGTCAAGGGCGACTGGCTGGTGCCGCTGCCCGAGGGCATGAGCGCGCATGACGCGATGGCTATCGGCACGGCGGGCTACACGGCAATGCTCTCGGTCATGGCGCTGGAGCGGCACGGCATCGTGCCGGACCGCGGTCCCGTGGTGGTGACGGGCGCTGCCGGCGGCGTCGGCTCGGTCGCCATCTCGATCCTGTCGAGCCTCGGCTACCATGTCATCGCCTCGACCGGCCGCAACGCCGAGAGCCCCTATCTGATCGATCTTGGCGCGGCTGAGGTGATCTCGCGCGAAGAGCTCAGCCAGGCCGCGAAACCGCTCGCCAAGGAGCGCTGGGCAGGCGGCGTCGACTCGGTCGGCAGCCATACCTTGGCCAATGTGCTGTCGATGACCTCCTATGGCGGCGCGATCGCCGCTTGCGGCCTGGCCGGCGGCATGGACCTGCCGGGAAGCGTCGCGCCCTTCATCCTGCGCGGCGTCTCGCTGCTGGGCATCGATTCGGTGATGGCGCCGAAGGAAGTCCGCCTGGAGGCATGGCGCCGCATCGGCACCGACCTCGATTCCAAGAAGCTGTCGACATTGTCGCGCACGATCGGTTTCGACGGCATTGTCGCTGCCGCGCGCGATATCGTCGAGGGCAAGATCAGGGGTCGCGTCGTCGTCGACATGTAGCTGGCAACGACCTCGTAAAGCTACGGTTTCGCCCGCGCATGCGCGCGGCCGAAATCGGCGCGATTCGCTAAAATTCGAACGATCCCTCCCAGCCTTCCATAATTTCTGTCTGCCATGGTCTGCGCATGGTCGCGGACTCCGACATCAGACAGGACAGCAAAGCCGCGGGCGCTGACAGGCTCATCCCCGATGCGCCGAAGCGGCAGGTGCTCGTCGCGCCGCCGCTGGCTCCCGATCTGCCGGGGGCCAGCCACGACGGCCTGCCCTTCCTGACGATCGTCGCCATTGCCGTTTTGGCGGGGCTGGCGCATCTTACCGGGGCGCCGCTGATCGTCACCATCGGCCTCGCCGCAGCGGCCTTTGCCGGCCTTGCCATGCATCTGCGCAGCCGTCGCGACGAGCGGCGCACCGCAGTGCTGCTCGACGAAACCGCGGCCCGCAGCCGCGCCGAGATCGAGACTCTCGCCGACCGCATGTGGGAGATGCAGGAGAGCGAGGAGCGCTTCCGCGGCCTGATCGACGCGCTTGGCGATCTTGTCGTCCATCGCGATCGCGACGGCCACGTCGTTTATGCCAACAGCGTCTTTGCCTCGCTCGTCGAGCTCGATGCGCGCGATCTTGCCGGCAAGACCTTGTCGGAGCTTGGCATCGATGTCGGCATCGTTCCCGACGCCGCCT
Source organism: Mesorhizobium sp. B2-9-1 (assembly GCF_006439455.1). NCBI lineage: Bacteria > Pseudomonadati > Pseudomonadota > Alphaproteobacteria > Hyphomicrobiales > Phyllobacteriaceae > Mesorhizobium > Mesorhizobium sp. B2-9-1. Next base: position 103,263 of record NZ_VFTP01000015.1, on the reverse strand, counting down.
TCTCCGATCATGAATGCCTGAGCTCGACCGATGTGGCGATCCGCACCCCGAACGGACCACGCTGGTTCTCCTGGATCGAATTGTCGGTGCGCGACAAGGACACGGGCGCAGTCTCGCACCGGGCGATCGCCCGCGACATCACCGCCCGCAAGCGCGCCGAATCCTCGCTGATCACCGCGCGCGAACGGGCCGAATATGCCAGCCAGGCCAAGTCACGCTTCCTCGCCACCGTCAGCCATGAAATCCGCACGCCGATGAACGGCATCATGGGTATGGCGAAGCTGCTTGCCGATACCGACCTCTCGCCCGAACAGCGCACCTATGTCGGCGCTGTTTCCACCTCGGCCAGCGCGCTGCTCGCGCTCATCGAGGACCTGCTCGACTATTCCAAGATCGAGGCCGGCCGCTTCGAACCCGAGCCCCAGCCGACCTCGCTGCGCGAGATCGCCGACAACATCATCGAACTTTTGGCCGCAAAGGCCTTCGCCAAGAACATAGGCCTCGGCTGCCATGTCGAGCCCGATGTGCCGCAGATGATCACCGCCGATCCCGGCCGCGTGCGCCAGGTGCTGCTCAACCTCATCGGCAATGCGGTGAAGTTCACCGACACCGGCGGGGTGCTGCTGACCGTGACGCGCGCCCGCACAGAAACCACCGACCGCATCTGCTTCACCATCGCCGACACCGGCCCGGGCCTGCGCGAAGAGGACATGGAGCGCATTTTCGAGGAATTCGAGCAGTCCGACGGCACCTCGACCAGGGTGCATGGCGGCGCCGGCCTCGGGCTTGCCATCTCGAAGCGGCTGGCGACGGCGATGGGCGGCTCGATCTCGGTCTCGAGCCGGCTCGGCGAAGGATCCGAATTCGTCCTGGAGCTTCCGGCGGTCGCCGCGACCGAGCCGCCGCCGCATCGCCACAACATCCTTGCCGACCGGCGGGCAGTGATCGTGTCGAAAAACGCCATCGAGGCCGATGCCATCGCCCGCGCGATCAGGGCCCATGGCGGCATTGTCGAGGTTGCCGCGACACCGAGCCAGGCCGCCCCGTTCGCTGCAGGCTGCAACGTGCTCCTGATCGACGCTGCGCTCGAAAGCGGCGACGGCAGACTGCTCAAGCGGCTGCGCGATTCGGGCTTTGCCGACTGCGAGGCCATCACCCTGATTGCGCCGACGGATCGCGGCATGCTCGGCGAATTCCGCGCCAGCGGCTATGCCACCTTCCTGGCCCGGCCGGTGCGTGGCGAGACCCTGCTGCGGGTGCTGTTGACCAGCCATGGCTCAGCGCTGGCCAAGCCGCTGCCGGAGCCGCGCGGTGCCCCTTCGGTGCGCAAGCGCGACCAGGGCCTGTCGGTGCTGATCGCGGAAGACAATGACATCAACGCCATGCTCGCCCGCGCCACGCTCCTCAAGGCCGGGCATCGCGTCAAGGTCGTCGGCAACGGCAAGGCCGCGGTCGATGCCGTTACCGATGCCGGCCTCAAGTTCCGCTTCGATGTGGTGCTGATGGACCTGCATATGCCTGTCATGGACGGGCTGGACGCGATCGCCGCTATCCGTCGCCATGAAGAGTCCCTGGCCATGCCCCCGATTCCGATCATGGTGCTTTCGGCCGACAGCCAGGAAAAGACCCGGCATGCCGTGCTCGCCCATGGCGCCAGCGGTTTCGTGACCAAGCCGCTCGACCCGGACGCGCTCGTCCAGGCGGTCGAGGGCCAGGTTGCCGCCTGAGGAAATTTCTAACCGTTGAACGCCTTGGCTTGCTTGGCTTTCGCGGTCACAAGATAGCCGGTTGAGTGTATTGCCCAGCCGACAAAGTATTGCCCGCCACGTCGTATCACGGTACTGTCACAATCCTGTTGCACCTACACCGTATCCCCGTGCCAAGAGGGATGGCTCGAAGGAGAATCACTCGTGCATACAGTCGTGCCTGAATGTGACACTCGGCCGAATGCCGGCGGCGCCCTGCTCGCCGCTCGTACCGCCGACGCCGTCGCAAGCGGCGCTCCGCTGGGCCGCATCGGCAATCTCGAAGTGCGGCTCGCCCGCAACGAGGCCGAGATCGCCGCCGCCCAGGAAGTGCGCTATCGGGTATTCTACGACGAGCTTGGCGCGAGGAAGGACCTGTTCCAGGCGCAGGACCGGCGCGACGCCGACCGGTTCGACCCGCTCTGCGATCACCTTCTGGTGTTGGACAATTCCCTTCCCGGCCCTGAGCACCGCCGCATCGTCGGCACCTACCGCCTGCTGCGGCAGGAAATCGCCGCGACGGCCGGCGGCTTCTATTCCGAGGGCGAGTTCGAGCTCACCAAGCTGATTGCGCGGCATCCCGGCCAGCGCTTCCTCGAGCTCGGCCGTTCCTGCGTTCTGCCGGAATACCGCTCCAAGCGCACCATCGAGGCGCTCTGGCAAGGCATCTGGGCCTATATCAACCACTACGACATCGGCGTGATGACCGGCTGCGCCTCGTTCCATGGCATCGTGCCGGCGGCGCATGCCGAGGCGCTGACCTATCTCGCCCATCATTGCCGCACCAACTCTGCCTGGGATGTTCGCGCGGTTCCGGGACGCTACTGTTCGATGGACCTGATGCCGATCGAGGCGGTGAACGCCAAGGCGGCGATCGCCGCCATGCCGCCGCTGGTCAAGGGCTATCTGCGCGTCGGTGCCCGCATCGGCGACGGCTGCGTCATCGACCACGAATTCTCGACCGTCGACGTCTTCGTCGTCATGCCGGTCAAGGAGATCGGCGCCCGCTATGTCAACTACTATGGCGGCGAAGGACAGCGCTTCGCGGCGTGATTCCAGTGAGTAGTGAGTAGTGAGTAGTGAGTAGTGAGTAGTGAGTAGTGATGGACACCACCGCTCGCGCCTTGTCACTACTGACTACTGACCATTCACTATTCACCATTCACCACTCGCTCCCTCACGGAATATCCTCCGGCCTTCGCCCCGGCCGGCTCTTATAGGCCGGAAACGACCAGCCGAATTTAAGCGCTCCGCCGCGCACCGCGAATGCGCCCGCGAAGCCGAGCAGGCTGGACGCCAGCGCAGGCAGGCCGGCAACATCGCCAAGGGTGAAGATGGCGGCGCCGGCAAGGGCGGCCGTGACATAGATCTCGGGCCTGAGCAGCACCGATGGCTCGCCGGCAAGCAGGTCGCGCAGAATGCCGCCGAAGGTCGCTGTCAGCACGCCGGTGATGACCGACACGACGGGCGAGCCGGTGATCGCCAGCCCCTTGGCCGCGCCCATCACTGAAAAAGCCGCAAGGCCGACGGCATCGAGCCAGAGTAGCAGCTTGTAGCGGGATTCAAACCGGTGGGCGCTGAAGAAGACCAGCACCGCGACAACGGCACAGATCAGCACAAAGCCGCTGTTGGCGACCCAGAACACCGGCAGGTTGAGGATGACGTCGCGCAGCGTCCCGCCGCCGATGCCGGTGACGCTGGCCAGGAACAGGAAGCCGATGATGTCGAGTTCTTTGCGCGACGCGGCAAGCGCGCCCGTCGCCGCGAAGACGGCGACGCCGGCATAGTCGAGCAAGGCGATGGGATTCATGGGAGTAAGGCAGTAGGGGAGTAGGGGAGTAGGGGAGTAGGAAATTAAATAGCATAAGTCGCGTGAATTGCACGGCCGCTATCCAACACCCCTACTGCCCTACTGCCCTACTCCCCTACTCCCCTACTCACGCATCTTTCTCGGCCTGCTCGTTCACCGGGCCCGGCTCGACCTTGGCCTCGGCGGCCGCCTTCGGGCCGCCCTTGGCGACACCGACCATCGCTGGCCGCAGCACGCGCTCGCCTATCGAGTAGCCCGGCTGCACCACCTGGACGACGGTGCCTGCGGGAACATCCGGATTGGGGATCTCGAACATCGCCTGGTGGAAGTTCGGATCGAACTTCTCACCTTCGGGGGCGAGTCTCTTCACGCCGTGGCGCTCCAGCGCCGAAAGCATGGCGCGCTCGGTGAGGTCGACGCCTTCGATCAGCGATTTGAAGCCGGCGTCGCCGCTGGCCTTCGCCTCGGCGGGAATCGCGTCCAGCGCGCGGCGCAGATTGTCGGACACCGACAGCATGTCGCGCGCGAAATTGGCGACGGCATAGGCGCGGGCGTCCTGGACGTCGCGCGCGGTGCGCCGCCGCAAATTCTCCATTTCGGCCGCCGTGCGCAGCGCGCGGTCCTTCAGTTCGTCGTTTTCCTTCAGCAGCTGCACCAGCGCTTCGTAGTCGCCGTCGATGCCACCCTCCGCACGCTCGCCGGAAGCCTCGGCGGCTTCCATCTCTTCGGGCGTGCGTTCGTCTTTTGCCTGGTCGCTCATCGCGTTTCCCGTCATTTCGAATTGCTCTGGATTTGCGCCCGATATCGAGGTTTGGAGGCCAAAAATCAAGGGGCAAGCGCAGGCGGCTGGCGTCGGGCTACCGTTCCTAATTAATTCAAACTTTACCGTATCACGCAGCTTTGCTTGCTCTCGGACGCTGGCACGGGAACCATGGACTGGCTGCAGGAGTTTCGAAACCGACACAGGATTTTGGGACGATGAACGGCAACAGCGGCCATAGGCGCGCCGAATTGGCCAACGATATCAGGCGACAGGCGGGCAGCGAAGCGACGAAGCGCTTTCTGCGCACCTTGCCGGCATTTCGCCTGGAAAGGGAGATGCCCCGGCAGTTGACCGATCTGCTTGACCGCCTCGACGGCGCCGAGGCTGAGAACGCGGACGACCCGCGGCGTCAATAGCCGCGCGCCGCAACTGACAAGTTTCAGGCCGCCTTCCTGTCGTCGCGCATCAGCACTTCGCCGTGACGGATCTCGGTGCCGAGCACCTTCAGGCATTCTCGCATGAAGGCGGCAAGGCCCGGCCAGCCCTTGGCTGAAACCAGATTGCCGTCGACATGGGCGCCGGTCGGCGCGACATCGATATAGATGCCGCCGGCGAGCGTCACTTCCGGCTCGCAATAATGCAGCGCCGCCACTTCCTTGCCGCGCACCACGCCGTCGACCGCGATCAGGATCTGCGCGCCGTGGCAGATGGTGAAGATCGGCTTGCCGGTTTCATGGAAATGTCTGACCAGCGCCTGCACGCGCTTGTCGATGCGAATATATTCCGGCCCGCGGCCGCCCGCCGCATAAATTGCATCGTAGTCGGCAGGGTTCACTTCGGCGAAGGTCTTGTTGAGGATGTAATCGTGACCGGGTTTTTCGGTATAGGTCTGGTGGCCCTCGAAGTCGTGCAATGAGGTCTTGAGCACGTCGCCGGCCTTCTTGTCCGGGCACACGACATGGACGGTGTGGCCGACCGCGTGCATGGCCTGTTCAAAGACGAAAATCTCGTATTCCTCGCTGAACTCGCCAACGAGCATCAATATCTTCTTGCCTGCCATGCTGCTTCCTCCCTTAGGATAAGGCCATTATTTCGCGGTACGAAGTAATGGCCTTATCCTAAGGGCAGGTCGGCCGAAGCGGAAGCCCGAATCACCAATGTGGTCTGTCCAGACCAGCACCGCGAGCTTTCCAAACCTATCTTGAACCAAGCTGACCAACAAAATGCGTGACGCTGGTCGGACCACAGCGATTTCATTGGTCGTATGAAATGCCGCGTCAGCTGGGGCGCTTGCGCCGCCAGGAATATTTTGGACCCTTGGCCTCCGGTTCGACCGCCGGCTGGTAGTAAAGCGGCAAGCCGCCGGTGCGACCTTCCTCCAGCCGCTTCAGCAGCACCGGATTGGAGACCTCGAACTCGTCGAAGCCGAGCCGCAGCATATGCGGCAGCTGGTCGACCAGCACCTGCCCGGTGGCGCGCACCGCGCCCTTGAATTGATGCCGGGCGCGCAGCAATTCGCCCTTGGAAAAAGAGCGGCCGTCATTGAAGGCCGGGAAGGCCAGCGCCACCAGCGACAGCTGGTCGAGCAGGCCGGTTATCTTGTCCAGCTCGTCGCCGGGCTGCAGCAGGACGCCGAGGCGCTCCTTGGCTGACTTGCGAACTTCTTCATCCAGCCCGAGAAAAGCCTGCAGCGGCAGGATGAAACGGCCATTGCCGGCAAGCGCCTCGGCGCTTTCGGCGTGGGTCCACTCATCCTCGCGAAAACCGTCACGGGTCCAGAGGCGGGTCCCCGCTGTCGTCGATCCAGTCATCAAAATTCCTAAAGTTCCAAAGAGTCCCAAGCGAGCCGGCAGGCCGCCAGCAATCGGAACCCGCTTTCGGCCGACATCACGTGAATAGCGATATAACCTAAAGCGAGGCGTCGGTCAGCGACTTCTCCAAACCGGAGAGGTGAATGCCGCACTCGGTCTTGGCGTGTCCCGCCCAGCGGCCGCTGCGCGCATCCTCGCCCGGCTGCACCGGCTGCGTGCAGGGAAAGCAGCCGATCGAGAGATAGCCATAGGCGACCAGCGGATTTTCGCGCAGCGCATGCGCCCGCATATAGTCGGCCTGGTCCGATGTCGTCCAATGCGCCAGCGGATTGATGCGGATGCGCGAGCCGACGGCCTCGAAGACGGGTAAAGCCGTGCGCGTCGTAGCCTGGAAGCGCTTGCGCCCGGTGAACCAGGCGCGGAACGGCTCGACGCCGCGCGCCAGCGGCTCGACCTTGCGCACATTGCAGCAGGAATCGGTGTCGGTCTCGTGCAGCCTGCCGGTCGGGTCGACGCGTTGGAGCGCACCCTCTTCCGGCTTGATCACCCTGATGTCGGTGAGGCCGAAATCGGCGACCAACGCGTCGCGATAGCCGAGCGTCTCCTCGAAATGCTTGCCGGTGTCGAGGAAGATGACCGGCAGCGAGCGGTCGATCTCCGAAATCATGTGCAGCAGCACGGCGGAGTCCGCGCCGAAGGAAGACACCGCGGCGACCGCGCCGCGGAATTCATGCGCCGACCGTTCGATGATCTCGATCGGCTTCAGATGGCCCAACAGCGCGTCGAGCCCCGCTGCCTCGGCGGCAACGCCGGTCTCGACTTCGCCTGTCCGGTCAAGCGGCCTTGGTTTCGCCAGCATAGAGCGCCTCCTTGAACGGCGCGGGACCGACACGGCGGTAGGCGTCGATGAAACGTTCGTCGGGACTGAGCCGAAGGCCGAGATAGGTATCGACGATCTGCTCGATGGCATCGGTGATCTCATCCGAGGAGAAGCCGCGGCCGATGATCTCGCCGACGGATGTGTTTTCGTCGGCCGAGCCGCCAAGCGTCACCTGATAGAGCTCGGTGCCTTTCTTCTCCACGCCCAGAATGCCGATATGGCCGACGTGGTGGTGGCCGCAGGCATTGATGCAGCCGGAGATCTTCAGCTTCAGCTCGCCGATCTCGCGCTGCCGCTCCAGCGAGGCGAATCGGCGTGAGATTTCCTGCGCTACCGGGATCGAGCGCGCCGTGGCCAGCGCGCAATAATCGAGGCCCGGGCAGGAGATGATGTCGCTGATCAGATTGGAATTGGCTGTCGCCAGGCCGATCTCGACCAGCGCGTCATAGACGGCCTTGAGGTCGGCGCGCGCTACATGCGGCAGGATCAGGTTCTGTTCGTGGCTGACCCGCAATTCGTCGAAGGCGTACTTCTCGGCGATACCGGCAACCGCTTCCATCTGGCTGTCCGTTGCGTCGCCGGGCACCTCGCCGATGCCCTTGAGCGAGATCGTCACCGCCGCGTAGTCGGGATGGCGATGCGTCACGACATTCTGGTCGAGCCATTCCGAAAAGCTCTTGGAATCGAGCCTGGCCTGTTTCACCGCATCATCGCCTTCCGGACGGGAAACCAGCGCCGGCGGCGCGAAATAGGCGTTGATCGCCTGGATATCGGCTTCCGGCAGCTTGAGCTCGGCGTCCTTCAGCTCCTGCCACTCGGCCTCGACCTGGCGGGTGATCTCCTCCACGCCGGTCTCATGAACCAGGATCTTGATGCGCGCCTTGAACTTGTTGTCGCGGCGGCCGTAGAGGTTGTAAACGCGCAGGATGGCCGTGCAGTAGGACAGCAACTCCGCCTCCGGCAGGAAGTCGCGGATCTTTCTCGCCACCATCGGCGTGCGGCCCTGGCCGCCACCGACATAGACAGCGAAGCCCAGCTCGCCAGCCGCGTTCTTTTTCAGATGCAGGCCGATGTCATGCGTCTGGATGGCGGCGCGGTCGCGCTCGGCACCGGTCACCGCGATCTTGAACTTGCGCGGCAGGTACGAGAACTCGGGATGCACCGAAGACCATTGGCGCAGGATTTCCGCATAGGGACGCGGATCGGCGACCTCGTCGGCGGCGGCCCCGGCGAAATGGTCGGCGGTGACGTTGCGGATGCAGTTGCCGCTGGTCTGGATGGCGTGCATCTCGACGCTCGCCAGATCGGCGAGGATCGCCGGGATGTCCGACAGCGCCGGCCAGTTGAACTGGATATTCTGGCGCGTGGTGAAATGGCCGTAGCCCTTGTCGTACTTGCGCGCGATGTGGCCGAGCATGCGCAATTGCCTGCTGTTCAGCGTGCCGTAGGGCACGGCGATGCGCAGCATATAGGCGTGCAGCTGCAGATAGACGCCGTTCATCAGCCTGAGCGGCCGGAACTGGTCCTCGGTGATCTCGCCGGCAAGCCGGCGCTGCACCTGGTCGCTGAACTCGGCGACACGGGCGTGAACGAAATCCTGGTCGAACTCGTCGTAACGGTACATGCTTCGTCTTTCAGGGCGCGTCCGCCCGCTGCTTTCGTTGGTTAAGCCGCCCGTGCCGGTTGCGGGCTCGCCTGCTTGCCGAGATCGGTGCGGATGGTCGGGCCCGCGGCGCGGATCTTTTCGCGCAGCCGCACCGGTTCGACCAGGCCATCGACCATCGTGACGTCGATCAGGTTGACGTCGACCACCTCATTGTTGGCGCCAGCCGTGGCGCCGATCGCTTCCAGCCGGTCCTCCGCCGTCTTGTCATGCGCGATATCGGCGTGACCAACCGTCTCCGCCCAGCCGCCATCGGCGTACCAGACGGCGATGCCGTCGGAGAGCCTGTTCGCGGTGAGAACCTTCATTGCCGGACTCCTTCGGCGACGGCTGAAGCCGCGCCCTCATGCTTATGTGCCGCGAGCGGCTCGGATTGTTCAAAATTGGCGCCGGCGACGGCGTCGCCGATGATCGTCATCACCGGTCCGGTGAGATCGGCGCGCTCCTCCAGCGACGGCAGGTCGGCAAGCGTGCCGTGGAAACGGCGGCGGTTGCCGAGGCTGGCATTCTCGACGACGGCAACCGCCGTGTCCGGCGACAGTCCCGCTTCGATCAGCCGGCCGGCGACTTCGGCAGCCACCGAACGGCCCATATAGACGGCAACGGTCGCGCCCGAAATGGCAAGCTTGGCCCAGTCGGGCAGCGAGTTGCCCTTGAGGTCGTGGCCTGTGGTGAACACCATCGACGACGAAACGCCGCGCAGCGTCAGCGGTAGCTCGAAATCGGCGGCGGCGGCGAAGGCAGCGGTGACGCCCGGAACCACCTCATAGGCAATCCCGGCCTCGCGCAGCGCCGCCATCTCTTCGCCGGCGCGGCCGAACACCAGCGGATCGCCGGACTTCAGCCGCACCACGCGGTTTCCGGCGCGGCCCAGTTCGATGAGCAGCGCGTTGATCTCTTCCTGGCTTTTGGAATGGCAGCCCTTGCGTTTTCCCACCGGCAGGCGCTCGGCGTCGCGGCGACCCATGGCGACGATCGCCTGCGGCACCAGCGCGTCATAGACAATGGCGTCGGCCTCCAACAGCAGGCGATGCGCGCGCAAGGTCAAAAGGTCCTCCGCGCCCGGACCGGCGCCGACCAGCGCGATATGTCCGGTGACCGGAGCATCCTGGGCCAAGAGCTCGAGCGCCGCGCCATGCGCCTCGGCGAGGTCGCCTACTTCGATGGCCTTGGCCGGCGCGCCGGCGAAGAAATCGCTCCAGAAGCGGCGGCGGCGATTGCCTTTCGGCAGCGTCTCGGCGGCGGCGCGGAAGGACGCGGCAAGCGCCGCCAGCCGGCCGAGCGACGGCGACAGCATGCGGTCGATGCGCCCGCGCAGCATCTGCGCCAGAACCGGTCCGGCCCCCTCGGTGCCGATGGCGATCGCCACCGGCGCCCGGTTGACCAATGCAGGCGTGAAGAAATCGCACAGCTCCGGACGGTCGACGGCATTGACCGCAATGCCCAGCCGCCGCGCGTCGTCGACGACGCGGCGATCGAGCGCCTCGTCGCCGCTGGCGGCGAACGCCAGGACGGCACCTTGGAGATGCGCGGCCTCATAGGCTGCGTTAATGTGAACAGCGCCGGCCGACGCGATGAAATCCAGCAAGCCGTCGCTGGCATCGTCGGCAACGATGCGCAACACCGCGCTCGATTGCGAAAGCAGCCGCGCCTTGGCGAGCGCCTCCTCGCCATTGCCGACGATGGCTACGGCTTCGCCGTCGACCCGCATGAAGACGGGAAAGGCATTGAGCTTGGTGTTGGCTGGTGACATGGCGATGAGCAATACTGAAACAGTTTGGCAGTTTTACGCGGCCACGCCCAAAATCAGAAGGCAAGCACTCGCGCGCCGCCGAACGGCAGGCAATCGCTTTTTCGCAACCGCGAAGGCCAAGAGAAAAAAATTCTACTTCGAGGCTGAGACGGCCGGACCGGCATAAGAAACCGCCTTGATCCGTCGTAATTTTTAGCGCCTGACGGGGAAAGCCGCAAAACGGTTTATTCTAAATTCCACTAAGTTACTAGATTAAAGCCGACCCTGCGGTATCGGCGCTCGACCGTGTCTGCCGGAAGCGATCGAGACGCCATCGCCGGATCGGAACAATCATGCCTCGCGGCTCGTTTGCCTAGCAATCCATTTGCGGATCCCAAGCTCCATCTATCGGCAAGCAGCAGGCAAGGAGGAACGCCATGAGCATCAAGCTGAAACACGGACTGTGGGTCGTCGTGGCCGATGGCGAAAAGGCGCTCTTCCTGCGCAACCGGGGCGACAGCAAATTCCCGAACCTGGAAGTGGTGCAGGAGATGGAGCAGGACAACCCCGCCACGCGCGAGCAAGGCAGCGGAAAGCCGGGCCGGTACAGCAACGAGGGACCTCGCAGCGCCATTGAGGAGACCGACTGGCACCGTCTCGGCAAGGAACGCTTCGCCGTCGACATTGCCGACCGGCTCTACAAGCTGGCGCATCGCGGCGCGTTCGACGCGGTCGTGCTGATCGCGCCGCCGCAGGTGCTTGGCGAGATGCGCCAGAAACTGCACAAGGAGGTTTGCGAGAAGGTGCAGGCGGAAATCCCAAAGACGCTCACCAACCATACGATTCCCGACATCGAGAACCTGCTCCAGGCGGCATGAAGCGGCGAAAGAAAAGCGGCTGAGGGCAAAACAGGGTCCCGAAGCCGTCTCCCCGCGCCGCCAATCGGGCGATCAGCGCCATTGCCCGCGCTCATTGCGACGCCGAGGTCGAGCACCTCAAAGGACCGGGCCCGACGCCGTGATCATGGGCGAGCGCGAGATCGCTTGCGGTATCGTCGAGGTGGTGACCGGCAAGACCCTCGATCGGGCCGGGCCTGCCATGGAGATCAACCCGCAGCCTGCTTGATGGATGTCAGGCCCGGAACGCGGAACCGCCATTCTGCGCGATGTCGTTAAGATATTTCGCCGGCGGCTTGCCCAGCGCCTTTTTGAACATGGTGATGAAAGCGGTCACGGATTCATAGCCGAGATCGCCCGACACCTGCTGCACGCTGGCGCCGGAAGACAGCTCCCTGAGCGCGACGATCAGCTGCAGCTGCTGGCGCCAGCGCCCGAAGCTCAGGCCCGTCTCCTTCACGACGAGGCGCGCCAGGCTGCTCTCGCTGAGCGCTACGCGGTCCGCCCACTCCGCCAGCGTGCTGCGATCGGCAGGGTCGTCGGCCAGCGCTTCGGCGATCCGACGCAGCCGCGGCTCGGCCGAGATCGGCAAATGCAATTGCTGGACAGGCATACGCGGCAATTCCGCGAGCAGCACGCTTCCAAGGAAATTGCCGCGCGCATCGTCCGGCGCGCACTCCGACAGTTCGACGATCAACTCGCGCAGCAGCGGCGAGATCGAAAGCGTGCAGCACCGGTCCGGCAGGTCGGCGGCGCCGGGCTCGATATAGACGAAGAAAATCCGCGCGTTCGCCGTCGCGATGTTGCTGTGTTCCATGCGGCTCGGCACCCACACCCCGCAATGCGGCGGCACCATCCAAAGACCGCTCGGAACGCGGCAGATAACGCCGCCGCCGAGCGCGACGACGAGCTGCCCCTTGCGATGCCAATGCTCACGCGCCTCGGCCCTGGTCTCGGTGACATCGACGCCGACAGCCATCGCCGGCGCGGCCACGTCGTCGACGTCGAAATCCAGCCACGGCCAGCGAAGCGGCTGTCTCATTCTTGACTGCTTTCAGCGATCATCTGGCTTTATCTCTAAATTCTTCGACCACGAAAGTCGATAGGCTCCAGCCAATTCATCAATCGATCGCGACTCCCAAACGCCAAATTCAAAAGGATGGGGCCCATGCTCGCTCTCGCCATCTCTTCCGACAGCTCCGACCGGCTGAAGCTCACCGAGGTCGATCAGCCAAACTGCAATGGAAATGAAGTATTGGTGGCAGTTCATACAACATCGTTGAATCGTGGCGAGCTGCGCCTGCTCGGCATACGACCTGACGGGTGGATACCTGGCCAGGACATCGTCGGCATTGTCGAGCGCGCGGCGGCCGATGGCTCAGGCCCGACCGCAGGCACGCGCGTTGCCGCCTTGGTCGACCAGGCCGGCTGGGCTGAACGGGTGGCCGTTCCGACCGATCGTCTTGCCGTCGTGCCGGACGCAGTCAGCTTCGCCGCCGCAGCCACGCTTCCCGTGGCGGGCACGACGGCGCTGAGGACCTTGCGCCATGGCGGTGACCTGGCCGGACAGCAGGTCCTGATCACCGGCGCGAGCGGCGCGGTCGGTCGTTTCCAGGTCCAGATCGCCCGCGAGCAAGGCGCTTCGGTGACAGCGGTCGCTTCGGCGCGGCATCACGATGACCTTCGCGATCTGGGCGCCGGGCAGCTCGTCGAGTCGGTCGAACTGGCCGAGGGACCCTTTTCGCTGATCACCGAGTCGGTTGGCGGCAAAAGCCTCGCCGATGCGATCGAGCGCATCGCGCCCGGCGGGACCATCGTCATGTTCGGTTCGAGCAGCGGCGAGCTCACGCCGATCGGCTTCCGTCAATTCGCTCCCGGCCACGAAGGCGCGCGGCTACAGACCTTCGCCTATTACACGTCCGGCTCAGCCATCGGCGCCGACATCGCCGCGCTGCTCGATCTGGTCGCGGCCGGCCGGCTGGAGACCCGCGTGGCCATGACAGTGCCGTGGGCGGACATCGGCCGGGCCCTGGACGCGCTACGGCAGCGCAGCTTCAGCGGCAAGGCCGTTGTCACCATGACCTGAAGTCAGCCAATCAAACGTGCTGGCCGCCATTGATGTGGATCTCCGAGCCGGTGACGTAGGACGCCTGGCCCGAGCACAGGAAGAAGATGATGTCGGCCACTTCCGAAGTGGCGCCCAGCCGTCTCAGCGGGATCGTCTCGACTATTCTGTCGGTGCCGGGCGAAAGGATCGCCGTGTCGATCTCGCCCGGCGCGATCGCATTGACGCGGATGCCGTGCGGCCCGAAGTCATGCGCCATCTCGCGCGTCAGCGAGCCGAGCGCCGCTTTCGACGTGGCATAGGCCGTGCCGGCGAACGGATGCACCCTGGTGCCGGCGATCGAGGTGACATTGACGATCGAGCCCTTCGCGGCGGCGAGTTCCTTGAACAGGCCCCTTGCCAGCATGATCGGCGCGAAGAAATTGACCTGGAACACGTCGCGCCAGACATGCATCGGCGTCTCGATCGAGTCCATGCGCCTGCCGTCTTTCAGCTTCGGCGAAATGCCGGCATTGTTGACCAGGGCGTGCAGTTGCCCGCCATGCGCCTCCAGCCGGTGACGGATTTCCGAAACGGCGATGCCGACGTCTTCCTGGTCGGCGAGGTCGACCTTGATGTGGTCCTCCGGGCCGGCCGGCCACGGGCAGTCCTCGGCAAAGGCTTGGCGCGAGCAGGTGATGACGCGCCAGCCTTCGCGCGAAAAGCGCTTCACCGTCGCATGACCGATGCCGCGGCTGGCGCCGGTGAGCACGATCGTTTTTCTGCTGTCGGTCTCGGCCATGGTTTTGTCTCCGGCCGGACATGTAGCCGAAGGCGCTTGCCATTACGAGAGGTGAAGTTGCCGCTCTAACCGCCGCCCAGTATATCGAGGATCGAAGTCTGGCGCTTTTTCGTCGGGCCGCCGACATTTCCGGGCGGCACCGGATGCTTGATCGAGGCGGTTTCGCCGCTGTCGCTCGGCATGCCGAAGCCGCCGGTATCGACGGTCTCGGCAGGTCGCGTGGTCCGCACCTGACGCGCGGGCGCCTGCGCGACAGGCTGCGATGGAGCGGCAGGCTGTGACTGGCCGACAGCCGCGGGCGGCGCAGGCGGCGGCTGCGATGCATCCGCCGACGGGATCTCGTCCGGCACGATCGTGTCGGACGGCGTCGACTTCCAGGTGCCGGGCAGCGGCCGCACCGGCACGCCCTCATGCGCGGCCACCATGAATTCGTGCCAGGCCTGCGCCGGCAGGGCGCCGCCGGTGACCTTCTTCATCGGGCTGCCGTCGTCATTGCCGAACCACACGCCGGTGGTGAGATTGGCGGTGTAGCCGACGAACCAGGCGTCGCGCGAGTTCTGGCTGGTGCCGGTCTTGCCGGCCGACGGCCAATTGAAGGCCGCCTTCTTGGCGGTGCCGATCTCGACCGTGCCGGTCATCATCGAATTCATCATACCGACGACGTCGGCCTTGATGACGCGCGGCGCGCTGCCGCCGCTGTTCTCGTAAAGCACCTTGCCGTCGCCGGTGGTGATGCGGCGGATGAAATGGACGTCCGGCTTGTAGCCGCCATTGGCGAACGGGACGTAGGCGGAAGTCAGCTCCAGCGGCGTCACCTCCGAGGTGCCGAGCGCGATCGAGGTGTTGGCCTGCAGATCGGACTGGATGCCCATGCGATGCGCGGCTTCCACCACCGCGTCGGGCCCGACTTCCATGGTGAGCTGCGCCGCCACCGAGTTCAGCGACTTGGCCAAAGCCGTGGCCAGCGTCACCTTGCCGTAATATTTGCCGCCGTAATTGTCGGGCGTCCATTTGCCGATTTTGATTGGCGCGTCGTTGCGCACGCTGTCCGGCGTGCGGCCTGCTTCCAGCGCCGCCATGTAGACGAAGGGTTTGAAGGCCGAGCCCGGCTGTCGCCGCGCTTCCGAGGCGCGGTCGAACTGGCTGGTCGAATAATCATAGCCGCCGACCATGGCGCGCACCGCGCCGGAATCGTCGATCGACACCAGCGCGCCCTGCGTGACGTTGAGCTTCTTGCCGCTTTCGTCGATCAGCCGGCGGATCGATTGTTCGGCAAGCTTCTGCAGGGTCAAGTCGACGGTAGTGTCGACGATGATGTCGCCGCGCACGTCGCCGATGAGATCGGGAAGCTCCTCCATCACCGTGTCGGCGACATAATTCTCGGAGCCGGTCCAGTAGGACGGCGCGCGCGTCGCCGGCGCGCTCAGCGCCACCTTGTATTCCTTGTCGCTGATCTTGCCTTCCTCGCGCATGGCCGCGAGCACGAGCTGCGCCCGCTCCTCGGCCGCCTTCGGGTCGCGCGCCGGCGAAAGCTTGGACGGCGCCTTGAGCAGCCCCGCCAGCAGTGCTGCCTCCGAAAGGCTCACGTCGCGCGCGCTCTTGCCGAAATACCGGCGCGAAGCCGCTTCCACGCCATAGGCTCCGGATCCGAAATAAACCCGGTTGAGGTACATTTCGAGGATCTGGTCCTTGCTGTGCTTGTGTTCGAGCCACAGCGCCAGGAGCACTTCCTGCACCTTGCGCTCCAGCGTGCGGTCCGGCGTCAGGAACAAGTTCTTGGCCAGCTGCTGCGTCAGCGTCGAGCCGCCCTGCGAGAAATGGCCGCCGAGAACGTTGGTGACCATGGCGCGTGAAAGACCGATCGGGTCGATGCCGAAATGCGAATAAAAGCGGCGGTCCTCGATGGCGACGACGGCTTGCGGGATATAAGGCGACATTTCGTGCAGGCCGACGGCCTCGCCGCCCGACATGCCGCGATTGGCGATCAGCCCGCCATCGACCGAGACGATCTTGATGTTGGGCGCGCGGTCGGGGATCGACCAGGTGGTCGCCGCCGGCATCTTGGCGCCGTAATAGACGACGATGCCGGCCGCCGCGATGCCGCCCCAGATACAGAGCACGAAGCACCAGTAAACCAGGCGGGTGGCGATGCCGAACAGTCCTCGCCGGCTTCCGCCGCGCCCGCGGCGTGAGGTTTTCGCCTTGGCGGATTTGCCTTTTGCAGTGGATTTACGGGTGCGCGGCACGACGCGATCCTCCTCGCTCACCGAAAAGCCCTCGGAGGATTTCGCGCGCGGCGCCTCCTCGAAGCTCGGTTCGATGCGACTGTCTCTGCGGTTCGCCATGCGCTCTTGCTAGCCTGCCCCCGGGTCCCGATGGCGTTCGGGTTGAAGACTAGATGCGGCGATTTAAGGGCGGGTTAAAGCAGGGTTTATGCAGCCTTATGCAAACCCTCAGGATTTCCGAATCCGCTAACCGGCCGGCGTCATTTTGCCGGCGTCGGCATATCATTCATGACGACAATGTTGTTGGGACCGCAGCCGAAGCTGCCGGTCTCCCGGCTGGCCACCATGGTCAATTCTGCTGGATCGAAATGCCCTTGTCGTCGATCTTGAGCTCGACGCCTTTCGGCCTGGTCTGCTCGCGATAGACATAGATGCCGAGCGCGATGACAACCGCGACCAGCGCCCCAATGACGAGATAGAGCGTGTTCTGTCTCATTGCGCCCCCTTGTTGCGGCCAAGCCTCGCGCCCGCCCTGAAATTGTCGGGCGAGGCTCGCCTACTGGTCGTCGTCCCCTTCATCGGATGCCGGTCGCCAGCTCGTCGGATCGACCTTCTTCTGCGTGTCGCTGTCGGTGTAGACCCACCAGCCGCCGTCGCGATATTGCCCGACGGATTCGTTGACGACGCCGTCGCTGTCCTTCCACATGATCGTGACTTTGGAGCCGTCCTTCGGCGCGCTTTCTATCGGTTTGCGCTCTGCCATTTCAGTTCTCCACGGGCTAGGGTCGACGGACCTTCGTCCCCTCAACTATGCGCGAAAATATCTTCCTCAGCCCAGCCCATAAGGTCGAGCTTGGCGCGCGTCGGCAGGAAACGGAAGCAGGCGTCCGCCTCCTTGGTGCGGTTCTCGCGCGCCAGGCGCGCGCCCAGCACCTCGCGCAACCTGTGCAGGTAGAGCACGTCCGAGGCGGCATATTCGATCTGTTCGGGCGAGAGCGTTTCGGCCGCCCAGTCGGAGGATTGCTGCACCTTGGACAGGCCGATGCCGAGCAGTTCGCCGCAGAGATCCTTCAACCCGTGCCGGTCGGTATAGGTGCGGGTGAGCCGCGAGGCGATCTTGGTGCAGAACACCGGCTCGGCCATCACGCCGAAGGCATGGTAGAGCACGGCGATGTCGAAGCGGCCGTAGTGAAACAGCTTGGTGATCGTGTTGTTTCTCAACAGGCTGGCGAGATTCGGCGCCTCCTTCTGGCCTGGTGCGATCTGGATGACATCGGCGCTGCCGTCGCCGGGCGAAATCTGCACCACGCAGAGCCGGTCGCGATGCGGGTTGAGCCCCAGCGTTTCCGTGTCGATGGCCACCGCCCCGACATTGTATCGCGACAGGTCGGGCAGATCGTTTTTGTGGAAACGGATATCGGTCATTCTCTTCTCCGGGTCGCGCCTGCGGCGTGGCGCATCCTCGCAACGCCGCAGCATTTCGCGTAGCTAATTCGTCCTCGCCGCGATCCGGAGAAAAATCAACAGAAAGTTGAACCTCAGGGCTTTCGTGATTTTCGCTCAGCGGGTCAGCGCGTCGAGAATTCGCGCCCAGGACCGCTGCCCCTTGTGGAACGAGGTCAGCTCATACTTCTCGTTCGGCGAATGAATGCGGTCGTCGTCGAGGCCGAAGCCGACCAGCAGCGATTCCATGCCGAGATAGGTCTGGAAATCGCCGACCACGGGAATGGAGCCGCCACCGCCGGTGGTGACCGCCTGCTTCTCCCATTCGTCGGACAGCGCATCCTTGGCCTTGGCCAGGAACGGCGAATCGTAGGAAAGCTGGATCGCCGGCGAGCCGCCATGCGGGTGGAATTCGACCGAGCAATCGGCCGGGATGCGCTCGCGCACGAAGGCCTGGAAGGCGGCGCGGATCTTCTTCGGGTCCTGCTTGTGCACGAGCCGGAACGACACTTTCGCCGACGCTTGCGCCGCGATCACCGTCTTGAAACCCTTGCCGGTATAACCGCCGATGATGCCGTTGAATTCCGCCGTCGGCCGCGCCCAGGTGAGCTCGAGCACCGAGCGGCCCTTTTCGCCGGCCGGAATGGAGAGGCCGACCGGTCCGAGGAAAGTCTCGGCCGTCTCGCCAAGTCCCTCCCAGGATTTCAGCACCTGCGAAGGCGTCTCCTCGACGCCGTCATAGAAGCCTCGAATGGTGACGCGGCCGTCCTTATCGTGAATATCGGCCAGCACCTTGGCCAGGATCCGGATCGGATTGGCGGCGGGACCGCCATATAGGCCCGAATGCAGGTCGCGGTTGGCCGCCTTGACGGTGACCTCCTCGCCGACCATGCCGCGAAGCGACACGCAGATCGACGGCGTCTCGCGGTTCCACATACTGGTGTCGCAGACCAGCGCGAAATCAGCCTTCAGCTCGGCGGCGTTGGCTTCCAGGAACGGCTTCAACGACGGCGAGCCGGATTCCTCCTCGCCCTCGAACAGGATGGTGACGCGGCAGGGTAGATTGCCATGCACCTGCTTCCACGCGCGGCAGGCCTCGACGAAGGTCATCAACTGCCCCTTGTCGTCGGCCGAGCCGCGCCCGGTGATCACCTTGCGGCCGGGCTCGAGCTCCTTGACCGACGGCGCGAACGGATCGGTTTCCCACAATTCGATCGGATCGACCGGCTGGACGTCATAGTGGCCGTAGAACAGCACATGCGGCGCGCCCTCCGGTCCCTCGTGATGCGCCACCACCATCGGATGTCCGGGCGTATCGCGCATACTGGCGTCGAACCCGATCAGCTTGAGCTCGGCGACCAGCCATTCGGCACCCGTGCGGCAATCGGCGGCAAAGGCCGGATCGGTGGAGATCGACCTGATGCCGAGCAGGCCGAACAGCCGCTCCAGGCTCTGGTCGAGATTCTGGTCGAGACGGTCGAGGACGGGGGAGATTCTGGACATGCGCTTTGCCTTTCGATTTTGGGCAGACCCTAAAGGGCCATGCCGAAAACGAAAAGCCCGCGATCATTGGACCAAGCGGGAAAGGCTTGCCTGAAGGCAAAAAAGAACCGCCGTGGTGGAGGGGGAACCACGGCGGTCTTTACTTTACTCGAAACGATGCGGCAGCCCGGAGAGGGGGGATAGGCTGCCGCAATTGCCCGGGATAGGCGGGGGACGGGCCTTACTCCGGACTTCGGCGAAAAACTGCCGATGACGTGTATTTGGGTCCGTGAACATGGCGATTCAAGGGCACGAAAATTACACTTTTGTAACATGCCCGTGAGCGGCAAATTTCCAGCCGGACAGGATGTGTCAGGGGTGTTGCCCGAACCGGTGGGTTCCACAGCCTGAGCCATGGACCGCGAAGCCGGGCCGCGCTATCCCTGCCGGCATGAAAAAAGGCGATCACCTCTTCCTCGTCGACGGCTCCGGCTACATTTTCCGCGCCTACCACGCGCTGCCGCCGCTCAACCGCAAATCCGACGGCCTGCCGACCAGCGCCGTGCTCGGCTTCTGCAACATGGTGTGGAAGCTGATGCAGGACGCCCGCAACACCGATGTCGGCGTGGTGCCGACGCATTTCGCCGTCATCTTCGACTATTCGTCGAAAACCTTCCGCAGCGATCTCTACCCCGAATACAAGGCCAACCGCTCCGCGCCGCCGGAAGACCTGATCCCGCAATTCGGCCTGATCCGCCAGGCGACCGCGGCCTTCAATGTCCCTTGCATAGAGACGGAGGGTTTTGAAGCCGACGATATCATCGCGACTTACTGCCGGCTGGCTTGCGAAGCCGGCGCCGATACCACCATCATCTCTTCCGACAAGGATCTGATGCAGCTGGTCGGTCCGACCGTCGGCATGTACGACCCGATGAAGGATCGCCAGATCGGCATTCCCGAGGTGATCGAGAAATGGGGCGTGCCGCCCGAAAAGATGATCGACCTGCAGGCGCTGACCGGCGACTCGGTCGACAACGTCCCGGGCGTGCCCGGCATTGGCCCGAAAACCGCGGCGCAATTGCTCGAACAGTTCGGCGACCTTGACGGGCTGCTGGCGCGCGCTTCCGAGATCAAGCAGGACAAGCGCCGCGAGACCATCATCGCCAATGCCGACAAGGCGCGCATCTCGCGCGAGTTGGTGACGTTGAAGAACGACGTACCGCTAAGGGAAGGATTGGACGACCTTGTCCTGCATGCGCCGGATGGCCCGAAGCTGATCGGCTTCCTGAAGACGATGGAGTTCACCACGCTGACCCGACGCGTCGCCGAAGCGACCGCAACGGACATTGGCGACGTCCAGGCCACCGCCGTCACAATCGAGCGCGCCGATACCGCGCATGGCCCCGATGTCGGTGCCGGCGCTCCGCCGGTGCCAGGGCCGGCGGCCGCGCCGAACGATGCTTTAAAACCGGCTGCGCCGGTCAGGGGCGAGGACGCGCCGCCGCAAGGCGACACCCCATCGCTCCTCTCTGCCCTGCGGCTGGAGCAGGCGGCCGCTCGCAAGATCGACCCTTCGGCCTATGCGCCCATTCGCGACGCGGCAGCGCTCGAGGCCTGGATAGCCGAAGCCCGCGAGGCCGGTGTCCTTGCGTTCGACGCCGAGACCAGCTCGTCGGACCCGATGCGGGCGGACCTGATCGGCCTTTCCATGGCGCTCGCGCCTGGCCGCGCCGTCTATGTGCCGCTCGCCCACAAGAGCGGCAATGGCGACCTGCTCGGCGGCGGCATGCTGGAGAACCAGATCCCGGTCCGCAAGGCGCTGGCGCTGCTGAAGCCGCTGCTTGAGGACCGATCGGTCCTCAAGATCGTCCAGGATATGAAATACGACATCGTCGTGATGAGCCGGCACGGCATCGAGGTCGGCCCGTTCGACGACACGATGCTGATCTCCTACGTGCTCGACGCGGGCACATCCGGCGGTCACGACCTCGTCTCGCTATCGGAGAAGTGGCTCGGCCACGCGCCGGCCTCGAAGAAGGAACTCGCCGGCTCGGGTAAGAGCGCCATCGGCTTCGATCAGGTCGATATCGAACGCGCGACCGCCTATGCCGGCGAGCAGGCCGACCTGGCGCTGCAGCTCTGGCAGGTGCTGAAGCCGAGGCTTGCCGCCAAGGGCCTCGTTTCCGTCTATGAGCGGCTGGAAAGGCCGCTGGTGCCGGTGCTCGCCCGCATGGAGCAACGCGGCATCTCGATCGACCGCCAGATCCTGTCGCGGCTCTCCGGCGAGCTGGCTCAAGGCGCGGCTCGCGTCGAGGAAGAGATTTACGGGATCGTCGGCGAGCGCATCAACATCGGCTCACCGAAACAGCTCGGCGACATATTGTTCGGCAAGATGGGCCTGCCGGGCGGCTCGAAGACCAAGACCGGCCAATGGTCGACCTCGGCACAGCTTTTGGAAGATCTCGCCGCCGAGGGCCACGAGCTGCCGCGCAAGATCGTCGACTGGCGCCAGCTCACCAAGCTGAAATCGACCTATACCGACGCGCTGCCCGGTTTCATCAACCCCGGCACCAACCGCGTCCACACTTCCTATGCGCTGGCAGCGACCACCACCGGGCGCCTGTCGTCCTCCGACCCCAATCTGCAGAACATCCCGGTGCGCACGGCAGAAGGCCGCAAGATCAGGACCGCCTTCATTGCGGAGAAAGGCCACAAGCTGGTCTCGGCCGACTACAGCCAGATCGAATTGCGCGTGCTTGCCCATGTCGCCGAGATCCCGCAGCTCAAGCAAGCCTTCGCCGACGGCGCCGACATTCATGCCATCACCGCGTCGGAAATGTTCAACGTGCCGGTCGAGGGCATGCCTTCGGAAGTGCGCCGCCGCGCCAAGGCGATCAATTTCGGCATCATCTACGGCATCTCGGCCTTCGGCCTCGCCAACCAGCTGTCGATCCCGCGCGAGGAGGCGGGCGCCTACATCAAACGCTATTTCGAGCGTTTTCCGGGTATCCGGGACTATATCGAGGAAACCAAGGCCTATGCGCGCGAGAACGGTTTCGTCGAGACGATCTTCGGCCGCCGCATCCACTATCCGGAGATAAGGGCTTCCAACCCGTCGGTGCGCGCCTTCAACGAGCGCGCCTCGATCAACGCCAGGCTCCAGGGAACCGCCGCCGACATCATCCGCCGCGCCATGGTGCATATGGAAGAAGCGCTGGAGAAGGCGAAGCTCTCGGCCCGCATGCTGTTGCAGGTCCACGACGAGCTGATCTTCGAGACGGTGGAAGCGGAGGTCGAGGCGACGATCCCCGTGGTGCGCCGCGTCATGGAAAACGCGCCGATGCCGGCGGTCTCGATGTCGGTGCCGCTGCATGTCGATGCGCGAGCGGCGAACAACTGGGACGAGGCGCATTAGGCGCCTCACGTTCGTTCGTCATCCACGGGCGGAGCAAGGAGCGAAGCGACGCGGCGAAGACCCGAGGATCCATGCCGTGACGCAGGCCGTAAAACGCGGCGGTTGCGGATAGCCTTGCCAGGCTCTTCGATCCAGATTCTGCGCCGTGGCTGCGCGTGCATGTCACGGCATGGATACCAGGGTCTGCGCGCGTCGCTTCGCTCCTTGCTTCGCCCTAGTATGACGAAGTGATGGCTTACGCCGCCTCCGCCCTACACTTGGCGCATACACCGCGAAACTCGATCACCGCCTTCTTGGCCGCAAATCCCGTCGAGCGCACCCATTCGTCCAGCCGGTGGCCGACATCGTGGTCGGACATCTCGGTCACCTGGCCGCAATTGTCGCAGATGGCGAAGGCCGTCATCGAATGGCTGTGGTCGTGCGGCTCGGCGCAGGCGACGAAGGAGTTTAGGCTTTCGAGCCGATGCACGAAGCCGGACTTCACCAGTGTGTCGAGCGCCCGGTAGACCTGCAGCGGCGCGCGGAAACCGCGCTCGCGCAGCTGGTCGAGCAGCGTATAGGCGCTGAGCGGCCCGCTGGACGCCTCGAGCTTCTCGAGCACGCAGAGCTGGTTTTTGGTCAGCGCATCTCTTGCCGTCATCTTGCTCGCCCAATCGACGCTCGCGGCAGATCTCGCGAACGACTTCAATTCCACTGAGATAACGACGAACGAGCGATTTTGCCACTGTTTCCGCAGCGCATCCCTTCCGGCGCGCGCCGGACGGGATGTTTCGCCAGCTGATCGCTACTTGCGCGGCGGCCCCTTGCGCTCGGCCGAAGCCGCCCAGAGGTTGATGTCGGACTCGCGGGCGTGGCTGTCGATCTCGGCGAGCTCGGCGTCGGAGAACTCGAGCGCCTTGAGCGCGCCGACGCAATCCTCGACCTGTTCCGGCCGGCTGGCGCCGATCAGCGCCGTGGTCACGCGGCCTTTGCGCAGCACCCAGGCCAGCGCCATCTGCGCCAAGGTCTGTCCGCGGCGGCCGGCAATGGCGTTGAGCGCCTTGATGTTGGCGATCGACTTGTCGTTGATGAAGGCCGGTCGCAAAGACTTGCCCTGGGATGCGCGGCTGCCCTCGGGGATGCCGCCGAGATATTTGTCGGTCAGCATGCCTTGCGCCAGCGGCGAGAACACGATCGAGCCGATGCCGAGCCCCTCCAGCGTGTCAAGCAGCCCATCCTCCTCGACCCAGCGGTTGAGCATCGAATAGCTCGGCTGGTGGATCAGGCAAGGGGTGCCGAGCTGGCGCAGAATGTCGGCTGCTTCCCGCGTGCGCTGCGAATTGTAGGACGAGATGCCGGCATAGAGCGCCTTGCCCGAGCGCACCGCGTGGTCGAGCGCGCCCATCGTTTCTTCGAGCGGCGTCTCGGGATCGAAACGGTGCGAATAGAAGATGTCGACATAGTCGAGCCCCATGCGTTTGAGGCTCTGGTCGAGGCTGGCCAGCACATATTTGCGGCTGCCCCATTCGCCGTACGGACCGGCCCACATCTCGTAGCCGGCCTTGGTCGAGATGATCATCTCGTCGCGGTAGGCGGCGAAATCGGTGCGCAGGATCTCGCCGAACGCGGTTTCCGCCGAGCCGGGCGGCGGGCCGTAATTGTTGGCGAGGTCGAAATGCGTGATGCCGAGGTCGAAGGCCTTGCGCACGATCGCCTGCTTGGTCCTGTGCGGCGTGTCGTTGCCGAAATTGTGCCACAGCCCGAGCGAGATCGCCGGCAGCTTCAGGCCTGACCGTCCGCAGCGGTTATAGATCATCTTCTCGTAGCGGTTTTCGGCGGCGACATAGGGCATGGGAATCCTCGGGATCGAAACGGCGCAGCGACCACCGCCAGCCTGATTTGAATCGATGCTTGCCCCTAACCCTTACCCTCTCCCCGCCGGAACGGGGAGAGGGGGTTGCCACCTAAAGCGCGTCGCGATCTTTCAGATCGCTCCCTGCGCTTCAGGCTTTGATTTGCGCATGTCTTTGCCCCGAAACCGGTTCCCACTTTCGGGAGGCATGCTTTACTTTTTCTTCGCCAGCAACGCCTTCGCGTCCTTGACGCCGAGCGCGGCCGGCCGCTCGCAGGTCGTCTGCATGGCGACATATTTGCCGCTTTCGCCCGAGCGCAGGATGCCGGTCATCACATCGACGGCGTGCAGCGCCAGCTCCATCGAGCAGCGATGCGGCCGCCCTTCGGCGATTGCGATTGCCATGTCGGCAAGGCCGGCGGTGCGGTAATTGGCCATCATGCCCTGGCCGTGCATCTCGTTCGGCACGCCGAACGGATGGTTCCACTTGGGCAGCTTCTTTACCGGCTTGGCCGAGTCGGTGAAGCGTACATCGCCGCCGAAGAAATTCGGATCCGGCACGAAGACGGTGCCCAATTCGCCGTAGAGTTCCATCGGCGCGTGGCCATGGCTCCAGACGTCCCAGCTGGTGTTGAGCGTGATCACCGCGCCATTCGCGAATTCGAGCAGCGCATGGATGGTGGTCGGCGTGTTCACCGGGATCTTTTCACCCGCCCGCGGTTTGGAGCTGATGGTGCGCTCCTTGGCCGGCGTCGTTGCGAAGGCCGCCACCTGCTTCACCGGCCCGATCAGCTGGATCAGGTTGGTGACATAGTATGGCCCGATGTCGAGCACCGGACCGGCGCCCGGCTGGAAGAAGAAATCCGGATTGGGGTGCCAGTGCTCCATGCCGTGGCCCATCACATGGCAGGTGCCGCTGGTGATCGCGCCGAGCTTGCCGCTGTCGATGAGATCGCGGGCCAGTTGGTGCGCGCCGCCGAGAAACGTGTCCGGCGCCGAACCGATGCGCAGACCCTTCTTCTCGGCCCGTTTCTTGAGATCGAGCCCTTCCTCGATCGACAGCACGAAAGGCTTTTCCGAATAGACATGCTTGCCGGCGTCGAGCACCGCTTTGGAGATTTCGTAATGCACCGCCGGAACCGTCAGGTTGACGATGATGTCGATCTCGTCGTCCTTGAGCAGGTCGTTGACCCCCTCGGCGCGCAGCTTGAACTCCTTCGCCCGCGCTTTCGCGGCCTCCATGTTGATATCCGCGCAGGCACGCATCTTGATGCCGCGGAACAATGGCGCCAGCGAGAAATATGCCTTCGAGATGTTGCCGCAGCCGATGACGCCGATGCCAAGTTTGTCTGCCATTTCGATTACTCCTGCCAGCTCTTGGTTGCCGCGATCGAGCGGCGGGCATAGCGCTCGATGTCGTTGGGGTTGTCCTGCTCCATGACGAAATACTGCGCCGCGCTCTTGGCGCGCAACGTCTTGAACAGGCCCGCCCAGTCGATCGTGCCGTGACCGACATCGGACCAGCCATCCTCGTCCAGCCCCTCGCCCGGCTTCGCCATGTCCTTGACGTGGACGGCGACGATGCGCTTGCCATGCTTCTCGATCCAGGGCAGCGGATCGGCGCCGCCGCGCACCACCCAGGCGACGTCCATTTCCCAGCCGATGTCGGGTGCTGCGGACAGGATGTGATCCTGCGGCAGCGAGCCGTCCGCAAGCGCCTTGAACTCGAAATCGTGGTTGTGCCAGGCAAAGCCGTAGCCGGCCTTTTCTGCCGTCTCGCCGACCTTGGCCAGGCGCTCGCCGAAGCCGCGCCAGCCGGCGGCGTCGGACGGGCGCTGATCGGGCATCAGATAGGGGCAGATCAGCAGCTTGATGCCGAGCGCGTCGGCGATCTTGCGCACGCCGTCGAAATCGTTCTCCAGCGCGTCGATCGAGAAATGCCCGGTCGGCATCGCAAGCCCGTTCTTGTCGAGCTCGGCGCGAAACGCCTTCGGGTCGTCATAGACGCCGCCAAAGCCTTCGACCTGGCTGTAGCCGAGCTCGCCGAGCATTTTCACCACGCCGTTCCATGGTTGAAAATTGCGGGCGCTGTAGAGTTGGAATGACCAGTTCATGTCCTGTCCGTTCTGCTTGGGGGATGGTTTTGGGCGTTAAAGGCGGCTGTCGGTTTGAGCGTCGAAGAGCGAGGCGCGCGCCGGATCGAAGCCGATGCGGATAGCTTCGCCGTTGCGCAGCGTCTTGTCGGCTTCGACGCGGAACGAGATGATCTGGCCGGCGAGCTTCGTCCACACCAGCGTGTCGGACCCCATCGGGTCGACGATCTCGACGGTCGATTCGGCGGTAAACGGCATCGCCTTGGCGGCTTCGCCGAAGGCGATGTGCTCGGGCCGGATGCCGAACACGCAGGACTTGGCCGTGCGGCCACCATCGCCCTCGAACTGATAGCGGTCGAGCGGCACGGAAACGCCATCGCCCTTGAACGTCGGCGTGGCGCCCGTCTCCAGCTCCCCTTTGAGAAAATTCATCGCCGGCGAGCCGAGGAAACCGGCGACGAAGCGATTGACCGGGCGGTTGTAGATGGTCTGCGGCGCGTCGAGCTGCTGGATGACGCCGCCCTTCATCACTGCGATGCGGTCGGCGAGCGTCATCGCCTCGATCTGGTCGTGGGTGACGTAGATCATAGTGTTTTCGAGCTTGCGGTGCAGCAGCTTGATCTCGACGCGCAGCTCCGCCCGCAGCTTGGCATCGAGATTGGAGAGCGGCTCGTCGAACAGGAAGACGTCGACGTCGCGCACCAGTGCCCGCCCGATCGCCACGCGCTGGCGCTGGCCGCCGGAGAGCGCCGAGGGCTTGCGCTGCAACAGCGGCTCGATCTGCAGGATCTCGGCGGCGCGCGCGATGCGCTTGGCGATCTCGTCCTTGGCCACGCCGGCAACGCGCAGGCCGAAGGAAAGGTTCTTCTCGACCGTCATCTGCGGATAAAGCGCGTAGGACTGGAAGACCATGCCGATGCCGCGGTCCTTCGGCTCCTCCCAGGTGACGTTCTTGCCTTTGATGAAGATACGGCCTTCCGAGATGTCGAGCAGGCCGGCGATGCAGTTGAGCAAGGTGGATTTGCCGCAGCCGGACGGTCCCAGAAGCACGATGAACTCGCCCTCGGCGACGTCGAGATTGAGCGTCTTCAGCACCGACATCACACCGAAATTGAGCGACAGGTCCTGGATCGAAACGCTGGGATTGGCGATTGCCGCTGCCATCATCATCCTTTCACCGCGCCGGCAGCGATGCCGCGCACGAAGAGCTTGCCGGAAATGAAATAGACGACGAGCGGCACAAGGCCGGTCAGGATGGTGGCCGCCATGTTGACATTGTACTCCTTCACGCCTTGCACCGAATTGACGATGTTGTTGAGCTGCACCGTCATCGGATAGGTGTCGGGGCGCGTGTAGACGACGCCGAACAGGAAGTCGTTCCAGATGCCGGTGACCTGCAGGATGATGGCGACGACGAAGATCGGCAGCGACATCGGCAGCATGATGCGCAGATAAATGCCCCAGAAACCGGCGCCGTCGACGCGCGCCGCGCGGAACAGTTCCTCCGGCATCGACGTGAAATAGTTGCGGAACAAGAGCGTCAGGATCGGCATGCCGAAGATCGAATGCACGATCACAAGGCCGGTCAGCGTGCCGTATATGCCGATCTCGCGCAGGATGATGACGATCGGGTAGATCATCACCTGGTAGGGGATGAAGGCACCGACGATCAGGATGATGAAGAAGGTGTCGGCGCCCTTGAAGCGCCAGTTGGCCAAGGCATAGCCGTTCACCGATGCGATCGCGATCGACAGCAGCACCGAAGGCACGGTGATGCGCACCGAATTCCAGAAACCGCGCGAGAGCCCGTCGCAGTTGAGGCCGGTGCAGGCGGTCGCCCAGGCTTTCACCCAGGGTTCGAAGGTGATTTCCACCGGCGGCGAGAAGATGTTGCCGAGGCGGATTTCCGGCATGCCCTTCAGCGACGTGACGATCATCACGTAGAGCGGCAAAAGGTAATAGAGCGCCACGACGATCAGCGTGCCGTAGAGGAAGATGTTGCGGCGCGAGAGCGCATGCCGCGGCTTCGCTCCGGCGGGCCCGGCGTCGTCGCGCGGAAGGACGCCCGCATCGGACGGGGAGGCAGCGACATCAACCACGCCGGCGGCCTCCGAATTCGAGATAGGCCCATGGCACGATGACGATCATCACCGAGAGCAGCATCATGGTCGAGGCGGCGAAACCCTGGCCGAGATTCTGGGCGAAGAACATGTAGTCGTAGACGTATTTTGCCGGCACTTCGGAGGCGATGCCCGGCCCGCCGCTGGTCTGCGCCACGACGAGATCATAGACCTTGACGATGCCGGCGGCGATGATGACCAGCGTGGTGATGAAGACCGGCCGCATCATCGGGATGACGATGAACAGGTAGGTCTTCCACATCGGGATGCCGTCCACCCGCGCGGCCTTCCATATGTCTTCGTCGATGCCGCGCAGGCCGGCAAGCATCAGGCACATGATCAGCCCCGTGCCCTGCCAGAGCGCGGCGATGGAAATGCCGTAGATGACGATGCTGGAATTATAGAGCGGGTCGAAGCTGAAGCTCGTCCAGCCGAGATCGCGCACGACGCGCTGGATGCCGAAATCCGGGTTGAGCAGCCATTGCCAGACCAGCCCGGTGACGATGAAGGACAGCGCGAACGGATAGAGGAAGATGGTGCGGAACGTATCTTCGAAGCGGATCTTCTGGTCGAGGAGCGCCGCCAGGACGAAGCCGATCACCAGTGAGAACACCAGCGAGATCACGCCGTAGATCAAAAGGTTTTCGATCGAGATCAGCCAGCGCGGCGTCGCCCACAACCGGTGATACTGGTCGAGCCCGACGAAGTTGAGCCGTGGCAGCAGCTTCGAATTGGTGAAGGAGTAGAGAACCGTCCACGCCGTGCCGCCGACGAACACCACAAGCGCGGTGAGCACCATCGGAATCGATGCGATCTTCGCATTGAGGTTACGGAAAAGCTGGTTGGGGCGTTCGCTATTGCTCATCTGGACAGCCGGGCTGGGGCAATGAGGACATCATGCTCCCAACCCCCGATAGGCAGGGGCCGGGAGCTGGCTGGGCGCCGGTAAATCAATCGGCCGAAGCGATGATGGCGGCGAAGCGCTTCTGCGCTTCTTCGACTGTCATGTCCGGCTTGGCGAAGAACTCGGA
Source organism: Mesorhizobium sp. B2-9-1 (assembly GCF_006439455.1). Lineage (NCBI taxonomy): Bacteria > Pseudomonadati > Pseudomonadota > Alphaproteobacteria > Hyphomicrobiales > Phyllobacteriaceae > Mesorhizobium > Mesorhizobium sp. B2-9-1. The sequence goes on along the minus strand of NZ_VFTP01000015.1, from coordinate 73,477 downwards.
GAACAGGTCCTCCTTCTGCTTCTGGCTGTCCTGCGAAAGCAGTTGGTCCGTCCACGGCATGACGGCGCCCTTGGCGAGGATGGCGAGGCCCTTCTTCATGCAGTCGTTCGCCGCGTTGAGGTCGACGTCGCCACGCACCGGCAGCGAGCCCTTCTTGAGATTGAAGGCGACTTGCGTCTTCGGATCGAGCAGCGTCTCGGCCAGCACCTCCTGGGCCTTGGACTTGTCGGCATCTTTCAGCAGCGGGAAGTAGAAGGCGTCGCCGCCGGTGGCGATGACTTCGTTCAGGCCGAGGCCGGGCAGGCAGGTATAGTCCTTGCCGGCCGTCTTGCCGGCAACCTGGAACTCGCCCTGCGCCCAGTCGCCCATGATCTGGCCGGCGGCCTTGCCGGTGATGACCAGATTGGTGGCCTGGTTCCAGTCCTGCACATTGGTGTTCTTGGCCATCTTGCGGGCGTCGTCAGCCGCCTTGAACACCTTTGCAATCTCCGGGCCTGCCGCGAAGGTGGCATCCTTGTCCTTGTAGACCTTGAGGAACGTGTCGGTGCCCCCGGTCGCGGCCATCAGCACGTCGAAGGCGCCCGAGGCTTGCCAGGCCTGTCCGCCGACCGCGAGCGGAATGATGCCCGCCTTTTCGAGCGCCGGCGCATCCGCCACTAGTTCGTTCCAGTCCTTCGGCACTGGCAGGCCGGCCTTCTGGAAGGCCTCGTTGGACAGCCACAGCCATTGCCAGGAATGGATGTTGACCGGCACGCAATAGATCTTGCCGTCGATGGTGCAGCTATCGAGCAGGCTCTTCGGCCGCACGATCTCCGTCCACTTGTCCTTGGTGGCGATATCGGTGAGGTCGCGCATCAGCCCGGCCTGCACCAGTTCCTCCGCCTGGCGGCCGTGGTTGAACTGGGTGGCGCCCATTGGATCGCCGCCGGTGATGCGGCTGATCATGATCGGCCGTGCCGTGCCGCCGGAGCCTGCGATGGCGCCGTCGACCCAGTGGTTGCCCGTCGCGTCGAACGCCTTGGCAAGCTCGGCCACCGCCGCCGCCTCGCCGCCGGAAGTCCACCAATGGGTGACTTCCAGGTCGGTCGCGGCCGCCGGGCCGGCGAAGTTGAGCGCAACTGTCGCGGCAAAGGCGGCAGTCAGGATTTTGTATCGCATTTCGGCTCCTCCCAGAATCTGAAACGTTACAGATTTTCGATACGGCAAATGATCCGCCTAGGCAACCCCTCGCCTTAAGGCCGGTCAAGATTTTTTCGCGGCGCGAACAAAATCTTTTTTCCGAGGCGGCAATGCCGGTGTCGGATCAGACGATTGGTGCAAGAAGCAGGCTCGGACCGATATTTCTTTGTGATTCCAGCGAGCTTCGGCCCCTCTCCGCATCTGTGATTCAGAGGGTGCGATCTCGCTGGTCGATCACGAAGATTGGCAATCTGTAACGTTTCAGTATATTGAGCCGAGCCGCAAACTGAAGGTCGCGCAAATGTCACCGCCGCACGATTGCCGGTCGGCTCTGCGACTGCTATGCGCCTGACGGGCGGGACGATGGATAGACGGATAACGAAGAAGGGCGACGACGACACGTCGGGCAAGGAACGGCCGACGCTGAAGACGCTTGCCTTCATGACCGGGCTGGGCGTCACGACGGTCTCGCGCGCGCTGAAGGATGCGCCCGAGATCGGCGCCGAGACAAGGCGCCGCGTCCAGCTCGTCGCCAAGCAGATCGGCTATCGCCCGAACCGCGCCGGCGTACGCTTGAGAACCGGCAAGACCAACGTGATATCGCTTGTGCTGAACACCGAGCACGAGCTGATGAGCTTCGTCTCGGACATCATCTACGGCGTCACCGAGGTGATCGCCGACACGCCCTACCATCTGATCGTCACGCCCTATTCGCGCTCGCAGGATCCGCTGGACCCGGTGCGCTATCTGGTCGAGACGGGCTCGGCCGACGGCGTCATTATCTCGCGCACCCAGCCCAACGATCCACGGGCGCGCTATATGCTGGAGCGCGGCATTCCCTTCGCCACGCATGGCCGTACCGACATGGGGCTGGTGCATCCCTATCACGACTTCGACAATTACGCCTTTGCCGGCGAAGCCGTCCGCTACCTCGCCGGCAGGGGCCGCAACCGGCTTGCCCTGGTGACGCCTCCGGTCGGCCTCACCTATCACGGCCATACGGTCGCCGGCTTTACCGATGCGCTGAGCGAGGTGGGTGCCAGCGAGGTGCCGTTCAACACCGTCTCCATCGATCAGTCGATCGAGCAGATCAGGATGCGGACCGCGCAATTGATGCGGCGCAAAGACCGTCCGGACGGCTTCGTCAGCAGCGCCGCCGCCGCGACGCTCGCCATCGTGGCCGGCATCGAGGACGCCGGGCTGAAGCTCGGCCGCGACGTCGACGTGGTGTCGAAACAATCGTCGGAACTGCTGCATCTGTTCCGGCGAGAGCTGCTCGTCGTCAACGAGAATTTCCGGCTCGCCGGCTCCGAGCTCGCCCGCGCCGTGCTCGGCTGGATCGGCGGCGCCGATCCAGGCACGCTGCAATCGCTCAGCACGCCGAGCGAGGTTTTGCCCTATCGTGGTTGATTGGCGCGACTTGAGGGGCAGGTCAGGCCGAGTCGAAAATGGTGGCTTCCGAGAACCGGAGCGGAGCGTACTTAAAGTACGTGAGCACCGGAAGCGCAAGAAGCCGCCATTTGCAGGCCGGCCTCACCTGGCTCTAGGCGGCCCCACTCCCCCATGGGCCATGAAACGCCCCCTCTTCCCCGATGCGCTCGAAGCCGTGCGCGCCGAAGAAGTCGCGCTGCGCCTGGATCAGGTTCGAGGTGCCGCGTCCTTGGCGGTAGCTGTCGAAATAGGCGAGCGCCGACGACAGTGCCGGCACCGGCGAGCCGGCCTCGGATGCGCGCGCCACGATGCGCCTCAGCGACGGATGCGCCTCCTTCATCATGGCGATGAAGGCCGGCGCCATCAGCAGATTGGTGGAAGCGCCGCCCGAACCGAAGGCCTCGGCCATCGTGTCAAGCATCTGCGAGCGGATGATGCAGCCGGCGCGCCAGATCTTGGCGATGGTCGGCATGGGCAAGTTCCAGTTGAATTCCTTGGAAGCGCCGCTCATCACCGCGAAACCTTGCGCGTAAGCCGCGATCTTGCCGGCGAACAATGCCAGCTCCAAGTCCTTGAGCAGCGCGCCCCTGTCGCCAGAAATCTTCTCGACACCGATATTGCCATAGGCCTTTTCCGCCGCCTGCCGCTCATCCTTGATTGAGGACAGCACGCGCGCCGCGACCGCCGCCTCGATCGCCGTCGCCGGAATGCCGAGCTGCTGCGCTTCGATGACCGACCATTTGCCGGTGCCCTTCTGCCCGGCACGGTCGAGAATGACGTCGGCAACCGGCTTGCCGGTCTTGGGATCGTCGGCGGCGAGAACTTTTGCGGTGATCTCGATCAGGTATGAGTTGAGCCGGCCTTTGTTCCATTCTTCGAAGACCTTGCCGATTTCCTTCGGCGCCATGCCGAGGCCGTCGCGCAAGATGCCGTAGATCTCGGCGATCATCTGCATGTCGGCATATTCGATGCCGTTGTGGATGGTCTTGACGAAATGGCCGGCGCCGTCGGTGCCAAGCCAGGCGGCGCAGGGCTCGTCCTTGAACTTGGCCGAGATCGCCGTCAGCACTTTCTCGACGCGCTTCCAGGACTCTTCCGTGCCACCGACCATGATCGAGGGGCCGTGCCGCGCGCCCTCCTCGCCGCCCGATACGCCCATGCCGATGAAGGTCAGGCCCGAGCCGGACAGCTCTGAGAAGCGGCGCATCGTGTCGCGGAAATTGGCGTTCCCGGCATCGATGACGATGTCGTTGTGAGAGAGCACACCGCGCAGCGCCGCGATCTGCTCGTCGACCGGCTTGCCGGCCAGCACCATGATGATGATCGGCCGCGGCGGCCGGATCGCAGCGGCGAGCTCCTCCAGGCTGTAGCAGGGAACGACCATGTCCCTCAGCGAACCGGCACTATCGACAAAGGCGTCGGTGCGCGATGGCGTGCGGTTGAAGACGGCGATGCGGTGCCCGTGCTCGGCGATGTTGAGCGCCAGGTTGGAACCCATCGTGCCAAGGCCGATCAGGCCGATTTCGGCTTTTTCCATCGTTTCTTCCCTGCGTTCGGATGCTTGTTGTGGGTTGCGTCCTGGAGAACGCCTTTCCCAGATGAATGACGGGCCTTGGCGGCTGCGTCAACCGTCTCGCAGAATTGTGTCGAGGTCGGTGAGACCGAGGGGGAAGACTGAGGGCGAATGGTGAATGGTGAATAGTGAAATGGACAGGCGAACGTCGTCGCGACGCGGAAACGAAAATCGCCTGCTATTCACCATTCACTATTCACCATTCACTCTCAATTTCACTCTGCGCGGATATCGATTGGCGCCTCGATCTTCACCACCTCGAAGTCCGAAACGAGAATATCGAGCCGGGCGTTCCAGCGGCCGGGGAGCGGGATGACGAGATTGTCGATACGCCAGGTGCCGTCGCCGGATTTTCTCGCCGGCCGCTTGATCGGCTCGATGCCGGAATCCGGCTTGGACAGCACCAGCATCACCTCCTTGGCGTCGAGTGGTCCGAAATCGCCGGTCATGATCATCATCGAAGCGGCGACCTCGCCGGCATGGCCCGGCGTGATGCTGAGATCGGCCATCGCCTTCAGCGTGTGGATGTGGATCGAAACCGGCTGCGCGGAGGCGATCGCCAGCGCGCGTGGCGGCGGGGTGAAGCGCCAGCCGGCGGCGACGCCGAAGATGGCAAGCACGATGGCCACCTCGATGCCGATCGAGCGCACCATCCGCCGCTGCACCTCGGTGTCGCCGGCTACGGCTGGCGCCGTCAGCGTCCACCGGTTGATCGCGGCCAACGTGAACAGGAAGAGCAGCAGCGTGAGCTTGAGCAGCAGCAGCCGGCCATAAGCGGTATGGATCAACGCTGTCGGCTGCTGCACCTGGATGATCGCCAGCACGATGCCGCTGGCGGCAAGGACTGCCACGACCGGCAGGATCGCGCGCGAGAAGCGCCGCAGGAAAGCCTTCGCTTCCGCCGGCTGCTGCCGCAGCGCGAGGCCGAGCGGCGCCAGCGCACCCGCCCAGAAGGCGATCGCGGTGCCGTGCAGGAACACCAGCGGCCGCGTCAGCCATTGCGGTTCGGCGGCGCTGGCGTGACCGCTCGCGGCAAGGGCCGCGCCAACCCCGAGAAGCGCTACGGACGCCGCCAGCCTGCGCAGGCCCGACGGTCCGGCAAGGGAAAGCAAAGCCAAGCCGAGCGCGATCAGGCCGAGCAGCACCGTCCAGACGAAGCTCGTCTCGAGCGCGGTCTTCCAGACAGCCGGTGTCGCAAACCGGGCGAGCGGCGCGCCGAGCGCATCCAGCCCCTGGAGGCCGAGCGAAAGCGGCGCTCCGACGAGGCCGATAAGAAGCGTCGCGATGACGAAGCGTTGGCCGCGGCGCCGATCCTCGGCCAGCCAGGCAAGGGCGAACGCGCCGCCGATGCCGAGAAAAAGCCCGGCATAGAGAAACAGCTTGCCGAGCCAGATCATCGCCCGCAGCGTCCGGTCGACGGCCTCGCCCGCCACTGGTGCCGCGCTTGGCGCGCCTATGGAAAACAGCGCCGAGCCGCCGACCGGATGACCGTCGACCGAAACGACCCGCCAACTCAGCACATGCGTGCCGGATTCGAGCGTTTCGGGATTGCCGATCTCGACCGTCCGGTCCTTGAGACGGAAGGATGTCAGCGCAAGCTGCGAGCCGTCCGGCCGCACAAGCCTCAGCACCAGCGGCGAGACGGGCTCGCTGAAGGTGAGCGAGAATTGGGTTGGACTTTGCGCCAGCACCGCGCCGTCGGCCGGATCGGTTGCGACCAGCGCCGCATGCGCCAAGGCGCGGCCGGGCACGACGAGCAGCGCCATCGCCACGAGCATTGCCGCCAGCCAGACAAGCGAGCCGGCAAGCATGCGGTTCATCGAGGAAGGCAGTGCTGCGTTCATGCCGTCATAACTGGAAATGGTGGCGCGCCCGATGGAGCGCGCCAACAGAGATCATTTCTTCGGCAGCAATTTGATGCCGGGCGCAGGCGTTTCCAAGGCGTCCTCGTCCTGGCCGGCCGCAGGGATCTCGATCCAGCGCTCGGCGGCATCACCGCATTCCTGCACCACCGGGAAATAGAGCATCTGGCCGGCCGGCAGATCGGCCGCCAGCGAGGCGCGGAAGGCGAACTCGTCATAGAATTCGTCGGGCAGATTGCCGCCGCTCCAGTCGACTTCCTTCACGCCGGTGGTCAGCGTCTCGCCATAGAGCTGGTAGGATTTCTCGTATTTGCCCTTCTTGACCTGCAACGTCCAGCCGGGCTTGGGCATCGGCTTCACCGCGATGACGCCTTCAGGTATCTGCACGCGCACGGCGGTCGTTGCCTTGCCCTCGCAGCCATGCGGCACGCGCAAGACCGCCTTGTAGGTCGAGCCGACAGCCGCTTCCTGCGTTTCGAGCGTGATGTGGGCGAGCGCGGCATTGGTCCCGAGCGCGCAAAGCGCGCCCGCCGCCAAAAGATACTTGTTCATGAATTGTCCCTCTGATTTCGAATTGGGCGGATTATTCGGCGTGATCCATGTCGCCCATATCGCCACTCCCCGTCTCGCCCATGCCTTCGACGGCGAATTCTACCTTGACGCTGCCGGCCTTCTCGAAGGTCAGCGTCGCCGGGAATTTCTCGCCCTGCTTCGGCTGCCGCTTCAGGCCGGTGAACATCAGGTGGTAGGCGCCCGGCGTCAGCGCGACCTTGCCGCCGGCAGGGATCTCCAACCCGCCCTCGACCGGCCGCATGGTCATGACGCCGTCCTTGACGCCCATCTGATGCAGTTCGGCCTTGTCGGAGATGTCGGAGGAGATCGACAGCAGCCGGTCCGGCGCGCTGCCCTTGTTGATCACGGTGAAATAGCCGCCGGCCACCTTGGCGCCCGGCGGCGTCGCCCGCGACCAGGGATGCTCGATCTCGAGATCGCCGACCTTGAACTCATGCGCCAGGGCGGCGGGAATGCAGGCCAAGAGAAGAAAAAGGCTGAGCACGGCAAGGCCAACGCGCAGCTGGAGGTGGAACGGCGGCGCGCCGCGAAGGGCGAAGGCTTGCGCCTTGGGAAGAAGATTGGACATGGTTGCTCCATGAGTAGGGGATCGCGCCGGAAAGCGGCCGCGAACAGTCTGATCTTTGGATGAATAGGCGCGCGGAAGGTTCCGCGGATCAGACCATCGCCGGCGGCGCGCGCGGATTGGCCGGAGAGCGGCCGCGGGCAAAATCCTGGTGCCGGAAGGCCGGAAGTTGGAAGGCGACCGCCTCGAAAAGCTGGGTCCCGGCCAGCGCGCAGGCTTCCGGCGGCGACAGATGCGCCGCCGTAACCATGTTGCAGCCGAGCGAGCAGCAGGCCGGCAGATGCTGCTGGTGGGGATCGCCGCCGGGGAGTTTTACGGCCCCTTCATGCGTGCAGATGACGTTGCCGAAGGCGTCGAGCTGCGAAGGCGCGCCGAAGGCGAAAGCGCCGAGAGAGGACTGAAGCAATAGAAGCAGCGCCGCGACGAACGCGGCCGGCATGCTCCTTCGTCTCAGCCGGATATCCAACGCAAAGCCTCTCCCGGAAACGCCTCGACGGTAGCACGCGGAATGCGCGCGGGAAATCGGCAAAACCGCGCTGCGGCAACGCGGCGCGATGGGTCGTTGTGGATCGCGGCCCGCCTATCAGGCGGGCTGCATCTGCCGCCCTTCAGGAATGGAGGTCAGAAGCGTCTGGCGCGCCGACTTCAGGTGCTTGCGACAGGCGGCGTCCACCTTGCCGGGATCACGCGATTTCAGCGCCGCGATGTAAGCGAGATGCTCCTGAATAGCGACCTCGTTGCGCTGGCGCTCCTCAGCCTTGTTCCACTGATAGTGGTAGTGGAAGATCATCGCGATGACATCGTAGAAGTCGACGATAAAGCGATTGTGCGAGGCGCGGTGGATCAGCCGGTGGAAGCGCTCGTCGAGCTCGGAGAATTCGTTGAAGCGCGTGGCGATTTCGCTGGCGAGCTGACGATGCTCGAGCTCCAGCCGGTCAAGATCGGCCCATACCGCGCTATCTTCCGGCAGCGCGGCGAAAGCCGCTGCCGAACGCAGCTCGAAAATCTCGCGGATCTCGGTCAGCTCCAGCGCGAAGGCGCGCGTGAAACCCTTCAGCACCCAGTGGCTGTTGCGCCGCTTCTCGATCAGCCCGAAGCGCGAGAAGCGGATCAGGAATTCGCGCACGCTGGTGGTGCCGACGCCGATCTCGCGCGCCAGCTCCAGCTCGTTGATCTGCATGCCGGCTTCCGCGCCCCCCGCAAGCAGGCGACGCATGAAGGAGCGCTCGATGATCTCGGCCAGCGAGTCGGTCTCCTCCTCGGGGAAGAAATCCTCCGGCCGCGGCGCCCTGAGCACCGTCTTGTTGCGCTTGTTCCAGTCGATCAGCCCGGTTTCTTCCATGCGCGCAAGGATGCTGCGCACCGTGGTGCGGCTGACGCCGAGCAGCGTGCCGAGTTCCGGTTCCGACGGCAGGCTCTTGGTCTCGTCGAGCAGCCGCAGACAGCGGTTATAGGCATCCTTGTAGACATTGTTGCTTTTCGACATGCCCCGTATCCCCCAACGCTTGCGGCGGCCTGCCGGAAACGCGATATGGTCGGTGTTCCTAGAGCAGTTCAGCGTTTCTCGGAATCGCCGAACTGCGCTAAATCTTTGTTTCTGCGCAATTCCGGACGGAAAGCCGCTACGCACTTTTCCTGGAATTGCTCTGGCTCAAGCCTCCGAAAAGCGGAACGTTTTTCGCCGGCTTGCCAAACGAGCGGCGCTGGCGTCCAAAAGACGAGCGCCAACCGAGCGAAAAAACAATTGACGCAAAATTGTTTTTTCCCGATAAAAGACATTACCTTTAAACGGGCGCAAGTCAATCCGCCCGCATTCCCAGGATCACCCAGGACAGCCGCCCGTGAACGTTGCAAACACCATCCTTCTCTCACCCTCCGATAATGTCGCCGTCGCCAACGGGCGCATCGAGATCGGAACGCCATTGCCGGGCGGCGCAACCGCGGCTGCCGTGATCGAGCCGGGCCACAAGGTGGCGATCAAGCCGATCCCGGCGGGCGAAGCGGTTGTGAAATACGCGCAGGCGATCGGCCGCGCCACGCAAGACATCGCGCCCGGCGAGCATGTTCATTCGCACAATCTGGTTTTCGAGAGCGGCCGCTTGCCGGTGGTGCCGCCGAGCGAGGCCGAGCACGCCACCGAGGCCGACCGCAAGCGCACCTTCATGGGTTACCGCCGCGCCGATGGGCGCTCCGGCACGCGCAACTTCATCGGCATCATCGCCAGCGTCAATTGCTCGTCGACCGTCTGCCACGCCATTGCGGACGAAGCCAACCGCACGCTTCTGCCGAAATATCCCGGCATCGACGGCTTCGTGCCGATCGTGCACGGCCAGGGCTGCGGCATGAGCGCCACCGGCGACGGCATGATGGTTCTGCACCGCACTTTAGCCGGCTATGCGCGCCATCCGAATTTCGGCGGCATCCTGATGGTGGGCCTGGGCTGCGAAGTCAACCAGCTTACGCTTTACGGCCAGAAGGGAGCGGCCGCGGGAAAACGGCATTTCAACATCCAGGAAGCCGGCGGCTCGCGCAAATCGGTCGAACGCGCGATGGGCGTTCTGGCCGAGATCGCCGAGGAGGTCGGCCAGCTGCAGCGTGAGCCGATCCCGGTCTCGGAGATCGTCGTCGGCCTGCAATGCGGCGGCTCGGACGGCATGTCCGGCATCACGGCAAACCCGGCATTGGGCGCCGCTGTCGATATCCTGGCAGACTGCGGCGGCATCGGCATCCTGTCGGAGACGACCGAGATCTACGGCGCCGAGCATCTGCTGGCCTACCGCGCCGCTTCTCCCGAAATCGCCGCCAAGCTCGACGGCTTTGTGAAGTGGTGGGAGGACCATACCGCCAAACACGGCGCCTCGATCGACAACAACCCCTCGCCCGGCAACAAGCGCGGCGGCCTGACCACGATCCTCGAGAAATCGCTGGGCGCGGTCGCCAAGGGGGGCCAGACGCCGCTCAACGGCGTCTTCGGCTACGCCGAGAAGGTTTCGGGCAGCGGCCTGGTGTTCATGGATACGCCCGGCTACGACCCGGTCTCGGCGACCGGACAGGTCGCCGGCGGCGCCAACGTCATCGTCTTCACCACCGGCCGCGGCTCCTGCTTCGGCTGCCGGCCGACTCCGTCGATCAAGGTCGCCACCAACTCCACCATGTATCACCAGATGGAAGAGGACATGGACGTCAATTGCGGCGTCATCGCCTCGGGCGAGAAGACGATAGCCGGCATGGGCCGCGAGATCTTCGAGCTGATCATCGAGACGGCGTCCGGCCGCAAGACCAAGAGCGAGGCGTTCGGCTACGGCGACAACGAATTCGTGCCCTGGCACCTCGGCGCGACGCTTTAATCGCAGGCCGTATCGCGTCGGAAGCGCCACCGACAACAGGAGGCGACCTTCACAACCGTGCAGGCTTTTTCTATGGAATGAATATTCCATATTGACAGAAATATGAAATTATCGTTCCATGCCGATAAGGAGGAACGGGAGCATCCGAGCACTGCCAGGGAGGAGCCGAACGGGCCCTGACCCGCATCATGCATGGCAACAGACATCGCTTGCATCGGTCACGGCAATGCTCTATCAAAAAACGGTATCTGTTTTTTATTGATAAAGTTCTGTTTGGGCCGCGCCTATCCAGATGGAGCTTCCGCAACCTTCACCAGGCGACTTAGGGAGGAACCTAATGAAATTCGTGACCAGCCTTCTCAACCGCCGCGGCTTCGTGGCTTTGGCCGCCGCTTCGATGCTCGCCGGGGTGATGCATTCCGCGCCCGTCTCGGCGGCCGACGTGACCATTCCGATCATCGTCAAGGATACCACATCCTTCTATTGGCAGATCGTTCTGGCCGGTGCCCGCAAGGCCGGCAAGGATCTCGGCGTCAACGTGCCGGAACTCGGCGCCCAGGCCGAAACCGACGTCAACGGCCAGATCTCGATCCTGGAAAACGCCGTCGCCAGCAACCCGGCGGCCGTTGTCATCTCGCCGACCGAGTTCAAGGCGCTCGGCAAGCCAATCGACGAGGCTGCCTCCAAGGTCAAGGTCATCGGCATCGACTCCGGCGCCGATTCCAAGGCCTTCACTTCCTTCCTGACCACCGACAACGTGCAGGGCGGCCGCGTCGCCGCTGACGGCCTCGCCGCCGCCATCGGCGCCGCCAACGGCGGCAAGGTAGAAGGCAAAGTCGCGCTGATCACGGCGCTTCCCGGCGCCGGCTCGCTCGAGCAGCGCAAGCAAGGCTTCATCGAGCAGATCAAGGCCAAGTATCCTGGCCTCGAGCTTGTCGCTGACAAATATGCCGACGGCCAGGCCACCACGGGCTTGAACATCGCGACCGACCTGATCACTGCCAATCCGGACCTCAAGGGCATCTTCGCCTCGAACCTGATCATGGCACAGGGCGTCGGCCAGGCGATCGCCGAAAACAATCTCGGCGGCAAGGTGGCGCTGATCGGCTTCGACAGCGACGAAAAGCTGATCAAGTTCCTCAATGACGGCGTCATCTCGGGCCTCGTCGTCCAGGATCCGTATCGGATGGGCTATGACGGCATCAAGACCGCCTTGGCCGCCTCGAAGGGCGAGAAGGTCGAGGCTAATGTCGACACCGGCGCGAACCTCGTCACCAAGGACAACATGAAGGATCCCAAGATCGACGCGCTGCTCAACCCGAAGCTCAAGTGAGCAGCGTCGCGACACTCGTTTCCGGGGCCTCGCGCCCCGGAAACATCCATCAGGACGATTTGGAAATTCGCCGGCTCGATTTAGGCTCCGCCTTCAAGATGCGCGTCAGATGCATCGCTGCGTACCCAATGGTTGAGGCCAATCTGGGAGGATTGTCATGACGTCGACGGCGCAGGAATTGCACCCGGCCCCCACGTTGGAACCGGGCAGGACGATCCTCGAGCTCAACGGCCTGGAAAAGCGCTACCCCGGCACGCATGCGCTGAAGCCTGTGCATCTTGCCTTCAAGGCAGGCGAGATCCACGCAATCGTCGGCGAGAACGGCGCCGGCAAGTCCACCCTCATCAAGCTTCTGACCGGCGTCATGCCGCGCACTTCCGGCGAGGTGATCTGGGAAGGCAAAGCCGAGGCGCTCGCCACCCCTTACGAGGCGATGGCGCTCGGCATCAACGCCGTCCACCAGGAGGTGGTGCTGTGCCGCCATCTCACCGTCGCCGCCAACATGTTCCTCGGAGAGGAGGAATCCCGCTTCGGCCTGCTGCAGCAGCGCGCCATGGTCAAGGACGCGCAGAAGATCATCGACGGCCTCGGCTTCGACCTGCCGGCGCATGTCGTGCTCGGCGACCTCACCATCGGCCAGCAGCAGTTGATCGCCGCGGCGCGAGCCACTGTGCGCGGCACCAAATTCCTGATCTTCGACGAGCCGACCGCCTACCTCACTCGCAAGGAGGCCGACCAGCTCTTCAAGCTGATCCGGCGGCTCAAAGGCGAAGGCGTCACCATCATCTATATCAGCCACCGCATGGAGGAAGTGTTCGAGCTCGCCGACCGCGTTTCCGTGCTGCGCGACGGCACTTTGGTCGGCACCCGCAACATCACCGAGACGGACGAGGCCGAGCTGGTCAAGCTGATGATCAACCGCTCGATCGAGCAGATCTACCACAAGGAGCATTTCACCCCCGGCGCCACGATCGTCGAGACGAAGAACCTTTCGGGCAAAGGCTTCGAGAATGTCTCGGTGACCGTCCGCGCCGGCGAGATCGTCGGCCTCTACGGCCTGATCGGCGCCGGCCGCAGCGAGTTCGTCACCACGCTTTACGGCCGCCACAGGAAATCGGCCGGCCAGATCCTGTGGCAAGGCAAGGAGGTCCAGGTCAATTCCGAGCACGACGCGATCCGGCTCGGCATGGCGCTGGCCCCGGAAAGCCGCCGCGACCAAGGCCTGTGCCTCAATTTGCCGGTCGGCATGAACCTCAACCTGCCGATCTACAAACGCATCTCCAGCAATTTTCTGATCTCCGGCGCCAAGGAGAAGGCCGAGGCCGACCGCCAGATCGCCGACCTGCGCATCAAGACGCCGACGCGCCATGCGCTCGCCTCCAGCCTGTCGGGCGGCAACCAGCAGAAGATCGTCATCGGCAAATGGCTGGCGCATGGCGCCAAGCTGTTCATCTTCGACGAGCCGACGGTGGGCGTCGATGTCGGCACCAAGGCCGAGATCTACCGCCTGTTCTCGACGCTCTTGTCCAAGGGCGCCGGCATCATCCTGATCTCGTCCTATCTGCCGGAAGTCTACGAGCTTGCCGACGCGCTGCATGTGTTCCGGCGCGGCAAGCTGGTCGCGACCCATGGTTTCCGGACCGCGAGCCACGAGGACATTTTGGGTCAGGCACTGGCCGAGAAACAAGAAAAGTCGGGAGGACAGATATGAGCACCGAGGCGATCCCCGCCGAACGATCCAAGCGCAATTTCAACGCCCTGTTCGGCTTGACGCTGCTTGGCCTTCTGCTCCTGATGTGGATCGTGCTGGCTTTCGCCACGCCGTCCTTCGCCACGACGCTCAACATCACCAACCTTCTGCGTCAAGGCTCGCTGATCGCCATCCTGGCCGTCGGCCAGACCTTCGTCATCATCACCGGCGGCATCGACCTGTCCGTCGGCGCGGTGGTCGGCTTCACCACGGTCATCGTCGCGCTGTTGATCAATGCCGGCTGGCCGATCTGGGCGGCGGTGCTGGCGACCTTGCTGGTCGGCGTCGCTATCGGCCTCTTCCACGGCTTCGGCATCGTCAAGATGGGCCTGCCGCCCTTCATCATCACCTTGGCCACCATGACCTCGCTGCGCGGCATCGGCCTTTTGATGACCAACGGCAACTCGATCTCCATCAACAGCGACCCTTTTCAGGCGTTTTCCCGCGGCTCGCTGCTCGGCATCCCCTATCTGTTCTGGATGGTCATCCTGGTCGCCATCCCCTCCTACGTGTTCCTGCACCACACGCGCTGGGGCCGTTACCTGTTCTCGGTCGGCTCCAATGCGGAGGCCGCGCGTCTGTCGGGCGTCAATGTGCCGCGCACCATCTTCATGGCCTACATCCTGTCCGGCCTGCTTGCCGCCATCGTCGGCGTTCTGCTGGCCTCGCGCATCGGCATCGGCAACCCCACACAGGGCGACACCTATGAGCTTCAGGCTATCGCCTCGTCGGTGATCGGCGGCACCTCGCTGTTCGGCGCCATCGGCTCCGTGCATGGACCGCTGATCGGCTCCTTCATCCTTTCAACGATCAACAACGGCGCCAACCTGCTCAACGTCAACACCTTCTGGCAGCGCGTCATCACCGGCCTGCTGATCATCGTCATCGTCTACTTCGACGGCCTGCGCCGTCGCGGCAAATGACTCCTACCTGAACCTTCCGCGCCGGCCCGCGCGAGGCCGGCGCTTTTTGCCTTGGATTGCCTATGAAAGCCGTTGTCTGCCTCTCGCCCGGCGAGCTTGTCCTCGAAGACCGCGCCGGGCCCGGCACACCGCCGCCCGGCTGGGCGCGCGTCGCGGTCAGCCATGTCGGCATATGCGGCACCGATTATCATATCTTCGAAGGCAAGCACCCGTTTCTGGCCTATCCGCGCGTCATGGGGCACGAGGTCTCGGGCACTGTCATCGAGAAAGGCGAAGGTGTCGATCTCGCCGTCGGCGAGCCGGTCGTCATCAACCCCTATCTTTCATGCGGCAAATGCATCGCCTGCCGGCGCGGCAAGCCGAACTGCTGCGTGAGGATCGAGGTGCTGGGCGTCCATCGCGACGGCGCCATGTGCGACGAAATTCTGGTGCCGGCGCAGAACCTCTACCCGGCGAACGGCCTGTCGCTGGCCGACGCCGCGGCGGTCGAATTCCTGGCCATCGGCGCGCATGCGGTGCGCCGCTCGCTCGGGCTGCCCGGCCAGCGCACGCTGGTCATCGGCGCCGGCCCGATCGGCCTCGGCACGGCGATTTTCGCGCGCATCGCCGGGCTGGATGTCAGCCTGCTCGACATGAGCGCCGAACGTCTCGGCTTCGCCGAAAAGCAGCTCGGCTTTGTCCCGTTGGACAGCTCGAAGGTGCCGGCTGCCGAGTTGGTCCGGCAGGCAACCGCCGGCGAAGGGTTCGACCTTGTGTTCGACGCGACCGGCAACACCCAGTCCGTGCAGTCGGCCTTCGCCCATGTCGCGCATGGCGGCACGCTGGTGCTGGTCAGCGTCGTCAAGGACGACATCACCTTCTCCGACCCCGAATTCCACAAGCGCGAGATGATGTTGATCGGCAGCCGCAACGCGCTGAAGGCCGATTTCGACCATGTCGCAGATTCGATCCGCAACGGCGCCGTGCCGTTGAACAAGCTCGTCACCCATCGCACCACGCTCGCCGGAACGCCGCGCGACCTTGCCCGGTGGACGCATGAGAAGTCGGGACTGATCAAGGCGGTTATCGAGGTCGGGTGATAACAGGACAGGCGGTGAACTCGGCCCGAATTGACGGAGCGCCGCACGGGTCGACCCCCACTCCGTCTCGGCTTCGCCGAGCCACCTCTCCCCCGGTCGACGGGGGAGAGGAAAGGCACGAGGCGATTCCAGCTGGCACCCTTCCTCTCCCTCCGGAGGGGGGAGAGGTGGCGCCGCGAAGCGGCGACGGAGTGGGGGAAGGCGATCCTCAAACGCGAAGCCGCTGACAATTAAGCGGCCGAGCTGAGCTGACATCAGCGTGGGTCGGATAAATCACGGGTCTCGTATAAGGCCGGCACTCCCTACAACACCGACAACTTCAGCTCCACCCGCTCAGCGGGAAAGCGCGACTCCGCGAACTGGATCGGCTCACCGTCGAGCGTCACGTTAATGGCGACGGTGACCAGCACGATGGCGCCGGGCTGCAGATCGAGGGCTGCAAGGTCGTCGGCGTCGGCGTGTCGCGCCGACAGCACGGTCGAATGCCGCAGATAATCATTGATGCCGAAGCGTTTGAGCGAGGCGGTGATCGATCCCGTTTCCGCCATTGCCGCCTCGATTCCGGCGAAGCGCTTGGCATCGAACCAGGTCGTCGCGCGCGACACCGCATGACCGTCGGCCTCGCCGCGCGTCTCCAAGCGGATGACGGCAGCGCCTTTGGCGATGCCCAGCGCCTCGGCGATGCGCCGGCTGGCCGGCTCGGTGGATGACGACAGCAGCGCGATATGCCGCTCGCTCGTCTGCCCCTGCAGCCCGGTCGAGAAGCGCGTGCGCGCGCCGATCGGATAGGACAGCCGCTTGCGCGACAACACGAAGGTGCCGCGTCCCTGCTCGGCCCTCAGCACGCCTTCCTGCACCAGCGCTGCAATGGCGCTACGCACCGTATGGCGGTTGACGCCGTAGCGCTCCGCCAGCGCGACTTCAGGCGGCAGCGCGGCATTCTCGGCGAAATCGCCATTGGCGACCGCCTGCAGGATCCTGTCGGCGATCTGCCGCCATAGCGATACGCCGTTACGCCTCTCGATGCTGCTTGCCAGCCCGGTCATTTCCCCGCCCCCAACGTCCCCACCCCAACTTTTGCACCCGTTGTCATCCACCCGTCATGGACTCCCGATACCAAGTGAGTATAATTTGTATAGTTGTCTATATCAATAGACAAATTTCTCCATGCAAGGAGCGATGCCATGCGAGGACAGGAAGCGCGCGAGCAGGCCGGGCGGAAGGCTTTGATGGCGACGCTGGCGCACGCCGCGGCCGACGAGATCGCCCGCCTGTGGAACGAGTCGGGCCTGCCCTCCGAGGCCGAGCTTTTGCGCGGTCCTGAAACCGGATTGGTGACGGTGCGCGGACGGATCGGCGGCGGCGGCGCGCCGTTCAATGTCGGCGAGGCGACGGTCACCCGTGCGACGGTGCGGTTGCCCTCCGGCCAGGTCGGCCACTCCTATGCGCTCGGCCGCGACAAGGGCAAGGCCAAGCTTGCGGCGATCGCCGACGCGCTGTGGCAGGACCTGGCGCACCGCGAAGCGGTCGAGACAAAGCTCGCCGCGCCCTTGCGCGCGGCGCTTGCCGCGGCGCGCGAGACAAAGCGCGTCGAAACGGCGGCCACGAAAGTGGATTTCTTCACCATGGTGCGCGGAGAGGACTGATGGATATCGCCACGCAATCGATCGACGGCGGCTTCGCAGAGCCGGTCTTCAACGCCCAGGCGGTGTTCCGCGCCATCATGGACGCGATGGCCCGCCCCGGCACCGTCCAGAACCTGCCGCAGCTCGCCCGCCCGCCGGCGCCGCTGTCGGCGACGGCCGGCGCCGTGGCGCTCTCGCTCTGCGACAACGACACGCCGGTCTGGCTCGACTCGCCGCTGCAGGCGGAAGCCGCGGTCAAGGCCTGGCTCGGCTTTCACACCGGCGCGCCCTCGGCCAACACGCCGGCCGACGCGCATTTCGCCTTGATCGCCAATCCGAAGGAGATGGCGGCGCTCGACGGTTTTGCGCAAGGCACGCAGGAATATCCCGACCGCTCGACGACGCTGATCCTCCTGGTCGACGATCTTGCCTCGGGCCCGTCGCTGCTGCTCGAAGGCCCAGGGATCGAGAAGACGTCGATGATCGCGCCTCCCGGCATGCCGCGCCATTTCGTCGAGCAGTGGAAGCAGAACAACCAGCGTTTCCCGCGCGGCGTCGACATCATCCTGGCGGCGCCAGGCCACCTCGCCTGCCTGCCGCGCACCACCCGCATCAAGACGATGGAGGCATGACATGTATGTCGCGGTGAAAGGCGGCGAAGCCGCTATTGCCAATGCGCATCGCCTGCTTGCCGACCGCCGCCGCGGCGACCGCTCGGTACCGGCGCTGCGCCTCGACCAGATCGTCGAGCAGCTGGCGCTGGGCGTCGATCGCGTGATGAGCGAAGGCTCGCTCTATGACCGCGAGCTTGCGGCTCTGGCCGTCGTCCAGGCGCGCGGCGACATGATCGAGGCGATCTTCCTGGTGCGCGCCTACCGCACCACGCTGCCGCGCTTCGGCTACACCAATCCGATCGATACGGGCGCCATGCAGGTCGAGCGCCGTGTCTCGGCCACCTATAAGGACCTGCCCGGCGGACAGGTGCTTGGCCCGACCTTCGACTACACCCACCGCCTGCTCGATCCCGAGCTTGCCGCCGGCGCCGAGGTCGAGATGCCGGCGCAGCGTCCGGCTGAGCCGGAGGCCATGCCGCGCGTTTCGGCGATCCTCGCCCATGAAGGCCTGATCGAGGCCGATGGCGACATGCCGCTGGACCACGTGCCCGGCGACATCACGCGCGAGCCGCTGCAATTCCCGATGGCGCGCGACATCCGCCTGCAGGCGCTGTCGCGCGGCGACGAGGGTTTTCTCCTGGCGCTCGGCTATTCGACGCAGCGCGGCTACGCCCGCAACCATCCCTTCGTCGGCGAGATACGCATCGGCGAGGTCGAGCTGGAACTGGACGTGCCGGAGCTACCCTTCGCCGTGCCGCTCGGCTCCATCCGCGTCACCGAATGCCAGATGGTCAACCAGTTCAAGGGCTCGGCCAAGGCGCCGCCGCAGTTCACCCGCGGCTATGGCCTGGTCTTCGGCCAGAGCGAGCGCAAGGCGATGGCGATGGCGCTATGCGACCGGGCGCTGCGCGCGAGCGAGCTCGGCGAGGATGTCGTTGCCGCCGCGCAGGACGAGGAATTCGTCATCTCGCATTCCGACAACGTCCAGGCCACCGGCTTCGTCGAGCATTTGAAGCTGCCGCATTATGTCGACTTCCAGGCCGAGCTCGGCCTCGTGCGCCGCATGCGCGCCGAATACGAGGCGCGGGAAAACGAGGACAAGGCTGAAGACAAGAGGGAGGCCGCGGAATGACCGCGCAACCGACAGAGATCGCCACTTACAACTTCGCCTATCTCGACGAGCAGACCAAGCGGATGATCCGCCGCGCCATCCTGAAGGGCATCGCCATTCCCGGCTACCAAGTGCCTTTCGCCTCGCGCGAGATGCCGATGCCTTACGGCTGGGGCACAGGCGGCGTGCAGGTCACCGCCTCGATCATCGGTCCCGATGACGTGCTCAAGGTCATCGACCAGGGCGCCGACGACACCACCAATGCCGTCTCGATCCGCGCCTTCTTCAAGAAGGTCGCCAAGGTCGTCGTCACCACCGACACGGCAACCGCCACCATCATCCAGACCCGCCACCGCATCCCCGAGCATCCGCTGACCGCAGGCCAGGTGCTGGTCTTCCAGGTGCCGATCCCCGAGCCGCTGCGCTTCCTCGAGCCGCGCGAGACCGAGACGCGCAAGATGCACGCGCTGGAGGAATACGGCCTCATGCATGTGAAGCTCTATGAGGACATTGCCAGGCACGGCCGCATCGCCACCACCTACGCCTATCCGGTCAAGGTCGAGGGCCGCTACGTGATGGACCCCTCGCCGACACCGAAATTCGACAATCCGAAGATGCATCGCTCACCGGCCCTGCAATTGTTCGGTGCCGGCCGAGAGAAGCGCATCTATGCGGTGCCGCCCTTCACCGATGTCGTCAGCCTCGACTTCGAGGACCATCCCTTCGAGGTGCAGACCTTCGACCAGCCCTGCGCGCTTTGCGGCGCCGAGAATGTCTATCTCGACGAGGTCATCCTCGACGACCATGGCGGCCACATGTTCGTCTGCTCCGACACCGACCATTGCGAGAAGCGACGAGCCGACGGCCATCACGGCCATCTTGCACCCGAGACCCACCTTGCCTCTGAGAAAACGGAGCCGGCAGAATGACCGACGAACCGCTGCTGCGCGTTTCTGCGCTGTCCAAATTCTACGGGTCGCGCGTCGGCTGCGAGAACGTCACCTTCGACCTCTGGCCAGGCGAGGTTCTGGCGGTGGTCGGCGAATCCGGCTCCGGCAAGACCACGCTGCTCAACTGCCTGTCGACCCGCCTGCTGCCCTCTTCCGGCACGGCCAGCTACCGCATGCGCGACGGCCAATGGCGCGAGCTCTACCGCATGAGCGAGGCCGAGCGCCGCTTCCTGATGCGCACCGACTGGGGCTTCGTCCACCAGAACCCGGCCGACGGCCTGCGCATGACGGTATCTGCCGGCGCCAATGTCGGCGAGCGGCTGATGGCGGTCGGCGACCGCCACTATGGCAAGATCCGCGCCACCGCCGTCGACTGGCTGTCGCGCGTCGAGATCGACGAGGACCGCATCGACGACGAGCCGCGCGCCTTTTCCGGCGGCATGCGCCAGCGCCTGCAGATCGCCCGCAACCTGGTCACCGGCCCGCGCCTGGTGTTCATGGACGAGCCGACCGGCGGTCTCGACGTCTCGGTGCAGGCGCGCCTGCTCGACCTTCTGCGCGGGCTGGTTACCGATCTTGGGCTTGCCGCGATCGTCGTCACCCACGACCTCGCCGTGGCGCGGTTGCTGTCGCAGCGCATGATGGTGATGAAAGATGGCCGCGTCGTCGAAAGCGGCCTCACCGACCGCGTGCTCGACGATCCGCGCGCGCCTTATACGCAGTTGCTGGTTTCTTCGATTTTGCAGGTGTGACGATGGCGCTTGAACACCCCCCTCTGGCCTGCCGGCCATCTCCCCCTCAGGGGGGGAGATTAGCAGCTTTCATGCCCCGCTTTTTCTGCAACGCGGGAGAGTGGCGAAACCGAATGCGACAGCCGATCTCCCCCCCTGAGGGGGAGATGTCCGGCAGGACAGAGGGGGGCGCTGTCCCGCCGACAAATTGGAGGATTTTCTGATGGCTACGCCTCTCGTTGTCTCGGACGTCGCCAAAAGCTTCACCATGCATCTGCGCGACGGCGTCACGCTGCCGGTGGTGGCGGCTGTCTCCTTCTCGATCCGCGCCGGCGAATGCGCGGTGCTCGGCGGCCCGTCCGGCGCCGGAAAAAGCTCGATCCTGAAGATGCTTTACGGCAATTACGCCGTCGATGAAGGTCAGATCATTGTCCAGCATGGCGACGGATTGATCGACCTCGCCTCCGCCAGCCCGCGCACCGTGCTTTCCGTGCGCCGCCATACCATCGGCTATGTCAGCCAGTTCCTGCGCACCGTGCCGCGCGTTTCCGCGCTCGACGTCGTCGCCGAGCCTTTGGTCGAGCGCGGCGAGGATCGCGAGGCCGCGCGGGCAAAGGCTCGCTCCTTGCTTGCGCAGCTCAACCTGCCTGAAAAGCTCTGGGCGCTGCCGCCGGCCACCTTCTCGGGCGGCGAGCAGCAGCGCGTCAACATCGCACGCGGCTTCATAACCGAGCATCCAATCCTGCTGCTCGACGAGCCGACCGCTTCGCTCGACGCGAAGAACCGCGATGTCGTGGTCGAGCTCATCGCCGCCAAGAAGGCGGCGGGCGTTGCCCTGCTCGGCATCTTCCATGACCAGGATGTCCGCGAGGCTGTCGCCGACCGCGTCATCGATGTCACCGCCTTCGCCGCCGGAAAGATCGCCGCATGAAGAAGCTTTCGGAGGCGCCTCTGATCCATCCGACGGCGCAAGTCGAGAACTCGACGCTCGGCCGCTGGACCGAGATCGCCGAGCGCAGCCGCGTCGCCGAATGCAAGCTCGGCGACTATTCCTACATGATGCAGGACTGCGCCGTGTGGTGCGCGACCATCGGCAAGTTCTCCAACATCGCGGCAAGTGTGCGCATCAACGCCACCAACCATCCGACATGGCGTCCGACGCTGCATCACTTCACCTACCGCGCATCGGACTATTGGGACGACGCCGAGCATGAAAGCGCGTTCTTCGCCGAGCGCCGCGCCAAACGCGTCACCATCGGCCACGACACTTGGCTCGGCCATGGCTCGACCATCCTGCCCGGCGTCACCGTCGGCGATGGCGCGGCGGTCGGCGCGGGCGCCGTGGTGTCGAAGGATGTCGCGCCCTACACAATCGTCGGCGGCGTGCCGGCGAAGCCGATCCGCGAGCGCTTCGACCGCCGCACCGCCGAGCGCTACCAGGCTTTGGCCTGGTGGGATTGGGATCATGCAAGGCTGCGCTCTGCGCTCGACGATTTCCGCGAGTTGTCGGCGGAGGCTTTCCTGGAGAAGCATGGCGGCTAGGCGCGGTGAATGGTGAACCGGTCAATAGTGAATGCAACGAAGCCCTTCCTTCTCACCATTCACCATTCACCATTCACCATTCACCATTCACCATTCACCATTCACCATTCACACCGTTGACACATGACTCGGACAGGACGCCATCTCCCCAAGGAGATCGCGATGTTCGCCACGGTCATACCCTCGCTCGCCGGATTTTTCGAAGGCACCAACCCGACGGCGCCGGTGCATCTCGGCACCCGTTACGACAGCTCGGGCAACTTCCTCCCCGAACCGGGCAACACGGTCGTCAGTCACCTCGTCGGCGGCTCGCCTTCGCAAGCCGCGATCATCGAGGTGCGCGAGCGCATCCGCGCCATGCCCGACGCGGACCGCCTCGCCTTCACCCCGATCTCCAGCCTGCACATGACCCTGTTCCAGGGCATCATCGAGTACCGGCGCCGGCTCCCCTACTGGCCCTCCGACGTGCCGCTCGACACCAGCATCGACGACATGACCGGCCTCTATCTGCAGCGCCTGGAGGACTTCGAGGCCTGTCCATCCTTCCGCGTCAAGACCGTCGGCATCACGCCGAACGGCCTTACGGTTGCCGGTGCTTCCGCTGAGGACGAGCGCATCCTGCGCCTGTGGCGCGATGCGCTATCGGTGCCGTTCGGCTACCGCCATCCGGACCACGACGCTTATGTCTTCCACATCACCTTCGCCTATCAGATCCGCCGTCTCTGCGGCGAGCGAGCCGCGGCCTGGCAGGATCTGTTCGATGACTGCCTGTCGTTCCTCGAACGCGAGGCTCCTGTGATCGAGCTCAAGCCTCCGGCCTTCTGCAGCTTCAAGGACATGAAGCATTTCGAGGAATTGCTGGTGCTTGCTTGAATCTCCAAGCCTGTGGGACGTAACAAAACTGACATCAATCCGACACCCCAGCTTCATCGGCCTGCGCTAGCGAAGGTTAACAGACCTGCGAAGCGCGACGGACT
This sequence comes from Mesorhizobium sp. B2-9-1, assembly GCF_006439455.1. NCBI lineage: Bacteria > Pseudomonadati > Pseudomonadota > Alphaproteobacteria > Hyphomicrobiales > Phyllobacteriaceae > Mesorhizobium > Mesorhizobium sp. B2-9-1. Next base: position 50,312 of record NZ_VFTP01000015.1, on the reverse strand, counting down.
GGAGTTTTGGTATGTCAGCATCATCGGCCACGCTTGAGATCCGCGGCGTAACCCGACGATTTGGCAAGAACACCGCCGTCAGCGATATCAACATCTCGATCCCGCGCGGCCAGATGGTCGGCATCATCGGCCGTTCCGGCGCCGGCAAGTCGACGCTTTTGCGCATGATCAACCGTCTCATCGATCCGAGCCAAGGATCGATTTTTTTTGAGGGCGCGGAGGTTTCCAGCCTGCAGGGATCGCCGCTGCGGCGCTGGCAGCGCGACTGCGCCATGATCTTCCAGCAGTTCAACCTCGTGCCGCGTCTCGACGTGCTGACCAACGTGCTGCTCGGGCGTCTCAATCATCGCTCGACGGTTTCCAATCTGCTCGGCATGTTCACACGCACCGAATGCGCCGAGGCCGTGGCCGCGCTCGAGCGCCTCGACATCGCCCGCACCGCGCTGCAGCCGGCCGGCACGCTGTCCGGCGGTCAGCAGCAGCGTGTGGCGATCGCCCGCGCCATGATGCAGCAGCCGAAGGTCATTCTGGCAGATGAGCCGATCGCCTCGCTCGACCCGCTCAACGCCAAGGTGGTGATGGACTCGCTGCGCGACATCAATCTGCGCGAAGGCATCACCGTCGTCACCAACCTGCACACGCTGGACACGGCGCGCGCCTATTGCACCCGTATCATCGGCATGGCGGCCGGCAAGGTCGTCTTCGACGGCGCTCCGGAAGACCTCGACCGCGATGCCGTGCGCACCGTCTACGGCGCCGATGCCAGCGGCGCCGAGATCTCGGAAGCCATCACGTCGACCAGCGTGACCATCAAGCCGAAGATCACCGCATCCGCCGGACCGCTCGAACCAGCCTTTCCTGGCTACTGAATCCACCGTCCCGGCCCCAGCCGGTGCGGGCAAATCGTGGATTTCAGCAGAGCAACCCGGATCGCCCGCCAGCGTCAAAGGCAAGACTTGAAAAATCAGAACGCCGCCGGCGCAGCCGGAGCAACAGGAGAGAGACAAAATGTTCAGGAAGATGGTTTTTGGGGCGGTATCGCTGCTCGCCATGGCGGCAAGCGCCGCGCACGCCGCTGACGTCAAGGAATTCCGCGTCGGCATCCTCGGCGGCGAGAATGAGACCGACCGTCTGCGCAACTACCAGTGCCTCGCCGATCACCTGAAGTCGGAATTCGGCTTCGAGAAGGTGTCGCTGTTCCCGGCCGCCGACTATGACGGCGTCATCCAGGGCCTGCTCGGCGGCACGCTCGACTTCGCCGAGCTCGGCGCTTCCGGCTATGCCAGCGTCTATCTCAAGGACCCGAAGGCAGTCACGCCGATCCTCACCACCAAGCAGACCGACGGCTCGACCGGCTACTTCTCGATCGGCCTGGCGCTGAAGACCTCGGGGATCACCGACATCAAGTCGGCCAAGGGCAAGAAGCTCGGCTATGCCGATCCGGATTCGACCTCCGGCTATCTGATCCCGCTGACCCAGATTCCGAAGGACACCGGCGCTTCCAACGAAACCTACTTCGCCTCGACCCAGTTCAACGGCGGCCACGAGAACAACGTGCTGGCCGTGCGCGACGGCAAGGTCGACGTGGCGGTGGACGATTCCTCCGGCATCGGCGACTTCAAGAACGGCTACACCTCAGGTACCTTCCACAAGGAAGTCGCCAAGGGCGCCGTCGACCCGAACGACTTCGTCGAAGTGTGGCGCTCGGGCCTGATCCCGAACGGCCCGCTGGTTGTCCGCACCGCGCTCGGCGACGACATGGCCGCCAAGCTCACCGCTTTCTTCACCGCGCTGCCGGCCAAGGACAAGGCTTGCTTCGAAGGCGTCGAGGGTGGCGATTTCACCGGCTACGTCCCGGTGAAGCCTGACTTCTACAGCGTCATCGTCGAAGCCCGCAAAGCCGCCATCGGCGGCTGACGGCAAGATCAGAAAGGGCGGCGGCTTCCTCTAAAGCGGCGTGCGTCCAGTTGGACGCACAAAGTACGCTTTAGCACTTTGAATGGCCGCATCGGCTTTTTCCGAAGATCGGGATTTCGATTTTCGGGCCGATGCGGCGACGCCGCCCTTTTTGCATGTCCCGATCATGACATCAGCGACACTTCATTCCGACGCCACCCGCCAGCAGGCCGACGCCTGGCGGCGCCAGACCTCGCTGCGACGTTTCTACACCGCGCTCGGCGTCGGCCTGCTGCTTGTCGCCATGTGCGCCACCATGTGGTTCGCCGACGAAGCCAATGCCGGGCATTTCTTCGACCGGCTGCCGCACATCCTCGATTTCCTGAGCTGGCTGGTCCCGAAGGACTGGAACGATGTCTGGCGCGCCCTGTTCGACATCGCCTCGCCCAGCGACAAGGGCACGCAGGAATTCAACTTCCCGCTCGGCCGCGTCTATGTCTGGGGCGGCTTCTACATCCCCGAATATTTCGAGCTTATGCTGACCACGGTGAACGTGGCGCTGGTCTCGACCTTCATCGGCTTCGTCTTCGCCGTTCCCTTCTCCTTCATCGCCGCGCGCAACCTGACGCCGAGCCCGATCCTGCGGCTTATCGTCAAGCGCTTCATGGAATTGCTGCGCGCCTTCCCCGAGATCGTCATCGCCGGCCTGTTCGCGGCCATCGTCTCGATCGGCCCGGTCGCCGCCATCATCGCCATCGGCCTGCATTCGATCGGCGCGCTGGGCAAGCTGTTCTATGAGATCAACGAGAACATCGACATGCGCGCGGAAGAGGGCCTGCGCGCTGTCGGCGCCAACTGGTTCGAGCGCGTGCGCTTCGCCGACCTGCCGCAGGTGTTGCCCAATTTCATGTCCTATACGCTGCTTCGGATCGAGATCAACGTGCGCATCTCGACCATCATGGGTGCGGTCGGCGGCGGCGGCATCGGCGAGGAGCTGAAGCTTTCCATTTCACGCGGCTTCGGCGCCAAGACGCTGGCGATGGTGCTCCTGCTCTTCGTCACCATCTTCCTCGTCGACCAGTTCTCCGCTTGGCTGCGCCGCAAGCTCGTCGGCGAGCAGGCTTTCCTGATGAGCGCGTGACCATGATCCCGAACCGAAGGACCGCGTTAGCGAAAAATCGATGCCGGTTTTCGGACAAGATCATGGTCAGGACCAAAGAGTAAGCTATGGCCATGACCGCCTCTGAACTGAGCGCCATCGAAGACCGCCATCCGCAGATATTCCAGCGGCCGGCCTACAAGCGTTTCTGGCCGCTGCTGCTGATCGCCGGCACCGTGCTCTATCTCGCCTATGCCTTGTGGTTCTTCAGCCTGCCGCAGGTGCTGCGCGAGTCGCACTGGGAGCGCCTGCCGCTCTTCCTGTCGCAATGGATCAGCTACGATTTGCAGCCGGAGTTCCGGCTCGACCAGCCCGAGATCACGCCGAAATATCCGCGCTTCTCGGCGCTCGGCGAGCATCCTGATCCCGACTGGGTGATCAAGAATCCGGACGGCACCTTCACCGTCCTGATCGACGGTCGGGACAAATCCGTCACCTTCGACAAGGTCAGGGCAACGATCGTCGCCAACGGCCAGACGGTGCCGGTGTCGCTGACCGGCGGCAAGCCGGTGGTTACAGGCCCGGTGCCCGACTGGGTGACCGTCCATGACGACGAGATCGTCGCCAAGATGGGCTTTGTCGGCGAGGTGCGCGTCACCGTCGATCGCGTCAAGGTGCGCAAGCGCTTCCTCGGCTGGGCCAATTTCGTCTTCGACACGCGCTCGCCCTTCTTCGGCAAGTCGACCGGCGAGGTCATCTCGCTCATCGCCTCCGGGCCAGAGCTCAGGCCGGGCACCTCAAACCTCGCCTTGGCCGCCGACAACATCTGGAACAACGCCCAGTGGCAGCACGGCGATGTCTGGACGAAGCTGTTGCAGACCATCGTCATGGCCTTCCTCGGCACGCTGCTTGGCGGCATCGTCGCCTTCCCGCTTGCCTTTTTCGCCGCCCGCAACATCACGCCGAGCGGGCTGCTCGGCCAGGTGCTGAAGCGCTTCTTCGATTTCATGCGCTCGGTCGACATGCTGATCTGGGCGCTGTTCTTCACCCGCGCCTTCGGCCCCGGACCGCTGGCCGGCAGTGCGGCGATCTTCTTCACCGAGATCGGCACATTGGGCAAAACCTATTCCGAGGCGCTGGAGAACATCGACGACAAGCCGCGCGAAGGCGTGCTTTCGACCGGCGCCAACGGCATTTTGGTGCAGCGCTACGGCGTGCTGCCGGAAGTGGTGCCGGTCTTCATCAGCCAGACGCTCTACCAGTGGGAATCCAACACCCGCGGCGCCACCATCATCGGCGCCGTCGGCGCCGGCGGCATCGGCCTGAAGCTCTGGGAAGCGATGCGCACCAATTCGAACTGGGCCAACGTCTTCTACATGGTTCTGCTGACGCTGCTTGTCGTCTTCATCTTCGACAACATCTCGAACTTCCTGCGCCGCAGGCTGAGCCGCACGCTGCATGATTACAATCGGCTGCAGGCGGCGCAGGTGTAGTTGGACTGCTGCTTCTAAGGAGAGGTCGGCGGGACAGCGCCCCCCTCTGCCCTACCGGGCATCTCCCCCACTTGGGGGGAGATCAGCCGTCATCGCGGCTTTCGCCAATCGCCCACGTAACAGGATTGAGCGGAGCGCCGAAGCCGCCAATCTCCCCACTTGTGGGGGAGATGTCCGGCAGGACAGAGGGGGGCGCGAAGGATCGCGACGGCGGATGTTGGACGACTTTGCTCCGCCCGTGGATGACAAAGTGAGCAGCTTACGCCGCGTTCTTCCACCCGTCCCTGATATGCCGATACCCCTCGCGATAAACCGCCTCCGGGCTCTCGGCGAAATCGCGCCACACCTTGGTCGCCGCCGCCAGGTCCTTCAGCGAGCGGCCGAAGGATTCGATGGTTAGCCAGTCGTCGTAGCCGCTTTTCCGGATGGCGGAGAACGTCTCCTTCCACGGGATGTTGCCGCGCCCCGGCACGCCACGATCATTCTCCGAAATGTGGATATGAACGACATTTCGGCGATGCTTCGTATAGGCGCCGATCGGATCGGCCTCCTCGATATTGGCGTGAAACGTGTCGTACATCGCCTTGATGTGCGGCCGGTCGATCGCGTCGACATGTTCCGACAGGTCGGCCATGGTGTTGACGAGATAGCATTCGAAGCGGTTGAGCGCTTCGAGCCCGATGGTCACGCCCCTTTTGCCGGCATGGTCGCCGATGGCGCGCTGCGAGGCGACCGAGCGCTTCTTTTCGGCGGTAGTCGGCCCGCGGCCGGAAAAGGCGCCGAGTGTCGAATGCAGCGGTCCGCTGAGCGTGTCCGCGCCGAGGGCTGCGCTGCAGTCGATCGCCCATTTCATATAGTCGATGCCGGCCTTGCGGGTGGCGGCGTCCGGCGAGATCAGGTTCATCGCCGGATCGCCCATGGCCGAGACAGCGGTGCGCTCCAGGCCGATGTGGTCGAGCATCGCGCCAAGTTTTTTATAGTCGTCGGGCACCCCGACGAAGACGGGTATCTCGACGCCGTCGAAGCCGGTCGCCTTGATGTCCTTGAGCAGCGCCTCGTGCTTCTTCGAGACGCTGGTGGTCCACAAGAACATGCACATGCCGATTTTCATCGACACCCCCTCCCCGCTTGCCGCCAGCCATTTGCGCTAGCGGGCCGCACTCCCCCTCATCCGGCCGCTTCGCGGCCACCTTCTCCCCAAGGGGAGAAGAGGTTGTCGCCGGCGCCTGCCACCTCCTCTCCCCTCGGGGAGAGGTCGGATTGCCCCGAATTGCTCTTCGCAATTCGGCTGGCAATCCGGGTGAGGGGGATTCCCTACAGCTTCGTCCACGCCCCATTCTTCTTCGACGACCTCACGCAGGCCTCGATGAAGGCCATGCCTTCGACGCCGTCCGCGACCGTCGGGAAGACCACATCCTTAGCCGGCTTGCCGCCTTTCCTGCGCGCCGCCCGAATGGCGCGCGCGGCCTCCTGGTAGATGTTGGCGAAACCTTCAAGGTAGCCCTCCGGATGACCGGACGGCACGCGGCTGACGCGCGCAGCCACGGGCATCGCGCCCGCGCCGGCACGCGTCAAAAGCTGCTTCGGCTGGCCGAACGGCGTGTACCAGAGATAGTTCGGGTCGGCCTGCACCCATTCCAGCCCGCCCTTGGAGCCGTAGATGCGCAGCTTCAGCCCGTTCTCGTGGCCGGGCGCCACCTGGCTGGCCCAGATCATGCCCTTGGCCGGATGCGACTTGCCGACTGGCTTGAAGCGCAGCATGACGTTGACATTGTCGTCGAGCTGGCGCCCCGGCACGAAGGCGTCGAGATCGGCTGACAAAGTGTCCAGTTCTAGCCCGGACACGAAGCGGGCGAGATTATAGGCATGCGTGCCGATGTCGCCGAGCGCCCCGCCGGCGCCTGCCTGCTTGGGGTCGGAACGCCAGGAGGCCTGCTTCTGGCCGGTGGCGGCAAGGTCCTCGGTCAGCCAGTCCTGCGGATATTCCGACTGCACGATGCGGATGTCGCCGAGCATGCCCTTGGCCACCATCTCGCGTGCCTGCCGGATCATCGGATAGGCGGTGTAATTGTGCGTCAGCACGAACACCTTGCCGGTCTTTTCGACCAGGCCGGCAAGCTTCTTCGCCTCGGCCAGCGAGGTCGCCAGCGGCTTGTCGCAGATGACGTGGATGCCAGCCTCGAGGAAGGCTTTCGCCGCCGGCACATGCACGTTGTTTGGCGTCACGATCGCCACCGCCTCGATACCGTCGGGACGCTTGGCTTCGGCCTTGGCCATCTCGGCGTAGGAGCCATAGCTGCGCGCGGGATCGAGCCCGAGTTCTTCGGCCGATGCCTTGGCCCGCGCCGGATCCGACGACAGCGCGCCGGCCACCAGCACGAAGTCGTTGTCCATGCGCGCCGCGATGCGATGCACCGCGCCTATGAAGGCGCCCTGCCCGCCGCCGACCATGCCATAGCGGATCGGGCCGCCTCCCGCTTCCGACTTCGATGCGCCGACCATTCTTGTCCTCTCTCTTTAGTTCCTCACCCTCCCCTGTAGGGAGGGTCGACGCGCAGCGTCGGGGTGGGGGTATAAGAGTCCGCTGCGACTTGGGATTCAACCCCACCCGGACCTGCGGCCGAACCTCCTCAAGGGAGCTGCAGTCAAATCCCCATCATCGCCCGCAGCAGCTTTTTATCGGTCGTGCCGGCGGCGAAATCGTCGAAGGCCTTCTCCGTCACCCGGATGATGTGGTGCTGGATGAAAGGCGCCCCTTCCGCCGCCCCGTCCTCGGGATGTTTCAGGCAGCACTCCCATTCCAGCACCGCCCAGGAATCGTAATTGTACTGGGTGAGCTTGGAGAAGATGCCGCCGAAATCGACCTGCCCGTCACCCAGCGAGCGGAAGCGCCCTGCACGGTTCACCCAGCCCTGATAGCCGGAATAGACGCCTTGCCGCCCGGTCGGGTTGAACTCGGCGTCCTTGACGTGGAACGCCTTGATCCGCTCGTGGTAGATGTCGATGAATTCGAGATAGTCGAGCTGCTGCAAAAGGAAATGCGACGGGTCGTAGTTGATGTTGCAGCGCTTATGGCCGCCGACCGCGTCGAGGAACATCTCGAACGTAGCGCCGTCGAACACGTCCTCGGACGGATGGATCTCGTAGCCGACATCGACCCCATTGTCCTCATAGACATCGAGGATCGGCTTCCAGCGTTTGCCGAGTTCACCGAAAGCTTCCTCGATGAGGCCGGCCGGGCGCTGCGGGAACGGATAAAGGTAAGGGAAAGCCAACGAGCCGGTGAACGACACCGAAGCGTTCAGCCCGAGATTGCGCGATGCCTTGGCGCCGAACTTCATCTGCTCGACAGCCCATTTTTGCCGTGCGGTGGGATTGTTGTGCACCGATGGCGGCGCAAAGCCATCCATCTGCGCGTCATAGGCGGGATGCACCGCGACCAGTTGCCCCTGCAGATGCGTCGACAATTCGGTGATCTCGACGCCTGCATCCGCGCAGACGCCTTTCACCTCGTCGCAATAGGCCTTCGACGACGCTGCCCTCTCGAGGTCGAACAGGCGTGCGTCCCAGCTCGGGATCTGCACGCCCTTATAGCCCAGCCCTGCTGCCCATTTGGTGATGGAACCCAGCGAATTGAATGGCGCGGCGTCGCCCGCGAACTGCGCCAGAAACAGGCCGGGGCCCTTCATCGTCGTCGGCATCGGCATCCTCCCTCGTTTGTTTTCGCGACCAAGCATAGCGCCTATTGAAATGAGGGCCAGCCTGTTTGGTCAACCCTGTCGGCGTCTATGCATTGCGCCATTCTGGTATTACCAAATCCCGGAATTCGGTCAAGCGGCCGAAAACCGCGGAGGCGAGCCGAGCTTGCAAACAGATAAGTGGAATTACCACGTAAAATCAGACTATTGCTCGGCCGATAGAGCTTCAGCCGCCCACTTGTTGCCGTGCATGAAAATTTGCTGTAGAGGTCATGAAGGGCCCAATTGGTCGAACCAGTTTCGAGGAAAACGCTGGCAACGCCTTGGGGAGGAATCATGCGCCCGCCTCTACTGGAGGCGTCGCGGGGTAGAATGTGACAGGCGAATTCTGGGAAGGATAGACCATGCATCTTTCGACGCACAATTGGATGCGGGCGGAACCGCTGGAGGTGACGCTCAAGCGCATCAAGAAATTCGGCTACGAATCGATCGAGATTTCCGGCGAGCCCGAGCAGTACAAGACCAAGGAGACGCGCGCGCTCCTGAAGGAGCACGGCATCCGCTGCTGGGGTTCGGTGACTCTGATGCTCGGCGAGCGCAACCTCGCCGCAAGGGACCAGGGCCAGCGCGAGCGCTCCGTCCAATACGTCAAGGACGTGCTCACCATGGTCAGCGAGCTCGACGGCGAGATCATCACGCTGGTGCCCGCGACCGTCGGCAAGGTCGTGCCGGACGGCACCGAGGCGGAGGAATGGGGCTGGGTGGTCGATGCCACGCGCGAATGTTTCAGCCATGCCCAGAAGGTCGGCGTCAGGATCGCCGTCGAGCCGCTCAACCGCTTCGAGACCTACCTCTTCAACCGCGGCGCCCAGGCGCTGGCGCTCGCCGATGCGGTGAGCCCCGAATGCGGCGTCTGCCTCGACGCCTACCATATCCACATGGAGGAATTTAACGTCTATGACGCGATCCGTCAGGTCGGAAAGCGCCTGTTCGATTTCCATGTCGCTGACAACAACCGCTTCGCAGCCGGCCTTGGCCAGATCGACTGGCCGAAGATCGTGCGCACGTTGAAGGAAGTCGGCTATGACGGCGCGCTGACCAACGAGTTCGTCGCGCCCGTCGACCGCACGCCGGCGGCGCCCTATCCGGAGATGGTCGAGCGCAATCCGGTCGACATCTCGCCCGAGCAGCTCAAATTCATCCAGGACCACGGCTCCAGCGTGCTCACGGAAAAATTCTACACCGACCAGATGCGCATCACCGCCGAAACGCTGCTGCCGCTGATCAAGTAGGCCTCCGATCGAAACCTGTCCCTTCCACCCGGCGGGCGGAGGGGCCGAAGGGAAAACATGCGCATCAAGAGCGTCCAGGCCTGGTGGGTTCGTATCCCGATCGAAGTCGCGAAGCAGCATCGCAGCGACTTCGGTCAGGTGACGACGTTCGACGCCGCCATTCTGCGCATCGAGACCGCTGACGGCCTTGTCGGCTGGGGCGAGGGCAAGAACGCCGCCGGCAGCGCTGGCAGCTATGGCGCGCTCGTCCATATGCTCAACCACGAGATCGGCCCGCAGCTGATCGGTTGCGATCCGGCCGACATCGGCATCATCTGGGAAATGCTCTACAACGGCGTGCGGCATGAGACGGCGGCGCATGCCGGCCATGCCATGCCGCAGCTGGCGCGACGCGGCATGAGTGTGGCGGCGATCAGCGCCGTCGACATCGCGCTGTGGGACATCCTCGGCAAGTCGCTGGGGCAGCCGGTGTGGCGGCTGCTCGGCGGCCGCAAGGTCGAGCGCATGCAGGCCTATGCCTCGGGCGGCTGGGCCTCAGCCGACGCCATCGGCGAGCAGTTGACATCCTACATCGCCAAGGGCGGGTTCAAGGCGCTGAAGATGCGCATCGGCGCCATGGATGGTGCCCCACATGCCTCGGCCGCGCGCGTGCGCGCCGCAAGGCAGGCGATCGGTCCCGACGTCGATCTGATGGTCGACGCGCACGGCACCTATACCGTCGCCGAGGCCAAGCGCTTCATCAACCTCACCGCCGATCTCGACCTTGCCTGGTTTGAGGAACCGGTGACCGCCGACGACAAGCCGGGCATGGCCGACGTGCGCGCCTCGGGATCGACGCCGATCGCCACTGGCGAAAGCGAGGCGACGCGCTATGCCTTCCGCGATCTGGCTGTGCTGAAGTCGGCCGACATCTTCCAGCCGGATCCCGCCTTCTGCGGCGGCATCAGCGAGGCGATGAAGATCGGCACCATCGCCAGCGCCTTCAACCTGCGATTCGCGCCGCATCTATGGGCCGGCGCGCCCTGCTTCTTTGCCGGGTTGCATGTGTGTGCCGCCTCACCCGCCAGCTTCACCATTGAATATTCGCTCGGCGCCAACCCGATGATCCACGACCTCGTCGAGGAGACTGTCGAGGCGAAGGACGGTATGATAGCGATCCCTGAAAAGCCTGGATTGGGATTCACCATCTCCGAGCGATTCCTGGAGGCGCACGCGCAACGTATTTGACGATGAAAGAAAAGAACCTTCTCGCGGAACTCGCCGCCTATCTCTTTTCCAACTCGGACAAGGAGTCCGGCCGCACGCCCTCCGAGCGAGAGCTGGCGGAACATTTCGGTGTCAGCCGCGGCCAGATCCGCGAGGCGCTCGCCATCCTCGAGGCCATGCGCATCGTCGAGCGCCGCGCCAAATCCGGCATCTATATCGACACCAAGCAGGCGAGCGTGGAAGCGCTGGCGCTGTTCGCCCGCGCCGGCTTGCCGCTCGATCCGGTGCAGATCTACGAAACCGTCGAGTTGCGCAAGATCCACGAGATCAAGGCGGCCGAGCTTGCCTGCTCGCGCGCCACCGAGGAGAACTTCGAGCGCCTGCGCGAAATCCTGAAGGCTTCCGAAGAGCGCATCGCCGCCGGCGAAGGCCTCGCCAAGGAAGACCGCGAGTTTCACCTCGAGATCGTGCGCGCGACCAAGAACAGCGTCTTCCACAATATCTGCAGCGTCTATTACCTGATGGGCGAGCAGCGCCTGCCGATCTATTTCAACGATCCCGAACGCTCGGTGCGTTCGCATGCCGAGCATATCCAGATCTACGAAGCGCTGTTGCGCCGCGACGGCAACCTCGCCCAGGCCCTGATGAATGCCCATTTGCAGGGCGCCGAGAGCTACTGGAAGGGGATTATCGAAGGCCGCGGAATGGAGCCGAAAAGCGCTGCGCTCGAGAAGGCTTGAGCAATTTCAGGAAAGTGTGGACGGTCAGGTTCGGCACCTTCGCGTAGCCTTCCGTCCGAAAGTGAACCCACAGAGACAGGGCAGTTCTCCGTTTCCGTGAAACGGCGAAATGCCCTTGAGCATTTTGCAGCCAGACGTTTAGCTTGGCATCGCACAAATGCGGGAATGGAACCCCATGCGCAAGATACTGTCGACGCATCCGCTGCATCCTCGCGCCACGGCGATGCTGGCCGGCGCCGGACGGCTTGCGATCGCTTCCGCGCTCGATGCCAAGACACTGACCGCGGAGGCCAGCGACGCCGACATCGTCATCGTGCGCGCGCCGCTGCCGCCGGAGCTGTTTGCGGGTGCTTCGAGCCTGCGCGCCGCGATCCGCCACGGCGCCGGGCTGGACATGATCCCGGTCGAGGCCGCGACCGCCGCCGGCGTGCTGGTGGCGAACGTGCCCGCCGTCAACGCCCGCTCGGTCGCCGAGCATGTGATGTTCGTGACACTTGCCCTGCTGCGGCGCTTCCGAATGATGGACCGCGACCTGCGCGCCAAGGGCTGGCTTGCCGGCCGCGAGCACGCCAACTCGACCAGCGAGCTGGCCGGCAAGACCATCGGCATCGTCGGCCTCGGCGCGGTCGGCCAGGCTGTCGGCCACATCGCCGCGCACGGCTTCGACCTCAATGTCGTGGCGACCACGCGCAGCCTGCGCCCCGCGCCCGAGCGTGTCGGCTTCCTGTCGATCGATGCGCTGGTCGAGCAGAGCGACATCATCGTGCTCTGCTGCCCGCTGACGCAGGAAACGCGCGGCCTCATCAGTCGAGAGCGCATTGCCCGCATGAAACCCAACACGCTGCTGATCAATGTCTCGCGCGGCCCGGTGGTGGATGATGAGGCGCTGATCGAAGCCCTGCGTGCCGGCCGCATCGGCGGCGCTGCGCTCGACGTTTTTGCGACCCAACCGCTGCCGCCGAACCATCCCTATTTCGGCTTCGACAACGTCATCGTCACCCCGCATATGGCCGGCATCACCGAGGAATCAATGATGCGCATGGGTGTCGGCGCCGCCGGCGAGGCCTTGCTGGTGCTCGCCGGCAAGCTGCCGGTCAACCTGCGCAATCCGGAAGTGATAGAGCACTACCGGCGGCGCTTTCCGGTCGGCGAATAGTTCCGAGGCGAACATCGCGACAGGTGCAGACCTGAGATTCCCGCCAGCCTTTCCGGACTTGCATCCTGATGGCCTCCGCAATCAACGGCCAAGCAAAGTCTCGACCGCGGCGGCAATGCGCAGCAGATGACTGTCATGCCCGTGCTTGCCCACCAGCATCAATCCGGCCGGCAGTTTCGTGCCGGTCATCGGCAGCGAGATCGCGCAAAGGTCGAACTGGTTGGCGACCTGCGTGTTGCGCAAGAGCAGCCCTTCCGTCTTGTCGCGCAGTTCTTCGTCGCCGGCCATGGCGGCGATGGACGGCGCGACCATCGGCACGGTCGGCAATGCCAGAACATCGACCGCCTCCAGCCGTTCGTCCATCAAGGCGGCCAGTTCGGCGCGGCGGCGGATCGTCCGGATGTAGGCCGAGGCAGGGACAGCCAGCGCGCGCGTCAATGGCCCGGTGACATGCGGATCGACCGGCACCGAGGCGCCGCTCGCCAACCAATCGGCATGGATTTCGGCGCCTTCCATCGACGCGATCGTGCCGCGCCTGGTTGCCGCGCGCATCTCGGCGATGAGATCGTCGATGGACAAATCGGCTGCACGGGCGCCGGCCCGCCCGATCCTGTCGATGCAGGCCTCGAAAGCTTCGGCGACCTGCTCCTGCGTCTCGTCGAAAAGCACGCCGCGTGGAATGCCGACGCGCAGGCCGGCGAGCGAAACCGGCTGAAGCGCCGCCGGCTCTTCTCCCGCCATGATCGCATCGGCAATCGCGCAATCGGCGACGCTGCGGGCAAGCGGACCGATGGAATCCAGCGTCATCGACAGCGGAAAGGCGCCCGTCAAAGGCACGCGCCGCGCCGTCGGCTTGAAGCCGACGATGCCGTTGAGCGAGGCGGGAATGCGCACCGAACCGCCGGTGTCCGAACCGATCGAGATGTCGCTCGTGCCCTCGCCGACCGCAACGCCCGCCCCAGACGATGAGCCGCCCGGGATCAGGCCGGCATCGGCAGCGTTGCCCGGTGTGCCATAGTGCGGATTGTCGCCGATCGCGGTGAAGGCGAACTCGGTCATGTTGGTCTTGCCGAGGATGACGGCGCCCGCCTGGCGCAGCCTCTGCACGATCGCCGCGTCCCGCGCCGCCGGTTCGGCGCTGGCGCGGATCAGCGATCCGGCCGCTGTCGGTTCGCCGGCGACGTCGAACAGATCCTTGATCGAAACGATGCGCCCGTCGAGCGGCCCAAGGCTGACGCCGGCCTTGCGGCGGGCATCGGACGCTTCGGCGGCTGCCCGCGCGGCCTCGGCATAGAGCTTCGTATAGACCTTCTCATCCCCCGCCCGATTGGCAAGACGTGACAGGATGATTTCGAGGCGATCGCGGACGGATTGCATTTTCGATGTCGGGCCTTGCAAAATTGCAACGTCTTTAGGGCGTGCGGCCTGGTGTTGGCCGGCAAAGAGATAACCCGGCAAGCGTGCCTTTGCACCCTGCCAGCGATGGAAAGATGCTGATGCTGTACAAAGGCAGCTGCCACTGCGGCAAGGTGGCGTTCGAGGTCGAGGGCGAGCTCGGCATGGCCGTGCGCTGCAACTGCTCGATCTGCCGGCGCAAGGGGGCGCTGCTGTGGGCCGTGCCGCATGATAAACTCAATCTGGTCGCCTGGGGCGACGACCTCGGCCGCTACACCTTCGGCAAGACTCAAATCGCGCACCGCTTCTGCCGCACCTGCGGCGTGCATCCTTTCGCCGAGGACGTCAGCCAGGGCAACGAACGGTCCGCCTATATCAACATCAACTGCCTGGAAGATGTCGATCTCACCGCAATCGAGGTGTTCGAGTTCGACGGCCGCTCGGCTTGAAGCTAGAATTAACAGCCCGGCGCTCGTGAGAGCCGCCGGGCCGATACTCGCAAGGGCAAGCGGTCTTTGCTACGCGGCGGCCTGCTTGGGCCCCATCAGGAACGCCACCAGCGCCGCCAGCAAGGTCGCCACGCCGCCATAGGCGAAAGCGCTGGCCACGCCGGCGTGATCGACCAGCAGCCCTCCGAAGATGGCGCCCAGCGCGATCGCCACCTGGAAGGTCGCGACCATCAGCCCGCCGGCGCTTTCAGCCTGGTCGGGCGCGGCGCGCACCAGCCAGGTCTGCAGGCCGACCGGCACGGCGCCGAAGGCAAAGCCCCAGGCGGTGACGGCGACCGCCGCCGCAATCGGCGAAGCGCCGAGCGCAAGCAGCACAGCCGCCGAGAGGGCGATCAGCAGCGGCGCCAGGCCCACGGCCATTTTCAGGTTGCGCTCGGCCAGGAACGCGCCGGCAAAATTGCCGAAGAAGCCGCCAATGCCATAGGCGAGCAGCACCAGCGAGATGGTCTCAATCGGCATCGCCGGAACTGTCTCAAGGAACGGCCGCACATAGGTGAAGCCGGCAAACTGTCCGGAGGCGACCAGCAGCACTACCAGCAACGCGATGCGGATCATGGGCCGCTTCAGCACCTCGACCAGCGTGCGGAAGCTTGCCACGGTCGTCGGCGGCAGGCTGGGAAGGGTGGCGAGCTGCACCAGAAGCGCCAGTCCGCCGACGACTGCGGCGATCATGAAGGCGGTACGCCAACCCCAGATATCGCCAACATAGGCGCCGACCGGAGCCGCCGTGACGGTGGCGACCGAGACGCCGGTGAGAATGATCGACATGGCGCGCGGCATCAGCCGCATCGGCACCAGCCTGAGCGCCATGGCCGCCGACATCGACCAGAAGCCGCCGAGCGCCACGCCCAGCACGACACGGGCAAGAAGCAGCATGGTGAGCGATGAGGCGAAGGCGGCGACGAGATTGGAGACGATCAGCAGGACGGATAGGATCCACATGACCAGCCGGCGGTCGAGCCGCTTGGTAACGATCGCCATGGTCGGCGCGGCAATTGCCCCGACGACAGCCGTCGCGGTCACCGCCTGTCAGGCGGCGCCTTCGCTGACGCCCAGGTCTTGCGCCAATCGCGTCAACAGGCTGGCGGGCAGGAATTCGGCGGTGACCAGGCCGAAAACGCCGAGCGCCAGCGAGACCACCGCGGCCCACGCAGGCTCACTTCGTTCTTCAGGTTCGGTTCTGTCGAGGACAGCGGCGTCGATGGCGCCTGTGGCGGGCTCGGTCATGGCAAATCTCCGGTGAGTTGCAGCGCAACATTTGGCTGCAGTGCAACATAGGGAGTGACTATCTGGAGTTTCCATGCTAGAAACGCCGAAATGAATTACAATTCGTCCAAATCGGTTTTGGAGACTTCGGGCGACCCGCTCACCGACATGTTGCGTGGCTTGCGCCTCGATGGCGTCGACTATGGCCGCTGCGTGCTGGGCGAGCCCTGGGCCGTCTCCTTCTCCGCGCAGAAGGCCGCGCGTTTCCATTTCATCGGACAGCAGGGCTGCTGGCTGTTCTCGCCGGCCAAGGAATGGATCGAGCTCTCGGTGGGCGACGCGCTGCTGATCCCGCGCGGCGACGAGCATGTGCTGGCAAGCGCGCCCGGCGTGCCGCCGGTGCCGATCGGCCGCTACACCATCGAGCCGGTATGCGAGAACATCTACGACGTCTCGAACGGCTGCGACGGCTGCAAGACCTTGCTGTTTTGCGGCTCGATGCATTTCAACCTCGACGGCTCGCATCCGCTGCTGGAGATGATGCCCGACCTGATGCAGGCGCATAAGCTGATGGCGAACGCGCCCGGTATCCAGCATCTGCTCGACGCCATGGCCGGCGAGGTGGCGATGGACCGCGTCGGCTCCGGCGGCATTCTTGCTCGCCTGGCCGACGTGCTGGCCGCCACCATCATCCGCTCCTGGGTGGAAAACGGCTGCGGCGACGCCACCGGATGGATTGCCGCCGTGCGCAACCCCGATGTCGGCAAGGTGCTCGCCGCCATCCACCTGCAGCCGGAGCGCGACTGGACGGTCGAGGCGCTGGCCAGGATGATGGGCGCCTCGCGCTCCGCCTTTGCGCAGCGCTTCGCCGCCGTGGTCGGCGAGACGCCGGCCAAATACGTGCTGCGCGTGCGCATGCACCAGGCGCGGCAATGGCTTACCCGCGACGGCACGAGGGTTTCGGTCACGGCCTCGAGATTGGGCTATGATTCGGAAGCCTCCTTCAGCCGCGCCTTCAAGCGGGTGATGGGCGTGGCGCCGAGCCATTTCCGCAATGCCAGCGGCGACGAACAATCCTGATCGCGGCTGTCGGGCTGGAGGAATTGCCAAGTCTTTTGGACGCCGCGTCATTCCGCGTCGGCCGAGGCCGCATAAGCTGGCCGGCGGAGGAAACCGCCATGCCCAATCATCTTGCACCGCTTGCCCTTGCCGCACTTGCCATCTTGCCGAGCCCGGCTTTCGCGCTGGAAGACAGCTACCTGCCGGCCGACAAGATCCCTTACGCCGTCGAAGCGCCAGGCCAGCCTCAGCGCCTTGGCCCGCTATGGGGCGAACGGGCAAGAGGACCGGCCGGCACGCTGCTGAAGGTTCCCGGCAACTGGCGCGCGCCCGTCCATGCCCACACCGCCGATTACCGCGCAGTGGTCATCAAGGGTCTCTGGGCGCACTGGCAGATGCAGGGCGGCGAAGCCACCAAGGTCGAGTTGCCGCCCGGCTCCTACTGGACCCAGAAGGCCGACGAAATGCATGACGACGCCTGCCTGTCGGACACCGAATGCGTGATCCTGCTGATCAACGACACGCCTTACGAGACCTATCTGCCGAAATAAGACTGCAGGCTAAGCCCGACTTCTATCCGACGTGCCGCAGGCTGACGCCGCTGCCTTTGTCGAACATCACCACCTTGTCGGGATTCCAGGCAAAGCGCACCGGCTCTTCGATCGCGACGTCGGTCCTGGCCGGCACCGTGGCCCGCAGCATCGTGTCGCCGACCCTCAGCGTCAGGATCTTCTCCACGCCGTGGTTCTCGACATCGTGCACGCGTGCCTCAACCGGAGCCCCGCTCTCCAGATAGACGTCCTCCGGACGGATGCCGAAGACGAGCGGGCGACCGTCGGTCGCGCCGCTTGCCTTGGCTCCCCCAAAAGTCTTGGCCCCAATTGCGAGCGGCAGTTCGAAATTCATCGGCGCCATCACCGCGCGGTCGTCGACCAGTCTGCCGTCGATGAGGTTCATCGGCGGCGAGCCGACGAAGCTCGCGACATAGGTGTCGCGCGGATTGTTGTAGATCTCATGCGGCGTGCCCGTCTGCACGATGCGGCCATGGTTGAGCACGCCGACCTTGTCGCCCATCGACATGGCCTCGATCTGGTCATGCGTGACGAACAGGAAGGTGGCGCCGAGTTGCATCTGAAGGTTCTTCAACTCCGTGCGCAGCGCCTCGCGCAGCTTGGCGTCGAGCGCCGACAGCGGCTCGTCCATCAGGAACACGCGCGGTTTGCGCACGATGGCGCGGCCGATCGAGACGCGCTGCATCTCGCCGCCGGAAAGCCGGTCGGTCTTGCGGTCGAGCAGGTGTTCGATCCTGAGCGTGCGGGCGGCGCGCGCGACGCGGTCCTTGATCTCGGCATCCGGCAGCCGACGGATCTTCGGCTTCAGCGGAAATTCGAGGTTCTGCCGCACAGTGTAGCGCGGATAAAGCGAATATTGCTGCAGCACCAGCGCGACGTCGCGCTCGGCCGCGCCCCATCCGGCAACGTCGACACCATCGATGAGAACCTGCCCCTCGGTCGGCTTATCCAGTCCGGCGATCAGGCGTAGCGTCGTCGTCTTGCCGGCGCCGGTCTCGCCAAGCAGCACGAAGAACTCGCCGTCGGCTATGTCGAGGTTCAGACCCGTCAGCGCGGTGTGGCTGCCGTATTTCTTGGTGATGTTCTTCAGTTCGATATGGGCCATTACAGCCTTACTCCCAGCGACTTGCCGTTTGCCGTGTCGAAAAAGTGCGCCTGCTCGGGATCGATGCGGACATGGACTTTCTCACCGGGGCCCGAGACGTAGCCCGCCTTGGTGCGGGCGCGCAGCATCGTGGAGCCGACCCTGAGATCGACAATGTCGAACGACCCGAGCGGCTCGATGATGCTCGCCTCGACCGGCATGTAGCCGGGCGCCGCATCGTGCCGCACGAGTACGCCCTCCGGGCGGATGCCGAGCGTCAGGCCGCCATTGGCTGCATGCCCGTTGAGCCTGGACAGGAGATGGCGCGGGAACTCGAAGCCAGTCGGCGCATCGCCGACGGTCACGGAGGCAGCGCCCGCCTGATCCGCGACACTGGCCTGGGCGATGTTCATCACCGGGCTGCCGACGAACTGCGCCACAAACAGGTTTGCCGGATGCGAATAGACATCGTCTGGCGTGCCGACCTGCTGGATGAAGCCTTCATGCATGATGACGATGCGGTCGGCGAGGCTCATCGCCTCGATCTGGTCGTGGGTGACGTAGATCGTGGTGGAGCCTTGCTTGACGTGCAGACGCTTGATCTCGGCGCGCATCTCCTCGCGCAGCTTGGCGTCGAGCGCGCCGATCGGCTCGTCCATCAGCATCGCCTTCGGGCGCCGCACCAGCGCACGACCGATGGCCACGCGCTGCATGTCGCCGCCCGAGAGCGCCGACGGCCTTTTGTCGAGCAGATCGGTGATGCGCAGGACCCGGGCGACCTCGCGCACGGACTTGTCGACTTCGCCACTGCTCATGCGCATTGCACGCAGCGGAAAGGCGACGTTCTCGAACACCGTCATATGCGGATAGAGCGAGAAGGACTGGAATACCATGGCAATGTCGCGGTCGGCAGCCTTGAGGTGCTGCACCGGCTTGCCGTCAATCAGGATGTCGCCCTGGTCGATCGTCTCCAGCCCTGCCACGGCGCGCAGCGTCGTGGTCTTGCCGCAGCCCGACTGGCCGAGCAGCACGATGAACTCGTTGTCGGCGATGGCCAGGTTCAGATTATGGATGACCTGGACGGCACCGAAGAATTTCTCGATGCCGCGAAGTTCGATCTGCGTCACTGGCGGGCTCCCTCATGCGTCGCGGCGCCGGTTTCCTCGCTCTGCTCCGGTGCGATCTTGGACGTGACGTTGAAGCCGATCAGCCCGATCAGGATGATCGTCACACCGTATGAATGCAGGCCGAGGCTCCATGGTTGGCAGAGCGCTACGATGCCCAGCACCATGAGGATTTGCGAGGCCGGCAGCAGGTACTTCTCGTTGGTGGAGCGAAAGCTCATTTGCGGATTGCTCCGAACGTCACGCCGCGAAGCAGATGGTTGCGCAGCAGGAAGGTGAAGATTGCGACCGGCAACAGGAACAGGAAGGTACCTGCCGCGATCGTCGTCCAGTCCGGCAGGCCGGAGCCGATCTGCGAGGGGATGAAGGGCGGCGCCGTCTGCGCGCGCCGGTTGGTCATGATCAGCGCAAAGGCGTATTCGTTCCAGGCGGTGATGAAGCAGAACACCGCGGTGGCGGCGATGCCGGTCGCCGCTTCCGGCAGCACAATCTTGAAGAAGGCCTGCATGCGCGTGTAGCCGTCGACGAGTGCCGCCTCCTCATATTCTTTCGGGATCTCGTCCATGAAGCCCTTCATCAGCCAGACCGAGAAGGAAAGGTTGAAGGCGACATAGAGGATGATCAGGCCGATATGCGAATCGTTAAGCCCGACGACCCGGTACATCAGGAACATCGGAATGGCGACCACCACCGGCGGCAGCATGCGGGTCGACAGGATGAAGAAGAGCAGGTCCGCCTCGCCGGCGATCTTGAAGCGTGAGAAGCCATAGGCGGTGAAGGTTCCCATGCCCACCGCCAGCACCGTGCTGATCACAGCCACGATCAGGCTGTTCATAAACCGGTCGGGATATTGCGAAAGCTGCACGTCCTTGCCGACCTTGAGAACCCGCTCGCCGCCGTCATAGATGCGTTTTTCCCACCAGGGCGCGGCATCGTAGACTTGCGGGTCGACGGGCTTCTGCATCTGCACGCGCTTGGTGAAGAGCCGCACGAACGGCGTCACCTCAGGCTCGAACAGCACGGTGGGCGGGACGCTGACGGCGAGCTCCTTCGGCTTGAAGGCCGTCGAGGCGATCCAGTAGATCGGTGCCAGGAAGATCAGCGTCGCGATCAGCACCGCGGCGATGGCGATGCGGTTGAAGGCGACCTCGGAAGAAGTGCGGACGGCGGCCATGTCAGCGCTCCTTCACCTTGTTGAGATACTTTACGTAGAGATTGGTGATCGCCAGCACCATGATCAGCACGATGTAGGCCAGCGCGCAGGACTTGCCCGTATCCCACTGCTGGAAGGCCTGCTTGTAGAGCCGGATCGCGATCAGCTCGGCGGTCGGCTGGGTGGTCATCGTGTAGGCGATGTCGAAGGTCTTGAAGGCTTCCATGGTGCGGAAGATCAGCGCGATCAAAAGGATCGGCGAGACCAGCGGCAAGGTGATGCGAGTGAAGGTGTACCACCAGCCGGCGCGGTCGATCGCGGCCGCCTCGTAGAGATGCTGCGGCACGGCCGAGAGACCGGCGAGCGACAGCAGCATGACGAAAGGCGACCACATCCAGATATCGGTGATCGCGACTGCATAGAGCGCGCTGTCGGGATTGGAGAGCCAGGCGAAGTCGCCAAGGCCGAAGACATAGTTGATCGGTCCCCAGGACGGGCTGTAGAGCAATTGCCAGAACAGGCCGACGACCGCCGCGGACATCATCATCGGCAGCAGCAGAAGCGTGGTGACCAGGCCCTTCATCGGAAAGCTGCGGTTGAGCAGAAGCGCAAGGCCGAAGCCGACGATCATCTGCCCAGCCACCGAAACGATCACGTATTTGGCGGTGATGACGAAGTTCGACCAGATATGATCGTCGCTCAGCAGCTCACGATAGTTCTGCAAGCCGACGAACTGCCAGGGTTCGCTGCGGTTCGCGGCGAAGTTCGTGAAGGAATAGCCGAGCGAATAGATCAGCGGGAAAATATTGAAGACGATCAGAAAGACCAGCGTCGGGATGATGAACAGGTTGCGGATGGTCAGATCGGACCAGCCGCGAGCGGCGGCCCTGGACGCTGGATCAAGATTGGTAAGGGCTACCGAAGCCAACTTTGTCTCCTGAAAACAGGAATGCCGGAGGGGGAAACCTCCTCCGGCATTCTGACTGCGATGCTTACTTGTAACGGTTGTACTTGGTGAAAGTCGCCTTCCAGTCGGCGGTCGTCTTGTCGAGCGCCTCCTGGGCGGTGCCCTTGCCGCCGACCACGAACGGATAGATGTTCTGGTTCAGCTGGTCGAGCACTTCGGCGTATTCAGGCGTTGCCCAGAAGTCCTTGACCATGAACATCGTGTCGTAGAACGCTTTGTTGTAGGGCGTCGCGTTCTGGAAGGCTTCGGACTTCAGCACGGCCTGGCTGCAGGTGTAGCCGCCGAGCTCGGCCCACTTCTTCTGGGTCTCGTCCTTGATGAACCACTCGAGGAACTTCATCGCCTCGTCCTTGTTCTTCGAATACGAGACGACCGAGATGCCCTGGCCGCCGAGCGCGGCGAAGCGCTTGCCGTCCGGGCCGGCCGGATTGGCGAAGAAGCCGGTGACGTCGGCGTAGGGGTTGGTGGCCTTGTTCACCAGCGGCGGGAAGAAGGCGAAGAAGTTCATGCTCATCGCGGCCAGGCCGCCGGTGATCGCCTGGTTGTCTTCCACGAAGAAAGTCTTGCCCCAGCCCGGAGGCGTGAACTTGTAGAGTTGCTTGTACATGTCGAGGCCGGCGGCGGCTTCCTTGGAGTTGGTGATGCCGTCGACCTTGTAGGTCGCGTAGTCGCCGAGATCGCCGCCATAGCTGAAGATGGCGCTTTCGACGCCCATCGCCATCGCGTCATAGGAATTGTCGGTGTAGATGGCCACGCCGTACCGCTTCTGGTCCGGACGGTGGAAGAACTCGGCGATGTCGCGCAGCTGCGCATAGGTCGTCGGCACCGCGAGGTCGTAGCCGTATTTGGCCTTGAAGGCTTCCTTCTCCTTCGGGTCCTCGAACCAGTCCTTGCGATAGGACCAGCCGATCGCGTCGCCTTCCAGCGGGATTGCCCAGTACTTGCTGGAACCGCCCGGGTACTCGGCGTAATATTTGATGGTCGCGGGCGCCATCACGTCGCCAAGCTTGTGCTGGTTGAAGAAGTCGGTCAGGTCGACATAGTGGCCTTGCGTCGAACCGGCGCCCAGCCATTGCGAGTCGCCGACGACCATGTCGTAGGCGTCGCCATGCGCGTTGAACTCGGTGAAGGCCTTGGTCTGGAAGTCGGGCCACGGCGTTGTCTGAACCGTGACCTTCACGCCGGTTTCGGCCGTGTAGTCGTTGACGAGTTCCTGCAGATAGTTCGCCGGATCCCATTCCGCCCAGAAGATGGTGAGTTCCTTATCCTGCGCGCGGACGGATGTCCCGCAGGCAAGCGCCAGCCCAATACCAGCAATCACGCTGGTCACAATCTTGCGCATAGTTTTCCTCCCTTGTGCGCATTCTACCGTCTCATGCGAGCCGGCGGCGAAGCCGGCCTTGGTAGTTCCTCCTGTGATGGCACCTCTCCGGTTCCAGGCCTCCCACCCTGTCGGAAATGGATCGCAGCCTTCACTTTGATCCGCTTTATCGGTCCTAAATCTGGTATTACCAATTTCAGCTTGGCGTCAAGCGCTTTCTTGGAAGGCCAGAAGCGGACGAACGAGCCAACCATTATTGCATCTGCCTGTTTTCCCTCGTTTTTCCTACTCCTTGATACGCGGAGCCCTTGTGGCGAGCCGCCCACCTCAATTAACATTCAAAACTGTCCCTACAATCTGGTCGAACCAGATTTAACCGATCGTCGCCTCAGGCGCCGTAGCCATTCCTGCCGATTTTGCCTCCGATTCCGTCATCGCGGCGCGCACCAAGGCGCCTGCCGCCCACTGCGCGACCGACATCATCTCGGCGCTGTTCAGCCCCCAGATGTCCTTCAGCACCGTGACCACCTCGACGCCGAACATCAGCGACAGCGCCTGGGCCAGGCGCCTCAACTGGCGCGGCTTCAGGCGCCCCTTGAGCGGCGCGACCGCATCCTTCAACAGGTCGACGCGATGGCCGCGAATGAAGGCCGGTTCGGACCCGAGCGTGCCCGCCTGGCGCCGCGCCCATTGGTCGAGGGACAGTTTCAGCGCCGCCTTGAACGTCGCCTCGAAGGCTTCGATGCGCGGCATCGCGGTGGCGAACAGGTCCGCCACGCGCCGCTCGGCATCGTCGGATGCCGACTTCCAGGTGAGGATCGGGCCGAGCCCTTGATCGACCACCGCCTGCACCAGCGCCGCCTGGCTCGGGAAATAGCGGTAGGCGGTGGCGCGCGACACCTCTGCCGCCTCCGCGACCTCGCTGACCGAAGGGGTCATGCCGGACTGCATCAGCCTCGTCGCCGTTTCCAGCATCAGCCTCTTCGTGCGGGCGCGCGGCCCCTTCTCTGCGGCCGGCGCCTGCGTGGCATCATCGGCGGAGGCGGCTTGTTGACGTGAGACATCCATATCAATACGATACGCGCGTCTCAAAAATTTGCAATGGCTCCCGGATTGGCCACGTTGACGCTCTACGGCGCCCCCCTCTGTCCTGCCGGACATCTCCCCCACTTGGGGGGAGATCGGATTTCCGGCTTGCTTTCGCCAATCTTGAGCGTCGCAGGAGAAGCGGCGGCATCAAGGCAAGCCAATCTCCCCCCTTGTGGGGGAGATGTTCGGCAGGACAGAGGGGGGCGCCGAAGAGCAACAGGCTCTCATGCGTTAAGCATCGCTATCTCCGGCCCGCCCAGCCGAGAGACGCATCCATGAAGCGTATCTATGTGATCGGCACCGCCGACACCAAAGGTGAGGAACTCGCCTTCCTGGCCGATGCCGTCGCCAAGGCCGGCGGCGCGGTCGTCCGTGTCGATATCGGCACGCGCGGCGCGACCGTCCCGGTGGATACCCCCGCCAGCGAGGTCGCCGCGCATCATCCCAAGGGAGCGGGCGCTGTTCTCGGCATCGACGATCGCGGGGCCGCCGTTGCCGGCATGGGCGCGGCCTTCGCGAATTTCATCCAGTCACGTAACGACATCGCCGGGGCGATCGGCATCGGCGGCGGCGGCGGCACCTCGATCGTCACCGCCGGCATGCGGGCGCTGCCGCTCGGCCTGCCGAAGATCATGGTCTCGACATTGGCCTCCGGCGATACCGCGCCTTACGTCGACATCTCCGACATCATCATGATGCCGTCGGTCACCGACATGGCGGGACTGAACAGGCTCTCCCGCATAGTGCTGCACAATGCCGCCCAGGCGATCGCGGGCATGGCGGCGAAGCCCGCCTCGGCCGCCGCCGGCAAGCCGGCGCTCGGGCTCACCATGTTCGGCGTCACCACGCCCTGTGTGACGGCGATCGTCGACCGATTGCGCCCCGACTATGACTGTATGGTCTTCCATGCCACCGGCACCGGCGGCCGCTCGATGGAGAAGCTCGCCGACAGCGGCCTGCTTGCCGGCGTCCTCGACATCACCACGACGGAAATCTGCGATTTCCTGTTAGGCGGCGTGCTGCCGGCGACCGAGGATCGCTTCGGCGCGATTGCGCGCACGAAATTGCCCTATGTCGGCTCGGTCGGCGCGCTCGACATGGTGAACTTCTGGGCGCCGCCGACGATCCCGGAAAAATATCGCGGGCGGCTCTTCTACGAGCATAATCCCAATGTCACGCTGATGCGCACCACCGCCGAGGAGTGCCGCAAGATCGGCGAATGGATCGGCGGTCGCCTTGCCCGATGCGACGGTCCGGTCCGCTTCCTGATTCCGGAGAAGGGCGTCTCGGCGCTCGATATCGAAGGCGGCGCCTTCTTCGATCCGGAAGCCGACGCCGAGCTGTTTGACGCCATTGAGCGCACGACCGGTCCGACCAGGAACCGCACCGTCACTCGCCTGCCCCTGCACATCAACGACCCCGCCTTCGCCAAGGCTGCGGCGGAGGCCTTCCTCGACATCGCCAAGAAGTGAGACAAGACAAGCATGGCTGCCATTCCACGCAAAACGATCCTGGAAAAATTCGGCAAGATGATCGCCGACGGCGTGCCGATCGTCGGCGGCGGCGCCGGCACCGGCCTGTCGGCCAAGGCCGAGGAAGCCGGCGGCATCGACCTGATCATTATCTACAATTCCGGCCGCTACCGCATGGCCGGGCGCGGCTCGGCCGCCGGCCTGCTTGCCTACGGCAATGCCAACGAGATCGTCAAGGAGATGGCCTATGAGGTGCTGCCGGTGGTGAAGAAGACGCCGGTGCTGGCCGGCGTCAACGGCACCGATCCATTCGTTATCATGCCGCTGCTGCTCGCAGAGCTGAAGACGATGGGCTTTTCCGGCGTGCAGAATTTTCCGACCGTCGGCCTGTTCGACGGCACCATGCGCCAGAGCTTCGAGGAGACCGGCACGGGTTTTGGGCTCGAGGTCGACATGATCGCCGAGGCGCACAAGCTCGACCTCCTCACTACGCCTTACGTCTTCAACCCCGACGAGGCGCGCGCCATGACGAAAGCTGGAGCCGACATCGTCGTCGCCCATATGGGTGTGACGACAGGAGGCTCGATCGGCGCCACCTCGGCGAAAACGCTCGACGCCTGCGTGAAGGAAATCGACGCCATTGCCGATGCCGCGCGCTCGGTGCGCAAGGACGTCATCCTGCTTTGCCATGGCGGACCAATCTCGATGCCCGACGACGCGCGCTACATTCTCGAACGCTGCGAGGGCTTGCATGGCTTTTACGGCGCAAGCTCGATGGAACGGCTGCCGGCCGAAGCGGCGATCGCCAGGCAGACGGCGGATTTCAAGGCGGTTTCGCTTCACGACCAGAAGACAGAAGCAAAGAAAAAGAAGGGATGAGACAATGGCCGATAGGAGCAAGGTTTTCGTCTATCCGAAGGATGTCAGCGCCTTCGGCTTCGACTGGGGCAAGCTGTCGCTGACCGTCGCGCCGGAAGTGAACGGCGCGGAGCGCTTCTCCGGCGGCGTCGTCGACTTGCCGCCGGGCCAAGGCCACACCCGCCACAACCATCCGGGCGCGGAGGAAATCATCTTCGTCATCTCCGGCAATGGCGAACAGATGGTCGAGGACGAGAACGGAAATCCTGCGGTGGCGAAAGTCGGCCCCGGCTGCACCATCTACGTGCCGGAAAGCCGCTTCCATTCGACGCTCAACACCGGTGGCCAGCCGATGCAGCTCTTCGTCGTCTATTCGCCGGCCGGCCCGGAGCTGGCGCTACGCGATCTGCCGGATTTCAGGCTGCTGCAGGCGGGTGCGTGATCTTCAGCGTCGCAGCCCCTCATCCGGCCGCTTCGCGGCCACCTTCTCCCCGTTGGGGAGAAGAGGTTGGCGCCGACGCTGACAGGCTCCTCTCCCCTTGGGGAGAGGTCGGATTGCCCCGAATTGCCCTTCGCAATTCGGCTGGCAATCCGGGTGAGGGGGAGCGCCGTCGACGCTATGCTGCCGTCCCGCCCCTGTTCCAGCCGCGTCCGCGATCTCCGAACATCACATAACCGCTGTCCGTCACCGCTACCGTGTCCTCCAGCTTGATGAAGCCGCGTGTCGGATGAAGCATGGTGGTCTCGACCGACAGCACCATGTTCTTCTCCAGCGGCTTGGCCGCATAAGTACCCTCATAGGCGACCGGGTGATTGGTCATCAGGAACGGCGCCTCATGCGTGATCAACCCCATGCCGTGCGCGAAGAAATCCGTATAGGCCGCAACCTTGGAAGCCTTCAGCACACTCTCCGCATGCGCGATCATGTCGCCGCCAACCGTGCCCGCCTTCACCTTGGAAAAAGCGGCCTGCTGCACCGCTTCGACTTCGGCCAGAAGATCCTGCAGCTCGGCATCCGGTTCGCCAAGCACACCCATGCGGCAGAGGTCGCCGATATAGCCGTGATAGTTGCCGCCGGAATCGATCGACATCACTTCGCCCTTCTTCCAGGCCTGGCTGGACGCCGCGCGGTTGTGGCTGGAACCCAGCGTCAGCAGGCAGTATTCGAAATGCGCGCCACGATTGGTCTCCTCGCGCCGGAGCCGCTCGATGATGTCGGTCTTGCTCGTGCCCTCGCGCGCCCAGCCAATCGTCGCCAGCATGGAATCGGTTATCAGTTCGGAAGCGATGCGCAGTTGTTCCAGCTCAGCCTCGGTCTTGATGGCGCGCATACGCTCCAGCATGTCGGTCGCGTCGATCAGCTTTGCATCCGGCAGCGCCTTGCGGATCAGCGTGTAGGCATCCGACGGCAGGAAACCCGGCTCGATGCCGATGCGCGCCGCCGTCTTGCCGATTATTTTGACATGCTCCACCGCCAGATTGGCGGCATCGAGCGTGCCCCAGCAGGCGGCGTGCAAGGTCGGCGTCCAGAATGGATGGTTCTGGTGCTCGCCGCCTTCCATCTTGTTGCCGATATAGGCGGCATGTTCCGGCCCGCCCTTCTCGTAAAGGACGATCGGCAAATAGCGGCTGTGACCGATGGCGTCCATCGCCGCGAAGAAGATGAACTTGTAGCCGCCGAGCAGATATTGCGTGTTGTGCTTGGACGTGGCGAACAGCACGTCGATACCGGCCTCTTCCATCAGCCGGTCCACCCGCGCCTGGTCGAACGGGACATTGCTGACCTCGGTTTTGCCCGGAGCGATGTTCATCTGCCTCTCCCTATTTTTCATCGGCCGCAGGAGCGCCGAACGTCACGATGTATGGCTGTTGGCTAAATCTGCATCCTTTTGGCCGCTCTGGTCCAGCCAGAATTGATCACTTCGCGCCAAAGGCAGGCTTCTAATCCAAATCCCGATCCCATCGCTCCGTAATCTGGTCCTGCCAGATAAGAGCATGAGAGCCTCTTTCGGCTGGCTGGTCCAGCGGACGGAAATTTCAAAGCCAAGCCATGATGCGCCAAATCCGTCTCTGGCGAAACCTTTGCCAAGGGCCATAATCACCGGATTGCCGCGCCTGTCACGGCGCGAAGAGGGGAGTTTGAGCGATGTCCGATTTGACGATTTCACGCCGCAGCCTGCTGGCCGGCTCGGCGCTGCTGCTGGCCTCGACCGCGCTGCCGACCATCGGCTTCGCGCAGACGCCGAAGAAGGGTGGCCGCCTCGTGCTGGCTGCCGATTCCGAACCGCGCAACCTCAACCCCGCTATCGTCGCTTCCAACGGCGTCTTCTTCATCTCCAGCAAGATCGTCGAGACCCTGGCCGAAGCCTCCTTCGACGGCAAAGACGGCCTTCAGCCGCGCCTGGCGCTTTCCTGGGAAGGCGCGGCGGACGGCCTGTCGGTGACCTTCAAGTTGCGCGACGGCATCAAATGGCATGACGGCAAGCCTTTCACCTCCGCCGACGTCGCCTTCTCGGCGCTGCAGATCTGGAAGCCGCTGCAGAATCTCGGCCGCACCGTGTTCAAGGACCTGGCCGCCGTCGACACGCCGGACGATCTCACCGCGATCTTCAAATTCGCCAAGCCGACGCCGTTCCAGCTGATCCGCAATGCGCTGCCGGCGCTGTCGAGCGTCGTGCCGAAGCACCTCTATGAGGTGGGCAAGATCGAGGACAACCCCGCCAACAACGCGCCGGTCGGCACCGGTCCGTTCAAATTCGCCGAGTACAAGGCCGGCCAGTATTACCGGCTGACCCGGAACGACGCCTATTGGGGCAAGGACGAGCCCTATCTCGACGAGATCGTCTATCAGGTGCTGCCGGACCGCACCTCGGCCGCGGCCGCGCTGGAAGCCGAAGAGATCCAGCTCGCCGCCTTCTCCGCCGTCCCGCTCGCCGACCTCGACCGCATCTCCAAGGTGCCAGGCCTGAAGGTCATCACCAAGGGCTATGAGGGGCTGACCTACCAGCTCGTCGTCGAGATCAACCACCGCCGCAAGGAACTGGCCGATCTGAAAGTGCGGCAGGCGATCGCGCATGCCATCGACAAGGATTTCGTCATCAAGACGATCTTCCTCGGCTACGCCGCGACCGCAACCGGCCCGGTGCCGAAGAACGATCCGCAATTCTACACCGCCGACGTGCCGACCTATCCTTTCGATGTCGCCAAGGCCAATGCGCTGCTGGATGAAGCCGGCTACAAGCGCGCCGACGACGGCAAGCGCTTCGCGCTGAAGCTGCTGCCGGCGCCTTACTTCAACGAGACGAAGCAGTTCGGCGATTATCTGCGCCAGGCGCTCGCCGCGATCGGCATCGACGCCGAGATCGTCAACAACGACTCCGCCGCGCACATCAAGGCCGTCTACACCGATCACGCCTTCGACCTCGCCGTCGGTCCGCCGGTGTTCCGCGGCGACCCGGCAATCTCGACCACCATCCTGGTGCAGAGCGGCATTCCCGACGGCGTGCCGTTCTCCAACCAGGGCGGCTACAAGAACGCCGACCTCGACGCGCTGATCGCGAAAGCATCGGAGACGCTGGATACAGCGGCCCGAACCGAGCTTTACAAGGAGTTCCAGAAGAAGGTAGCGGCCGATTTGCCGCTGATCAATGTGGCGGAGTGGAGCTTCATTTCCGTCGCCCGCGACACGGTCGGCAACATCGCCAACAACCCGCGCTGGGCAGTATCGAACTGGGCGGACACCTATTTGGCGGGCTAACGTTTTCCCAAGGCTTGCACATCGCTTGATCGGGTGCTCAGCTTCCACGGTGAGAGTTCCTTCGCGCCCCCCTCTGTCCTGCCGGACATCTCCCCCACAAGGGGGGAGATTGGCGGCTTCCGCGCCCCGCTCAATCCTGCAGCATCTGCGGTTGGCGAAAGCCGGCGAGACAGCTGATCTCCCCCCTCGTGGGGGAGATGTCCGGCAGGACAGAGGGGGGCGCCGTAGAGCGCAACGTCCGTGGTTTGGCCTCAACCAGGCTTCGCCATGACCCGTGCCCTCCGCCTCCTGCGCCGTCGCCTCGTCGGCAGCGTCTTCGTTCTCCTCATCGTCGTCATCGGCAGCTTCCTGCTGCTCGAAGCCGCGCCCGGCGACGCAGTGGACGCCTACATCGTCTCGACCGGCGGCGATGCCGGCATGATCGAATTGCTGCGCCACCGCTGGGGCCTCGACCAGTCGGAGTTAACGCGCCTCGCCAATTATCTCTGGGCGCTGCTGCATCTCGACCTTGGCCAGTCCGTCACCTTCTCGCGGCCCATCCGCGAAACCATCCTCGAACGCCTGCCGACCACGCTGATCCTGATGGGCAGTGCCACCGCGCTCTCCTTCGGCCTCGGCTCGGCGCTCGGCATCTATGCCGGTGCGCGGCCTGGCAGTTTCCGCGACCGTTTCCTCTCCATCGGCTCGCTGGCGCTTTATGCCGTGCCCGGCTTCTGGCTCGGCCTGGTGCTCATCGTCGTCTTCGCCGTCGATTTGCGCTGGCTGCCGATCGGCGGCATCGAGACCATCGCCTCCGGCAAAACCGGAGTGGCGCGCGCCGCCGACATCGCCACTCATCTCGTGTTGCCGGTCTCGGCGCTCGGCTTCATCTATCTGGCGCTCTATTTGCGCATGATGCGCGCCGGCATGACCGAGGCCTGGCGGCAGGACTTTATCCTCGCCGCCCGCGCCAGGGGGCTGCCGCGCCGGCGCATCGTGCTTGCCCATGTCGCCCGCAACGCGCTCCTCCCTTTGGTCACCATGCTCGGCCTGCAGTCGGCGCAGATGCTGGGCGGCAGCGTCGTCATCGAAAGCGTTTTCGCTGTGCCGGGTCTCGGCCGGCTGGCGCAGGAAGCCGTCGCCGGACGCGACGCGCCGCTGCTGCTCGGCATCATCCTGGTCAGCGCCGTGCTCGTCGTCGTCATCAACCTTCTCGTCGATCTCGCCTACGCTGTCCTCGATCCGCGCGTCGGCGCCGGCGAGGCAAGCGCATGAACCGCCTACATCGTTTCTTCCGCACGCCGGAGGCGATCGCCGGCGCGATCATTCTCGCCTTGCTCATTGTGATGGCATTGGCGGCGCCGCTGCTGTTTCCCGGCGACCCGCAGGCCATCGCCGGACCGGCGCTGCTGCCGCCGTTCCAGGACTGGTCGCTGCCGCTCGGTACCGACCGGCTCGGCCGCGACGTGCTGGCCGAGCTGTTCCATGGCGCCCGCACCTCGCTGGCGGTGGGGCTGGCGGCGGCTGCCGCGGCGCTCCTGATCGGCTCGGTGGTCGGCACTTTGGCCGGCTTCGCCGGTGGCCTGGTCGACGACGTGCTGATGCGCATCACCGACGCCTTCCAGACCGTGCCGAGCTTCCTGCTCGCGCTCGCTTTCGTCAGCATCGTCGGGCCTTCGCTCGGCGTCGTCGTCGCGGCGATCGCGCTCGGCGCCTGGACCGGACCCGCGCGGGTGGCGCGCGCGGAGGTCCTGTCGATCCGCGAGCGCGATTATGTCGCCGGCGCCCGCGTCATCGGCATGCATCCACTTGAGATTGCCTTTCGCGAGGTGCTGCCCAACGCCTTGCCGCCGGTGCTTGCGCTGTCCTCGGTGATCGTGGCTGCGGCGATCCTCACCGAGGCCGCGCTTTCCTTCCTTGGCCTCGGCGATCCCAACCGCGTCACCTGGGGCGGCATGATCGCCGAGGGGCGTGCGGTGCTGCGCACCGCGCCGTTTTTGTCGGTCGTTCCAGGTATCGCGCTGGTGCTGACCGTGCTCGGCGTCTACCTCGCCGGCGAAGGCGTGGTGGAGAGCACCGCGGTGCGCAGGAGCCTGTCGTGACCGCGCTGCTGTCGATTCGCGATCTTTCGGTGCGCTATCGGCGCGACAGGGTCGAGGTGCCGGCGCTGAAAGGCGTCAGCCTGGATGTGAAAGCCGGAGAGCGCCTGGCGATCATCGGCGAAAGCGGCTCGGGCAAGAGTACGCTGGCGCTAGCGGTTGCGGGGTTGTTGGCGGGGGGTGCCGAGATTGGCGGGCTGGTAGACTGGTTCCTGCCGGCAAGCGCTGGCGCCAAGGCCCCCCTCTCTGTCCTGCCGGACATCTCCCCCTCAAAGGGGGAGATGGGCAGTTCCGTCGCCGGCTCTCCTCTTGCGACCTCGAAAATTGGCGAAGGCGGAGATTACGAGCTAATCTCCTCCCTGGAGGGGGAGATGTCCGGCAGGACAGAGGGGGGCGCCGTAGAGCGCCAGCCTTTTCATCTTCACGATAAACCTGCCCGTCTCGGCCGCGACATCGGCTTCGTCTTCCAGGACCCCTCGTCCAGCCTCGATCCGGTCATGCCAATCGGCAAGCAGATCGCCGAAGTCGTCCACACCCATCTCAACCTCAGCTGGCCTGACTCCTTCGCCCAAGCCAAGACCCTCCTCGACCGCGTCCGCCTTCCGGACCCGAACGCCATCCTACATGCCTACCCGCACCAGCTCTCTGGCGGCCAGAAGCAGCGCGTGGCCATCGCGGCGGCAATCGCGGCCGGGCCGAAGCTGCTCATCGCCGACGAAGCGACCAGCGCGCTCGACACCATCGTCCAGGCCGAGATTGTTTCCCTGATCCGCCGGTTGGTGGCCGAGGACGGCATGACGCTGCTTTTCATCAGCCACGATATCGCGCTTGCCGCCACGCTTGCCGACCGAATCGCAGTGCTGCGCCACGGCGAGCTGATCGAACTTGGCGAGACCGACCAGATCCTCAACGCGCCGCGCCATGCCTATACGCGCGCGCTGCTCGACGCTCATCTCGGCCTCGATACCGAGCCGTTGTTTCACCGGCAAGGCGCGTCGGCATGACCGTGCTTGCGGTCTCGAATCTGGCCAAACGCTACCGTCGCGGCGGCAAGCCCTTCGCGGCGGTCGACGACGTCTCCTTCGAGATCGGCCTGGCGGAGACGCTGGCGCTCGCCGGCCCGTCCGGCAGCGGCAAATCGACGATCGCAAGGCTGGTGCTGCGGCTGATCGAGCCCGATGCCGGCCGCATCGACTTCGAAGGCGCGGATTTCCTCGCGCTGTCGGGCACCACGCTGCGCGCGCGCCGCGCCCGTCTCCAAATGGTGTTCCAGGATCCGCTCGCCGCCTTCAATCCACGTGCCACGGTGGCGAGCGTGCTTGACGATCCCTTGCGCATCCATGGCATTGCCACACGCGCCGAGCGCCCCAGCCATATCGCGGCGCTGCTGGAACGCGTCGGCCTCGATGCGAGTCTCGCGGCTCGTGCCATCCACGAGATTTCCGGCGGCCAGCGCCAGCGCGTGGCGATCGCCCGCGCCATCGCCACGCGGCCGTCGCTGATCGTGCTCGACGAAGCCGTGTCGGCGCTCGACGTCTCGGTGCGGGGCCAGATCCTGGAATTGCTGCTCGACCTGCAAAGACAGGAACGGATCGCCTATCTGTTCATTTCGCATGATCTCGGCGTCATCCGTGCCGTGGCGCATCGCGTCGTCATCCTCGACGCCGGCCGGGTCGCCGAGAGCGGCGATGCCCGCGCCATCATTGCCAACCCGCAATCGGCGATCGGCAAGGCGCTGGTCGAGGCGACGCCAAGATTGACCAGGAACCGACCATGATCCTCCAAAGTGGGAACCGGTTTGCGGACAGATCATGGTCAAACGACAAAATCAGGACACAGCATGACCGATCCCGAAGCAGCCAGAGCCGAAAAACTGTCGCGCGAGCTCGACTCCGCCTTCCGCAACCGGGCCGACCTCTATCGTCTCTTCCTCGACGAGCTGACCGCCGAGTTTGGCGCCGAGAAAGCCGAGGCGGTCATGATCCGCAGCATCGAGAAGCGCGGCCGGGAAGTCGCGGCTGCGGCGTTCGCCGGCTTCGGCCCCAATAATGCGCCGGCGATCGGCGAGGCCTTTCTGGCGGTCAGCCCGGATGGCGGGCGCATGTATCCGACCGATGTCGAGCGCGGGCCTGGCCACATCGCCTTCAAGGTGAAGCGCTGCCCGCTGAAGGATGCCTGGATCGAGGCCGGCGTCGGCGAGGAGAAGCTCGCCACGCTCTGCCGCATCGCCGGCGCCTTCGACCGCGGCCTGTTCGAGGCAACCGGCGTGCGCTTCGACAATGTCACCTGGACACCGGGCCATGGCTCCGGCTGCTGCCATATCGCGCTGACAAACCGCGACGCTTAACCTATTCAGCTCTCGGCAAAGACGTGCAGCTCGCCGCCTGCCTCGTCGATCGCTGCGCGCATCTCGGCTGCCGGCTCGCTGTCGGTGACGACATCGGAAATCTCGCTCAGCGCGCAGACGCGTTCGAGGCCGCTGCGGCCGAACTTGTCGTTGGTCACGACCAGCATGGTCGACAGCGACCGCGCCATCATCGCACGCTTCACCGCCGCAGCGCCCGAAATCATGTCGCTCGGCCCTTCGGCGTTCAGCGCCGAGGCGCCGATGATGGCGACGTCGGCATTGTAGCGGCGCACGAACTCGACCGTGTCCTCGCCAAGCACGGCCGCCTCGCGGCTGTCATAGGTGCCGGGGCAAAGGATGACGCGGAAGCTGGAATTGGCGCCGGCCACCGAGGCGACGCCGACGGAGTTGGTGATGATCGTCAGGTCCCGGCCGTGTTGCGAAAGGCTGCGCGCGACCTCGTAGGTGGTCGATCCGCCGTCGATCATCACGATGCTGCCTTTCTCGATCAGTCCGGCCGCACCTCGTCCGACACGGGCCCGCTCCTCGACCATTGTGAGGCCGCGTTCAGCGATCACCGGTTCCGACGTCACCAGTGAAATGGTGGCGCCGCCATAGGTGCGGTTGATGAGCCCCGCATCGCCAAGCTCGATCAGGTCGCGGCGGATGGTCTCGCCGGCGACGCCGATGCGGCGCGCAAGCTTCGAGATGCGGATCGAGGCCGAGCGCCGAACCTCCGACAGGATCAGCTCGTGGCGCTCCTTCTTGGTCAGGCGGCCCGCCTCAATATTCATAGATCTGCCCCTTGCTGCGACCTGTGAGCTGCCTTCGATTAAGTGGCGAACGCCGGGGGACTCGTCCCTGGCGCGGAGACATTAGCCACGCCGGGGGCAGGAAAGCCAGCGTCAGTGTCTGAGCCGATCGCGCATCGCATACCACAACATCCCGAGCACATAGAGCGGGCCGCGCAGCGCCGTGCCGCCCGGGAAGGGCAGCGGCGTCAGCGCCGAGAACAGGTCGAGCCGCGAGGCATCGCCCGTGATCGCTTCCGCCAGGAGCCTGCCCGACAGCGTCGACAGGATGACGCCCTTGCCGGAATAGCCATGCGCGAAATAGACCTCGCCGTAATTCCCGACATGCGGCAGGCGCGACGTGGTGATGGACACCAGACCGCCCCAGGCATGGTCGATGCGGCAGCCCTTGAGCTGCGGAAAAGTCTTTTCCATATGCGGCCGCACGAAGCCGGCAATGTCGGCCGGCGGCGACGGCGTGTAGCGCTCGCCGCCGCCGAACAGCAAGCGTCCGTCCGCCGACATGCGGTAGTAGTTGACGACGAACAGCGTGTCCGAGACCGCGACATTGGCCGGGATGACATTGCGCTCGCCCAAGGGCTCGGTGGCGACGATATAATTGCCGACCGGCATGATGCGGCTGTTGACGCGCGGCTCCAGCCCTTTCAGCAGCGCATCGCCGGCCAACACCACATGCCTGGCGCGTACCGAGGCCTTGTCGGTGAACACACGGATGGACGGCTCGCGCTCCATCCGCACCGCGACCGAGTTCTCATGGATGACGACGCCGGCGGCGGTGGCGGCGCGGGCAAGCCCCAGCGTGTAGTTGAGCGGATGCATGTGGCCGCCGAGCCGCTCGAACACCGCGCCCTGATAGGGTGTGTCGACCATCTGCCGCGCCTCAGCCGCCGACAGGATCTCGACATCGGTCAAGTTCATCACCTTGGCGAGGTATTCGACCTCTTCGTCGAAGTCGCGCATATCCGAAGCGCTGACCGCGCCGACCAGATGGCCGGTCTGGCGCAAGTCGCATTCGATGCCGTGACGCTCGATGATATCGATCACCAGCCCGCGCGCCTCGAAGGCCAGATCGAACAGCGCCTTTGCCCGTTCCGGCCCGAAGCTTTTGACCAGGCCCCTGGCGCCCTTTCGCAGGCCGGGGATCATCTGGCCGCCATTGCGGCCCGAGGCGCCCCAGCCGATCTTGCCGCCTTCGAGCAGCACCACGTCAAGACCACGCTCGGCCGCATGCAGCGCCGCCGACAAACCCGTGCAGCCGCCGCCAACCACCACCAGATCGGCCTCGATATCGCCGGCAAGCGCCGGATGGTCGGGCGCCGGGTTGGCGGTGGCGACATAATAGGACTTGTCGATGTCGAGACCGGAATTGAAACCTGTCGAACGCGAAGCCATGGTCACACCTTGAGCAGAAGATGGTCGCGTTCCCAGGACGTCACGACGCTCTGGAACAGGTCAAGTTCCACGCTCTTCACGCGCAGATAGGTCTGGCAGAAATCCTCGCCGAGCAGCGCCCGCACGGGCTCGCAGGCGGCGAAACGATCAAGCGCTTCCTCCATCGTCTTCGGCAGTGTGCTCTTGCTCTTATAGGCGTTGCCGAAGGCCTCCTCCGAGCGCGCAAGCTTCTCCTCGATGCCGAGATAGCCGGCGATCAGCGAGCCGGCCATGGCAAGGTAGGGATTGGCGTCCGCCCCGGGCAGCCGGTTCTCGATGCGGCGCGCGGCGCGCCCGCCCAGCGGCACGCGCAGGCCGCAGGAACGGTTGTCGTGCGACCATTCGATATTGGCCGGCGCGCTGTGGCCGGGCCGGATGCGCCGGTAGGAATTCGCATGCGGCGCAAACAGCGGCATGATTTCAGGGATGTATTTCTGCAGGCCGCCGATGAAGTGCACGAACATCTCGCTGTCCTCGCCGTTGTCGCCGGCAAACAAAGGCTCGCCTTTCCTGTCGACGATCGACATGTGCAGATGCATCGCGCTGCCCGCCTGCGCCGCGATCGGCTTGGCCATGAAGGTGGCGTGCATGCCGTTGGCCTGCGCGATTTGCCGCGCCAGGCGCTTGAACAAAAGCACCTGGTCGGCAAGCGTCAGCGGATCGCCATGCAGCAGATTGATCTCAAGCTGCGCCGTGCCGGATTCATGGATCAGCGTCTCTACCGGTAGGCCAGTGATGGCGGCATGCTCATAGAGCTGCCGCGTCACCGCTTCGAACTCCTCCATCGCCTGCATGTCGTATGGATGCTGCACGCTTTCCGGCCGGCCGTTGCGTCCGATCGGCGCGCTCAAAGGCTGGTCAGGGTTTGGGTTGGGCGCCGTCAGGTAAAACTCGAGCTCCGGCGCCACCACCGCCCGCCAGCCGCGCCGCTCATAAAGGTCGAGCACGGCTTTCAGCACATGGCGCGGCGAGGCCATCCACGGCCGGTCGTCCATGTGGAACGTGTCGGCGAAAACGTAGGCTTTGCCGGCGCTGCCGGGCGCGAGGCACAGGCTCGAAACGTCCGGCACCATGCGCATGTCCGGATCCTGGTAGGCGAAGCCTTCGTCGATGGAGCCGGAATAGCGGCCGTCGATGGCGACCAGGAAGGCGCTGCTCGGCAGATAGAGCGCGCGGTCGTCGAGCGACTTCAGAAATTTGGCCACCGGCAGGGTCTTGCCGCGCAGCACGCCGTTGATGTCCGGCACGAAGCACTCGACCTCGTTGATCGCGTGCGTTTTCAGCCAGCTTTGCGTGTCCGCGCCGGGAAATGAGGTGTTCAGATTGTCAGGCATTGGTCATGTCCGTACGAAGGAGAGATCGCTTCGGCGGGCATGTCCGTTCCGGTAGGGCGTTATCTAAGCTGCGTTATCCGAGGACGGGCGCCCGCCTGTTGACCGGCCGAAGGCCGGGTCAGCGCGCCTTGCACCCCTTCGGTCCAGCCGTCGCGAACGACATGCGAGCCGACCTTGGTCTCCTCCGCGCGCTGCAGGTTCTCGTGGCGGCAGCAGCGCATGATCAGTGATATCCCGCGCGCGCAAAACAAATGCCGCCGGCAAAAACCGGATGCCTTTCGCGGTATCGCTGTTCTGCAGCCTGCATGACGGGTCTCACTGGGGTGGAGTTATCGTTTGACCGATCATCGCCGCCGGCGCAAGCCTGCATTGCTGGACCAGATCAGCCGATACTCTCGCCGCCATCCACCACCAGCGCCTGGCCGGTCATGAAGGACGAGCGATCGGAGACGAGGAACAGGATCGCCTCCGCGATCTCCTCCACGCTCGCCCAGCGCCCCATCGGGATCTTGGTACGGACATAGTTTTCGATCGCGTCGCGCCCGCCCATCTGGGTGATGAACGGCGCGTTGAACGGCGTGTCGACCCAGCCCGGGCAGAGCGCGTTGATGCGCACATTGTGCTTGGCATAATCGAGCGACATCTGCCGGGTCATCGCAACAACGGCGTGCTTGGAGGTGGCATAAGCGATCATCTCGCGGTCGTAGAACACGCCGGAATTGGACGCGGTGTTGAGGATGACACCGCCGCCTTGCGCGATCATCGCCGGCATGACGGTCTTGGCCGCCAGGAATTGCGCCCGCACGTTGATCCGCCAAGAGGCGTCCATCCCGTCGGTGCCGACTTCGGTGAGCGCGCCGCCGACCTGGATGCCGGCATGGCTGTGCAGGATGTCGATCCGGCCATGCCTGCCGAGCGTTCCCTCGATGAGGCCTTCGACGGCCGTATCGTCGCTGACATCTGTGGCGACCGCCTCGGCCCGGCCGCCAGCCGCGCGGATGTCGGAAGCGGTGGCTTCGCCGGCCGCCGGATCGCGGTCGGCAATGACCACATGCGCCCCTTCCCTGGCCATGATCATCGCGCCGGCGCGGCCGATGCCCGACCCGGCGCCCGTCACCACGGCGATACGGTCTTTCAGGATCATGGATTGGTCTCTCAAGGCGGTGGCTTCCGCCGGCCGAGCTGCCATTGCGCTAGCAGCACGAGCAGGACCGACGCGCAGAGCACGATCGTGGCGATGGCATTGATTTCCGGCGTCACACCGCGCCGGATCGAGGCGAACACATAGATCGGCAGCGTCGTCTGAGCGCCGGCGACGAAGAAGGCGATGATGAAGTCGTCGAAGGAGAAGGTGAAGGCGAGCAGGAAGCCCGCGATCACCGCCGGCATGATCTGCGGCAGCACGATCGAGCGGAACGTCGTCAGCGGCGTGGCGTAGAGATCACTCGAAGCCTCGACCAGATTGCGGTCGAGGCTGCTCAGCCGCGTGCCGACGATCATCGTCACCAGCGCCATCGAGAAAAGGCCGTGCGCGGCGATGATCGAGCCATAGCCCAGCGAAAGCCGCGGCGGCTGGTCTGTCGGCCAGAGCGAAGCGAGGAACGGATTGACGACAGCGAAAAGCTGCACCAGGGCCACCAGCGTCGAGATGCCGATGACGACGCCTGGCACGACGATCGCCGCGCCCAGCAGCGCGTCGAACAGAGCCCGGGTCCGTGCGCCGACGCGCTGCAGCCCGAGCGCCGCGCCCG
This sequence comes from Mesorhizobium sp. B2-9-1, assembly GCF_006439455.1. Lineage (NCBI taxonomy): Bacteria > Pseudomonadati > Pseudomonadota > Alphaproteobacteria > Hyphomicrobiales > Phyllobacteriaceae > Mesorhizobium > Mesorhizobium sp. B2-9-1. The sequence continues at coordinate 10,413 of NZ_VFTP01000015.1, read as the reverse complement.
TGCCGCAGAAGGCCGCGAGCAGCGCGCTGGTGGTGGCGATGAACAGGCTGTTCTTCAGCGCCTCGACCAGGAAGGGATTGGACAGCGCCTTGCCGTACCATTGCACGGAAAAGCCGGTGAACTCGCTGGCATGGTGGCCGGCGTTGAAGGAGAACAGCACGACCAGCGCGATCGGCAGATAGAGGAAGGCAAAGACGGCAACGACGAAGGCGCGCATCAGATCAGGTCCACCCGACGTGCGCCCGAAAGCCGGGTCGAGATGCGGTTGGCGACGATCAGCACCACCACCGAGACCAGCACAAGCGTGATGGCGATGGCCGATCCGAACGGCCAGTTGCGCGACTGCAGGAAGAGATCGACCAGCGCGTTGCCGATGAAGAACACCTTGCCGCCGCCGAGCAGTGTCGGGATCAGATATTCGCCGAGCAGCAGGATCATCACCAGCGAGAAGCCGGTCATGACGCCGGGCAGCGACAGTCTCAGCGTCACGCCGAGGAAGGTCGACAGCGGCGTAGCGCCGAGATCGGCGGAGGCCTCCAGCAGGCGCCGGTCGAGCCGCTCCAGGCTGACATAGATCGGCAGGATCATCAGCGGCAGATAGCCGTAGACGATGCCCAGCAGCACCGCACCCGGCGTGTTGATCAGCCTGAGGTCCTCGATGCCGACATAGGCGAGCAAAGCCGGAATGCCGCGCCCGCCAAGGATGTACATCCAGGCATAGGTGCGCATCAGAAGGCTGGTCCAGAACGGGATGACGATCAGCGCAAGCAGGATCAGCCGCCAGCGCTGCGGCGCGCGCAGCGCCAGATAATAGGCGACCGGATAGGCGACGAGCAGGCAGGCAAGCGCGCCGGCCGGCGCCAACACCATCGTGTTCCAGAAGGCGGTCGCCCGCGCCGGCAGGTTGGCGTATTGCGCGAACGTGAGCGCGGCCTGGTAGCCGCCCTCCGGCGCCCGCTCGCCGACACTGAAGACGGCGATGGCGACGAAGGGCAACACCAGGAACACGACCAGCCACAGCGTCGCCGGGGCGAGCAGCAGCGCCGTCACGAGATTTTTACGAAAGAGGCTGCGGCGCATCGGGAAAGCCGGTTGGGAGCCGGCGGACTTTTGTCCGCCGGTCGCATTGTCTGGTTCTGGTTTGTTGCCGGTCCCGCTCAAGCCGACTTGAAGCGCGCCATCAGCTCGGCGCGGCCCGGATCGGTCAGCGTCGCGGCGGCGCCGAATTCGAGCGGTTTCAACAGGTCGGCCGCCGGATAGAGGATCGGGTTGTCGAGCACTTCCTTGGGCAGCAGCGCGTTGACGCGCGCGTCGGTCGAGGGCGCGCCATTGGCCAGATGCTCCTTCACCGCCACCTTCGGGTTCATCAGGTAATTGAGCAGCGCATAGCCGGCCGGCTTGTTCGGCGCATCCTTCGGGATGGCGTAGAAGTCGGTCCAGATCTCGCCGCCCTCCTTGCCCAGCACATAGGCGATCTCGGGAATATCGCGATGCAGCTGCGCCCCGTCATTGGTCCAGCACATCGTCATCCAGGCATCGCCGGCGCGCATTCCCGGCTGGTAGTCGCTCGACACCGCGAACAGATGCGGCTTGACCTTGAGCAGCAATTCCTCGGCCTTGGCGAGCTCGTCCTGCTTCAGCGAGTTGAACGAATAGCCGTAATATTTCAGCGCATTGCCGATCGTGGTGAGCTGATAGTCATGCACCATGGCGCGGCCGTCGGCCTCGGTCATGGCCGTGTCCCAGAACTCCTTCCAGCTCGACATCGGCTTGGCGAGCTTCTTGGTGTTGACGGCAAAACCGGTCGTGCCCCAGTTCTTCGGGACCGCGTAGATCGTCCCGTCGATCGTGCCTTCCGCGGTGAAGCGCGCATCTTCCGACTTGCCGTCGAAATTGCCGAGCTTGGCCATGTCGAGCGCCTCGATGATGCCGAGCTTCTTGTAGGTCGAGATGGTGTAGTTGGTGGGCACGAACAGGCTCCAGCCCGAGCCGCCGGCCTGCAGCTTGGCCAGCATCTCCTCGTTCGAGCCGAAGACATTGACCTCGACGGCGACGCCGGTCTCGGCCTTGAAATTCTCGAAGGTCTGCGGGTCGTGGTAGTTCGGCCAGGTGGCGATCGACATGCGGTCGCCGAGGTTCTCGGCGGCGAAGGCGGGTGTCGGCATGATGCCGAGCTCACGCGCCATCACGGCGGTGGCGACACCGAGTCCGGTGAGGCCGAGAAAGTCGCGCCGGCTGATCGAGCCGCGCTTCAGGCGCATCAACTGGTCGACGAATTTATCGGGGGTTATCGGCAGTCCGTCACGGCAGGATTTCGGCATGTTGGTCTTCCCTCTGGTTGGTCCCGTTATTGTTGGCGTGCGGAAACGCCAGCGGCGCTCCGGCGGCAAAGCCGATGGCGACGGGTTCGCCCGGCTTGAAGAGATTGCCATGGCCGATCACGTGATCGGCCTTGGCGAGCAGCGATCCGATGCCCTGGACCTCGATCGCGTATTCGGCTGTCGAGCCCAGGAAGATCCGATTGCGCACGATGCCTTTCAAGGCACCGCCCCCAGGCGCCGAAAGGCTCAGCGATTCCGGCCGCAGGCTGACGGAGACGGCTTCGTCGCGGCTGAGCGGCACCCGCTTGCGCGCTGAAATCACCGTGCCGTCGGCGAGCGCGACATCGACGAGGTCACCCGAGAGCGCGGCCACCTTGCCGCTGAGAAGATTGGTCTTGCCGACGAAGTCGGCCACGAACAGGTCGGCCGGCTCGTCATAGATCTCGCTCGGCTGCCCGAGCTGGACGACGCGGCCGCCATTCATGACGCAGACGAAGTCGCTCATCGACAGCGCCTCCTCCTGATCGTGGGTGACCAGAACGAAGGTGATGCCGATCTCGCGCTGCAGGTTCTGCAGCTCGATCTGCATGTCGGTGCGCAGCTTCTTGTCGAGTGCCGCCAGCGGCTCGTCGAGCAACAGCACCGCCGGCTTGTTGACCAGCGCGCGGGCGAGCGCCACGCGCTGCTGCTGGCCGCCGGACAGCTCGTGGATCTTGCGGCGCCCGTAGCCGGCGAGCTGCACCATCGAAAGCGCCTCGCCCGCCCGCTGGCTGATCTCGCGCGACGACAGGCGCGGCCTTGCCTGGCGCAGCCCGTAGGAGATGTTCTCCTCGACATCGAGATGCGGGAACAGCGCGTATTGCTGGAACACCATGTTGACCGGCCGCCGGTAGGGCGGCGTGCCGGCCATGTCGCGGCCGCGGATCAGCACCTGGCCCTCGCTCGGCTGCTCGAAGCCGCCGATCATGCGCAGGCAGGTCGTCTTGCCGCAGCCGGAGGGGCCGAGCAACGCGACGAAGGCGGAAGGCGGGATGGCAAGGTCGATGCCGCTGACCGCGGTGATGGCGCCGTAGCGCTTGGTGACCGCGCGAAATTCGATATCGGGCACTGCAGTCAAGCCAAGGCTCCAGCGACAGCGTGAGGCAATGTCATGACGCTAGCAGAGGCGATGCACCTGGTATATACCTCGCAGGTGGTATAGTTAGCCGATTTTATCGTTTAGAGGGGTATGAATTGGCGGCCTCCCGCAGTGACGACTACAACGCCTTGGCCGCCGTGATCGCCGCGTCGCGCGAGACCGGCGGCGATCATTTCGGCAAGGCGATCGTCGGCTGGCTCAGCGGACATGTCCGTTTCGATCACTGCGTGATCTTCGGCTATCGCGGTGCCGCACGGCCACCGCTCCTGTTCGAGACCTTCTCGCCGGCGGAGAGTCACATCTTCGTCGCGCTCTACCAGGAGGGGCCCTACCTGCTCGACCCGTTCCACCACGCCGCGGTCGAGCGCAAGGAGGGTTTCTGGCGCATGCGTGAGCTCGCGCCGGACCGCTTCTATGCCAGCGAATACCACCGCTCCTATTACAGCCAGACCAAACTTGCCGAGGAGGTCGGCTTCTTCGTGCCGCTAGCCGGCAAGGATGCGCTGGTGCTGTCGCTGATGCGGCTGCGCGCCACCGGGCCGTTCGGAACGGCGGATGCCAGGCTGCTGCGTGACATGGCGCCGGCGGTGATCGGTTTCTGCAGGCAGCGCTGGCCCGCTTTGCCTGCCGAAGAAGTTGTGGCCCGGCCCTCCGGCGCGACCGTCGCGCCGACCAACGAGCTCGACCGGGCGCATATCTGGAAAAGCCTGTCCTTGACCTCGCGCGAAAAGCAGGTCGTCGACCTGGTGCTTCAGGGCCATTCCACGGAATCGATCGCCAGGGCGCTGCGCATCGTTCCGGGGACCGTCAAGGTCCACCGCCGTAACATCTATCGCAAGCTCAAGATCAAGTCGCAGGCGGGTCTCTTCGCGCTCTTCGTCGAGATCATCGACGCGCGGATCGGATAGCAACGCCGGCCGCCCTTGCGGCGGTTTGCGTTGAGCGTCTATCGTGCGGCCGAAACGATCGGCCAGCTATCCCGGCGGCGGATCAGGTGACGAGACAGATTTCAGGACGAGTGAAGCAGCGCATCGCCAATGGCCGACAAATCGCAATTCGGACTGACCGCTGTCGATACCGTTCCCCTGCATGAGAAAGTCTATCTGGAGCTTGTGCGGGCGCTGATGTCGGGCCAGCTCCAGCCCGGCCAGAAGCTGACCTCGCGCAAGCTCGCCAAGGAGCTCGGCACCAGCGACATGCCGGTGCGCAGCGCCTTCATGCGGCTGCAGGCGCTGAGAGCGCTGAGCCCGATGCCGAACGGCAGCGTCGAGGTGCCGCTGATTTCCGCCGACCGCTTCCAGCAACTGACCGCCGTGCGCACGATCCTGGAAGGTACGGCCACCGAGCTTGCGACAAAACTCATCAACGGCAACAATCTGCGCGCGATCCGGCGCCACTGCGCCGAACTTACCGAAGCCGCCCGCGGCGGCGGGATCGAAAACTATCTGCGCAAGAACTATGACTTCAAGTTCTCGATCTACCGCCATTGCGGCAACGAGCAGATGATCTTTCTGATCGAGACGGTATGGATGCAGGTCGGCCCATTCCTGCGAAATCTGCACATCGGTTTCGAGGATGACCTGGCAGGCATTCTCGGCATCGACTATCACGAGGAGGTCGTCGCGGCGATCGAGGCTCATGACGGCGAAAGGGCGCGGGCCGCGATCGTGCGCGATATCGCCGAGGGCGCGGCCCACATCCTCGGCCAGGTGAAATTTCCGGAACTGCGCCACTGACAGGCAAGCGGGCCTCCGAATCCGGCTTGGCTTTCGCCGACCGGGCCGCTATGTTGCGATCGCAGATCGCACAATATGGACCTGAAATGCCTCCCGATATCCCGGCTAGTGACTTGAAAAAATGAAGGAAAATCGTTCGGCGTCAGCCACGTTGGCCTTCACGAACTCACAAGCCGAAAATTGGATATCGTAGCCGACAGGCTACAGCACCCAGAAAAACAGGGGCTGGAAATTGAGCGATGCGATTGCGGACGTTTTGAAGTGGCTGGACAGCAGGAAGGACATCCAGAGCCTGCGGGCGGCGGTGTGCGACCTGAACGGAATCATGCGCGGCAAGCGCATTCCGGTCGAGCAGGCGCGCAAGGCGCTCGAAGGCAAGCTGCGCATGCCTTACTCGGCCATCGGGCTCGACATATGGGGCGAGGACATCGAAGGCAACGCCCAGGTGTTCTCGACCGGCGACGCCGACGGACTTTGCCATTGGACGGGGCGCGGCATATTGCCGGTCAACTGGACGGCACACCCGACGGCGCTGTTGCCGGTCTGGTTGGCGGACGACAGCGGCGCCCCCTACCTTGGCGATCCGCGCCGCGCGCTGGCCCGCATCCTCGACCGCTATGCCGCGCTAGGATTGACGCCCGTCACCGCGACCGAGCTCGAATTCTACCTTGTCGACCCGACGTCGCAGCGGCCTGTCGGACCGGTCTCGCCGGTAACCGGACGGCGCCTCGATTCCGACGCGGCGCTTTCGATCGATGAAGTCGACGACTTCGAAGCCTTCATCCACGATATCTACGAAGCCTGCCGCATGCAGGACATTCCGGTCGACACCGCGATCGCCGAGAACGGCGTCGGCCAGTTCGAGATCAACCTCAACCATGTGCCCGACGCCCTGCGCGCCGCGGACGACGCCGTGCTCTTCAAGCGCACCGTCAAGGGCATTGCCCGCAAGCATGGCTTCGCCGCCTGTTTCATGGCCAAGCCCTATGGCGAACGCGCCGGCAACGGTTTCCATGTCCATTTCAGCGTCCTCGACAGGCAAGGCCGCAACATCTTCGATGACGGCTCAGATCAGGGTTCCGACGCCATGCGCCACGCTGTCGGCGGCCTGCTTGCCGCGATGGCCCAAAGCACGCTGGTGTTCGCGCCGCATTTCAATTCCTACCGCCGGCTGCGGCCGCGATCCTATGCGCCGACCGCCGTCGCCTGGGGTTATGAAAACCGCATGGTGGCCATTCGCATTCCGGGCGGCCCGTCGGCGGCGCGCCGCATCGAGCATCGCGTCTCCGGCGCCGACGCCAATCCCTATCTGGTGCTTGCGGCGATTCTCGGCGCGGCCTTGATCGGCATCGAGCGTCAGCTCTCGCCCGGCGAGCCGACCGGCGGCGAAGGCCAGGGACTGACGCTCGCCAAGCTGCCGCCGGATTGGGCCTCGGCGATCGCTGCCTTCGAGGCGGGCCAGCGTGTCGCCGAGATCTTCCCGGACGTGCTGCGCGACGCTTTCGTCGCCTGCAAGCGCCAGGAGCTGAACACTTTCGCGCTCAACGTCAGCGACTTCGAGATCGAGACCTATCTCGAAAGTGTTTAGCCGACCTTGAGCCGGTCGCTCAGCGTGCCGCCCAGACCAGCCCTCGGCGCAGGATGGTGCGCATCTGCGGGACCTCGAACTCCGAGGCCACATGACCCAGCGAAGAATAAAACACGCGTCCCTTGCCGTACCGGCGCTTCCACACCACCGGCATCATGACACCATCGATCCACGGCGCGTGGTCGCCGGAAAAAGTCGTGGTCGCCAGCACCTCGTTGGATGGGTCGACATGCATGTAATACTGTTCGGAGCGGTAGGGGAAATCCTCGATGCCTTGCATGATCGGGTCGTCGCGCCGCGCCACGTTCACTTGATAGTCGATAATGTTGCCGGGATGCGCGACCCATTGGCCGCCGCACATGAACTGATAATTCGTTGATTCGCGAAAAGCGTCGCCCATGCCGCCATGATAGCCGCCGAGGCCGACGCCGTTTTCGACCGCCTCGGTCAGGTTCGCCTCTTCGGCCTTGGTGAGCTTGGACATGGTATAGATCGGCACGATCAGGCTGAGTTCGGCGATCGCCGGGTCGGCAAACGCCGCCGTCGTGTTTTCGACGCGCACGGCAAAGCCTTCTTCCTCGAGCATCGCCTTGACGACACGGGCGCCGGCCTCGGGCTCATGCCCCTCCCAGCCACCCCATACGATCAGCGCTTGCCGCATTTTCCTCTCCGTCAGTTTGGTTGCGTTCATTCGAGATCGCCAAGGGCGAATGCTTGCCGGAATTTCGGACGTTAATGCACGTCAGCAAAAAGCCCGAGGCGAGCCTACCTACAATGGGTTTCGCGACGACGAAACACGAGAACCTCCGAACGCGGCGCGCCTTCGCGCAAATTCGTCTTACGCGGCCTGTTGAAGCGTTACCCAAAAATATGCCGGCGGGGAGGTGACATCCCGGTCGCGGGAACCAGATTTGGTTGAGGGCCCCCGGTGCCCGAACAGATCCGTGATCGTCACGAAACGCGCAGGAACATGATCATGATGATTCTCGCCTTCGGTGCAGCGGGAAATTTTGCGGGCAGCGTCATTCCGGCCCTTGCCGCGCGGGGTGCGCGCGTGCGTGCCTTCATCCGCAAGCCTGAGCAGGCTGAACTGGTACGCGGTCACGGCGCAACCGAGGTTGCCATCGGCGATCTGCGCGATCGTGCAGCTTTGGATGCGGCGCTCAAGGATGTGGGCGCCGTCTTCTATATCGCCCCAGCGTTCATTTCCGCCGAGGCTGATGTGGGAAAGAAAGTCGTGGAGGCCGCTATCGACGCCGGTGTGCGCCGGTTTGTGTTCTCGGCCGTGATCCACCCGGTACTTTCGGACCTCGTCAATCATGTCGCCAAAGCGCCGGTCGAGGAGGCGGTTCTCAACTCCGGCCTGGAATATACGTTCCTCCATCCGGCGCGCTACTTCCAGAACTACGCGGCATTCTGGCCCAAAGTCGTGAAGGAGGGCGTGCTTGCGGAGCCCTGGTCGTCGGGGACACGCTTTTCGCTGGTCGACTATCGCGATGTCGCCGAGGTCGCCGCGATAGCCCTGACCGAAGAGCGGCTGCTTTTTGGAACGTTCGAGCTCTGCGCACCGGGGCAACTTAACCGCCTCGACGTCGCTGCGCTGATGAGCGATGTGCTGGGCCATGAAATCAGTGAGCGCCGCGATCCCGATGTGCTCGGCGATGTTCCTCCCGGCTTGCGGGCGATGTTCGATCACTACGATCGCCACGGCCTGCTCGGCAACCCACTGACGCTAAATGCGATCTTGGGCCGGGAGCCGCGGTCGCTGCGTGCATATTTGGAGGAATTGGCGCAAGGCGATCCCGCCCGATCTGGCGAGCAAGGATGAACAGCCCGGCCCCCATGCCACCACCAGCCGAAATTTCCCTGAATTCCAGCTGAAGCCGAGGTCGATCCGGCCAGCGGTCCCGCACGACTCAGGTCTTTGCGCGTCCGGCTTGCCGATCCGCAAGCTGCCGGTCGCTACAAAGTCTCAGCGCCGCCGGTGAGCCGTTCAGGCGGCGTCTTCCCGCAATATTCGAGTGCTTCCCATCCCATTCACGATGCGTTCAGGACTTCAGGCGAGTTGAGCGAGGATATTGTCGACGACGCTTGGGACCGTACCCGCCGTGTCGATATCGATGCCAACGGGAAGATATTCCCGGGTATGATGGTAGCGCAGTACCAGCCGCCGCTCGGCCGGATCGAAACCTGGCTCATTCGGTCGCCCATCTAATCGTCGGTTCAACGTCTCAACGTCTACGTCGAGCACAAAGACCTTGTCGAATAAGTCCTGGAATTTATGGAAATTGCGCGAGCCGCCACAGAAGAAAGTGGCAGGATGGCTAGTGTCGGAAGCAATGGCCCGGACCTTGTCGACGGGCCAAATCCAGTGCGCGTATTCCCAAACGATGCGATCCGCGCCTTCGGGTGGTCCTGGCAGTGCCTTGCCTGTTTCGGGGTCGCCGACATAGGCCAAGACCCGGTCACCATGGATGACATGGTAACCCCGCCGCTCCAGTTCGGTAGCGACAGACGTCTTTCCAGTGCCGGAACCGCCTTCGATCAGGTAGTTCTTGATTCCCATAGGCGCCGTTTATCATGTCATTCAATTCGAGAGAACTCTGCCTGAGGACGCTCAACCGACCGCTTCACCTGATCAGGGCAGCAATCGGTTTTTCGGATTAGCGGCGAATCTGGCTGATACGCGCCACCATGCCGACCGTAGAGCCCGCGGTGGCGGGAGAAACTTCCATTGCTCGTCCATGGAAAAGGCGATCATAGATTAGGACGGATACGACAACGGGGAGCGGAACATCGGTTCGCCTGGGTCGCTTGCCGATCGGATTGCGAAGAGCAGCGCACATACCAAAACGGCCCGCGTGGATGCGGGCCGTTTTTGGATTTGGTTGCGGGGACAGGATTTGAACCTGTGACCTTCAGGTTATGAGCCTGACGAGCTACCGGGCTGCTCCACCCCGCGTCAACTACGAGCAAGCGTTTGCTTGCGACCACGAGCAAGCGTTTGCTTGCGTCCTTTGAGGTAAGTGCGACCTTACCGGATTCAAGAGGGTGCCAAATGAAAGGGCCGCTTGCGCGGCCCATGCTCCCGTTTGGCGGGCCTTAAGATCGTAGAGAGAAGATTTGTCTCCGTCCGGATCGATCCGGATGTGAGGTGAACGTGTGCTTTGCAGACCTGGCAGCGACCTACTCTCCCGCGTCTTGAGACGAAGTACCATCAGCGCTGGAGCGTTTCACGGCCGAGTTCGGAATGGGATCGGGTGCAGCCGCTCCGCCATAACCACCAGGTCGGCAAAACGCACGTTCAAATCGAGAAGCTGTTTGAGCGAATAGCCAATAGTGAGTAGCGAATAGGGAGCCCTATTTGCTGCTTTCTCTAAGCTGTTCGCTGGTCTTTGTTGTGCCTTTGACGTTCTTTCAGCCTGGCGCCCTTCGAAGCGAAGCTTCGCAAGGTCGACCGACCGTCGGCGCCGATGCGCCGCACCCACGTAGCGCCGCCCGCAGGGCGGAACAAGCGTGAGTGAGAACAAGATGGATATAAGTAATGAGAACAATCAAGCCTATCGAACTATTAGTACCGGTAAGCTTCAAGCGTTGCCGCTCTTCCACACCCGGCCTATCAACGTGGTC
>NZ_VFTP01000014.1:0-115321 GCF_006439455.1 Mesorhizobium sp. B2-9-1 | reverse complement strand
TCTCGGTGACCGCCTGGAAGACGTCGTGAACCGGCTCGTCAAAACCGGTCGCTACAATTCGAAAAGCGAGGTGTTGCGCGAGGGTGTCCGCCTCGTTGAAGAAAGGGAGAAACGACTCGCCACGCTCGATGCAGCCCTCGCGCGAGGCATCGCTGACGCAGACGCAGGACGCGTGAAACCTGGCGCGGACGTGTTCGATCGCCTGGAGAGCAAATATAAGGCGATGGCCGAGAAGCGTAGGTGAAACTGCTGGTATTTACCGACCAGGCCGAGGGTGACCTTGAGGCTATCGGCGATCACATCGCCAGCGACAACCCATTCCGGGCGATGACCTTCGTTCGCGAATTGCGCAATGCCTGCATTGAGTTATGCACAATGCCGGAACGTTGTCAGCTGGTCCCACGCTATCAGTCCTCCGGTATCCGCCGTCGGGTGTACGGCAATTACCTGATTTTCTTCCGCATCCATATGGATGCCGTCGAAGTGCTGCATATCCTTCACGGCGCGACGGACTATGAGCGGATCCTTGTTCCCTGAGACGTGACGGTCGGCTGCGACATTGACGTTGCCTTGACCCCGCCAAAACCCTGCCGCATGGTCCGCGCCCAATCGTGACCGTCATCGGGGACCCGTTTTGAGCGAATATTTCCTGTTGCCGCTGGCCTCCCTGCCTTTCCCCAACATCGATCCGGTCATCGTCCATATCGGGCCGCTGGCAGTGCATTGGTACGGCGTCGGCTATATCGTCGGCATCCTCTTTGCCTGGTGGTACGCCAAGCGCCTGGTCACCAACCCGCGCCTGTGGCCCGACGGCAATCTGCCGATGAAGCCCGAGGACCTCGACGACTTCATCGTCTGGGCGGCGATCGGCGTCGTGCTTGGCGGGCGCACCGGCTACGTGCTCTTCTACGACCTGCCGCGCTACATCGCGCATCCGCTCGACATCTTAGCGGTCTGGCAGGGCGGCATGTCCTTCCATGGTGGCCTGCTTGGCGTCATCCTCGCCATGACGCTGTTTTCGCTCAAGCGCCGCATTCCCACCTGGACAATGTTCGATGTGGTGTCGGCCGGCGTGCCGGTCGGGCTGGGCCTGGTCCGTGTCGCCAACTTCATCAATTCGGAGCTTTGGGGCCGGCCGTCGGACGTGCCCTGGGCGATCGAATTCCCCAATGGCGGCCCGTTCACTCGCCACCCCAGCCAGCTCTACGAGGCGCTGCTCGAAGGGCTCGTGCTGTTCCTGGTGCTGCGCTTCCTCACCCATTCGCGCCTGAAGCTGAAGACGCCGCGCTTCGTCGGCGGCGCCTTCATCTGCGGCTACGGCCTGTCGCGCATCTTCGTCGAGTTCTTCCGCGAGCCCGACCAGCAGCTCGGCTACCTGCTCGGCACCGGCTGGCTGACCATGGGCATGATCCTGTCTACGCCGATGGTGCTCGCCGGCATCTGGGCCATGGTCACCGCAAGGCTGGCGGCCGAGCCGCGGGCGGCATGACCCGGCTGAAGGAGCGCATCATAGGCCTGATCGGCGCGGCGGGGCCGATCCCGGTCAGCGAATACATAGCGCTCTGCCTGTTCGATCCCGACGAGGGCTATTACACGACGCACGAGCCCTTCGGCGCCGCTGGCGACTTCATCACCGCGCCCGAGATCAGCCAGATGTTCGGCGAGCTTGTCGCCGTCTGGCTCTACCAGGCCTGGCAAGGTGCCGGCCGGCCGTTGCCCGCGACCTTCGCCGAAATCGGGCCCGGCCGCGGAACCTTGATGAAGGACATGCTGCGCACCTGGTCGCGGCTCGACCCGGCGCTCGTGGCCGGCGCCTCCTTTGCCATGATCGAGACCAGCCCGCGGCTGGCTGAGATCCAGAAGCAGACGCTTGCCGGCGAGAGCGCGCCGCTTGCCTGGCACCAGACCATCGACACGCTGCCGGGGCAGCCGCTCTTTATCGTCGGCAATGAGCTGTTCGACGCGGTGCCGATCCGGCAGTTCGTCCTTGTCGGCGAAAGCTGGCGCGAGCGCGTGGTCGGCCTCGATGGCGCCGATGAACTGCGCTTCTTCGCCGGCGCGGGGTCTGTCGATCCGGCACTGCTGCCGGCCGCCGCGGCCGATGCGCCGCAAGGCGCCGTCGTCGAAGTGGCGCCTGCCCGTTCGGCGCTGATGGCGGTGATCGCCGAACGCATCGCCGGTCGGGGCGGCGCCGGCCTCTTCATCGACTACGGCCACCTCCGGCCCGGGATCGGCGACACCTTCCAGGCGCTGCGCCGGCATCGGCGCGAAGACGTGCTGGCCAATCCAGGTGAAGCCGATCTCACCGCCCATGTCGATTTCACGCCCCTTGCCGATATGGCGCGCGCTCACGGTCTCGATGTGCAATTGTCGACCCAGGGCGAATTCCTGCTCGGCATGGGGCTGCTCGAACGTGCCGGCACGCTCGGCGCCGATGCCGATGCCAAGACACGTCAAGCCATTTCGGACGCGGTCGAACGCCTGGCCGGCCGCGACGCGATGGGCGAGCTGTTCAAGGTGATGAAGATCCTGCCGGCCGCGAGAACAGGCTGAGGTCGACGGGTGGGTCATGCCGCATGGTCCCGTCGTCGTCCGAACTTCGCCTTGACGAGACGGCCCCACACGGACGACAAACCCAACCATGCTGAATCAGACCAGACCCGATCCAGTGCGCTCGCCGCTGCTTGAAAAGGCGCAAGGCATGCGCCACGGCTATTTCACGCGCATCGGCGGCGTCTCCGACGGCATCTATCGGGGGCTCAACATTGGTACCGGTTCCAGCGACGACCAAACGCTGGTCGCCGAGAACCGGCGGCGCGTTGCCGCCTGGATGGGCGTGCCGGCGGATCATCTGTTGACGGCGCACCAGATCCATTCGTCGGATGTCGTCGTCGCCAGGCAACCCTTCGCCGGCCCTCGCCCGAAAGCCGACGCCATCGTCACCGACCGTCCGGGCATCGCCATCGGCGCCTCGACCGCCGATTGCGGGCCGGTGCTGTTCGCCGACGCCGAGGCGCGCGTCATCGGTGCCGCCCATGCGGGCTGGAAGGGTGCCTTCACCGGCGTGCTGGAAAATACCGTCGCCGCGATGGAGAGCCTCGGCGCCAGCCGCGAGCGCATCGTCGCCGTGCTCGGTCCTTCCATCGGCCCCGACAATTACGAGGTCGGGCCGGAATTCGTCGCCCGCTTCGTCGAGGCCGACGCCGGCAATCATCGCTATTTCAGGCCATCGAGGACCGCCGGCCACTCGATGTTCGATCTCAACCGATATACGGTCGACCGGCTGCGCAAGGCCGGCGTGACCGCCGAGGGGCTTGGCCGCTGCACCTATGCGGAAGAAGACCTGTTCTATTCCTACCGGCGCACCACACACCGCAAGGAAGCGGATTACGGGCGCCAGGTTTCGGCAATCGTTCTGGAGAAAGAATAATGGCGCTGCATTTCGAACGTTCGGAATTCGACGCGCGGCGCGACCGGCTGCTGATCGAGATGGCCGAGAAGAAGCTCGACGCCGTGCTCCTGTTCGCGCAGGAGAGCATGTATTGGCTGACCGGCTACGACACGTTCGGCTTCTGCTTCTTCCAGTGCCTGGTGGTGAAGGCCGACGGCTCGATGGTGCTGCTCACCCGTTCGGCCGATCTGAGGCAGGCGCGCCACACCTCGACCATCGACAACATCGTGCTGTGGACCGATCGTCAGGGGGCCAATCCGGCGATCGACCTGCGCAACCTGCTTAACGACCTCGATCTGCTCGGCGCCCGCATCGGCGTCGAATACGACACCCATGGCTTGACCGCCTACAATGGTCGCCGCCTGGACGAGCAGTTGCAGACCTTCGGCCAGATCGCCGATGCTTCCGGCATCGTCGGCCGGCTACGCCTGTTCAAGAGCCCGGCCGAGATCGCCAAGGCGGAAAAGGCCGCCAATCTTTCCGACGACGCGCTGGATGCCGCCCTGCCCCTGATCAAGCAAGGCGGCGACGAAGGGCTGATCCTTGCCGCCATGCAGGGCGCGGTCTTTGCCGGCGGCGGCGACTATCCCGCCAATGAGTATATCATTGGCTCCGGGGCCGATGCCTTGCTTTGCCGCTATAAGGCCGGCCGCCGCAAGCTCACCAAGAACGACCAGCTGACGCTCGAATGGGCCGGCGTCTTCCACCACTATCATGCCCCCATGATGCGCACCGTTTTGACCGGCAAGGCGTCGAAACGTCATCAGGAATTGTTCGACGCATCCCGCGCCGCCCTGCTCGCGGTCGAAAAGGCAATGACGCCGGGCAACACTTTCGGCGACGTCTTCGACGCGCATGCCCGCACGCTCGAAGCGCACAATCTGACCAAGCACCGGCTGAACGCCTGCGGCTATTCGGTCGGCGCGCGCTTCACGCCGTCCTGGATGGACATGCCGATGTTCTACCAGGGCAACATGGAACCGATCGCGCCCAACATGACGCTGTTCGCGCATATGATCATCATGGACTCCGAGACCGAGACCGCGATGACGCTTGGCCGCACCTACCTCACCACGGAATCGGCGCCGAAGCCGCTGTCGCGCCATGATCTCGACTTGATCGTGCAGTGAATCCATAATCGTTCGTTCACGCGGGGGCGTTCGCCAGCAGGGGAGTTTTCAGGCAAATGAGACGATCGCAGGTGACGACCGTGTCATTGCTTGCGGCGCTGGCGCTTGGCGCCTGCACCAATGCCAAGGACGTCCTGGAGCCTTCGGCGATCACCCCGCCGGCGGGCTCGGCCCAGTCTTCGACCTCTTCGCAGGGCACATCGACGACGGCCACAACGCCGACCACGACCGCGCCCGCTCCTTCGCCCGCGCCTTCCGCCACAGCGTCGCCCGCGACATCCAGGACACCGGCCCAGACCGCGGCTGTCGCCAAGACGCGGCTGCAGGTGGCGCCGATCGTCGGCGCGTCCGTGGAGGCTGCGGCGCCCTTGACGGCGGAACTGCAGGCCCGTGCCCGGCAACGCGGTCTGACGCTTGTCGGCAGCACCGACCAGACGGCCACGCATGTGCTGAAGGGCTATTTTTCGACGATGTCCGAGGGCAAGGACACGACCGTCATCTATGTCTGGGACATCTACGACCCCTCCGGCAATCGCCTGCACCGCATCAATGGCCAGCAGAAGGCGCCCGCGGCCGGCAGCGGCGAAGGCTGGCCCGCGGTAGCGCCCGCGACCATGCAGGCCATTGCCGACCAGACGATCGACCAGTTCGCCGCCTGGCTCGGCAGCGGCGGCGCCGGTTGACCGGACCGGCGCGGGCCGAACTGTTGCCGGCCAAACTGTTGCCGGCTTGCGATGTTTTCCGTGTTTGTTGCGGCCACCGGAAGGATTCCCGACGACGAGGCTTGCAATACCGGCCCGGCCCGCTAAAAGCCCGCTTAAAAGGCGCATGAGAGTCTCTCCGGCCTCTCCATCCTTCACCAGGAACGGTGCATGAAGCTTTTCGCGGGCAATTCCAATCGGGTGCTGGCCGAGGCGGTCGCTCGCTATCTCAACGTCCCGCTGGGCAAGGCCAGCGTCAGGCGCTTCGCTGACCAGGAGATCTTCGTCGAGATCCAGGAAAACGTGCGCGGCGAGGATGTTTTCATCCTGCAGTCGACCTCTTATCCGACCAACGACCATCTGATGGAACTGCTCATCATGATGGATGCCTTCATGCGCTCCTCGGCGCGGCGCATCACGGCGGTCATCCCCTATTTCGGCTATGCAAGGCAGGACCGCCGCGCCTCGGGCCGCACGCCGATCTCGGCCAAGCTGGTCGCCAACATGATCACCCGCGCCGGCGCCGACCGCGTGCTGACGCTTGATCTCCATGCCGGCCAGATCCAGGGTTTCTTCGACATCCCGACCGACAATCTGTTCTCGGTGCCGGTGATGGCCCGCGATGTGAAGGCCAAGTACAAGCAGCTCGGCAATGTCGTCGTCGTGTCGCCCGACATTGGCGGCGTGGTGCGGGCGCGCGCGCTGGCCAAGCGCTTCGACGCGCAACTCGCCATCGTCGACAAGCGCCGCGAGCGTCCCGGCGAATCGGAAGTCATGAACATCATCGGCGCCGTCGCCGGCAAGGACTGCCTCCTGATCGACGACATCGTCGATTCCGGCGGCACGCTTTGCAACGCGGCCGACGCGCTGCTGGCCAATGGCGCGACCTCCGTCACCGCCTACATCACCCATGGCGTGCTCTCCGGCGGCGCCGTTGCCCGTATCGCCGGCTCGAAGCTGCAGGAACTGGTGATCACCGATTCCATTCAGCCGACGCAGGGCGTGCTCGACGCCCCGAACATCCGTGTCATTTCGATCGCCGACCTGTTGGGCGAAGCGATCTCGCGCACCGCGACCGAGGAATCGGTATCGAGCCTTTTCGATTAGGCGAAGGCGGCCCGAGCGGACGTCGACCGAAGGCTCCTGCGCTTATCAAGGCGATCAGCAGGCTCGCCAACCAGCTAGCTCTTTCCATCTGTGTCTCGTTGACGTTGACGCAGCCGCTTGACGTATGTCGAATCAACAAGCTTCTCTGGAGAAAGGCCCAAAGCGCAATTCGCCAGCGAAGCGTAGGTGCCATCGGTTAGCTTTAGGTTGTTCGGTATCGCGCCGTGGTTCTGACGACTATTCTCTTGGATCGCGGCGAAAAATGCTTTGAAGAAATCAGAGAGCGAAGGGCGAGAGGCTTTAGTTCCGGCTTCTGTCAGGGGATCGGTAGCTAGGGCGCTCGCATTCTCCGCATCAACTGCCAGCTCTCGTGCAAAATCCCCAAGAGTTGGCCAGTATTTCAGGTCGAATCGGCCGCTTAAATTAGCAAACTCTGCGCGCACCCAAGATTGAAAGAGGTGATTTTCCCTTGCCGCAGCCTCTATCACGCCACACACATCGTAATGCGTATCGGTATAAAATTGAGAGTGATTGTGAAGCGTGCTTCTCTCATCAAGGAGGTTGGCCAAATCTGTGGCCTTGATTGCAATTTCTCGGTTTATTGCCTCAAGTCGCCCCTTCTTTTTCCGTGTTGCAACTAGTTTTTCTGGGCTCCAAAAAGCAGCCGCACTCAAAAGCGCGCCAAAGAACGAATCTAGTGCATGAGATCGATTGTGCAGTTTATCATATAACTCATCGTAGGCATCGATCAGTTCCTCCCGCCGCGAAAGAAGACGCCCCGCAACCGCATTTTCACTGGGCAAAATTTGGCGCTCTGTATTATATTTCAATCCTGCGCGAAGGATTTCCTCACATATTTCGACCGGCTTTGTAGCACGCATCGCGTTCCTCATGATTGGCTGAATATCAATTGAGGATACCTTGCACCGATAGCCGTCGCGGCACCTCAGCGAAAAATTGTTTCTGTTTTTGAGGTACCCAATGCAGAACCGTCGAGCCTGTTTCGACTAGTTGTGGCCAATCGCCGCGGGCGCATAGCGCAGCAGCGTGACCCCTTGCGCGAGGCGCTCCGTACCGAGCGGCCTCAACGCCAGCGACAGGCCGGACCGGAAATAGGGCTTGCCGCCGCCTAGCACGACCGGATGCATGTAAAGCCGGTATTCGTCGATCAGGCCGGCACGCGCAAGGTGCCCGGCAAGGTCGGCGCCGGAGACCGAGATCTCGCCATCTGTATCCGCCTTGAGGGTCCTTGCCACCGCCTCCGCATCGGCCTTCACCAGGCGGGCATTCGGCCCGACCTCCTGAAGCGTGGTCGAAAACACGACCTTCGGCGTCTCCCGCCACGCGCGGGCAAAATCCCGCTCGACGTCCTCAGCCGCGATATCGCGTTCCGGGCTGTCCCAGAAACGCATGGTTTCATACATCCTGCGCCCGCACAGCGCGATCGACGTCCGCCTCATCTCGTCGTTGAAATGCCGATGCAAGTCTTCCTCGGGAACCGGCAGGTCGGTGTCTCCGCTCGGCCCGGCTATGTAGCCGTCCAGCGACGTCAGCATGGCATAGACGATCGTCGCCACCAGCGTTCCTCCGATTTTGTCTCCTTACAAAGGGAAACATAACCAATTGCAATTTGCAACCAGTATTCGGCAAACGGCACCAGACTGAGAACCGACGCATCAACTCAATGCTGACGACGCTGTTTCACGCGGCGATCGGACCGCCCGTGCGGCGCGGGTTTTCACCGGCATCGCGCGCCCCGCGCATATAGCCGCGCGGCGACGCGCCGAGCATGCGCTTGAACATGGTGATGAAGGCCGGCACGCTGTCATAGCCGAGATCGAGCGCCACCCTGGTGATCGGCTCGCCGTCGGCGAGCCTTGGCAACGCCGCGAAAAGGCAGGCCTGCTGGCGCCAGGTCGACAGCGACAGCCCGGTCTGGCGATGGAAGGCGCGGGTGAACGAGCGCCGGCTCATGCCCGCGGCATCCGACCATTCGTCGATCGTCGCATGCGGCGAAGGGGCCGCCACGAAGCGCCGGCAAAGCGCCGCGAGCTTCGGATCGGACGGGAAAGGCAAGCCGAGCGGCCGTTCCGGCAGGTTCGGGATCTCGTGCAGCAGCAGTCCCATGACGAGCGCCGCCCGCCCTTCGAGCTCGCCGCCCTGCGGCAGCTTCTCCGATTCGACGATCAGGCTGTGCATCAGCTCGGTGATGCCGACGACGCGCAAGCTGTCCGGCAGGCCGGCAATGGCGCCCGGCATCACATAGACCGAGCGCATCGAGACGTCGCCCAACATCTCGACGGAATGCTCGATGCCGGCCGGTATCCACATCGCATGGTCGGGCGGCACCATCCAGCGCCCGCGCCTGGTCGTCACCAGGACCACGCCGACCAGCGCGTGCAGCAGTTGGCTGCGGCTGTGGCGGTGCTGCGGCACGTGATAGCCGTCCGGATATTCGGTCGGCAGCGCGACCGCCGGCCCGACGGCCTGTTCCAGCCATTGCCAGCGGCTTTCATGCAGCCGGCCGAGCTCGGCGGCGTCGCCCTTGAATATCTCCTTGCCATGCGGCATCGATGTGGCCCACTTGCGAAACTATTGGACCAAACCACGAAAGAAGTCGCTTGGCAACGGGCCTATAAGGCCGGCTGCGGTTCGCCGCCTAGAGCATGATCCCGAAAAGTGGGAACCGGTTTTCGGACAAGATCATGCTCCAACAAGACTACGGAGCATTGCCTTGACTGATACGACCGCCACCTCCGTCGCCGCACCGGCGCCGGCAAGCAACATCTCGGCGCAAGCGACGGCCTTCACCGTCATTCTTGCGGTGAGCTTCTGCCACTGCGTCAACGACATCATGCAGTCGCTGCTTTCGGCGATCTATCCGCTGCTCAAGGACAATTACGGTCTCGATTTCTGGCAGATCGGCCTTTTGACCTTCACCTTCCAGGTGACGGCCTCGCTGCTGCAGCCGGTGATCGGCATGATCACCGACAAGAAGCCGATGCCCTACTCCTTGCCTTGGGGCATGGCCTCGTCGCTGGTCGGCCTGGTTGTCCTCGCCCATGCCGGCCATTACTGGCTGCTGCTGATCGGCGCCTCTCTGATCGGCATCGGCTCGGCGATCTTCCATCCGGAATCCTCGCGTATCGCCCGTTTCGCCTCGGGCGGCCGGTTCGGCCTGGCGCAATCGCTGTTCCAGGTGGGCGGCAATTTCGGCCAGGCAATGGGCCCGTTGCTCGCCGCCTTCATCGTCGTGCCGTTCGGCCAGACCAGCATTTCCTGGTTCGCCGTCGGCTCGCTGATCGGCATCGTCGTTTTGTGGCGGGTCGGCGGCTGGTACAGCCGGCTGCGCGCCTCGCTGGCCACCCGCAAGCAGGCTGCCCATGTCTCGCCCTTCGCGCGCAAGAAGGTCATGTGGGCGCTGGCCGTGCTGACGTTGCTGGTGCTGACCAAGAACGCCTATATCGCCTCGCTCTCCAGCTACTACACCTTCTACGCCATGCATAAATTCGGCGTTTCGGTGCAGATGAGCCAGGTGATGCTGTTCCTCTTCCTCGGCGCCTCGGCGCTGGGCATCCTGCTCGGTGGCCCCTTCGGCGACCGCTACGGCCAGAAGGCGATGATCTGGTTCTCGATCGTCGGCGTGCTGCCCTTCACGCTGGCGCTGCCCTACGCCAATCTGGAATGGACGATGGTGCTCACCGTGCTGATCGGCCTGATCCTGTCGTCGGCCTTCTCCAACATCGTCGTCTTCGCGCAGGAGCTGGTCCCGGGCCGCGTCGGCATGATCGCCGGCATCTTCTTCGGCTTCGCCTTCGGCATGGGCGGCATCGCCGCCGCTGTGCTCGGCGTCGTCGCCGACATGAAGGGCATCGACTTCGTCTACCAGATCTGCTCGTACCTGCCCTTGCTTGGCCTGCTGACTGTCTTCCTGCCCAACATGAAGCAAGCGAAGGCCTGAGCCGATCGGGTCAGCGGCCAACCTGCCGATCAACAAAAGATCGCCGCCGGGTTCGGAACCCTGAAGGTTCCGGAGCCGGCGGCGGCATCCCATGGCGCGACGCTTGCTTTGCCCAACAAGCAGCTTCTTCCCTCGTCGCCCTCGCGACGAGATCAGCTCCTTCGCCTCAAACCCAGGCGTTGCAAAAGGGCGTGAAGAAAGCGACCCCGGCCATCGGCCGGGTTCGCCGCCGGCTGGCGTTGCCGCCTCGGCAGCGCTGCGAACAGCTCGGGAAGCTTTCGGAGCGTCGAACTCCAAAGCAGCGTGTCGAGCTGTGCGATGTCCGCCGAATTCAGCGCTTCAGGTTCGCTTCTGAGCGCCTGGGCAAGCACATCCCGGAAGTCTTCCGGCCTGTCCGCCAGCCGGACATTCCGCCAATGCTTGAATTGCTCGTAGCCGCGCAACGCGAAGGTTGTCGCCACGACCGGCTTGCGGTTGTACAGCGCTTCCGCGGTCTTGATGTTCGTGCCGCCGCCTTCGACGATCGGAAGCATCACGACGTCGGCAAGCTCGATCAGCGCGCTAAGGGTCGCGCCGTCCTGCGTGCCAAGCAACTCGACCCGGGCATTGTCCGCGCCACGGTGCCGCAGGAATCCGGGACCGTTGCGGATCTGATCGGCAACGCCGCCGACCACCACAATCCGCTCCGAGGCTGAGAGGAAACCAAGGTCCGGACCCGTCATCTGGAGAAAACCGCGGGCGTTGGGCGGATGGCCCGATCCGACGAACAGTGCCGTGCGCAGGCCGGCGAACCGCGATGCCCAGCGATCGAGGCCGACGGGCGTTTCCCGCGGCCATACGCCGTTGGCGGCGACCACCACGCTTGGATTGAGCGTGCGAAAATAGGCTGCATCCTGCTCGCTGACCGCGACCACCAGGTCCGCATTTGCGGCAAGATCGGACTCGATGTCCGCCGCGCGTCGAGCGCTCCAGAGGTCGGTTCCCGCGCCCGCTATCGCGGCCTCTTGCGCCAGCAATTGCTGTTCGACGTTGTGCGAGCTGTAGACGATTGAAAAACGCGCCTCGGGCGAGCACGTTTCAACATACTCTCGCAAAGCCGGCCAGAGCCAGCATTGCTCCACCGCGATGACATCCGGCCTGAAATCGTCGAGAAACCTCGCGATTTCAAGACGATGGGACCTGCTCCGCGCGACGAATTCGGCGGTGGCAACATCGGAACGCCATTTGCGCCTGGCCATCTGCTTGCGAAACCGGCGCGGCATCTCGATGAAAAGATCGCCGGCCTCCATTTCCCGCCTGGCGCCGCGGTTGGGAGTAACGAGGACATGGCGTGTTTCCCACCCACAATCCCGCAGGACCTTGTGGATGGCGTTCGCCCGCAGTTGGCCGCCCTGGACCGGCTGCCGGATCGGATACGTTCCCAGCGAAACATATCTCATCGGATCGGCGTGATGCTGCAACCGCCGGCATCAAGCAGCGATCCTACGACGGCGCTCATTTTCTTGCCCCCTTCTCCAGAGGCGACAGTACCATTTTTCGATGCCAAGTCTGGAGATGATATCGGCGGCCGGGTGCTGGCTTCTCGTCGAAAGGAACGTCATCCTTGCAGCACCCGCCCGAGGCGGGTGCTTTCGCGTTTTGGCAGGCAGCCTCAGGCCTTGAAGAAGGCCAGCAGGTCGGCGTTGATGACATCCGCATGGGTCGTTGCCATGCCGTGCGGGAAACCCTTGTAGACCTTGAGCTCGCCCTTCTTGAGCAGCTTGATCGAGATGAGCGCGGAGTCGGCGATCGGGACGATCTGGTCGTCGTCGCCATGCATGACCAGCACCGGCACGTCGATTTTCTTCAGGTCCTCGGTGAAGTCTGTCTCGGAGAAGGCCTTGATGCAGTCGTAATGCGCCTTGGCGCCGCCCATCATGCCCTGGCGCCACCAATTGTCGATGACACCTTCGGAAGCCTGGGCGCCGGGACGGTTGAAGCCGTAGAACGGGCCGGCCGGCACGTCGTGGAAGAACTGGGCCCGGTTGGCCGCCAGCGCCGCGCGGAAACCGTCGAACACCTCGATCGGCAGGCCGCCGGGATTGGCCGGCGTCTTCAACATGATCGGCGGCACCGCACCGATCAGCACGGCCTTGGCGACACGGCCTCCGCCGCCATATTGCGCGACATAGCGCGCGACCTCGCCGCCGCCTGTCGAATGACCGACGTGGATGGCATCCTTGAGGTTGAGATGCTCCGCGAGCGCAGCCACATCCGCGGCATAGGTGTCCATCTCGTTGCCGGTATCGGTCTGGCTAGACCTGCCATGGCCGCGCCGGTCATGGGCGATGACGCGGTAGTCCTGTGCCAGGAAGAACAGCATCTGGGCGTCCCAGTCGTCGCTGCTCAGCGGCCAGCCATGGTGGAAGACGACCGGCTGGCCAGTCCCCCAGTCCTTGTAGAAGATCTGCGTTCCGTCCTTCGTGGTGATCGTGCCGCTGCCCGAACCCGACTTGGTCTGCGAGGTCATCTCAATCTCCTTATATTAGCGCGATAAACAATATCGCGATAACTATCTCGTAATGGAGATCGGGAGCCTTGTCCACGAAAATATGTATCGCGATACCATTTCCCGTGGTACATAAAGGATGCTCAGTCGGCAAAGGAATGCGCCGTGCCTCTCCCGTTGGACAATCAGCTCTGCTTTACCCTCTACGCCACCAGCATGGCGATCAACCGCACCTACAAGCCAATGCTGGACGAGATGGGGATCACCTATCCGCAATATCTCGTGCTTAATGCGCTGGGAGAGACGGACGGCATGTCGGTGGGCAGCATCGCGCATCGGCTGGCCCTCGAATCGAGCACCATCACGCCGCTGGTGAAACGCATGGAACAGGCTGGCCTTGTCACCCGCCAGCGCAGCCAGAACGACGAGCGCCAGGTGCAGGTCGATCTCACCGCCGCCGGACGTACGCTGCTCGTCCGGTGCAATTGCCTGAACGAGACCCTGATCGAGCGCTCAGGCATGAAGCTGGCTGAACTCGATGCCCTGAACCGGCAAATCCAATCGCTGCGCAATGCTTTAAGCCGCGGCCCGACGGTGGACACCGCCTAAGGCTAATTGAGATTCAAGGTCGGGCCGGCATCACCTGAATATCACCTTAGTGTCGCGCCGCGCCGCCTTTCTCCCTGGGCAGTATCAGCACCCTGTCGGCAAGATAGATCGCCTCTTCAAGGTCATGGGTCACCATAACCATGATGACATTCTCCTCGCTCCAGATGCGCGCCAGCTCCTCCTGCATGGAGATCTTGGTCATGGCGTCGAGCGCCCCGAGCGGCTCGTCGAGCAGCAGGATTTCTGGCTGCACCGTCAGTGCCCTGGCGATGCCGACGCGCTGCGCCATGCCGCCGGAGAGCTGCCTGGGATATGCATCGCTGAATTCGGCAAGGCCCATGCGGGCGGCGGCTGACGGCGAGGCTCGACTGCCGACAAGCGGATCGCAACGGGAACTGTCCTTGGATGGCGCCGGCACGTTCGGCCAATGCTGGGAAACCCTCAGGGAGCCACCGCCAACTCGATCAGGCCGGCGGCAAGTTCCGCGGCCTCGCTGTCGCCCAGGGGACTGAGCGCGCGCCAGATATGGAAACTGATGGCAGCTTGCACGGCGGCATCCACGCGCATTCGCCGCTCACTATCGGGCCGTGCCGCCTCCATCAGGACCCGGCGAACGGCATCAAGGTACTGGCCCAGACCTTTCTCTATGATTTGCTTGAGAGCTGGTCGCAATTCTGCGTCACGCATCACGTTGGCGGTCATCGGTTCCGTCTCGCGATACCAGCCGTAAAGATCCGACAGAACCCGACGGATTCGCCTGGACGGACTTTCGATCGAGAGCCAGGCAGCCGGATCCGGCACTGGATGAAGCTCCCGCCAGTGGGATGAGCATGCGGCAAGCAGCGACTGCTCGTCGGGAAAGTGGTCGTAGACTGTCACTCGCTGCACGCCGGCGCGGCTGGCGATTTCACTGATTTGCGTCGCTGCCGGCCCGACAGTGCGGTGGAGTTCGATGGTCGCATCCAAAATCGATTGCCGCGTCTCCGCTGCCCGCTTCGCACGCTTCTTCTGCTCATATTTTCGCGTGGTCACAAATTTCGCCTTACATCGCGTTAGATGAAACTTGACAGCTCCCATGTAGTCATACATTATCAGCTTACAATGTGTAAGCCGAAATGGAAACGCGTCATGGAAACCGCCCGCAACGTGCTAGGTCCCGACGAGGGCCAACTCGTATATCTCTTTGCTCTTAGCGCCCGCTACATGATCGACGGCAATACGACCAACCGGGCATTCAGCCTCATCGAACATCGATTGCCTGCACGTGCGCTCGGCGCTCCATTGCACACCCACCGCAACGAAGACGAATATTCCTACATCCTCCAAGGGAGCATCGGATTGCAGCTTGGTGAGCAGATCCTGGTGGCCGGACCGGGAGACCTGGTTATGAAGCCGCGTGGCGTGCCGCATGCGTTCTGGAACGCCGGTGACGACGAGGCGCGTCTGCTCGAGCTGATATCCCCGGCCGGATTTGAAGGTTATTTTCGCGAATTGGCGCCGCTGCTGGCTGCCCAGCCCGTGGACGAGGCCGCAATCGGTGAGATCGTCGCCCGCTATGAACTCGATATCGACTTCTCCAGCATTCCGGCACTGGCCGAGCGGCACGGCTTGCGTCTGGGATAAGCCATCGCCGCGACGCATACCATTCAGTCGACCGGCGGCAGCTGCGGCGCTTCCAGCCCCTGGAACGGGTCGCGCCAGGCATCGATCGCCTCGAGCCGGCCATACCAGCGGCGAATAGAGGGGTAGTCGCCGAGCGGCAATCGGGCGGCATCGTTGAAAGGCAGGAATGTCGCCATGCGGAAATCGGCATAGGAGACGGAATTGCCGACCAGCCAATCGCGTCCGGCAAGCTCGGGCTCGAGGATCGCGGCGGCTGTGTGGAACTGTCTCAATCCCTCCTCGACCAGCGCTTGATCGATCGGACCGAGCCCATAGCGCTGCTTGGTCCCACGCTCGAAATGCACCATGTCGCAAGCGAAAGCGAACCGTCCCTTGCCCCAGCTGATCCAGCGGATCATGTCCGGCTCGTCCTCCCCGCTGCGCCAGAAATCCGAATGCGTCTCGCGCGAAAGCCGGCAGGCGATGGCGTCGGCCTCCCAAAGGCTCCATCCCGGCCCGATCAGGATCGGCAAGGTCAGAGTGGGGTTGAGCGCACGATAGCGTTCGGCCTGCCCCGGCGCCATGGGCGATGCGAACTCGAACGCGATCTCCGCCTTCAGATGGCGCGCCGTCGCGACCGCGAGGCGAGGATTGGGATTGCGGCTGAACAGAAGTCTCATATCGGTCCCCATGGGCCTGGCCACATGCCGCAGGACGGCTGAGAACTGCGCGTTCCTACATTTGCCGCAAATCGGATTTCCGGTTTATCCTTTCGGCACCGGAAAACCGCCTGCAAGCCTTCCGGCCCAACCGCTTGCACCCTTGGCCGCCTTCCGCTATAGAGCCGCCACCCGCGTAGACACCCTTGGAGGCAACGCGGAGGAAGGCCGGCCAGGCCTGCATGATCCCCAAGACGCTTTTGGATCGCCAAACGCATCGACAGATCGTGCAAGGCCGCGACGGCTTTCGACGTTTACGGACGGGTTTGCCGGCCGCGAACGCTCCACAACACGCGAAAGGAAATGCCATGAGCCACGATGCTTATGAGCTGAAAGCCGAAGCGCGCGAACAGGTCGGTAAGGGGTCCGCCCGTGCAGTTCGTCGCGACGGTAAAGTGCCTGCAGTTATCTACGGCGACAAGCAGCCTCCCCTGGCGATTGCGCTCAACTATAAGGACATCTTCTACAAGATCCATGGCGGCGGGTTCCTGACCACGATCGCCACGATCGATGTCGACGGCAAGAAGATCCAGGTCCTGCCGAAGGATTTCCAGCTCGACCCGGTCAAGGATTTTCCTGTCCATGTCGACTTCCTGCGCATCGGCAAGGACACCGAAGTCAATGTCGACGTGCCTGTCCACTTCATCAATGAGGACAAGTCGCCAGGCATCAAGCGCGGCGGCGTGCTCAACATCGTTCGTCACGAAGTCGAGTTCCACTGCCCGGCCAACGCGATCCCGGAGTTCATCACCGTCGATCTCACCGGCACCGACATCGGTGATTCGATCCACATCTCGGCGGTCAAGCTGCCGGCCGGCGTCAAGCCGGTCATCTCCGATCGCGATTTCACCATCGCGACCGTTGCCGGCTCGTCGGCGATGAAGCCGGAGACGGAAGCGACCACGGAAGCTGTGGAAGAGACGGCGGCCCCGGAGGCCGAAGAGAAGTAATTCTCCGAGCCGGATGATTTCATCCGGCTCTAAACCAAAGAAATAGAGCATGATGTTTTCCGAAAGCCGCGTCACACTTTTCGGCATCGTGCTCTAAGTCTGGAGGCGGCGATGCTTGTCTTTGCAGGCCTCGGCAATCCGGGCGCGAAATACGAAAACAACCGGCACAATGTCGGCTTCATGGCGGCGGACGCGATTGCCCGCCGCCATTCCTTTTCGCCCTGGTCGAGAAAATTCCAGGGCCTGGTCTCAGAAGGCACGCTCGGCGGCGAAAAAATCCTGCTGATCAAGCCGCAGACCTTCATGAACCTCTCCGGACAGTCGGTCGGCGAAGCGCTCCGCTTCTACAAGCTCGAACCATCCGCCCTCACCGTCTTCTACGACGAGATCGACCTTGCCGCCGGCAAGCTCCGGGTCAAGGTGGGCGGCGGCTCCGGCGGCCATAACGGCATCCGCTCGCTCGACCAGCATATCGGGAACGCCTATCGCCGGGTGCGCATCGGCGTCGGCCATCCCGGCGTCAAGGAGATGGTGCACGGCCATGTGCTTGGCGATTTCGCCAAGGCCGACCGCGAGTGGCTCGATGTCCTGCTGGACGCAATCGCCGACGCTGCCGGCTTGCTCGCCAAGGGCGACGACAGCTCGTTCATGAACCGCGTCACGCTCACCTTGCGCGACAAGCTTGTGCCGACTGGCGACGACGACCGCCCGCCGCCCAAGGCGCCGAAGCAGCAAAGCCATGTCCGCCAGGCGCGGCCGCAGCAGCCGGCGGCAAAGCTTCCGGAAAGCGGCCCGATGGCTGCCATGCTGAAGAAGCTCTTTGGCAAGGACTAAAGCATGTCTCCCGAAAGTGGGAACCGGTTTCGGGGTAAAGACATGCGCAAAATCAAAAGCCTAAAGCGCAGGGAGCGAATCTAAAAGATCGCGACGCGCTTTAGGCCCTGTCACGATAAAGGCGTGGGGCTTGACGTTCGTCACCCCTATCGCCCATAGCCCTCACCAAAATCGAATTTCCGACAGGATTGGACGAACATGGGTTTCAAATGTGGCATCGTTGGCTTGCCCAACGTCGGCAAGTCGACGCTGTTCAACGCGCTGACCAGGACGGCCGCCGCGCAGGCCGCCAACTATCCTTTCTGCACCATCGAGCCGAACACCGGCGAGGTGGCGGTGCCCGATCCGCGCCTGCAGAAGATCGCGGCGATCGGCAAGTCGAAGGAGATCATCCCGACCCGCATCTCCTTCGTCGATATCGCCGGCCTGGTGCGCGGCGCCTCCAAGGGCGAAGGGCTGGGCAACCAGTTCCTCGCCAACATCCGCGAGGTTGACGCCATCGTGCATGTGCTGCGCTGCTTCGAGGATGACGACATCACCCATGTCGAAGGCCGCATCGACCCTGTCGCCGACGCCGAGACGGTCGAGACCGAGCTGATGCTCGCCGACCTCGAAAGCCTCGAGCGCCGCAACGCCCAGATCCGCAAGCGCGCCGCCGGCAAGGACAAGGAAGCCATGGCCGTCCTGCCCATGATGGAGGCCGCGCTCGAGCTGCTGCAGGCCGGCAAGCCGACGCGCTTCCTGCTCAACGGCATCGCGGCGGAGGACCTGCGCATCCTGCAGGGGCTGAACCTGCTCACCTCGCATCCCGTTCTCTATGTCTGCAACGTCGCCGAGGCGGACGCCGCCACCGGCAATGGGCACACCAGGGCGGTGGAGAAGATGGCGGCCGCGCAGGGCGCCGGCACGGTGGTGATCTCGGCGGCGATCGAGGCGGAAGTCGCCCAGCTTTCCGACGAGGAGGAAATGGAGTTCCTTGCCTCGATCGGCCTTGACGAGCCGGGCCTCAACAAGGTGATCCGCGCCGGCTACGAGCTCCTGCATCTGATCACCTATTTCACCGTCGGGCCGAAGGAGACGCGCGCCTGGACGATCCACAAGGGCGACAAGGCGCCGCAGGCGGCCGGCGTCATCCACACCGATTTCGAGCGCGGCTTCATCCGCGCCCAGACGATCGCCTACAACGACTTCGTCACGCTGGGCGGCGAGGCGGCCGCCAAGGAAGCCGGCAAGGCGCGCGACGAAGGCAAGGAATACGTCGTCCAGGACGGCGACATCATGCTGTTCAAGTTCAACACCTGATCTCCAGGAGACCCGGCGATGATAAAAACCTTCGTCGTGGACAATGATCGCCTGCGCCTCACGGAGGACCTTGCGGCGGACGGCGACAGGGTCGTCTGGGCCGATCTTTTCAACCCGACCAAGGAGGAAGAGGCGCGCATCGAGAGCTGGCTGGGCATTGCCATCCCGACCCGCGAGGAGATGGAAGAGATCGAGATTTCGAGCCGGCTCTATATCGAGGACGGCGGCTACTTCATGACCGCCGTGCTGCCGGCGCAGACCGAGGCCGACGATCCCTTGATGTCGCCGGTGACCTTCGCGCTCGCCGGCAAGAGGCTGATCACCATCCGCTATCACGAGCCCAAGGCCTTCAAGACCTTCCCGCAGCGCGCCGAGAAGGTGGCGACCGGCTGCACCAGCGGCGACACCATCCTGATCGGCCTCCTCGAGGCGATCGTCGATCGCCTGGCCGACATCCTCGAGCGCGCCGGCCGCGAGGTCGAAACGATCTCGCGCGACATTTTCGAAGCGCGCTCGACCAAGGCCTCGAAGCGCAACCGCGATTTCCAGGAGCTCCTGAAAGGTATCGGCCGCAAGGAGGACATCGCTTCCTCGGTCCGCGACAGCCTGATCTCGTTGCAGCGCCTGGCCGGCTTTCTCGCCCATGTCGCTGACCAGACCAAGATGAGCAAGGATGTGCGCGCCCGCATCAAGACGCTGTCGCGCGACGTGCTCTCGCTTGCCGACCATGCCACCTTCCTGTCGCAGAAGATCTCCTTCCTGCTCGATGCCACGCTCGGCATGATCTCGATCGAGCAGAACGCCATCATCAAGATCTTCTCGGTCGCCGCCGTCATCTTTCTGCCGCCGACGCTGGTCGCCTCGATCTACGGCATGAACTTCGACATCATCCCCGAGCTCAAATGGGAGTTCGGCTACCCCTTCGCCATCGCCCTGATGGTGGTCTCGGCGATACTGCCCTTCTGGTATTTCCGCCGCCGCGGCTGGCTCTGACGGACTTGGCCGGCGGCGGCTGGCTTACCAGAAATCACTTGACCAAATCGACTTGGGCCGGCATCCGGGTTTTCCGATCCTCGGGATCGCGTTCGTCAACCGGATTGCCGACATGACCGGAAAAACCTGGGCTTACGAGGATTTCGCCGAAGGCGCCTCGCTCGACCTCGGCAGCAAGGACGTAAGCGCCGCCGAGATCATCGAATTCGCCTCGGAGTTCGATCCGCAGCCGATGCATCTCGACGAGGAAGCCGGCAAGGCGAGCATCCTCGGCGGGCTTTCGGCTTCGGGCTGGCATACCTGCGCGATGTTCATGCGAATGCTGTGCGATGCCTTCCTGCTCGATTCGACCTCGCAGGGCTCGCCCGGCATCGAGCATGTGAAATGGAAGAAGCCGGTGCTGGCCGGCGACAGGCTTACCGGCACGCTCACCATACTTTCCAAGCGCCAGTCGAAATCGAGGCCGCAGCTCGGCTTGGTCACCATGCGCAGCGAGCTCGTCAATCAGCGCGGCGAAAGCGTCTTCGAACTCGAAAACACCGGCATGTTCCTAGCGCGTGATACCACAAGGGACCTGTCATGACCCTGGACGAGTATTTCCTGATCGGCGAGACCGTCACGCTCGGCTCGCATAAATTCGAAGCCGACGAGATCAAGGCGTTCGCCAACAAATACGATCCGCAGGTCTTCCACGTCGATGAAGAGGCTGCGAGGAAGAGCGTGCTTGGCGGGCTCTGCGCCTCAGGCTGGCACACTGCCGCCACCTGGATGAAATACAACCTCGAGAAGCGCATGGAGACCGAAGGCGTGCGCTGGACCGGCCCCGGCCCGCAGCCCGAATTCGGCCCCTCGCCCGGCTTCCGAAATTTGAAGTGGCTGAAGCCGGTCTACGCCGGCGAGACCGTGACTTTCACGCGCACCGCGCAGACGCACCGCCCGCTCGCCGGACGCCCAGGCTGGAACCTGCTGACGCTGCGTTCGGAAGGTTTCGATTCGACCGGCGACAAGGTGATCGAGTTCGACAGCGCCGTTTTGGTGAAGGTGGGATAGCGCCTCTCCTTCTCCACCCTTGTGGGAGAAGGTGTCGCCGAAGGCGACGGATGAGGGGTGCTCCAGGGAAAGCCAGCGCCTCACTCCGCTGGAACACCCCTCATCCGTCTCGGCGCTGCGCGCCGATCCACCTTCTCCCACAAGGGGAGAAGGGGAAGATCAATTCCCCTCGAACCCGATCAGCGTCCTCACCGGCACGCCTAGCGCTTCGAGCTTCTGGCGGCCGCCGAGGTCCGGCAGGTCGATGACGAAGCATGCCGCGACGATGTCGGCGCCGATCTGCCTGAGCAGCTTCACCGCCGCTTCCGCCGTGCCGCCGGTGGCGATCAGGTCGTCGACCACGATCACCTTCTCGCCCGGCGAGACGCCGTCCTTGTGCATCTCCATCTCGTCCAGGCCGTATTCGAGGCTGTAGGCGACGCGCACCGTCTCGTAGGGCAGCTTGCCCTTCTTGCGGATCGGCACGAAGCCGGCCGAAAGCTGGTGCGCCACGGCGCCGCCGAGGATGAAGCCCCGCGCCTCGATGCCGGCGATCTTGTCGATCTTCAATCCGGCATAGGGATGGACCAGCTCGTCAATGGCGCGGCGGAAGGCGCGCGCGTCGCCAAGCAGCGTGGTGATGTCGCGAAACAGGATGCCGGGCCTGGGGTAATCCGGAATGGTGCGGATGGCCGCAAGCAGCGTGTCTTCGAGGGAGGATTTCATGGGCGGTTGATCCGTTGCCGCACAGTTTTGCCGGCAAGCGGCCGAAAAGAAAAGGGCGCCATTCGGCGCCCTGGCATTTTTCTGGAAGCAAGCCGCCTCAGTGCGCGACGTCGGCCCACACCCTGCGCTTGGTCATGTAGACCAATGCGCCGAAGACCAGCAGGAAGATCATGACGCGGAAGCCTGTCTTCTTGCGATCCTCGAGATGCGGCTCGGCCGCGAACATCAGGAAGGCCGAGACGTCGCGCGCATACTGGTCGATGGTCTGCGGCGAGCCGTCGTCATAAGTCACCTGGCCGTCCGAGAGCGGCTTGGGCATCTTCAGCGACACGCCGGACAGGAAGTACGGGTTGTAGTGCGTGCCTTCAGGGATCACCATGCCGGCCGGCGGTGTCTGGTCGTAGCCGGTGAGCAGCGAGTGGATGTAGTCCGGACCGCCCTGCGCATACTGGGTGAAGATGTCGAAGATGAAGCGCGGGAAGCCACGCTCGACGCCGCGCGCCTTGGCAAGCAGCGACATGTCGGGCGGCGCGGCGCCGCCATTGGCGGCAGCGGCGGCCTCTGTGTTCGGGAACGGCGCCGGGAAGTGATCCGACGGCTTGCCGGGGCGATCGAACATGTCGCCGGCATCGTTCGGGCCGTCATGGATGGTGTATTCGGCGGCCAAGGTCTTGATCTGCGCCTCCGAATAGCCGAGCCCTTCCAGCGTGCGGAAGGCCACCAGGTTCATCGAATGGCAGGCCGAGCAGACTTCCTTGTAGACCTTCAGGCCGCGCTGCAGCTGCGCCTTGTCATAGGTGCCGAACGGACCGGCGAAGCTCCAGCTCATTTCCTTCGGTTCGTTGATCGGGAAATGCGTCGGAGCGGCCGCGTTGTGTTCCTCTTCGGCGGCGATGGCAGCGGTGCCCGCGACCACCAGGCCAAGCAGCGCCAGCGAGGTGAGAATCTTCTTCATACCCAAAATCCCCTCAGATTCTCAGCCCGTGGTTTCCGGCGCGGCGGCAGCGCGTGCCGGATGTCCGCTGCCGCCCTTTTTCTTTTCAAGCACGGCCTCGGTGATCGAGTTCGGCAGCCTGCGCGGCGTCTCGATCAGGCCGAGCACCGGCATGATGACCAGGAAGAAGGCGAAGTAGAACAGCGTCGCCATCTGCGCCATGAACACATAGCTGCCTTCCGCCGGCTGCGAGCCCAGCCACCCGAGCAGGATGGCGTCGGCTACGAACAGCCAGAAGAACAGCTTGTACCATGGACGATAGACCGCCGAGCGCACCTTGGAGGTGTCGAGCCACGGCACCAGGAACAGCATGGCGATGGCGCCGAACATGCACAGCACGCCGCCGAGCTTGGAGTTGATCGGGCCGATGTTGAAGGTGATGGCGCGCAGGATCGCGTAGAACGGCAGGAAGTACCATTCCGGAACGATGTGGGCCGGCGTCTTCAGCGGGTTGGCGACCGTGTAGTTGTCCGGGTGGCCAAGGAAGTTCGGCAGGTAGAAGACGAAATAGGCGAAGACGAACAGGAACACGATCATGCCGAACGCGTCCTTGATGGTGGCGTATGGCGTGAAGGCGACGGTGTCGGTCTTCGACTTGACCTCGATACCGGTCGGGTTCGACTGGCCCACGACATGCAGCGCCCAGATGTGCAGCACGACGACGCCGGCGATCATGAACGGCAACAGGTAATGCAGCGCAAAGAAGCGGTTCAGCGTCGGATTGTCGACGGCGAAGCCGCCGAGCAGCAGTTCCTGGATCCAGTTCCCCACCAGCGGAATGGCGCTGAAGAAGCCGGTGATGACGGTAGCGCCCCAGAAGCTCATCTGGCCCCAAGGCAGCACGTAGCCCATGAAGCCGGTTGCCATCATCAGAAGGTAGATGATGCAGCCGAGGATCCACAGGAGCTCGCGCGGCGCCTTATACGAGCCGTAGAACAGGCCGCGAAAGATATGGATGTAGACGGCGACGAAGAAGAACGAGGCGCCGTTGGAATGGAGATAGCGCAAGAGCCATCCCGAATTCACGTCGCGCATGATCTTCTCGACCGAATCGAAGGCGAGATTGGTGTCGGAGGTGTAGTGCATCGCCAGCACGATGCCGGTCAGGATCTGCGCGGCCAGCATGATCGACAGGATACCGCCGAACGTCCACATGTAGTTGAGGTTGCGCGGCACCGGATAGGCGACGAAGCTGTCATGGACCAGCCGCGGCAGCGGCATGCGGGCGTCGAACCAGCGCTCGATACCGGTCTTGGGCGTATAGGTCGAGTGTCCCTCGCTCATCGAAATGTCCCCTGCCTCAACCGATAAGAATCTTGGTATCGGAAATGAACTTGAATACCGGGATCGCCATGTTCTCCGGCGCCGGGCCTTTGCGGATGCGGCCGGCGGTGTCGTATTGCGAACCGTGGCACGGGCAGAACCAGCCGCCGAAATCGCCTTCCTGGCCGAGCGGGATGCAGCCGAGATGCGTGCAGACCTGCACCATCACCATCCAGGCTTCCTTGCCGGGCGTGGTGCGGTTGGCGTCGGTCGCCGGCGCGTCGGACGGCAGGTTGGCGTTGCGCGCGATCGGATCCTTGAGATCGGCGAGATTGACGGCCGCGCCGTCCTTCATTTCCTTTTCGGTGCGATTGCGCACCACCACGGGCTTGCCGCGCCACTTGACGACCAGCGAGCTGCCGGGCTGCAGCGACGAGACATCGACCTCCACCGAGGCCAGCGCCAGCGTCGAGGCGTCGGGGCGCATCTGGTCGATGAACGGCCACGCGACGGCCCCAGCGCCGACAACGGCGGCCATGCCGGTGGCTACGTAGAGAAAATCGCGACGGTTGGGATCGCGGATGTCGGTTGCGCTCACGGGTGCCTGATCCTTTCGCCTCTTCCTAACCGGAGGCCGAGCCTTGTCCCCGCTCAATCGCACCTGCCCGACAGCGCATGGCGAACAGGCTAGCGAATTCCTCCGGCATTTGGAGTTCGGTTTATGCGTGCGGCCCGTTTTTGTCCAGCGGGGTGAGACCACAAGGGCAGATTGTCGCGGGTGTCCATCACGGGGAGAAATTTGACCGGACAAGCCGGATGTAGCAATATATCTACATCTGCCGGACGGAGGTGCTGAAATGAGCGTTCCGACAAAGACGACGACCACCATGTCGAGCCGTGAATTCAACCAGGATACGGCGCGCGCCAAAAGAGCAGCCAGGAACGGGCCGGTCGTCATCACTGACCGCGGCAAGCCCTCGCATGTGCTGATGTCGATGGAAGAATATCGCCGCCTGGAAAGGAAGCCGAGAAGTCTTGCGGACGCGATCGCGGACGACCGCCCCGAAGCGGATTTCGACTGGGAACCGCCTCGCCTGGAAGGGCCGTTTTTCAAGGTTCCAGACCTCGACTGATGTTCCTTCTCGATACCAATATCGTTTCGAATCTGCGTCGTCGCGACAAAGCCGATCGCAACGTTCTGGCCTGGTCGGAGACCCACGACGTCGCCAGCTTTTTCATGTCGGTCATTTCGATCCTTGAGCTCGAAATCGGCACATTGCTCTTGTCGAGGAAGGATACTCGCCAAGCCGCCATGTACCGCGATTGGCTGGACCGGACTCTGATTCCACAGTTTGACGATCGGATATTGAGCATAGACACGGCCGTTGTCGTGCGTTGCGCGAACCTCCACGTTCCCGATCCGAAGCCGGAACGGGATGCCCTTATCGCCGCTACCGCGCTCGTCAAGAACTTGACGGTCGTGACCCGCAATACCAAGGATTTTGAAGGCACGGGCGTGAAGTTGTTCAATCCCTGGATACCGGCGAAGGAGTAGGGCCATGGCGCATGTCATTGAACGCTACAGCTGGGCCGACGCCCCCGACCTCTGGATGGGCGAGCTGCAATGCGGCCAGTTCGGCGCCAATTCCTGCCTGATCTTCAACTATCAGCCGACGGCCGGCGGCGGCCCACGCCTGCACAAGCATCCCTATGCGGAAATCTTCGTCATCCGCTCCGGCACCGGCCTGTTCACGATCGGCGACCAGGAGATCAGGGCCACGGCCGGCCAGATCCTGATCGTGCCGCCCGACACGCCGCACAAGTTCACCAATCTCGGACCCGGCCCGCTCGAAAGCACCGACATACACGAGAACGGCCATTTCATCACCGAATGGCTGGAATAGCTGGCTAGCCGGCGCCGAGCCTGACCAGCACCGCGCGCGGGATGTCGTATTCGCGGATCACGGCGTCATGCTTGCGCAAACCGCAAAGCTCGCGCTGGATGAAATAGGCGTGGACGGCCGCCGCCGCTTCCTTGAGCAGCCTGTTGCGATGCTCGCCCTCGCCGCTCTCGCGCAATCTGGCAAGGCTTTCCTCGACACGCCGGCCGGCGCGGCCGAGGGCTGCCGCCTTCTCGGCGAGGATTTCGTGGCCGAGCAGATCGAGCGCGCTTTCCTGCGCGCCTGACCGTCCGAAATTCATGGGCATGCGTACAGACATGATGCCGTTCTACTGCGCCGGCCGCGTCTCTTCCAGCGCGCTTTCCTCGTTGAAGAGGAAGCCGCCGGACTGGCGTTTCCAGAGCCGCGCATAGAGCCCGTCCAGCGCCACCAGCTCGTCATGCGTGCCCTGTTCGACGATGCGGCCGCCGTCCAGCACCACGAGCCGGTCGAGCGCCGCGATCGTCGACAGCCGGTGCGCGATGGCGATCACCGTCTTTTCCTCCATCAGTCTGGTCAGGTTCTCCTGGATCGCCGCCTCTATGTCGGAATCGAGCGCGGAGGTCGCCTCGTCGAGGATCAGGATCGGCGCATCCTTGAGGAAGACGCGCGCGATGGCGACGCGCTGCCGCTGGCCGCCGGACAGCTTCACGCCGCGCTCGCCGACAAAGGCCTCGTAGCCGGAGCGCTCGCGGTTGTCGCGCAAACCCAGGATGAAGTCATGCGCCTCGGCTTTCCTGGCCGCGGCGATCACCTGCGCATCGGTCGCGTCCGGCATGCCGAGCTTGATGTTGTCGCGCAGCGAGCGGTGGAAAAGTGCGGTATCCTGGCTGACCACGCCGATATTGCCGCGCAGCGAGTTCTGCGTCACATGCGCGATGTCCTGGCCGTCGATCAGGATGTGGCCGCCCTCCAGGTCATAGAGGCGCAGGATCAGGTTGGCCAAGGTCGTCTTGCCGGCGCCCGACGGGCCGACCAGCCCGACCTTCTCGCCCGGATGCACGACGAGGTCGATGCCGTCGAGCACGCCGGCCCCCTTGCCATAATGGAAGGTGACGTTCCTGACGTCGATGCGGCCGCCGGCGACGACCAACTCCTTGGCATCCGGCGCGTCGGTCAGGCCGAGCGGCTGCGAGATCAGCGCCTTGGAATTCTCCAGCACGCCGAGATTCCTCAGGATGCCGTTGAGCTGCATCATCAGCCTTCCAAGCAGCATGTTGAGCCTGAGCACCAGCGACAGCGTGAAGGCAACGGCGCCGACCGTGATCGAACCTTCGACCCACAGATAGATGGCGAATGCGGCGATCGCCGTGATCATGATGCCGGAGAGCATGGTCAGCGCCATGCGCACGCCGGTCAGCCGGCGCGTGAACGGCCGCAGCGCGTCGAGATAGATGCCGAAGCCGCTGCGGATATAGCGATCGTCGCCGTCGGCCGAAAACAGCTTCAACGTCTGCACGTTCGAGTAGGAATCGACGATGCGGCCGGTGATCATCGAACCGGCCTCGGCCGTCGCCTCGGCATGCTTGCGGATAGCCGGCAGATAGAGTTTCGCCAGCCAGCCGAACGCGGCGATCCAGATCACCACCAGCACCGCGAGCCGCAGATCCAGACCGGCGACCAACGCCAGCGTCGTCACAGTATAGACGATCATGAACCACACGACCTCGATGAAGCTTTCCATCAGGTCGCCGGTCGCCTGCCCCGCCTGCCAGACTTTTGTCGCGATGCGGCCGGCGAAATCGTTCTGGAAGAAGGCGTAGGACTGGCGCGAGACGTGCCGGTGCGCCTGCCAGCGCACCAGATTGTAGAATCCGGGCGTGATCGTCTGCTCGTCGACCAGCGCCGACAGGCCGACCACCAGAGTGCGGATGACCAGAACCACGCCGCCCATGAACAGGAGCTCCGGACCGGCGGCCGCCCA
This sequence comes from Mesorhizobium sp. B2-9-1, assembly GCF_006439455.1. Classification (NCBI taxonomy): domain Bacteria; kingdom Pseudomonadati; phylum Pseudomonadota; class Alphaproteobacteria; order Hyphomicrobiales; family Phyllobacteriaceae; genus Mesorhizobium; species Mesorhizobium sp. B2-9-1. The sequence goes on along the minus strand of NZ_VFTP01000014.1, from coordinate 87,598 downwards.
CAGCGCGTGCCAGCTGCGCTCGCCGGGCAGCTGGTCGAGGATATCGACCAGCCTCCCGACGAAATAGAACAGGCCTGCCTCGACCAGCGGCGCGATACCGCCGATGATGAGCATGGCGAAGAAGGCGAGCTTTGCCTGCCCGACATAGTGCCAGAGGAAGCCGCCGACGCTGGCGGGCGGTCGCAGATTCGCGGGCTCGCGGAACGGATAGACCCAGCGCTCGAACCAGCGATAGACGCCCTTCATCATTCCGCGGCTTCACCTTTCGTCGCCAGATCGTCGGCGGCCTGCTTTTCCTCGAGCAGGAAACCGCCCGACTGGCGCCGCCAGAGCTGGGCGTAGAGCCCACCCTTGGCAATCAAGGTCTCATGCGAGCCGTCCTCGACGATGCGCCCCTTGTCCATCACCACCAGCCTGTCCATCGCCGCGATGGTCGACAGGCGGTGGGCGATGGCGATGACGGTCTTGCCCTGCATGAGCTTGTAGAGGTTCTCCTGAATGGCGGCTTCCACTTCCGAATCGAGCGCGGACGTAGCCTCGTCGAGAATGAGGATCGGAGCGTCCTTCAGCATAACGCGGGCAATTGCGATGCGTTGCCGCTGGCCGCCGGACAGCTTCACGCCGCGTTCGCCGACAAGCGCCTCATAGCCGCTCTGCCCATACGGATCGGTCAGTGCCGCGATCACATCGTCGATCTGAGCGGCTTTGGCGGCGCTGAACATGGCCTCGTCGCTGGCCGACTGACGCCCATATTTGAGGTTCTCGCGAACGGACCGATGCAAGAGCGACGTGTCCTGATTGACGAAGCCGATCGCCGCGCGAACGCTCTCTTGCGAGACGTTGCGGATGTCCTGTCCGTCGATCAGCACCTTGCCGTCCTGGACGTCGAACAGCCGCAGCACGAGATTGACCAGCGTCGACTTGCCGGCCCCGGAGCGACCGATCAGGCCGACCCGCTCGCCCGGCGCGATCTTCAGCGACAGATTGTCGATGACGCCGCCTTTGCCGTCCTTGCGCCAGTAGTTGAAATTCACCTGGTCGAACTCGATGCCGCCGGCGATCATGACGAGAGCCGGTGCGTCAGGCTGGTCCTGCATGGTGATGGGACGCGCGATCGTCGTCATCGAGTTGCTGGCGACGCCGATCTGCCGGAAGACGTTGGCGCCGACATCGAGAATCCTGCCGGAGATGTTGGCGATCTGCAGCGCGAACGGGATCGCCGTCGCCACGGCCGCGGTGGTCATCGTCCCGGCGTTCCAGCCGGCCAGCGCCAGCCAGCTTATGGCGATGAGCAGCGCCGCGTTGAGGACGAACAGGGCCGACCACATCAGCGTGAAAACGCGCATCAGCTGGTAAAACGTGCCGGCATGCTCGACCACCGCCTGCGAGACATATTTGTCTTCGTGCTCGCCGGTCGAGAACGTCTTGAGCGTCAGGATGTTGGTGTAGCTGTCGACCATGCGGCCGCTCACCTGCGACCACCGCTCCGACAGTTGGGACGAGCGCTGGGTGATCTTCGGCATCGCGGACCAGAAGATGAGGCAGTAGAACACCAGCCACACCGCCACCACAGCCAGCAGCAGCGTGTCGAGCCGCGCCAGCACGACGATGGCGACCGCGACGAAGACCAGCGCGTACCAGACGGCATCGACCGTTAGGTTGACGCTCATCTCCACCGAATCGCCGCTCTGCATGACCTTGGTTCCGATGCGGCCGGCGAAGTCGTTCTGGAAGAAAGACCAGTCCTGGCGCACGACATGCCAATGGCTCTGCCAGCGGATGAGGTCGATGAGGTTCGGCGCGATGGCGTGGTTGCGGATGAGGCCATCGACGACCATCGACAATGGACGCAGCAGCACGATGATCGCCATCATGACGAGCACTGGCGTATGCGCGGCGAAGAAGTCGCCTGGCTTGGTGCTGGAGAGCAGGCCGACGATCAGGCCGACGAAAATCGGCAGCATCGCGTCCACTATCGCCGCGACGGCAACGATGATCATGCGCAGCCGATAGGCGGCGCGAAACTGTCTTATGAAATACCAGTAGAACCGCCAAAGCCCCATTGGCGGCTGCCTGTCGTCGGCCAGCGCCACCGGCGAATACCGGCTTTCGAACCAGGTGAAGATGCGGTCGAACATTTTTCTCTCATCGCGCCGGAAATCAGTCGACAACCGATCTGGTCGCCAGCAGGCCTCTGGCCAGGTCGTGGTTACGCCCGGGATCGATTCCCCGCAATCGCCGTAACCTTGATGCCGGAGCGGCTTGACGGCTCACAAAACCGCCGGGCCGCTCCAAGTCTTTGTTTTGCGCAATCCCGGACGGAAGGCTACGCGAAGCCGCCGAGCCCGACCGCTACGCACTTTTCCTGGAATTGCTGCAATCGCGATCGCGTTACTCCGCTGCCATCTCGGATCGAAGCGACTTGGCATCGGGCTCAGCCGGCGCGTCATCGAGCAGGAAGCCGCCCGACTGCCGTTGCCAGAGCTGGGCGTAGAGCCCACCCCTGGCGACGAGCTCCTCATGCGAGCCTTCCTCGATGATGTGCCCCTTGTCCATCACGACGAGCCGGTCCATCGCCGCGATCGTCGACAGGCGGTGCGCGATGGCGATGACGGTCTTGCCCTGCATCAGCTTGTAGAGGTTCTCCTGGATGGCCGCCTCGGCTTCCGAATCGAGCGCCGACGTCGCCTCGTCGAGGATGAGGATCGGCGCGTCCTTCAGCATGACCCGGGCAATCGCGATGCGCTGCCGCTGGCCGCCGGACAGTTTGACGCCGCGGTCGCCGACATGGGCATCGAATCCCTTGCGGCCGTTGTGGTCCGAAAGCCCGCCGATGAAATCGAGCGCCTCCGCCCGCCGCGCCGCCTCGGTGAGCATCTCTTCGGTCGCGTCGGGCCGGCCATAGAGGATGTTCTCCTTCACCGAGCGATGCAGCAGCGAAGTATCCTGCGTCACCATGCCGATCTGCGCGCGCAGCGAATCCTGCGTTACCGCGGCGATCTCCTGGCCGTCGACGAGGATCCTGCCGCTCTCCAGGTCGTAGAAGCGCAACAAAAGGTTGACCAGCGTCGACTTGCCGGCGCCGGAGCGGCCGACAATGCCGACTTTCTCGCCGGGCTTTACCGTCAGCGTCAAGTTCTCGATGACGCCCTTCTGCTTGCCGTAGTGGAAGCGGATGTCGTCAAAGCGGATTTCACCCTGGCTGACGGCGATGTCCTTCGCGCCGGGCCGGTCTTCGACGAGACGCGGCAGTGAGATCGACTGGATGCCGTCCTGCACCGTGCCGATATTCTCGAACAGCCCGGACATCTCCCACATGATCCATTGCGACATGCCCCACATCCGCAGCACCAGGCCGATGACCACGGCGACCGCGCCGATCGTCACCGCCTGACCGAGCCAAAGCCACAGTGAGATCGCCGTCACCGAGAACAGCAACAGCGAATTCAGAATGTAGAGCAGGCCATAGAGCACCGTCACCAGCCGCATCGAGCGGTAGACGGTGCCGAGGAAGCTCGCCATGCCTTCCCTGGCGAAGGTCGCCTCGCGCCGCGCATGCGAAAACAGCTTCACCGTCTGGATGTTGGTGTAGCTGTCGACGACGCGGCCGGTCATGGTCGAACGCGCATTGGCCTGCTCCTCGCCGACCTTGCCGAGCCGCGGAATGAAAAAGCGCAGCAGACCGATATAGCCGGCCAGCCATACGGCGAGCGGCGCCGCCAGCCGCCAGTCGGCCGAACCGACGATGAACAGCATGCCAAGGAAGTAGACGACGACGTAGTTCAGCACGTCGATCAGCTTGATCACGCATTCGCGCACGGCGAGCGCGGTCTGCATCAGCTTGGTGGCGATGCGGCCGGCGAACTCGTCCTGATAGAAGGCCATCGACTGCTTGAGCAAATAGCGGTGCACCTGCCAGCGGATGCGCATGGGATAGTTGCCCATCAGCGTCTGCTGGTTGAGGAGCGAATGCAGCCAGACCGTTCCAGGCAGCGCGAACAGCACGACGAAAGCCATGCCGGCGAGCTTCCAGCTCTCGGTCTGCAGGAAGGTTTCGCGGTTTTGAGCCGACAGCCAGTCGACGATGCGGCCGAGGAACCCGAACATCCAGACTTCGGTAAAGGCGATCGCCGTCACCAGCACCGCGTCGAGGATGATGTAGGGCCAGGCGCCTCGCGTGTAATGCACGCAGAAGGCGACCAGCATCTTCGGCGGCTCGACCGGCTCCGCGGCGGGAAACGGATCGAGCCTGTTTTCAAACCAGCGGAACATTCCAGGCACTCGACTTATCTATGCGCTCACGCGGCGCGGGATTGATGGGCAAGGCTTTGCGGCCGCGCGGCATTGCGGGCCGGCGATACGGAATCATCCGCGTCGCCGGCCCTATCCCGCGCAATATAGGGTTTCGCCGGCATTTCGCCGACAGGCTCGTTTGACGTCCCTGACGGCCCGGAACTTCCGGACGAAAGGGCGGAACCTGCCCGGCTCCTGTCGCCCGGCCGGATCAAACGGATGATCCGGCGCACCAGCGTGGGCCGGCTGTGATCGGGCACCGCGCGCGAGAAATCGACGTCCGGCAGCATGCCGCGATGCGGCCTGCGCCGTTCCTCGGCATGCACCGCCGACGAATAGGTCTCGCCGATCAGCAGCGCCCAGGTCGCCGCCTTGCGTTCATGCAGGCTTCTTGACCCCGGTATCCTGTAGGGATCGAACATTGGTCCGTCCTCCATATGCAAATGCGTTAAAAAGGGTGATGCGTCCTCGACCATCGGCATTCGGCCGAAGGCGCGGATCGAATCGGCCGGGACACGACAAGCGTCGGTCCTGACACGACAAGCATCGGTCCCGACACGCTCAGCTGGGGCACGGCGCCCCTTTGGCAGTTTGAAAAACATCGCAAGATTCCTTCGAAGGCCGAAAACAGGGGTCGGCGGGAATCGGTGCGATGAGGACTTAAAGTGTCAGAAGAATCGTCGTACCGAAACCGCCGGTGGGCATACGGGTGCCCCGGAGAGGAGCTGGAAGTGCATGGTCATCATGTGGTTCCCCTCCTTCGGTTCGGGTTGACGATGGTCAGCATATACTCGACTTCGCAGAAAATGGCCACCCGCCAGTCCAGAAATCGCCGAAAGCCGCAGGCGCCTGTGGCCGATCTGCCACTTATTAGCAGGATACGGAAATGAACGATCGTCTCCGCATCGCGCTCTACCAGCCGGATATCGCCGGCAACACCGGGACAATCCTGCGCTTCGCCGCCTGCCTCGGTATCGGCGTCGATGTCATCGAGCCGGCTGGTTTCTCGCTCTCCGACCGGGCGCTGAAACGCGCCGGCATGGACTATCTCGAAATGGCGGCGCTTTCCCGCCATGCCGACTGGCACGCCTTCGAGGAGTGGCGAAAGACCGGCGCGCGCCGCCTCGTGCTGCTCACCACCAAAGCCACGGCCGCCTACACCGACTTTGCTTTCGCTGCCGGCGACATCCTTCTGTTCGGCCGCGAATCCGCCGGCGTGCCGGATCAGGTCCACCACGCGGCGGACGCGCGACTGACCATTCCGATGCGGCCCGGCGCGCGCAGCATCAATGTCGCGTTGTCCGTCGCCATGGTCGCGGGCGAAGCGCTGCGACAGCTCGGCTAGAACCCCGAACCCCTCTTCGTTGCCGCGCGCAGGCTCCACTCGCGGCGTCATTCTCACCCAGGCGCACATCGCCTTCTCCTGCAATTGCCCTATCGACGTTTCTTGGCTACAAGCTCAACTTAACTTGAGGTCAAGCGGAAAAGTTCGAGATGGCTCCGGTAAAGGAATTGACGGTCGGCCAGGTGGCCGTTCGCAGCGGCGTTGCGGTATCGGCGCTGCATTTCTACGAAGCGCGCGGCCTGATCCGCAGCCACCGCACCTCGGGCAACCAGCGGCGTTACAGCCGCGACGTGCTTCGGCGCGTGGCGATCATCCGCGTCGCCCAGGAGGTCGGCATCTCGCTCGCCGACATCGCCCGGGCGTTCCAATCGCTGCCGGAAGAGCGCACACCGAACCGCGAGGACTGGAACCTGCTTTCGACAGCCTGGCGCGACGAGCTCGACCAGAAGATCGCCCAGCTCAAGAAATTGCGCGACGGCCTGACCGATTGCATCGGCTGCGGCTGCATGTCGATCGACAAATGCCCGCTGAGGAACAGGGACGACCGTCTGGCCAGGGAAGGTACCGGCGCGAGGCGGCTAATTGCACCCTGAATAGGAGCAACGCGCTTATCGCGAACAGAGAGAGGAAGCAGCTATGCTAGGACACCTGATCCAAGCAGAGGAGGAGACCAAGGTCATCACTATCTACCGGATCGATTCTGGCGGCGTGCCAACCCTCTATACCTCCGTGAGCTTCGATGAGGCGCGGAAAATGGGGCTGGAAAAATTCGGCAAACTACTTGGCGAGAACCTAATTCTAGATTCTCCAAAATTGCGCGACCTATTTTTGCCGTGAAATTCCTCAATCCGCCGCCGGCAGCCGCCGCATGGTGAACTCAATCACGTCGCCCGGGCGTTCGAACCAGCTTTCGATCTCGGTCCAGTAGGCCTGTTTCGGAAAACGCTCGAACCACTCCTTGGCCTTGAGGCGCGCATCCGGGCGCGGCAGCACGAAGGTTTCGCGCAGGAAACCGTCGCGCGGCTGGTTTTCGCGCTCAGCCCGTGAGCGCTCCAGCCTCTTGCGTAAGCCATCCAGCGGCGGTCTTGCCGGGGTGCGCACGAAGGAACTCCCTTGCACCTTGGTCAGACAGGACTTGACCCTTCCTCTCAAGAGATTAGGGATCGCGCCCTGAAAAGACGAGTCATTTGTCAGGCAAGCGCGCCTGCGACTGGAGACCGAATTGGAAAGACCTGACCTTCCCGTGGGCCTGCCGGTCGACATCGAGCAGAAGAAGATGAAGGCACGTCTGTGGTTCGAGGCCTTGCGCGAGCGCATCTGCGCCACTTTCGAGCAGATCGAGCAGGAACTCACCGGCCCGCAAGCGTCATGGTCGCCCGGCCATTTCGAGAAGACCCCCTGGGAGCGCGACGAGGGCCGCGGCGGCGGCGGCACCATGTCGATGATGCGCGGCCGCGTCTTCGAGAAGGTCGGCGTCCACACCTCGACCGTCCATGGCGAATTCTCGCCCGAGTTCAGGAAGCAGATTCCCGGCGCCGAGGAAGACCCGCGCTTCTGGGCGAGCGGCATCTCGCTGATAGCACATCCCTGGAACCCCAACGTGCCGGCCGTGCACATGAATACCCGCATGGTCGTCACCACGCGCCAGTGGTTCGGTGGCGGCGCCGATCTGACGCCGGTGCTCGACCGCCGCCGCACCCAGGACGATCCCGACACGATCGCCTTCCATCGCGCCATGCAGTTCGCCTGCGAGAAGAACGCCGCCGTCGCCGACTATCCCAAATTCAAATCCTGGTGCGACGAGTATTTCTTCCTGCCGCACCGCAACGAGCCGCGCGGCATCGGCGGCATCTTCTTCGACTGGCTGCATTCTGACGAGGACAGGGGCGGCTGGGACGCCGATCTCAATTTCGTCCAGGACGTCGGCCGCTCCTTCCTCGTCGTCTATGCCCATCTGGTGCGGGGCAATTTCAACCAGAACTGGACTGACGGCGAGCGCGACGAACAGCTCATCCGGCGCGGCCGCTACGTCGAATTCAACTTGCTTCACGATCGCGGCACCATCTTCGGCCTCAAGACCGGCGGCAATGTCGCCTCGATCCTGTCCAGCCTGCCGCCCGAGGTAAAATGGCCGTAGCTATCTGGATGTTTGGATTTCCTATTAATATTTATTTACTTTGGTATTGAAGTCCAATATGCCATCTAAATTCAATCCAGATTTATAGTCAACTATTGGTGGCTTTGTTAGATCATACTTTTTATAGATTTTGTTTTCGAGAACAAAATTGTCCAGAGCAGGCACTTGCCCTTTGTCCCAGACTGCGAGTGAGTCAAATTTTCCGTTTTCGGAAGAGGTAAATCCCGTTATCTTTCCTATATCTGCATAACCTTCTTTGAAATCGTGCTTCGCCGCCTCCGATAGATATTCAATATGAGCTTCAGCTTCCTTTGTATCGGAAAATATCAAACTGCCATCGTTACGAATATCAAGAACTTTACCATCGGACGATTTTATCGTCCTTGCGATTGAATAAAGCTTGGCTTCAGCAATCTTTTTACCCGCTTCATCTAGCTGCGAATACACCGAGGCTCCCGATGGGTTTGAAGAACCAGGCAACCCACGGCAGGGCTCGGGAGGAACGGCTTTTGGGTCGACGTTCCAAAAAGGCGGACCAAAAAAACGCACACCAACCCACATAAGATATGCCTTTTCAGGAGATACTCCGGCGGCGATCATGCCGCGACGGAATACCTCATGCGTATCGTAGTAATTTCTGATCTTCGAGCAGCAATAATAGTCGTGTATGATAGATGCATCCAGATAGGTTCCCGTGAATGGGTCTCCCACGATGGTCCACAGCTCCCATGGTATGCTGGCACCGTCGACCAATTCTCCCCTTGGGACACGCCACTTGAGGTTGTTTGGATCGGTAAAAACAAAATCTTGATCCAATAGGAAATTCATCACCTTTTCCCCCCCAACCTCGACTTGCACAAACCTTCCTACGGGATCACCCTCGAATTTGCCGTTGTATTCATCGGCGTAAGCCTCGCTTAAAAGCATCGTAGTTACAAAAAGAATGGAAAGCCGACGCATGTATCCCTCCCCAAGAAGCCCAATTTTACAGTTGAAACGTACTCCTCTGCTGGTGGGCACGTCCACCGGATTATGGTACTAACGAACACTTCACCGCACATAACAATCGGGTGAACAGGAGACAGGCCGCATTGTCGTCCCATTCGCCGAATCTTGGCGCGCAATGTGGCGGGCCGCGTTTCTTTTTCGTCTAATATCATTTTGAAAAAATTGAGCTATTTAAGGTCGTCGGGTCGGGAAGCGCCGGCGGCCGAAATGGAGATCACTTGTCTCCCGTCGGCCGCGACCCGACGCGACTTGACGGCCCTGAACGAGACGGGTGCCTCCCAAACGGTGCCCGCATTTCCAGGAGAGCCTGCCATGCGCAAGCTTATCGTGACGGCGGCGACCGCTGCCTTTCTCGCCTCCGGTGGCGCCGCGTTCGCCGCGGTCAAGCACACCACCGGTACGGTCAAGAGCTTTGACGGAACGGCCATGAGCCTTGTTCTGGACGACGGATCGACCTTCACCTTGTCCAAGGCCTTCAAGGATCCCGGCATCCAGGCCGGCGAGAAGGTTCGCGTCTCCTGGGACATGAGCGGCAAGAACAAGATTGCCGAGGCCGTCAAGATCATGAAGTGACGGCCTGCCAAGGCAGATCGAGTTCTCAGGCGGCAAGGAAGGCGGGGCAGCACTGCTCCGCCTTCCTTTTTGAAGAGAAAAGCAGTTGCCCGCGGGCTTCGATGCAACCGAAACCGGTCGCATGTGTTATGGTTTTCCAGCAGAACGAGGAAAGGAAAGTCCCATGAAGGAATTCCAATGCGGGTCGCTTGTCCCCGGCTGTGACTGGCATACGCGCGCCGAAGAAGAAGCCGAGGTGATGCGCCGTGCCGTCGAGCACATGCGCGAGACGCATGGCGAAACCGTCATCCGCGAGACGATGATCGAGGCGATACGCTCCCGCATCCAGAAGGTTCGCGACGCAGCCTGAGGGACTCCTCACCTTCGAACAGTCGACCGGCAGCGAAATCAGGATTGCTCAGGGCCTGAGCATGTTCCATCGCGAGTTGCGAACCAATTTGCCTGAGTCGATCCGGAAGGTCCGGACCGGCCTGGCATTTCAAACAGATACTTATATTCGAGTCGTCTCATTTAAGTTTGCGGTAACGGAATTCGTGCCACCGTCGGACAAATGATCCGGCTGCAGGGGCTGGCCGAGAAACTCGCCGCCACCCAAGGCGCTGACCGGATCCGTGGGGCGAGGTGTTTCGCGCATGCGCGAACGATCCGGCAAGAGGGGCACATCACGCGAGGCGGCGCTGCTGCTATGCGCATGTCTCGGCGCGACCCCCGCGACCGCCCAGGAAATGATGACCACCTCGCTGATCGGCATGCATCAGGGGTCGCCGCTGAGCGACCGTGCCAGAGGGCTCGGCGCCGGCGGTTATGAGCTGCAAAATGGAAGCTGGGTCTCGTTCAACCAATGGTACCACACGAACTGGGTGGACATGCATGTCGACCTGCTCACCCAGGTTACCGAAAACACCGGCATCCTTTGGGGGTTCGGGACCGGCGAACAAGGCAACAAATACAGTATCGGGCCCAGCCTGAAGCTCGGTTTCCTCACCCAGGCGCATCCGAATCCGAACAGCACCCTGTCCCTGTCCGTAACGTCGGTCATCGGCGGAAACCTCACCGAGAAATCTTGCTTGGCCGACTACGGGGATCTGGGCTCCTACAGCGTCAATTGCCGGCTCGCGGCCGGTGAGATGGCGCCGCAGGAAACCCTGAAATACCTGGTTAGCGCCAAGCCCGAGAGCATGCATCTGTGGCTGAATTATCGTCTCACTTTCTGATCGCCGGGAGGCCGCGAATGAAAAATCCATCTCGACCCGAAACGCGCGATCGCCCGTCCTGGTTCTTGTTTGGCTGGAGTTGGAACATGTCTGCTGGTCACCTGAAATTCGGCCTCGTTGCCGCCATCGCCATCCTTTCGGCGCCCGTTGCCTCGGCGCAGGAGGGCCGCGGCGCGGACGAGACGGCGGCGCTCTGCCATGGCGGCGGCTCCATCTGCGTGAGCGCAAGGATACCGGCCGTAAGGGCGACGACCCAAACGGTACAGAACTGGATGAGCCGCGACGTCGGCGCCGCATGGGCCGCCGGCTACAAGGGCGCGGGCGTCACCATCACGATGGTCGACGACTTCAGCAGCACCTCGCGCTTTTCCGGCAATTTCGGGATCGGCGTGCAGACCCAGCGACACGGCGAATGGACGCGCGAGGAGGCAAGCATGATTGCTCCCGCCGCGACCATCCGCTCCAAGGATTTCTCGACGGGCACGGCCGTTTCGCTGGCGAGCGGCCGTAACGTGCTGAACCTGAGCTACGGCATGTACACAACCGCGGGCTACAGCGCGAACCAGATCTGGTGGGCTCCAGAGGAGTCCTCGATCATCTCCTACGCCACCAAGGGTTCGGCCATCGTCTCGAAGGCGGCCGGCAACGACGCGGTCGCTGTCGGCGGGGTCACTGGTGGCCAGCAGGATTATCTCGACCTTGCTTTGATCGGCAAACCGACCGCGATCTTCGTCGGCGCGCTGTCGACGAACGGAACCACAGCCAACAAGGCCCAGCTCGCCTGGTATTCCGACTATGCCGGCTCCAACCAGGCTGTGCAGAGCCACTTCCTGGTGGTCGGCGTCGAGGGCGACAAGACCGGGCTCTACGGAACGTCTTTTGCCGCGCCGATCATCTCCGGATATGCTGCGATCATCGGCAGCAAGTTCACCAAGGCGACGCCGGTGCAGATCACGAACGACCTGCTCAACACGGCCCGCACCGACACCTTGGTGAACTACGACCCGTCCGTCTACGGCAAGGGCGAGGCAAGCCTTTCCCGCGCTCTCGCTCCTGTGGCCATACATTGACAGGCACCGGCCGTTCCGGCCCGCCTAGGTCTCCAGAGCCTGCGCGGCGCGTTCCAGCAGCGCGCCGCGTTCCAGGGTGAAGCCCGACTCGACCCATTCCTTCTCGAGGTTCTTCAGCGTGGCGCCGAGCTTCGGTCCCGGCGACGCGCCAAGCACGGTCAGGTCGGCGCCTTTGATCGGAAACACCGGCTTTTCCCATCTCAGCGTGAAATTGAGCAGGCGTGAAAACCCGCCGGCTTCCATCATTGCCTGATTGTCCTCGACTGCGCGCGTCCGCGCGGCGGCAAGCGCCAGCCGAATGCGGTCGATATAGCCGTTGCGATCGCCGTAATAGAGTTTCTTGGCCAGCTCGGTCTCCGTCGCCTTGGCATCCGGCGCAATAGTCAGCGCCCAATGCCGCAGGCGGCCGGCCTCGTCGTTCGACAATCGCAGCCACTCGCCAAGCGTCTTCATGCGCACGGCATCGGGCGGGACGATCGCTTCCAACCTCAGCACAGGATCGGCGGCCCAGCCAAGATCCTTTCCAGCCCTGACCAGGCCATGGATCGCGTCGATGCCCCATTTCTCGCTTTCCGGCAGCACGGCGGTGAGCACGCCTGCCTGGCGCATCCACAAGAGCGCGCGCGAGGGATCGGGGGCCGACAACAGCTTCTTCAGCTCGGACCAGACGCGTTCGGCCGAAAGCCGGGCAAGCCCGTCCTTCAGCCTGGCACAGGCCTTCAGCCCTTCAGCGTCAGGCCGTCCGTCGCCATACCAGGCAAAGAAACGGAAAAAGCGCAGGATGCGCAGATAATCCTCGCGGATGCGCGCCTCCGCGTCGCCGATGAAACGCAGCCGCCGCGCCTCTATATCGGCGACACCGCCGACGAGATCGACGACCGTGCCGTCGGCTTCGGCGTAGAGCGCGTTGATGGTGAAATCGCGCCGTTCGGCGTCCGCTTTCCAGTCGCGCCCGAAGATCACCTTTGCCCGCCGGCCGTCGGTCTCGATATCGGCCCTGAGCGTCGTCACCTCATAAGGCTTGCCGCCGGCGATCACCGTGATCGTGCCATGCTCGATGCCTGTCGGCACCGTCTTGAAACCGGCCGCCTCGGCGCGCCGGATCGTTTCCTCGGGCACGGTGGTCGCGGCGATGTCGATGTCGGCGACCGGCTGGCCGATCAGCGAATTGCGCACCGCGCCGCCGGCGACACGCGCTTCCTCGCCGCCCTGCTTGAGCGCGGCAAGAAGCCTCTGCAGATGCCTGTCGGCCAGCCAATCGGCCCTGCCCGAGAGTGACGCCTCAGCGGTCAACCATAAAGCCTTTCATAGAGCGTGCGGATTATGCCGGCGGTGACGCCCCAGATACGCTGGCCGCCATAGGGCATCTCGTAGAAGAACCATTCGAGCTCGTTCCACATGCGGCTGTCGCGCGCGTGGTTGGCCGGATCCATCAGGAAACTCAGGGGCACCTCGAAAGCCGCGTCGACCTCATCGGCATTGAGCGTCAGCGAAAAACCCTGGCCCACGATGGCAAGCACCGGCACGATGCGGTAGCCGCTGCCGGCGACGTAGTCGGGCATGCGGCCGATGATCTCGACGAAATCCCGTTCGAGGCCGATCTCCTCGAAGGTCTCGCGCAAAGCGGTTGCCTCGGGGCTTGCATCGGTCGCATCGATGGTGCCGCCTGGAAAGGCCACCTGGCCCGAATGGCTGCGCAGCCTCTCGGCGCGCTTGGTGAGCAGCACCATGGCGCCCTCGGCGCGGTCGACCACGGGAATCAGCACCGCCGCGTCGCGCAGCGGCTTGACGTGTTTGAGCCTGGGATGGCCGGGATTGAAGCGATGGTCGCCGAATTCATCGCCGGGGACGATCGCTGCTTGCGCCGCGACGCGCGTCCGAAAATCCGCGACCGAAAACGCCGCCGGCGTCACCTGGTCCATCACGCGCTCAGCCGCTTCAGATTCTCGACCGGCATGATCGGATAGACCTCGCCGCCCGAGCGGATGGCGAACATCGCCTTGCCGCCGATGTCGATCTCCTCGCCATGTTCGACCAGTTCATACATCACCGGACGCGCCACCAGCGCTTCCAGTCGTCCGCGCACCAGCACATAGGGTTTCAGTCCGCCGGTTTCGTCCTCGTCGACGAAGCGCAGCGCATGGCCGGGGCCGGCGGCGACGACATCGCCGACATTGGTGCGGAAGGTGACGACCTGATCTTTCCCGCTCCCGGACACGTTCATTTCGACGGCGATGAAGGGCGCGTCGACGACGCGGATCCCGACCCGCTCGACCGGCGTCACCAGATAGGTCTTGCCGTCGGCATCCTTGCGCAACACGCTGGAAAAGAGCTGCACCAACGGCATGCGGCCGATCGGCGTGCCGAGATAGAACCAGGTCCCGTCGGCCTTGATCTCCATGTCGAGGTCGCCGCAGAACTCCGGATTCCAGCGCTCGACCGGCGCCGGCCCCTTGCCGGCCCGGGCCGCGCGGGAGATCAGCGCCTCCAGGCCGCGCGCCTCTGTGGCGCCGATCAGGCTCTGTTTGCTCAAGCTGTGCTCGCCAGCGCTCTGTTCGTCCGGCGTTTGTTCACGATGTTCGCTGCGTTCGGCCATGGTCACGAAATAGTCACTGTTGTCCCGATTGTCAGCCTTGTCCGCCCGAGTCTGTGATTTAAGTTCAATTACAGGCGCCAGGTGAGGCCGAATCGCGGCATTCTGCGGCATCGAGAGTGCAGGCCGGCATTTCCAACCACAAGGATCGAACGGCATGAGCGTGATGATCAAGGAAAGCCCGATCAGCGAAAAAGCGATGATCGAGGAAGCCGAAAAGGCGCTGGCCGATATCTCCAGGATCCGCGACGCGGTCGGCAGGGTGATCTTCGGCCAGGAGGCGGTCGTCGAGCGCACGCTGGTGGCGCTGCTGGCCGGCGGTCATGCGCTGCTGGTCGGCGTGCCGGGCCTCGCCAAGACCAAGCTGGTCGAGACACTGGGCATCGTGCTCGGCCTCGATTCGCGCCGCGTCCAGTTCACGCCCGACCTGATGCCGTCGGACATCCTCGGTTCCGAGGTGATGGAGCAGGACGAGTTCGGCAAGCGCTCCTTCCGCTTCATTTCCGGGCCGATCTTCACGCAATTGCTGATGGCCGACGAGATCAACCGCGCTTCGCCGCGCACGCAATCGGCGCTGCTGCAGGCGATGCAGGAATATCACGTCACCATCGCCGGCGCCCGCCACGACCTGCCCGCGCCCTTCCACGTGCTGGCGACGCAGAACCCGCTGGAACAGGAAGGTACCTATCCGCTCCCCGAGGCTCAGCTCGACCGCTTCCTGATGCAGGTCGACATCCTTTATCCCGAGATCGAGGCGGAACGCCGCATCCTGCTGGAAACTACCGGCGTCGACGAAGCCAAGGCCGACAATGTGCTGCAGTCGGCACGGCTGAGGGAAATCCAGACGCTGATCCGCCGCATGCCGGTGCCGGAAAGCGTCGTCGAGGCGATCCTCAAGCTGGTGCGCTCGGCCCGGCCCGGCCAGGGCAATGCCGAGACCGACAAGCATGTCGCCTGGGGGCCCGGCCCCCGCGCCAGCCAGGCGCTGACCCTGTGCGCCCGCGCACGCGCCCTATATGATGGCAGGTTGGCGCCTTCGGTCGACGACGTTCGCGCCTTGGCCGAACCGGTGCTGCAGCATCGCATGGCGCTGACTTTCGCCGCCCGCGCCGAAGGCACTTCCGTGCGCGACGTGGTGGCGAAGCTGGCAAAAGGCGTCTGATGGGTCGAATAGGCGAGGTCCAGGCACCGGTTGCGACGCGCGACGCGCTCGCCCGCGGCCGGTTGCGGGCTTCATTGGTGCCGGACCTGCTGGTCGAGGCGCGCCGTATCGTCAACACGGTGATCGCCGGCTGGCATGGCCGCCGCAAGCGCGGCATCGGCGAGAATTTCTGGCAGTTCCGGCCCTATGTGGAAGGCGATTCCTCGCGCATCGACTGGCGTCGCTCTGCCAGGGACGACCACACCTATGTGCGCGACCGCGAATGGGAAGCCGCGCACACCGTCTGGCTCTGGGCCGACCCCTCGCCTTCCATGCTCTACAAATCCGCCGCGGCAAGCGTTTCCAAGCAATCGCGCGCGCTGGTGCTGGCGCTCGCCCTGGCCGAGCTCTTGTCGCGCAGCGGCGAGCGCATCGCCTGGCCGGGCCTGACGGACCCGTTCACCGCCCGCAACGGCGCCGAGCGCATCGCCGCCCAGCTCAGCCATGCCGCCGCGCTTCCGGCCAAGCCCGATCTGTCGGCCATCCGCCGCTTCTGCGACATCGTGCTGGTCAGCGATTTCCTCGATCCGGTCGAGGAAACCATGGCATGGCTCGACATGCTCGCCCGCCACGGCGTGCGCGCGCATCTGATCGAGGTGGCCGACCCGGCCGAAGAAACCTTCCCCTATGCCGGCCGCACCGAGTTCACCGACCCCGAGACCGGCGACAAGCTGACCGCCGGCCGCGCCGAGATGCTGGCCGAAGAATACCGCCTGCTTTACCGGGCCCGCCGCGAGGAACTGGCCGCCTGGTGCAAGCGTCTCGGCTGGAGCTACACCGTCAACCACACCGACCGCCTCGCCTCCGAGGCGCTGGTACGCATCCACCTGGCGATGACCGCTGACGGCACCAATTTCGGAAGGGCGGTCGCATGAGCTGGCTGCCGCTTTCTTTCGGGGCGCCCATGGTGCTGTGGGGCCTTCTGGCCCTGCCGGTGATCTGGTGGCTGCTGCGCCTCACCCCGCCCCGGCCGCAGACGGAGGTTTTCCCGCCGCTGAGAATCCTCGCCCGGGTCCTGAGGCGCGAAGAAACCCCGCAGCAAAGCCCGTGGTGGCTGACGCTGCTTCGCTTGCTGATGGCGGCGCTCATCGTGATGGCGCTGGCCGAGCCGGTCTTCAACCCGCGCGAAAAACTGCCGGCGGAGGGCGCCGCCCTGGCGCTTGTCGTCGACAATGGCTGGGCGAGCGCCGCCGACTGGAACAAGCGCGTCGCCACCGCCGAGCGGCTGATCGCCGATGCCGGCTCGAACGGCGTGCCGGTCGTCATCGCCTTCACCGCCGAGAAGCCCAATGCCGAGATCGGCCCTTTCGACGCTTCGGCCGCGCTCGATCACCTGCGCGCCGCCAAGCCGCGGCCGATTCCTACCGACAGGCCCGCCGTCTACGCCCGCGTCGCCGCCGCGTTGGAGCGACTGCCGGGCGCCAGCGTTGCCGTGCTCGCCGATGGGCTTGCCGCCAAAGGCGACGAGGCCGCTTTCAGGACGCTGCTCGAAAAGAATGCGACACGGCTGGTCTGGGCTACGTCCGACCGGCCTTCTGTGACCGGCCTGATCGGCGCCGACAACCAGGTCGATGGTTTCGCTTTGAGCGCCATTCGCGCGCCGGGCAATCCGGCGCCGGCGCAGGTCACCGCTGGCGCCTTCGACGACAAGGGCCGCCGCATCGCCGATGCGACGCTGACCTTCGCGCCGGGCGAAGCCGCCGCCACGGGAACAATGGCGGTCCCCTTCGAGCTGCGCAATGATTTCGCTTCGATCGCGCTGGACGGCGAGCATCAGGCCGGCGCCGTGCGCGTGCTGGACGAGAGCTCGAAACGCCGCCGCGTCGGCCTTCTGTCGCAGGCCGAGGCCGACCAGGCGCAGCCGCTTCTGTCGCCGCTCTATTACATCCGCCGCGCCCTGCAGCCCTTCGCCGACCTTGTCGAGCCGTCGAGCGCCGATCTCGCCGACGCCATTCCGCAGCTTCTCGACCAGAAGCCGGCGATGATCATCATGGCCGACGTCGGCACCATCCCGGCGCAGGTCAAGCAGCGGCTGGTCGACTGGGTCGACAAGGGCGGCACGCTGGTCCGCTTTGCCGGTCCCCGCCTTGCCGCGGCCGGCAATGACGACGACCTTTTGCCGGTCAGGCTGCGCAGCGGCGAGCGCGCGCTGGGCGGCGCGCTGTCGTGGACGACGCCGCAGGCGGTGACCGAATTCCCGAAGAACGGTCCTTTCGCCGATCTTTCCCCGCCCTCCGAGGTGACGGTCAGCCGGCAGGTTCTGGCCGAGCCGACGCCCGACATCGTCGAGCGTACTTGGGCCACGCTTGCCGACGGCACGCCATTGGTGACGGGCATGAAGAAGGACAAGGGCACGCTGGTGCTCTTCCATGTCACGCCCGAGGCGACCTGGTCGAACCTGCCGATCTCCGGCAGCTTCGTCGAGATGCTGCGGCGTGTCGTGCAATTGTCGCGCAACCAAGGCGCCGCGATCGCCAATGCCGAGGCCACCGCCGCGTCGCTCGCCCCCTATCGCATGATCGGCGCCGACGGCACGCTGACGCCGCCCTCGCCGGATGCGCGGCCGCTGGTGCCCGGCGCCGGTCCGCTGCCGGTGACGCTGGAAAACCCGCCGGGCCTTTACGGCTCGGAGACCGGCGTGTTCGCTCATAATCTTCTCGATGCTTCGAGCACATTCGCGCCGCTGGCGCGCCCGCAGGTTTCGCTGCCGGTGACTGCTATCCCCTACGCCTTCGACGAATCGGAGAATCTCAAGGGGCCATTGGTCGCCATCGCGCTCCTGTTGATGGTGCTCGACACCTTGGCCGTGTTCTGGATGGGCGGCCTGCTGACGCGCCGGCCGCGCCGCGCAGGCACGGCGGCGACCGCCGCGGCGGTCCTAGTCGTGCTGGGCGGCCTCTTCGGCCATGCCGATCTTGCCCGCGCCGACGATTCCAAGCCCGGCGACACCCAGGCGATCGAGGATATTTCGAAAACCCGCATCGCCTATGTGATCACCGGCGAGCCCGGCGTCGATTCGATCAGCCGCGCCGGCCTCGAGGGCCTCACCCGTTTCCTGATCGAGAAGACCGCGCTTGAGCCCGGCCCGCCGGCCGGCGTCGACATCGCCAAGGACGAGCTGTCCTTCTTCCCGCTGATCTATTGGCCGATCGATGCGACGGCACCTATGCCCAGCCAGGCGGCGATCGCCCGCATCGACGCCTATATGCAGCAGGGCGGCACGGTTCTGTTCGATACGCGCGACCAGTTTTCGAACGGCATCGGCGCCGGCTCGGCAAGCCCGGCGACCGAGCGGCTGCGCGACATCCTGGGTAATCTCAACGTGCCGCCGCTGGAGCCGGTGCCGTCGGACCACGTGCTGACCAAATCCTTCTTCATCCTTCCGGAATTCCCCGGCCGCTTCAACGGCAGCCCGCTCTGGGTCGAGGCCTCGCTCGACGCCAGCAACACCGAGAACCGCCCGGTGCGCACCGGCGACGGCGTCTCGCCGATCATGATCACCGCCAATGATTTCGCCGGCGCCTGGGCCATCGACGAGAACGGCGATCCGATGCTGCCGACCGTGCCGCCGGATCCGATGCAGCGCATCTACGCGCTGCGCGCCGGCGTCAACATCATGATGTATATGCTGACCGGCAACTACAAGTCCGATCAGGTGCATGTGCCCGTGCTGCTCGAACGTCTGGGGCAGTAGCGCATGAACTGGTCGCTCTCCTTCGAACCGCTTCTCTCCTGGCCGCTCTTCGGCCTGCTCTTCGTCCCGCTGCTTTTGCTGGCGCTTGTCGGCCTGTGGTTCCGCCAGCGCGGCTCGGCATTGCGCTTCATCGCGCTGCTCGCGCTTGCCGCTTCATTGCTCAATCCCGTTTTCCTCGCCGAGGAGCGCGAGGCGCTGAAGAGCGTCGTCGCCCTCGTCGTCGACCGCAGCCAGAGCCAGGATATCGGCGACCGCACCGAGCAGACCGACGAAGCGCTGGCCGGCCTGCAGCAGCGTCTTGCCCGCTTCAAGCAGTTCGATGTCCGCGTCGTCGAGGCCGGCAAGTCCGAAGCCGCCGACGAGCGCACCGAGACCAGGCTGTTCAGCGCGCTGGAGGGCGCCTTCCGCGACGTGCCGCCGTCGCGCATCGGCGGCGCGATCATGATCACCGATGGCGAGGTGCATGATGCGCCGGCCGGCGCGCCGGAGTTCAACGCGCCGCTGCATGCGCTGATCACCGGCAACGAGCATGAGAAGGACCGCCGCATCCGCTTCGAGAACGCGCCGCGCTTCGGTCTCGTCGGCAAGCCGCTCGACATGACCTACCGCGTCATTTCGACGGAAGGTGATGGTGCTCCGGTGGACGTGCGCGTCTCGGTCAATGGCGAGCAGGTCTCGGTCGAGCACGCGACCGTCGGCCAGCCGATGAAGCTCTCGGTCACCATACCCAATGCCGGCCGCAACATCGTCCAGCTCGGCATCGACCGGGAGCCCGGCGAACTGACCGACGCCAACAACCGGGCGATTGCCCTGGTCGACGGCATTCGCGAAAACCTGCGCGTGCTCCTGGTTTCCGGCGAGCCGCATGCCGGCGAGCGCACATGGCGCAACCTTTTGAAGTCGGACGCATCGGTCGATCTCGTCCACTTCACCATTCTGCGCCCGCCGGAAAAACAGGACGGCACGCCGATCAATGAGCTATCACTGATCGCTTTCCCGACGCGCGAGCTGTTCGTCGAGAAGATCAAGGATTTCGATCTGATCATCTTCGACCGCTACCAGCACCGCGACGTGCTGCCGATCCTCTATTACGACTACATCTCCGAATATGTCGAAAAGGGCGGCGCGCTGCTGATTGCCGCCGGCCCCGAATATGCCGGCGAGAACTCCATTGCCCGCACGCCGCTCAATGCCGCGCTGCCGGCTATGCCGACCGGCGAGGTGGTGGACAAGGCCTTCTATCCGCGCCTGACCGATCTCGGCCAGCGCCATCCGGTGACGCGCGGGCTCGACGGCTCGGCAAGCGAGCCGCCGCATTGGAGCCGCTGGTTCCGCACCATCGGCGTCAAGAACCCGGAAGGCGAAGTGGTGATGAAAGGCGCCGACGATCGGCCCCTGCTCCTGCTCGATCGCAAGGGCGAAGGCCGTGTCGGCATGCTCCTGTCCGATCAGGGCTGGCTGTGGGCGCGCGGCTTCGAGGGCGGCGGGCCGCATGTCCAGCTTTATCGCCGCATCGCCCACTGGCTGATGAAGGAGCCGGAACTGGAAGAGGAACGGCTAACCGCCGACGGCCGCGGCATGATGCTTGAAATCCGCCGCCAGACGATGAGCGACGACCCCGGTCCCGCCCAGGTCATCACGCCGTCCGGCAAGGCGGTGACGGTGAAGCTCGAGAAGGCCGAACCCGGCATTTTCACCGGCAGCCTGCAGACCAGCGAGATCGGCCTTTACCAGATCGGCAATGGCGACCTTACCGCGCTTGCCCATGTCGGCCCGATCAACGCGCCGGAATTTTCCGACGTGATCTCGACCGAGGACCGGCTGAAGGCGCCCGCCGAGGCGACCGGCGGCAGCGTGCGGCGGCTGGCACCGTCGTCGACGCTCGGCAATCTCGCCGGCGGCTTGACATTGCCGTCGATCGTGCCGGTCCGCTCTTCCGCGGCCGCGTCGGGCGACGACTGGGTAGGCCTGCGCACCACCGACGACAGCACACTCAAGGCTGTGTCGCGCGTGCCGCTGTTCGGCGGCTTCCTCGGCCTCGGCCTGCTGCTGCTCGCCATCGGCTCGATGTGGTATCGCGAAGGGCGGTGAATTCTTACCTCTCCCCTTGTGGGAGAGGTCGGATTGCCCCGATTTGTCCTTCACAAATCGGCTGGCAATCCGGGTGAGGGGTAGGCTTGGCGCCAAGCTGGAGCACCCCTCATCCGTCTCGGCGCTGCGCGCCGATCCACCTTCTCCCACAAGGGGAGAAGGGAAGCGCTCCGCCCCTACTCTTCCGGTTCGGTGGTGAACAGCAGCGGATAGCCCTTGGCCTTGCCGGCGTCGGTCGCTCGCGTTGCCTTGGTCTCGGCGATATCGCGCGTAAACACCGCGACGACGCACACGCCGCGCGTATGCGCGGTGATCATGACGCGATGCGCCTGATCCTCACTGAGCTTGAATTCGCCCTTGAGCACCGTCACCACGAACTCGCGCGGCGTGAAATCGTCATTGACAAGGATGACTTTGTAGAGCTTCGGCCGCTCGGTTTTCGGCTGTGTCTTAGTGCGGGGTTTGAGGACGGTTTCGGGCATCGGATCCACCAGCGAGAACTGGGCTCTCTCGCTCTCATTCTGTCACGCAGCAAATATACGTCCAATTCCACGCGCGGGTAATGCCGGCCTGGACCATCAGTCCTATGTGGGGAATCACTGCCGAAGGGTCAACGGCCCTGGCGCCCGACCTGGCGGCGCAACGCGGTGCCCGATCTGCCGGAGCCTGCACTGCCATCCATGTCGGAGCCGCGTTCGACGAAGGCGAAGAACATCCAGCCGACAAGGCCGATCGCGGTCGCGCCGGTCAGCAGGATCAGGACCCAGGACTGCGCCGGCGTGATGTAGTCGAAGCTTGAAGAGATCAGCGGAGCGAACAGCTCGGGCTCGGTCCTGCCGCTGGCGGGATCCGGCACGGGGCTTGCGGTAAAGATGATCAACGATCGTGCCGCCGCGGTGGCGATCAGGCCGCCGAGGGTCAGCGAACGCATCAGGGACGAAAACCGCTTCTTCATGCGGATTGTCCTACAGCACCGGCATTGCAATCAGGTTAAGGATAGACTGGACGCGGTGGAAACCTGCCGGTTTCGGGCTCCCGCCGAAGCCGCCCCTGCCGAAATCGACTGGAGCGGCTTCATCTAGTGGCGCCGAGCGCTGGATCAGGGCTTCTTGGCAGCCGGCTTCGCAGCAGCGGGCTTCGCAGCCGACGCCTTCTTCTTGACCGGGCACTTGTGCGTCTTGGTCACTTTGCAGGCCTTCTTGGCAGCGGCTTTCTTCATCGGCTTCGCAGCCATGCTATCCGCCGGAGCAGGCGTGGTGGTCGCGGTCGAAGCAGCCGGAGCAGCGGTCGTCGTAGCGGCCGCGTTGCCGAGCGCCGGCATCGCGAAGGCGAGAGCAACACCGAGGCCGAGGGCGGAGAGGATGGACTTCTTCATGGCTTCATTTCCTTTTCTTGCGGGTCTGGATGAGTGTCACTGAACGGGATCGATCGGTGCCACTCCAAGCAGCTTCAAAGCATTTGCGAGCATCCGGATCCCCTGTGCCTGTTTCTTGTTGGCGCAGAACCGGTTTCCCTTTCTTTGCAGTGCCTTCGCCGCGGTGACCTGCGTTGCCGCGGCATGCGTTTCGAGAGCTTCGTCAACCTGACGGCTCAGATTGGTGCAGCGCTCGGTCCGGGTGAGCGGGGCGGCGACCTTTGCAGTGGAGGCGCCGTCTGCGGCTGTGATGAGCGATATGCTGAGCAAAGCACCCATCACGCTGATCCAGAACCTCTGCATTGGTCTTGTCCGTTACTCCGGAAACTTGCGTCGCAGCCGATGATCTGACCGCCACGGCATCGGTTATGCCCTTGAAATTTTTCACCAGTTTTTCTCGATTGTAGAATTTTGTTTCTGGATTGTTTCTGGGAACCCAGCCGGCACGGCAATCGCGGCCACTGGCCAAGATGTGGCCCGAATTCTATCGTGTGGGTTGCCTCGAACGGATATCCAGCAAGAGCCGGCAAAAAGAATGATAGGTTTCGAGTGAAATCCGATGCGCACATACTGATCGTCGACGACGACAAGGGCATACGCGACCTGCTGCAGGAGTTCTTCCAGAAGCGAGGGCTGCACACGACGGTGGCCGGCGACGGTACCGAGATGGAAGCGGTCCTGCGCCGCACGCCGGTCGACCTGATCGTTCTCGACGTGATGTTGCCCGGCAAAAGCGGACTTGAGCTTTGCCGCGAGATCCGCGCCAACTATACTACGCCGATCATCATGCTGACCGCGGTCACCGAAACGACCGACCGCGTGGTGGGCCTGGAAATGGGCGCCGACGACTACGTGCCCAAGCCCTTCGATCCGCGCGAGCTGTTGGCCCGCATCCGCGCCGTGCTGAGACGCAACGGCAGCGCCGAGCCGCGTCGGCCCGCCGCCAGGCAGGTCTACCGCTTTGCCGGCTGGACCATGGATTGCGCGCGCCGCCGCCTGACGGCGCCCGACGACGTCCGGGTTGAGCTGACGATGGCGGAGTTCAACCTGCTGCAGACCTTCGTCAGGAGCGCGCAGCGCGTGCTTACCCGTGAGCAGCTGATCGAGCTGTCCGGCGGCGACACCGGCTATAGCTTCGACCGCAGCGTCGACATTCTGGTGAGCCGCCTCCGCCGCAAGATGGAAGACGATCCGAAAACGCCGAAACTGATCCTGACCGTGCGCAGCGGCGGCTATCAGTTCCTGCCCGAGACGACATCCGAATGAGACGCTTCCTGCCGCAGACCCTGCCAGTCTGGGTGCTGCTCATCGTCATTGCCGGTCTCATGCTCAGCCAGGTGACGACGCTTTACATCGTCGCGCGCGATCGGGCCGCCGCCAATAGCGTCGTCGATCTCTACCGGTTGAACGACCGCGCCTATTCACTGGTGCAGCTGATGCATGACGCCACGCCCGAAGAACGCAAGGCGACCGCCTCCGGCCTGTTCAACTCGACCTATGCGCTGACGGTTTCGGACACGCCCGCCGTCACCTCTTCGATCGCCGGCGACGACCAACTTGCCGAGTTGGAGGACATCCTGGTCGGCCGCCTGTCGAAGTTCGGCATCACCGATGCGCGCGTGCGCCGCGATCCGGCCACCCAGGAGGCCGATGTCCCGGACGGGCAGGCGGTGAACAAGGATGTCGGCCAGGTCGAGCGCGACCTGCTGGTCCTGGCCGCGGATTTCGCGCAAAGCGACAAGCTGACCGCCTCGCTGCGCTTTTCCGACGGACAGTGGCTGAATTTCACCGAACCGATCACGCCGGCGGGACCGATTCTGAGCCTCGACAGCCTGCCGCTTTACTCATTGATCGCCGGTTTGATTGTCATCATGTCGATCTGGTCGCTGCGCCGGCTGACCGCGCCCTACCGGATGATGGAAACGGCGGTGACGCGCATCGGCAACGACCTGAAAAGCCCGCCGATCGCCGAGAGCGGCAGCCGCGAGATCCGTGCAGCCGCGAAGGCGATAAACGCCATGCAGATGCGGCTGCGCGATTATGTCGAGGATCGCGAGCACCTCGCGGCGGCGTTGGCGCATGATCTGCGCACGCCGCTGACCCGGATGCGCCTGCGCCTCGAACTGTTGCGCAGGTCGCCCGCGCGCGAGGCGCTGGCGCACGACCTCGCCGACATCGAAAGCATCGCGAGCTCGGTCATCGACTTCGCCAAATTCGAGGTGACCGAGGAAAAGGCCGAGCGGATCGATTTCTGGTCGCTGGTGGAATCGGTCGCGGACTCCTTCGACGGCGCGTCCTTCGACGAAGACGTGGTCCCGTCGCGCGGCCTGATCTGCGTCGCGCGGCCGGTGGCGCTGCGCCGCTGCATCACCAATCTCATCCAGAACGCGGTGACCTACGGCAAAAAGGCGCATCTCGGCGTGCGGCGATCGGGCGACACGATCACGCTTTCAATCCGCGACGAGGGTCCCGGCATTCCGCAGGCGAAGCTGGACGCGGTGTTCGGCTCCTTCGTGCGGCTGGAGGAATCGCGCAACCGCACGACCGGCGGCCTCGGCCTCGGCCTCACCATCGCCCGCAACATCGCGCGCGGCGCCGGCGGCGAGGTCGATCTCTCCAACTACCCCGGTGGCGGGCTGCTGACGGAGCTGCGGCTGCCGGTGGCAGCTTGAGTCAGGAGTGGGCTTTGTCCGCCACCGGCGCCACTGGATCAGCCGAACCATCCTTGTGATAGTGCGGCCCGCCTGGTCACGAGGGAAATCCACCCATGTTCTACGCCGTCCTTGCGTATCACGTCGAAGACACCGTGCAGTCCTGGTCGCCCGATGAGGATGCGGCATTGATGAAAGACCTGCTCGAGGTCAACGACAGGCTGACGCGCGAGGGCAAGCTCGGGCCTGCGGCCAGGCTCGGCGCGACGGCCAAGGCCGTGACGCTGCGCGGTCCGGGCGACGGCATGGTGATCGATGGTCCCTTTGCCGAGACCAAGGAGCAGTTGCTCGGCCTCTATGTCCTCGACTGCGCGACCCAGGACGAGGCGATAGCGGTGGCGCGCGACCTCAAGCGCGTCAACCCCACCGCCGTCTACGAGATCCGGCCGATCATGCTCTATCTACCGGGCGCCACTCTGACGGTAAGCTGAGACAGCTTCCCGAGCGTGCTTCAGACCGGTATCGCGGCCTCGAGTTCCTGTCCCAGCCTGAGCATCTCCGCGACCAGCAGGTCGAGATCGCCGCGGCGCGTGCGGTGATTGGCGATCGCCACCCTCAGGCAATGCCGGCCCTGCACCGTTGTATCGGACAAGGCCGCGATTCCCTCCTCCTGGAGTCTCAGCATGATCTCGGTGTTGAACGCCTTGAGGCTTTCCTCCGACGCGCCATCGAGGCGATGGCGGAAGCAGACGATGTTGATGGTGGTCGGCGCCATCAGTTCGAGCGCCGGCTCCGCCTCGATCAGCCGGGTGAGGTGGCGGGCCTGGGCGATGTTCTGGTCGATCAGGCGGCCGAACTTCTCGACGCCATGCTCCTTCAGCGCCATCCAGATCTTGAGCGCACGGAAGCCGCGCGACGTTTGAAGCCCATAATCGTGCAGCCACTCTCCGGAGGCCAGGCCCCGCGGCGTCGATTCCAGATATTCCGGCGTCACGGCAAAAGTATTGCGGTGCTGGGATGCGTCCCGCACCAGCGCGCAGCCGGCTTCGAACGGCGCGTGCAGCCATTTATGCGGATCGAGCGCGATCGAATCCACCTGTTCGATGCCGGCGACGAGCGATCGGTTCTCAGGCGCGATCGCGATCAGCGCGCCGATGCAGCCGTCGAGATGGAACCAGAGGTCCTCTTCGGCCGCCACGCTCGCCAGCGCCTGCAGGTCGTCGACCGCGCCGGTGTTGACGGTGCCGGCGGTGCCGATCACGCAGGCCGGCCTGAAGCCCGCCTCGCGGTCCTCCGCGATTGCCGCCTTGAGCGCGGCGATATCGATGCGCGACCCGGCATCGGTCTGGATTCGCCGCAGCGCCTGATTGCCGAGGCCGAGCGCCTCCACAGCCTTGCGATGACAGGAATGGACCTGGTCCGAGGCGTAGTAGCGCAACGGCTTCGGCATGGCGCCGACACCCCGCTCGCGCACGTCGACGCCTGCCTTGACGTTGCGCGCCACGGTCAGGCCGATAATGTTGGCCATCGAGCCGCCGCTGACCAGCGTGCCGCTGGCCGAGGCTGGGAAACCGACCATCTCCTTCATCCAGTTGACGACCTGGCTGTCGATCAGTGCGGCGGCATGGTTGCCGCCGCCGAGATTGGAGCCATGGATCGCCGCCAGGAAATCGCCGAGCGCGCCGGTGAAGTTGCTGGATCCCATATACCAGGACCAGAAACGCGGGTGGATGTTGCCCATCGGGTAAGGCATCACGTTGCGGGCGACGTCGTCATAGACGTCAGCCGCCGGCGCCGGCGAGCGCGGCAAAGGTGCGCCGAAGAATGCTCGCACCTCGGCCGGCATCTGGCGCCAGACTGGCCGGTCGCGGACATCCTCGAGATAGGCGATGGCATCGTCGAGGATTCGGTGCGAGAGCGCTCCCACATCGGCCCAATCCGGCGGATCGAGCGTTTCCTCCGCGTTGGTCGCTTCCTGAAGTGTATCCATCTCGCCTCTCCCGCCGGCGCGGGTCGACCCGCGCGTAAAAGAACGGCGCCGCCATGCGGGGGCGGCGTCGCGGTCGGTGCTGTCAGGCTTCAAACTGGCAGCTTGGCGTCGAGCGCGACAGCGCCGTTTCCTCGGCGTCCATGTCCACCTCGATGCCGTCGAAAAGCGGCGTCGACATGTAGCGCTCCCCCGTGTCGGGCAGTATGCACAGGATCACCGAGCCGGCCGGGGCCTTGCCCGCGATCTGCCGCGCCACGGCAAAAGTGGCGCCGCCGGAGATGCCGGTGAAGATGCCTTCCTGCCGCGCCAGCGCCTTCGTCCATTTGATGCCTTCGGGACCAGGGATCGGCACCACCTCGTCATAGTAGCGTTGGTCGATCGCCTCCTGCAGCACGTTGGGGATGAAGTCCGGCGTCCAGCCCTGGATCGGATGCGGCTCGAAGGCCGGGTGGCTGGCGGACGGCGCGCCGCCGGCGCCGCGCTCCTGGCGCGTGCCGCTGCCGATCAGCTGGGCGTTCGCCGGCTCGGCGAGCACGATCTTCACCTCCGGCCGCTCGCGGCGCAGCACGCGGCCGACGCCGGCCACCGTGCCGCCCGTGCCGTAGCCGGTGACCAACACATCGAGCCTGGAAGCGGCGAAATCATTGATGATCTCGCGCGCTGTCGTCGCCTCGTGGATGGCGGCGTTGGCCTCGGTCTCGAACTGCCGCGCCAGGAACCAGCCATTGGTTTCGGCAAGCTCGACCGCCTTCTTGTACATGCCGAATCCCTTCTGGGCGCGCGGCGTCAGCACCACCTTGGCGCCGAGCATGCGCATCAGCTTGCGGCGCTCGATCGAGAAGCTGTCGGCCATCGTCACCACCAGCGGATAGCCTTTCTGCGCGCAGACCATGGCAAGGCCGATGCCGGTGTTGCCGCTCGTCGCCTCGACCACGGTCTGGCCGGGCTTGAGCTTACCGCTGCGCTCGCCTTCCTCGATGATGTTGAGCGCCAGCCGGTCCTTCACCGAGGCCGCCGGATTGAAGAACTCGGCCTTCACATAGATCGTGGCATGCGCGGGGCCGAGATTGTTGATGCGGATGACCGGCGTGTCGCCGACCGTGTCGAGAATGCTGTCGAACAGACGGCCGCGCCCGGACGTGGTCCTGATTTTCAATTGATGCAACATGGCTCTCTCCTCACGTGCCGGTTACAAACCGGCGGCTTGGGCGGCGCGGTTTCGACACCTTGCCGCGTTAGTTGCGTGTGACTTGCCGGCAAATTCGGCAAAGGCCGCATCCGGCTCGAAATTCGCCGACGGATGCGCCCTGTCGTGTTTGGTGATAGAACATGGACCAACTGTTCGGCGTGGGAGCGAGCGTGGAAACGGACATGGAATCCGTTCGGTCGGCTCTGAAAAACATGGCAGCCAGCCTTTCGATCAGGCTGCTCGGCCCGTTTGCGATCATGCGCGACGATGTTCCTGTGGCCTTGCCTTCGTCACGCAAGCTGCGCGCCCTGCTTGCCTATCTGGCGCTGGCGCCCCACCCCGTCAGCCGCAGCCGTCTTTGCGAACTTCTCTGGGACGTGCCCAACGATCCGCGCGGCGAGTTGCGCTGGTGCCTGAGCAAGCTGCGTGCCGCGCTCGACGAACCGGGCTTGCGCCGGATCGAGACGGAAGGCGACACCGTGGCGCTTCGCCTCGGCGATGTGAGCGTCGATGTCGTCGAGGCAGCTGCCGCGGTGGCGAAAGGGATCGAGACACTTGGCCTCGACCGCCTGCGGACGCTTGCGCAACTGTTCGCCGGCGATTTTCTCGATGGCCTCGAGCTCGATCGCAGCCCGCATTTCAGCAGCTGGCTGACGGCGCAGCGCCGCCGTTTCAGCGCATGCCATGTCGCGGTTCTGGAGCATATTATCGGGCTTCTCCCACGCGGAGCCGATGAGGCCGGCGCCCATATCGACAAATGGCTGGAGCTTGCGCCCTTCGACGGCCGCGCACATGTGGCGCTGCTGGAAAATCTGGCCCGGCGCGGGCAGATCTGCGCCGGCGACGAGCATCTTGCCACGGCAGCGGAGTTGTTTCGCTCGGAAGAGCTGGATTTCACGCCATTGCGCGAGGCTTGGCAGGAGATAAGAGCCCGAAACGCCGGCGCAACGCCATGCGACCGATCCGGCCCGGCTTTCCCGGTTTCGGAATCGCTGGTGGCCGCGAACGAATCCGAGCCCGTTGCGACCCGCCGGGCTTCGCTCGCGGTGATGCCGTTTGCCGAGAGCGCCGGCGCCGGCGGCTTCCGTGGCGGGCTTGCCGACGGCCTCACGCATGACATCATCACGCGGCTTGCCAAGCTGCGCGATTTCTTCGTCATCGCCCGCGGCTCTGTCTTCGCGCTCGCCGAGAAGAACATCGCGCCGGAAGACGCCGGGCGCAGGCTGAATGTCGACTATGTCGCGACTGGTTCGGTGCGGGCTCTGCCGGGCCGGTTCATCGTCTCGGTCGAGCTTGTCGAGGTCCGCACGGCAAGGATCGTTTGGGCGGAAACCTTCGAGCACAAACCCGACGACATCTTCATCGTCATCGAGGATATCGGCAACAGCATCGTCTCATCGATCGCCGCCGAGATCGCGACGGTGGAGCGCAACCGCGCATTGCTGAAAGCGCCAAACTCGCTCAATGCCTGGGAGGCCTATCATCGCGGCCTCTGGCACATGTATCGCTTCACCCGCCAGGAAAACGAGCTGGCGCAGCATTTCTTCGGCGAGGCATTGAAGCTCGATCCCACTTTCGCGCGCGCCTATGCCGGCATGTCCTTCACCCACTGGCAGAATGCTTTCCAGCGCTGGGGCGACCGCGACCGCGAGACCGCGCTTGCCTTCGAAAGCGCCGGCCAGAGCCTTTTGGTCGACGACCGCAACCCCGCCGCCCATTGGGCGATGGGCCGTGCGCTATGGCTGCGCGGCGAGCAGGACGGATCGCTGCTGGAGCTCGCGAGCGCCGTCGACCTCAGCCCCAATTTCGCGCTCGGCCACTACGCGCTGTCCTTCGTCCATTCGCAATCGGGCGACCCGCAATCGGCGATCGGTTCGTCGGACCATTCGCGCCATCTGAGCCCCTTCGATCCGCTGCTGTTCGGCATGATGGGCGCGCGCGCCATGGCGCATGCAAGGCTCGGCGAATTCGAAGCGGCGGCCGAATGGGCGCTGAAGGCCGCGGCACGCCCTAACGCCCATCTCATCATCCTGGCGATTGCCGCCCACTGCCTGGCGCTGGCCGGCCGGCAGGAGGAGGCGCGAACCTTCGCCGCCGCGATCCGCAACACCTTGCCGAACTATCGCGCCGACGATTTCATCGCGACATTCCGTTTCGACCGGGATGGAGAAGCCCTGTTCCGGAACGGCGCCAAGCTCATCGGGCTGAATTGAATCCGGCTAAAGCATGCCTCCCGAAAGTGGGAACCGGTTTCGGGACAAAGGCATGCGTAGAATCAAGACCTAAAGCGCAGGGAGCGAATCTGAAAGATCGCGATGCGCTTTAGTGGCACTGCACAGGGATTTTGACCGGTCGGCTCTGTTTGCGTTGGCAGGTGGCATGCCTTGGAGATTGGCCGAAACGCCCATCGCGATCGTCATTCCAGGGCGGAGCAGGAGCGAAGCTCCGTCGCGAAGACCCTGGAATCCATGCCGCTACCTTCGCCAAGGCGTGCAACGGAGCAGAATTCTGCACCGTGCCGGCGCTTCGAAGTCACAGAATGGATTCTATGGTCTGCGCGCGTCGCTTCGCTCCTTGCTCCGCCATAGAATGACGAGGTTGGGGCGGCTTCATCCGATCCCCGGCGTTTGCGCTGGGGAACTAGTGAGATAACGGGCCGCTGGCCTTCCGCCAGGCGTCGATGCCGCCCTGGATATGGCGGGCGCTGGAAATCCCGACGTCCTGCGCCGCTTGCACCGCCATCGCCGAACGCTCGCCGAAGGCGCAGTAAAACAGGATCTGCTTAGCCGTCGACTTCGCCAGCTCGTGCAGCATGCCGCCGGCCATGATGTTTTCCTGCAGCCGCGCATAGGGCAGATGGATCGCGCCGGGGATGATACCGTGCCGCTCGCGCTCGGTTTGCTCGCGCAGGTCGACCAGCGCCACGTCGGGCCGCCCGACCAGCGCCAGCGCCTGCTCCGCACTCACCGCCCAGCCGCGGCTGGCGATGTCGTCCTGATGCAGCCCGACCCGCATGTTGGCGGGCACGGCCACATCCATCATTTTCGGGTTGGACAGATTGAGATTGTTCATGATGTTCACATACTCGTCGACCGACTTCACCTGCAGGCGCGGATTGAAGGCCTTTTCCTCGCCGATCGTCGACACGGTCTCGCCCTTGTAGTCATGCGCCGGGAAGATCAGCGTCTCGTCGGGCAGCTTGAGCAGCCGGCCGAAGATCGATTCATATTGCTGGCGCGGATCGCCGTTCTGGAAATCGGTGCGGCCGGTGCCGCGGATGAGCAGCGTGTCGCCGGTGAACACACGATCCGGCAGGATGAAGCTGTAGGAATCGTCGGTGTGGCCCGGCGTGTAGATGACGTCGAGCGCCAGGCCTTCGATGCCGAGCTTGTCGCCGTCGGCAAGCCGCATCGACACCACGTCGGCCTTGGTCTGCTCACCCATCACGGTCACGCAATGCGTCTTGTCGCGCAACGCGCCGAGGCCGGTGATGTGGTCGGCATGAAGATGCGTGTCGACCGCCTTGACCAGCCTCAGGTCCAGCTCATTGACCAGCTGCAGATAGCGCTCGACCTTCTCCAGCACCGGATCGATGATCAGCGCCTCGCCGCCGCGCCGGCTGGCAAGCAGATAGGAATAGGTGCCCGAAACGGAATCGAAGAGCTGACGAAAGATCATCCTGCGACGTGCCCCACTGCAACGCTGGCCTTCACGAATGCAATGATCCGCGAGGCCGCGTGGCAGTATAGGATTGTGGCGCTTTTTGACCAAGCGCCTATCGTCAGCCAATGACCGCGATTTTCCACGCCAACAGGGCAGCTATCGCCGCAGCGGTGAGAAGCGTCGCCCAGCCGTGCCGCCCGATGGCATGCACGACAAGAACGGCGAGGCCGGCGCAAACGGCGGCGAGCGCGCCTTCGATATAGAAGATTTCATCGCCGCGCAGCTGTGCGCCGGCCGCTCCACCGATCCTGAAGAATTCCAGGATCGACCGGACCGCGATGACGAGCAACAGGCCAAGCGCTATTTGCGCGGCTCGCGGTTCGGACAGCCAGTTCCAGATTCGCCTCACAGGACCCTGCCTGTCATCCATGTTAGAACAGGGCCAACGAGCCCATCCGTCGTAAAAAGGTACTCAAGTCGCGCCAGCGCCGGTGTTGTCTTGCATCCCTCAAAAAGCCTTGCTGAGGCGGGCCTGGCCGCGAACGGTGAAGGCATTATCGCTTCCGTAGCCGGCCTCGAAGCCGGCATTGAGCGTCATGCCTGCGCCCACCTGCGCCGCGACGTCCGCGCCGGCAAAGCCGCGCAACACAAATTTCTTGCCGCCGGCGGGAAAAGAGATGCCCTGGCCGAGCAATGTCGCCGAAACGTCGCCGCTGTTTTGCGCGATCGCATCGATCCCCGCTCGGAGCGTGGTTTGCCAAGCCTGGACAGGCGTGCTGACAGGCGCCAAAGCCAGCGCGAGCTGACCGCGCGCCGAAAACAGGTTGACGTTGCGTCGCGCGACCGCGAGATCGCCGTCCGAACCGGTCTCTGCGTAGCCGTCGACGAAGAGGCCTGCGTAACGCAGCCGCACGCTGGGGATCAGCGTGCCGGCCGCGACCGGCAGCCGCGTGCCGAACGTAACCGACGGGCTGAGGAAGACGCTGCTGAAATCGGCCCGCGCCGTCTCGATGCCGTCGAGCACCCGGTTGTTCGCGACACGGCGGCGGCTGTGCTCCTCGATCGCGCCGGCAATCAACGTCGCCCCGGCAAAATGCGTCCCTCCGTCATAGCCGAGATAACCGCCCGCAAATACGCTGCGATGGGCGATCTCCTGCGCATCGTCGTCGATCTCGGTCGATCCCGCAGCACCTCCCAGCAGCACGCCACCCAGGAAGCCGTCGCCCGAGCGCCTTTCAGCGCCGGCGACGCCGGCGCCCAGCGC
The DNA here is from genome assembly GCF_006439455.1 of Mesorhizobium sp. B2-9-1. Lineage (NCBI taxonomy): Bacteria > Pseudomonadati > Pseudomonadota > Alphaproteobacteria > Hyphomicrobiales > Phyllobacteriaceae > Mesorhizobium > Mesorhizobium sp. B2-9-1. The sequence goes on along the minus strand of NZ_VFTP01000014.1, from coordinate 54,208 downwards.
CTCGCTGAACCCGGCCGATGCGCCGGAACCGCCTTGGGCGCGTACCCCGCCAAATGTCGAGATCCAGGCGTCTGGATGCGGCGCAGGCAAGCCATCGCCAGGGGTAGACATGCGCGCCTCGGCGACGCCGGCTATGCCGTCGACAAGGTCTTCGATAAGCGGCCCGCTGCTGGCAAACCCGGTGATGTCCGCCACCGCCACGCTGTCGCCGCTCGTCACGAACGGCCTGCCGCCGGTCAGGACGGTCTGCGGCACACCGCTTCCCGAGAAACTCATGACGGCGTTCACCGCGGGACCGAAGGTGACGGTGTTGCCGCCGCCGGAAAAGACGATCGGCCCCTGGATGGCCGTTCCGCCCAACAGGTTCAGCGTCGCACCCGGCGCGCCAAGATAGATTGCCACGCTCTCGTCGCTGAAGACACGGCCGGAATTGGTCACGACGGAGTTGCTGCCCTGGGCGGCGATGCCCACGGCACCCACCCCCTCGACAATGACCGAACCGGAATTGCTTATCGTGGCATTGCCGAACAAGGTGCCTATGCCTGTCGAGGCTGTCCCGTAGGCATTGACCGTGCCGCTGTTGGCGATTGCGATGTCACTGCCGCTGGCGCCGATGCCGACGGAAGCCAACCCCGACACAATGATCGACCCTGAATTTTGCAGCCGAAGACCGTTGCTCTGCCAGATGATCCCGGCGGCGGCGATCCCATAGGCCTCGATCGAGCCGCTATTGCCTATCTCCAGGTCCGGCCCATCGCCGATGATGCCTGCGGCGGCCGTACCTGAAACGCCGATAAAGCCACGGTTGTCCAGGCGCCCGCCCGGGGCGTCGCTGATGATGCCGTATGAGGCAACGCCAAGCGCCTCTATCGCGCCATCGTTCACGATATGCGCATTGCCGCCCTCCGACAAAATGCCGATCGAGCCATCGCCTGTCGCCAGAATGGCTCCGTTGTTGAGGATGGTCGCGTCGAGCCCTTGCGAATGTACATTGGCGGCGCCGTCGCCGAATGTTCCAATCAACCCGTAATTGGTGAGCCGCTGGCCCGAATTGAGCATCCGCACGGCATCGGCGCCGGCGCCGAATGTTTCGATCGCTCCGTTTGGAGCCACGATGCCGGTGTCGCCGGCGCCGGTCATCGTCTGCTGGCCGGCGATGATGCCATTGCCGATAGCAAAACTTTGCGAAAACGCGGTGCCGCTTGCAAGCGAGACCCCGGCGAAAATCGACAGCGCAATCGCACCTGGAACCCCTGTGCGCGACGTCGGCATCACCCCCTCGGCGCATGGGCACGCAACGGGCGGATTCTGCGCTCGAAGGAGGCGAAACACAAGTCGCGGTCAAGCGCCGACCGAAGGCCGGGCGGCGCCGGAAGGCCCTACCGCCTCAGCACCGCGCTCAGCACGTCCCTGATGCCAATCGAGCCGACGAAGCGCGAGCCTTCGTCGAACAGCGCCACCGGCGCAGTCTGCGAACGGTGCATGGCGAGCATCACCGTTTTCAGCGGCGTGCCGGGATTGGCCCAGAACACCTGGGCGCCCTCCTCCGGCTGGCGCTCGACATCGGCGCAGGACACCCACACCGCCGGCTTGCCGTCGCGCTCGGCCGCCGCCACCAGGCCGTGGTCGTCGATCTTGAAGCGTGTCGTCTTGCGCCGATCGAGCCACACCCAGCCGTTGTCGCCCTGCTCCAGGTCGCGACGGTCGCGCATCACGTTCCACGCCGTCAGCACCGACAGCGGATTCACATTGGCGATGAAGTCGCGGACATAGTCGTTGGCGGGGCGCAAGACGATGTCTTCCGGCGCGCCAGTCTGGACGATGCGGCCGCCCTCCATGATCGTGATGTGGCTGCCGATCTTCAGCGCCTCCTCGAGGTCGTGGCTGACGAAGATGATGGTCTTCTTCAGCTCGGCCTGGAGCTGCAGCAATTCGTCCTGCAGCTTGGTGCGGATAAGCGGGTCGAGCGCCGAGAACGGCTCGTCCATCAACAGAATCGGCGCCTCGGTGGCGAAAGCCCGGGCGAGACCGACGCGCTGCTGCATGCCGCCCGAAAGCTCATGGGCATATTTCTTCGACCATTGGTCGAGATGGACCAGTTGCAATTGCTTCTGCACGCGCGCCTTGCGTTCCGCCTCCGGCACGCCGGCAAGCTCGAGGCCGAAGCCGACATTTTCCTCGACCGTGCGCCAGGGCAGCAGGCCGAACTGCTGGAACACCATGGCCACCTGCTTCTGGCGCAACCGCCGCAAGGTCGCCTCGTCGCAGGTGACGACATCGACCGTGCGATCGCCGTCCTTGACCAGCACCTGGCCGCGCGACACCACATTGAGCCGGTTGACGGCCCGCAGCAGCGTCGACTTGCCGGAGCCGGACAGGCCCATCAGCACCGAGATCTCGCCCTCATGGACAGTCAGGCTGGCGCCGGCGCAACCCAGCACGTTACCGGTCTTTTCGAGGATCTCGGCGCGCGTGGCGCCCTTGTCGATCATGGCCAGCGAACCTGCCTGGTCAGCGCCGAAGATGATGTCTACGTTCTTGAAATCAACCGCGACGGTCATTTCTTGCCTCCAACGCCGATGCGGGTCATGCGATCGAGCACGATGGCGAGCACGACGATGGCGAGGCCGGCCTCGAGCCCGAGATCGATGCGGCGCGAGCCGAGCGCGCGGTTGATTTCGGTGCCGAGGCCGCCGGCGCCGATCAGGGCGGCGAACACCACCATCGACAGCGACAGCATAATCGATTGCGTCAGGCCCGCCATGATGGTCGGCAGCGCCGACGGCAGCTCCACCTTCCACAGAAGCTGGCGCTTGGTGGCGCCGAACGCTTCGCCCGCCTCGACGATCGCTTTCGGCACCGAAACCACGCCGAGATGCGTGAGGCGTACGGCCGTCGGGATGACGAAGATAATGGTGACGATCAGGCCGGGCGCGTTGCCGAGGCCGAACAGCGTGAGCACCGGGATCAGGTAGACGAAGGTCGGCAACGTCTGCATCAGGTCGAGTACCGGCAGCATGACCCGGTAGACCTTCGGCTTGTGCGCCGCCCAGATGCCGAGCGGCACGCCGATCGCCATGGCCATTGCGGCGGCCGCGACCACCAGCACCAGCGTCTGCACCGTCTGCTTCCACAGATTCTGGTTGATGATGAAGATCAGGCCGAGGAAGACGCCGATGGCGAGCGGCCGCGAACGTTGCAGCAGCCAGGCGATGATCGCGATGACCAGCGCCAGTAGCACGGGTGGCACCATCAGCAGCAGGTCCACCGCCCCGTCGAGGATGAAATTAAGCCCGTTTGAAAACGCCCGGAAGATGGTGTCGAAATTGTCGGTCAGGAAGCCGAAGAAGGCCTTGCCCCACGGCCCGATGGGGATTTTGTAGTCGGTCAGGAATTTCGAAATCGGATCCATCTTCCCCTCTCGGCTTCGCCGCACTTGCCGTGCGGTCATCTTCTCGCAGCTTAACGCATGTCCCCCAAAAGTGTGCAGCGGTTTTGGGAAAATGACATGCGTCAAAACAGAGGCTTAAGGTGCGCCGCGCCTTAAGAAAAAGGGCAGCCTTTTCAACCGGCTGCCCTCTTTCGGATCATTCCGAACTCAAAGCCGGCTCAGCTCCCGAGCGCGGTCTTGACCGCCGCCGCCGCATCGCCGCCATCAAAGGTGGTCACGCCGGCAAGCCACGGCGTCACCGCATCCGGATGCTTCTTCAGCCAGTCGGTGGCGACCGTCTGCGGATCGCCGCCCTTGAGGATGGCGTCCATCATCTCGCCTTCCATGTCGAGATTGAACTTCAGGTTGGCGATGAACTTGCCGGCATTCGGGCACTCGGTCATGTACCCCTTGCGGACATTGGTCGAGACGGTGGCGGCGCCGAAGCCGCTGTCGCCCATGCCGTCGAGATAGGTGATCTTCATGGCGCCCATCACCGGATGCGGCGTCCAGCCGAGGAAGGCGATCCATTCATTGTTCTTCATCGACTGCTCGGCCTGCGTCAGCATGCCGGCTTCCGAGGATTCGACCAGCTCGAAGCCTTCGAGGTTGTCCTTCGGGTTCTTGATCATGTCGAGGATGATGCGATTGCCGTCATTGCCGGCCTCGATGCCGTAGATCTTGCCGTTGAACTTGTCCTTGAACTTGCCGAGATCGGTCAGCGTCTTGACGCCGGCATCCGCGACATAGGTCGGCACGACGATGCCGTAGCCGGCGCCGGCGAGGTTCTGACTGACGGTCTCGACCGAGCCGTCGGCGGTATAGTCCTTGATGTCGTTGGTCATCGACGGCATCCAGTTGCCGAGGAAGACGTCGAGGTCCTTGTTCTTCAACGACGCATAGGTCACCGGCACGGAGAGCTGGATCACCTGCGGCTCGTATCCGAGCGCAGTCAGCAGCACCGAAGCCAGGCCCGTGGTGGCCTGAATGTCGGTCCAGCCGACATCCGACAGCCGCACGGCCTTGCAGCTCGCCGGATCGCCGGCATAGGCGGCGGTCGTCGACAGAAGCGCCGCGAGGCCGAGGCCTGCGACGAAAGATTTAATACGCGACATGAACTTATCTCCCATTGGATTTTCGAGGCAAAGCGAAGTCACGGTTCTTGCGCCCGCCTTGTTTCGTCAGCCAAACACCATTTTGATGTTGTTTCAAGCGGTTCAACGTCGCGACGAACGGCGCGCGCTGGCCATTAAGCGACATGACAGCTTTTTGAACGACATCGAGTTTTTGGTGGACGGAGCCGGTGCCCTCTCCCCGAGCCGCGGCAAGTCGGCTTAGGGTGTGTCGAGATTCAGGTCGGGCCGGCCTCGCCTGAATCCCGACACACCTAAAAGAGCGACATGGCCAAGCTTTACTTCCACTACGCGACGATGAATGCCGGCAAGACGACGATGCTTTTGCAAGCGTCTTACAATTATCGCGAACGCGGCATGTCGACGATGCTGTTCGTCGCCGGCCACTATCGTAAGGGCGACACCGGGCTGATCTCGTCGCGCATCGGTCTCGAATCCGAGGCAGAGATTTTCCGCGACGGCGACGACCTCTATGCCAGGGTCGCGGAGCACCACCGGCATGGCCCGGTGCATTGCATCTTTGTCGACGAGGCGCAGTTCCTCGAGGAAGAGCAGGTCTGGCAGCTCGCCCGCATCGCCGACCGTCTGGGCATTCCGGTCATGTGCTACGGCCTGCGCACCGATTTTCAGGGCAATCTGTTCCCCGGCTCGCGCGCTCTGCTCGCCATCGCCGACGACCTGCGCGAGGTGCGCACCATCTGCCGTTGCGGCCGCAAGGCGACGATGGTGGTGCGCCTGGGGCCCGACGGCAAGGTGGCGAAGCAGGGCGAGCAGGTGGCGATCGGCAAGGACGTCTATGTCTCGCTCTGCCGCCGGCATTGGGAAGAGGAGATGGGCCGGGCCGCGCCCGACGACTTCATCGGTTTTGTCAGCAGCTGAGCCGGAGCTTGCCTAGAGCAATTCCAGGAAAAGTGCGTAGCGGTTTTCCGTCCGGAATTGTGTAAAAACAAAGACTTAGAGCGGTTCGGCGATTCCGTGAAAACGCTGAACCGCTCTAGAGCCGGATGTCGTCCGAAAACCGCTTCAAGCCTTGACGGGTGCCGGCGAAACCGGCATCGCCGCCGCAAGATATTTGCGGGCGCTGTTTCATGGCCGTTCGCAAAAACAAGACCTTAAGGCATGTCAGCTAAAGCTGTTCGATGTTGGTACGCGTTACTACGCGCCATGCGCATGCTTGCCTTGCCTTTCAAGGACCTAACCAATCCTTTTGTTTTGACGCTTCGCTTTGTCTTCCTTCTTTCAATCCCTTGAAGCCCCACATATATTCGCCGCCACGACACGGAAACGGATGCCGAAGCGGGAGGCCCCAATGGCGACATTGCAGAATTTCGATGCCGAAATTGCCAAGACCAAGCAGGTCGTGCAGGACATGCGCAGCAAGATCGAGCAGTCCGGTACGGTGCTCGACACGCTTGCTCAGGCCGACAAGAAGATCGGCGATGCCAATTTCGACATCGAGAACGCCCGCATCGAGGACGTGCTCAAGCAGCAGAAGGTCATGGAAGGCAATATTGCCGACCTGATCATCGGGCTTGAGGACGCAACCAATGTCTTCGGCGCCGAATTCGAAAGCATGAAAAACTACACCGGTTGGGAAAACTTCGTCGGCGTCTTTTCGGCGCAGCGCAAGCAGCGCATGCGTACCGATCGCGTCCGCAACATGTCGCTTGCCGGCAATCTGCAGGAGCTGCTGGCAAAGTCGGACACCATCGTCGGCATCCTGAAGGCGCAGAAGCAGGTCCTCGACCAGCGCTACAAGACCTCCGAGGCCAGCCTTTCGCAGGTTATCGAGCGCCGCAAGGTGACGATGACCAACCTTGAAGCGGTGCAGAAGCGCATCGAGGAATTGAACCCGATGCTGCTCGACATCGAAAACAAGATCGCCGCCTCCACGACCCAGAAGGAGCGCACCGAGCTTGAGGGCGAACGCTCCAAAATGGCGACCGAATACAATGAAAAGCAGGCCAAGGAGCAGGAGCTGCTGGCCGAAAGCCAGACGCTGGAGCGCTACACCTCGATGTTCCAGACCTTCGTCGATTCGCTCAACAACCAGATCGCCGCGCAGTCGACGCTGATCAACAAGCTGACCATCGACACCGAGCAGCGCATCGTCCTCTACAAGGCGCTGGAAGATTCGCTCAAGACCGCCGCCCAGCAGGACGTCGCCCACAAGATCAACACGTTGGGCAGCCAGGTCGACAACACGGCCGAGGAGACGATGGCCGGCATCGGCGCCGCCTCGCAGAAGCACATCGGCGACCTGCTCGAGATGCATGAGAAGAACATGGTGGCTTCGGCCGACATCCAGCGCCGCAAGAAGCTTGCCGACGATGCCTTCGCCCGCCGCTTCGATGATGTGATGAAGAAGCACAACGCCGCCAACTATGTGCAGCAATAGGCGGCGCCGCTGATTTCATTTCCACGGCAGCCACATGACACCTGAGAACGACGCCGCGGCACGCTATTTCTCCGCCATCACGGCGGCGCTGAGCGGGCTGGAAGTGTTCATGCGCGACGACCGCTCGCCGCTTTACCGGCACGGCATCGTCGCCAGGATCGTCGCGGAGTATATCGCGCGGTTGGACAAGTCCTTTGCCTGCTGGCGCAACCGGCTCGGCTTCATGGACACCTTCCGCATCTCGCGCGCCGAAAGCGGCTACCCCGTCTTCCAGAACCTGCTCGAATTGGAAAACGACCGCCAGCAGGCCGATGCGCGGCTGGCCAACATCCCGCAGGCCGGCGAACTGCGCGAGGAGATGGCCGACTTCATCCTTCGCCACAAGGAATTCCCAGAGGCGCTGCAGAAGTCGATGGCAGAGCGGCTCTATCTTGAGGACGTCAAGAGCGAGGCGACCTTCGGCCCGTTCACTCTGGCGCAGACGGCAAAGGTTTCTGTCAACCCGAAAACCATGCGACCCTATTATCTCGTCCACTGGGCCGCGTTCGACGGCAGCGCCAACCTGCCGCTGGTCTACATGGTGACGGTGGAGGACTCCTCCGAAAGCATGGTGCGCCAGCTGGTCGACGTGAACGGCAAGCTCAACGAGCGGGTCGATATCCCGCTCCCCGTCGACGGCTTGCTCAACCCGGAGCTTGCGCACCGCTTCGACGATTTCACCGAGAAGAACTCGGCCTATACGCTCTCTCCGGCGACGATCGCCGTCAATCTCGACAAGGATTTCGAGCCGCTGCATCCCAAGCAGCTGAGGCGTGTGGTGCTGGGACCCTTCTACTCGGCCGGCATCACCGAGAACAATTCGACGGTGGCCGAGGTGCTGGCCAAGGTGCGCAAGCCGCAGAACGCCTGGCTGCTCACCTGGACGATCCAGGAGGTCTTCTCCAAGAGCGAGAAGCCCGGCCGCAAGGGCCTGTTCTCCAGCGAGAAGACGACGCAGGAGTTCTTCATCAACACCGACGATCTCGAAGCGGCGCGCCAGGGTGTGTCGAGCTACGAGAACCACGCGCTGATCCCGCACGAGGCCTATCAGGCGCTCTACGCCGCAGGCGAGGCGCAGAAGATCTTTTCCGGTTACAAGGTCCACATCCTGTCGAATGGGCAGGTGATCAGCGATGTATGACCGTCAAACCGCGGAGCATCCTTCATGGACACCGGCCTGACCACGATCTCGGAAGCCGCAATCGAGAAGCACCGCGCGACCGCGCAGAGCTTCATCACCCGCATCGTCGTGCTGGAGGATCCTTCGCGCGAATCCGGCACGGCGCTTGCCGGCACCAACCGCCGCTTTGTCTCGACCGTGTCGGTCGGTTCGGTGCGCCGCACGCGCGAGGTCGAGCTCACAAAAACAGTAGCGGCCATTCATCCCGACGACCAGTTGATGAGCATCCCGCAGCACACGCTGCTCTACCGCGCCCGCCGTGGCCTGGCGATCGCGCTAGCCATATCCGACGTCTTCGCCGAAGGCTCCGATCTCGAAAGCCTGCAGGCGAGGAATGCGCGTGCGCCGCTGGAAGGCGATGAGGCAGCCACCTTCAAGAAGCTTCTGTCGGCGTCGGCTTACGTTTCCGCCTTCAGTTTCGCTTCGTATCTCTTCCAACTGATCGACAGCGATGGCGAGGCGCCGAACGACATCCCCGAGCCCGACTTCCTGTTCGACACACCGCAGGACGCGGTCAAGTCGATCGTCGCCGGTCTCGACAAGGCAATCGCCGGCTCGAAGGACGACGCCGACCTGACGACGCGCGCTCGCGCCTTCGCCCGCATCGCCATCGACGGGTTGCTTGCGCGCAAAGGTCGCTTCGACGGCATTGGGCCGTTCGAAAATGCGCATATCCGTATCGACGTCGACGATTTCACCCTCGATGGTTTCGACGTCGCGCCCGGCAAGCGCACCAAGCCGCTGGTGATGACCTTCAAGAAACCGGAAGAGGTCGTCGGCAACCACATCGCCAAATTCCAGTCGGTCAGGCTGGCCAAGATGCTGATGGCCTACGACTTCGAGCGCGAGCTGAACCCCTTCGTCGAGCTCGGCGGCTTTCTTTTCACCTTCATCGGCGACGGCGCGCCGGGCACCGGCAAGACGACGCTGATCCAGATGATCGCCGGCCTCGTCAATGGCTACTGCCAGGTCGCCGGCTATCCCTTCGCCTATGAGAATTTTGGCGTCGACCAGATCTCGTCCTACCAGGGCAAGTCGGGCCAGAACTGCCGCCAGTTCATCAACAACGTGCTCAATCAGCGCGTCATCGGCTTCGGCACCATCGACGACATCGACCAGGTGGCGGCGCGCCGTTCCGACGACCGTGCTTCCGCCGGTCAGCAGGAGATCACCGGCGTCCTGATGGACGCCTTCGCCGGCGCCTCGACGGTGGTGCGCGGCAATTGCTCCTTCGGGATGTTCTCTAACTATCCGGAAAATGTCGACGACGCGCTGCGCCAGCGCGCCGGCGCGCGATGGCTGGTCGACGGCCCGCAGACCCGCGACGACTATATCGACATCTTCGTGCTGCTTGCCGGCAAGAACCACGAGATCCCGCTTGGCAAGCACGAGCTCTATGCCGCGCAGGAAATCCAGCGCGCCGTGACCGAGGCCTATGAAGAGCACGAGAAGCCGCGGGAAGGTGGGCTGATGAAGGTCTATGAGCGCTACATGAAGGAAAATGGCGCGCCGAAGACTATGGCCGATGTCGGCACCTACCTGCATATGATCAAGGACGCCGAGCCGCGCTTCACCGGCCGCGCCATCAAGAACGTCACCGACGCCATCAAGATGCGCGCCATGGACATCGAGCTGCCGGACGACTGGTTCGAGAAGCCGGAAGCCTTCATGCACAAGAGCTACGACGACAAAAAGGCAATGATCGAGGAACTGCGCGGACCGTTCTCGATGGACATGGTCATGCAGGAGATCAATCGCTACGCCGATTCCGAATTCCGCTATTCCGACAAATCCGACGACGCCGCCGTGGAGAAGCTCCTGCGCGACGCAAGGCTGCGCGAGCGCGCGGCACGCGAGATGGAGGAGTTGAAGAAGAAGGGGCTGTGGAATGCGTAAAGCGCGCCTTCCCCTTCTCCCCTTGTGGGAGAAGGTGGATCGGCGCGCAAGCGCCGAGACGGATGAGGGGTGTTCCAGCGGAGTGAGACGCTGGCATTCCCTGGAGCACCCCTCATCCGGCCGCTTCGCGGCCACCTTCTCCCACAAGGGGAGAAGGAGAGTTCGCGCCCCTCATCCGCCCTTCGGGCACCTTCTCCCCGTGAACGGGGAGAAGGGAAGATGAGCGCAATAAAAAAGCCCGACCTTCTGCGCGACAACGAGCTGATCTACGGCCGCTTGCTCGCCATCGACGAGCCGCACCTCATCCAGCGCTACAACAAGGCACTTGCCGCTTTCGGCCTCAAGCCCACCAAGCTTGAGAGCTTCCAGATCGACCGCACCGGCTTCTCGCCCGAGATCGCCGAGGAATGCGGCGACTACGACTATCTCGACCCCAATGAGGTCAACCGCCGCTTCATCATCCTGACGCCGTCGCAGATCGACCTGCCGGTGGTCCACACCGCCTTCTCCAACACCTCGCAGCTGATGTTCGAGTTCATGTCAAAGAACCAGCGCGCGATCGACGCGCTGACCATCAAGGACGTCATCTACGGCGAGATCGAGGACTCGGTCCCGAAGGTCAACGACATCGAGGACCTGCTGTCGATCAACCAGGTCGAGTTCAAGGTGTTGTCGGCCGAAGATGTGCTCGGCAAGGCGGCTGAGCTCGGCAAGCTCGTCGACCGGCTGAGGCAGGAGCCTGACGCCTGGCGCGACGACGCCATGCTTGAGCGCATGGTCGACCTTGCCAAGGTCTGCGGCGACATCCGCGAGAACGCGCTGGTGCCGGACCAGGTTATCTTCCGCCACAACGCCTACTGGACAAGCCATTTCGGCGGCCTCTATGTCTTCGTCGACCCCGATATGATGACGGTGATCAGCGATCCGGCCGCTCCCGGCTTCCGCCGCTCGCGGCCCTGGCAGGTGAGCTATCTGTCGATCAACGACGCCGACAAGGTGTTCGGCTTCCTGGCCGCCACCGGCCGCCTCGACCTGCCGCGCGCCTCCTGGATCGAGGCTTCCGGTTATCTCGAGCACCGCGCCGAAATGGTCGTGCGGGCGCTGATCCGCGATGCCGAGCCCAACCGCAATCTGACCGATGTCGACAAGGTCTGGCTGCAGACCTGGATCCTTGGCCATGCCGACCTGATCGCCAGCGACGGCAATTTCCCGTTCCTCAACGCCGCCAAGCGCGAGATCGCCCAGCTCGGCCATCTCAAGATCGAGGATGTGCCGCCGCGCCAGCGCTTCCTGGTCGTGCGCGCCAAGCCCGATCATCCCGATGCCTGGCTGACCAACCAGCTGATCTCGGATTTCGTGCCGCAGGACTTCGTTTCGCGCTACGTCTTCAACAAGCCCGGCTTCTACAAGGATTATGACGGCTTCAGCGACGCCTGGCGAAGCCATGTTGTGGACGTTCTGAAAACCACATATTTGAAGGACAAGGCGGCGTTCCGCGCGCGCCTTTACGGCCTGATTGACTAGAACGAAATGAACCGTCATTTCGTTCTAATTTATTGTGTTGGCGCATGATGTTATCCAAAAAGTCTGCAACTTTTTGGCATCATGCTAAGGGGTGCCAAAGCCATGCTTGATCCGATCGTGAACTTCGTCACCCAGATTTTTCAATGGATCGGCCGCGGCATCGGCTTCGTCATCGGCCTCATCCTGTGGCCGTTCATGTGGGTTGGCCGCTGGTACGGCCAGCGCGGCTGGATCCTGAAGGCGGTGGTCGGCCTTGCCATTCTGGTGTTGATCGGCCTCTACGCCAATTTCTTCTACGCCACGCAATGGTGGAACAATTTCGACCCGAACTATCCCGACACCTACACGTTCGAGAAGCGGAACGTGTCGGCGGGCGAGCAGGTTTCGGCCGGCAGCGGCACCGATACGGCCAAGACATGCGGCAACTCGGCGATCGCCCAGGTTGCCGCCGATTTGACGGACTTCAACGTCAACCAGAATGCCTGGATCTCCTCGATGATCCTCTACAAGCTCGGCCTGTTCGGCATCGATTGGGACAACACGCCCTGGATGGACAACAAGGCCTCCTTCCAGCGCGGCATCAACCAGGCGGTGCGGCGCACCGCGACCGAGCTTGCCGACAATCTCGGCCGCGTGCGCACCACATCGCAGATCGATGCCGACCTGCAGGATGCGCGCGGCAATCTGCAGTTCGACGAGTACACCTGGTATTTCGGCCTCAACCCGTTCGGCCCCAAGACGCCGACGCCGAGCTATTATCGCGACGCGGTGCGCAAGCTGCGAAACTTCAACGCCCGGCTGGCCACCTGCCAGGCGACGTTCGACGCCCGTGCCGACAATCTGAAGCAATATATCGACCGCATCTCGTCGGACATCGGATCGACCTCGGCCATCCTCAAGGAGCGCGCGGAGAACCACAATAATGGCTGGTTCGATACCCGCGCCGACGACCGCTTCTGGTTCGCCTATGGCCAGCTCTACGCCTATTACGGCTTGATGAAGGGCGCCCAGGCCGACTTCGAGAACGTGATCAAGGAAAAGCACCTGCAGAGCCTTTGGGACACGATGGATTCGCAATTCGTCTCGGCGCTGCGCATCCAGCCCTTCATCATCGCCAACGGCCGCGAGGATGGCTGGCTCCTGCCGACGCATCTGACGACGATGGGCTTCTACATCCTGCGCGTGCGCTCCAACATGGTCGAGATCAGCAACGTGCTCACGCAATAGCGCCTTTCGAGACGACACGGCGATGGTGGATTTGCGCCGTCGCCTCTGTCGCTTTTCGCGTATTCAGCGGCTGTTTTGAGACGGCGGAACGGTCTTGGCTCTGGCTTCTATACGCCGCAAGCGACCGGGGCCGAAGACCCGAACAGGGTCGGACCGGGAACAGCAGTTTTTCTTTGCAGGAAACTTAGTTGCATGGAAGTTGACGCCGCGGCCGCGACAGGGTTAGAACTTGCCCTTGCGCCCGCGCGGCATTTCGAACATGCACAAATGATCAATACCGTCCCTTCCACCGCCCAATCCAGAGGAAAGCCGTCATGGCCGAAGTGAAGTCCGACATCGAGATCGCGCGCGCCGCCAAGAAGAAACCGATCCAGGAGATCGGCGCCAAGATCGGCATCCCGAACGAGCATCTGTTACCCTATGGCCACGACAAGGCGAAAGTCTCGGCCGAGTTCATCAAGTCGGTGAAAGACAGGAAGGACGGCAAGCTGATCCTGGTCACCGCCATCAACCCGACGCCGGCCGGCGAAGGCAAGACCACCACCACGGTCGGCCTTGGCGATGGCCTCAATCGCATCGGCAAGAAGGCGATCGTCTGCATCCGCGAGGCCTCGCTCGGCCCGAATTTCGGCGTCAAGGGCGGTGCCGCCGGCGGCGGCCTCGCCCAGGTGGTGCCGATGGAGGACATGAACCTCCATTTCACCGGCGACTTCCATGCCATCACGACGGCGCATAACCTGCTTTCGGCACTGATCGACAACCACATCTACTGGGGCAACGAGCTCGGCATCGATACCCGCCGCGTCGCCTGGCGCCGCGTCATGGACATGAACGACCGGGCGCTGCGCGAGATCATCTGCTCGCTCGGCGGCGTCGCCAACGGTTATCCGCGCGAAGCCGGCTTCGACATCACCGTGGCTTCCGAAGTCATGGCGATCCTGTGCCTCTCCACCGACCTCAAGGACCTCGAGAAGCGCCTCGGCGACATCATCGTCGCCTACCGCCGCGACAAGTCGCCGGTCTATGCCCGCGACCTCAAGGCCGACGGCGCCATGGCGGTGCTGCTCAAGGACGCCATGCAGCCCAATTTGGTGCAGACGCTGGAGAACAACCCGGCCTTCGTTCATGGCGGCCCGTTCGCCAACATCGCGCATGGCTGCAACTCGGTCGTGGCCACCACGACGGCGCTGAAGCTCGCCGACTATGTCGTCACCGAAGCTGGCTTCGGCGCTGACCTCGGCGCGGAAAAATTCTTCGACATCAAGTGCCGCAAGGCGGGGCTGAAGCCCTCGGCGGCGGTCATCGTCGCCACCGTGCGCGCCATGAAGATGAATGGCGGCGTCAAGAAGGAAGACCTCGGCAAGGAAAACATCGAGGCGGTCAAGAAAGGCTGCCTGAACCTCGGCCGCCACATCGAGAATGTGAAGCAGTTCGGCGTGCCTGCCGTGGTGGCGATCAACCACTTCACCACCGACACCGAAACCGAGATCCAGGCGATGAAGGACTTCGTCAAGGCGCAGGGCGCCGAGGCCATCCTGTGCAAGCACTGGGCGCAGGGCTCGGCAGGCATCGAGGACCTCGCAAGGAAAGTGGTCGAGATCGCCGAATCCGGGGCCTCGCAGTTCTCGCCGCTCTATCCAGACGAGATGCCGCTGTTCGAGAAGGTCAACACCATCGTCAAGCGCATCTACCGCGGCGACGAGGCGATCGCCGACAAGTCGATCCGCGACCAGTTGCATGCCTGGGAGCAGGCCGGCTACGGCAATCTGCCGGTCTGCATGGCCAAGACCCAGTACTCGTTCTCGACCGACCCGAATCTGCGTGGCGCGCCGACCGGCCACACCGTGCCGGTGCGCGAGGTCAGGCTATCGGCCGGCGCCGGCTTCGTCGTCATCATCTGCGGCGAGGTCATGACCATGCCCGGCCTGCCCAAGGCGCCGTCTTCGGAGAAGATCTTCTTGAACGAGATTGGCCAGATCGAGGGCCTGTTCTAGACAGCGTTCGAGCTGAAAGACCAAGGGCGCCGCCTCACCGCGGCGCCCTTTTTTCGCCAGCCTTCACGCCACCGTGGGCGAGCCGAACTTCTTGATGCCGGCGACCGACATCGAGACGAACTGGTCGAGGATGGCGAAGAAGATATCGAGGCTGAAGCCGAACAGGAAAGCGAAGGTGAACAGGCTGAAGCCTATGCCGGTCACCTCGCCGCCGAGCTTGGTTCCCGGCGCCATGAACCAGGCGAGGATCATCCCGGCAAGCCCGCCCAGCGCGATGCGATGAATGAGCCGCGACAGCGGCGGATTGGGCAAAAGCGGGTTCAGGATCATGCGCATGTGGAACATGATGCCGCCAAGCGCGCCGTAAAGCGCGGGCAGGATCCACAGCGCATAGGGGCTGAGAACCTCGCTGAGCGTCTTGGCCTGCAGTGTCAGCGTCGAAATCGAATTCGGCGTGATGGTGATGACGCCTTCGCATTGTAGATCGCGTGTCGCCTCGTCGAAATCCGCGTTCACGTCTTCGACCATGCCGGTAGAACTGACGACTTGCATGCCGCCTTGAGTGGTGCCGTTGTTCCTGCAATCGAAATCCGACTGCTTGAGCGGCTGGATGCTCCCGGCCCCGCTCTGCTGTTGCGCCAGCACGATCTGCTGGCCGCAGAACTGGTCAATCGCCATCTGCCTGGGGTTCGAAAAATCAAGCGGCGCGCCCGCTTTGGCCGAGGAAGCCGAAAACTTGCAATAGGCCCATTGCATGCCCCAGAGTGGAAATGGCGCCTCTTGCGTCATGAACCCCTGCGCCCGCACCAGCAACGAGGAAAAACGCTGGTCGAGCGAATGCAGGCTGTCGACGGAATTGTAATAGGCGTCCTTCAGAAGCGTCAGATCGGTCGCCGACGCCTGCTGGGCGGCGGCCGAGCTCAATTGCTTCTTGGTCGCCCAGACTTGCCTGATCGACTGCCCGAACCGAGCGCTGAAATCGCTGTTGTCGATCTCCTGCAGTTCCGCGTTGATCGAGACGCCCCTGTTGTAGACATAGGTCAGCTTGCCGATGACGATCATCATCGTCACCGACAGGGCGATGAGGAAATAGGTCGCGAGCGCGGTCCGGCGCGACATGTCGCCCGGCGACCAGCCGGTGCGCAGCGCAGCCAGGGTTGAAAACGGCACGGTGCTGGAGCAGTCGTTGAGCACCATTTGAAGTTTGACGACCTCGGGCTGGCTTGCGCTCGCGTCACTGAGTTTTTCCGCATCGCCGATCGCGGCGAAGAGCGCACTATCCTTGAACACGCCGTAGCGGCCGTAGCCGGCAACCAGCTTGGCGTCGGCAAGCAACCCGGAGACAAGAGGATCGTGGAATGTCGTCATCGCGCCCCCCGACGACTAGCCCAGATAACCCTGCACGAAGCCATATTGCGACGGGCATCCGCAGGGATAGCCGGCCGGCCCGGGCGGTTGCGCCCAGCACCAGAAGAATTGGGTGAAGCAGATCGTGCCTGGCGCATGCGGCGGAACTTGCGCTAAGGCGGGCCACGGCAGCAGCGCCGCGCCGACAGCGAGGGTCAGGACGACCAAGGTTCGTGCAACGCGCGCCTTCAATCCAGCCCCCGAGCCATCCGCGCTTATTCACATGCGCGGCGACTTTCTGAAAATACCGGAACGGCGTCCGTGAAATGGCTCACGCTCTTGCTGGATATTTGGCGCCAAGAAAAAGGCGCCGCATCCTGGCGGCGCCCTTGCTTTTGAACGGCTTCGGTTACGCGGCGTTCCGCTGCAGGGCCCGCTGGTTGGACGCATAGATCGTGTCGCGCTCAGGCAGGGCGCCGGTCTTCAGGCAATCGATCCACTCGGCGGTCTTGAGCACCGCAGCGAAGCGCGACTGCAGGACGACGCTCACCACCCGGTGTATGTCCTCGGCCGACGCGTAGCCGGCGCTGTTGGCATAGGGCACCGAGCCGCTGGCATCCGAGAGGAACTCGACGGCAAAGCCCATATGCACCGCGTGGATGATGGTCGACAGATCGCAATTGTGGGTCATGTAGCCGACGACCGCGATCGTATCGATGGCGTTGGCGCGCAGCCAGGCTTCGAGATCCGTCCCGGTGAAGGCCGAAGGCAGCGTCTTTTCGACATAGTGGTCGCGTGCGCGCCTGGCGATCTCGGGATGCAGCTCGCCGCCATGGCTGCCCTTGGCGAAGATCGGCGAGGTCTCGGGCGCCATCTGCTTGACGACGACCACCTTGACGCCGGCCGCTGCGGCGGCATCCATGGCGCGCGCCACATTGGCGACGGTCTCAGTGAATGGCGGATGCTGGATGGCGAGATTGCCGCCATTGTAGTCGTTCTGGACATCGACGACGACAAGCGCGCGGCGTGGCTGGGTGGCTGGTGCTGACATGGCGGTTTCCTTTCGACCGAGTTGATGGGCGCTAAGCTAGGCCGATGTTTCGAGCCAAAAAAGTGGCCCGATTGACATCATCCGAAAAAATTGGGACATTCAGCTTTCAACGGAGCGATGCTTGCCATGAAGAATCCGATCATCGCCGCCGTCGCTTTCGACGGCATCAGCCCGTTCCACCTCTCCGTGCCGTGCCTCGTGTTCGGCACCGATCGAACCAAACTTGGGCTGCCGCGCTTCGACTTCCGCGTCTGTGCGATGGACGAGGGACCCATTCATACCGATGCGGGGCTGAGCATCGTCGTGCGGCATGGGCTTTCGGCGCTCGACGAGGCCGACATCGTCATCATCCCGAGTTGGAAGGATCTCGGGGATCCCTTGGCCGCGCCGTTCAAGGACGCGCTGCGGCGCGCGCATCGGCGCGGCGCGCTCATCGTCGGCTTGTGCCTCGGCACCTTCGCCATTGCCGGCGCCGGCTTGCTGGCCGGGCGCAAGGCAACAACCCACTGGGCCTATACGGATCGGCTGCACGTGCTTCATCCCGACATCGCGATCGATGCGGACGTGCTCTATATCGACGATGGCGACATCGTCACCTCCGCCGGCGTCGCCGCCGGCCTCGACTGCTGCCTGCATATCGTGCGCGCCCGCTATGGCGCGGAGGCCGCCCTTCGGCTTGCCCGCCACATTGTGCTCTCGCCGCATCGGCAGGGCGGCCAGGCGCAGTTCATCGAGCGCCGGCTTGCGCCGACACCGAATGCCGACCGGTTCACGCGCGCTCTCGACCAGGTGCGGGCGGCGCTCGGCGAACCGCACAGCCTCGACAGCGTCGCCGATGCGGCCGGCCTCACCCGCCGCACCTTCACGCGCCGCTTCCAGAAGTCGATAGGCACAAGTTTCGGCGACTGGCTTGCCGACCAGCGCGTGGCACTTGCGCAGAGGCTGCTGGAGCAGACGGACAAATCGATGGACATCGTGGCCTTCGAAGCCGGCTTCGGCAGCGCCACCTCGCTGCGCCAGCACTTTGCCGCGCGGCTCAGGACCTCGCCGGTGCGGTACCGGCGTGAATTCTCAAAAACCGCTCAAAACGCCGGTGCGCTCATCGGCGCGTGACGACCCGCGCCGGGTTGCCGACGACCGTGGTGTTCGCCGGCACGTCGCGCCTCACCACCGCGCCCGCGCCGACGATGGCGCCCTCGCCTATGCTGACGCCGGCGAGGATCACCGCGCTGCCGCCGATCCAGGCATTGTCGCCGATCGTTACCGGCCTGGCGATCTCCAGTCCGGCCAGCCGGCCGGCAGCTTCGCGATGATGTTCGGCGCAGTAGATCTGCACATTGGGGCCGAGCAGGGCGCCCTTGCCGATGCGCACCGGCGCGGTGTCGAGGATGGTGCAGCCGGCATTGAGAAAGACCCCCTCGCCGAGATGGATGTTGAACCCGTAGGCGCAATGGAACGGCGCCTCGATGCGAGCCCCCTCGCCTACGCCGCCGAGCAGCGCCCGCAGTGCTGGAGCGATGTTGCCGCGCTGCCTGGGCGGCAGGTCGTTGTGCTCGAACACCGCATCGCGCGCGGCGACGCGCAATGCCTCCAGCTCATCGTCGATGCAGGTGTACCATTCGCCCGCCGCCATCTTCATGCGCTCGCTTGCCGTCATGGCGATACCTCCAGATTTCGTCTGCTGCCAAAGCATAATCGATTGTGAGACAAAGCCCCGTGGCGAAATGCTTGGCTTGTGCTAGCCTTCCGTCGCGAGACCACGCGACGGTCTCGGTTTGAGGGGGTCGATCGTGCTTTACATTCTCGCCCTGCTGATAGGCGTCATTGCCGGCCTGCGCGCCATGACCGCGCCCGCCGCCGTCGCCTGGGGTTCCTATCTCGGCTGGCTGCCGGTCGCGGGCACCTGGGCGAGCTTCATGGGCCACTGGATCGCCGTCGGCATCTTCACCATCCTGGCCATCGTCGAGTTGGTCGCCGACCAGCTGCCGTCGACGCCGAGCCGCAAGGTGCCGCCGCAGTTCGGCACCCGCATCTTCGTCGGCGCCTTCTGTGGCGCGGTGATCGGCGCGACCGCCGGCGCCACCATCGGCGGCCTGGTCGCCGGCGCGGTCGGCGCGGTGATCGGCACGCTGGGCGGCGCCGAGGTCCGCGGACGGCTGGCCGCCGCATTCGGCAAGGATCAGCCCGCCGCCTTCATCGAGGATGCGGTGGCCATCATCGGCGGGCTGCTCATCGTGGCGGCGGTCGCATGAGCGCAAAGAGCTTCGACGCCATCGTCATCGGCGCCGGCCAGGCCGGGCCGCCGCTTGTTGGCCGGCTCGAGGCCGCCGGCATGAAGGTTGCGCTGATCGAGCGCAAGTTCATCGGCGGCACCTGCGTCAACACCGGCTGCATGCCGACCAAGGCGATGGTGGCGAGCGCCTATGCCGCGCATCTCGCCCGCCGCGCCGCAGACTACGGTCTCGCGCTCTCAGGCCCCGTCGGCGTGGACTACAAGCGCATCAAGGCGCGCAAGGACAAGGTCACCAACGACGCCCGCGGCAATCTCGAAAAATGGATCGCCGGGATGAAGGGCTGCACGCTCTATCGCGGCCATGCGCGTTTCGTCACCGCCGACACGGTGCACGTCGGCGACGCGCTACTCACCGCGCCAAAGATTTTCCTCAACACCGGCGGCCGCGCCTCGGTGCCCAACCTGCCCGGCATCAACGACCTGCCCTATCTCACCAATTCCTCGATGATGGATCTCGATGTGCTGCCCAGCCATCTGATCGTCGTCGGCGGCAGCTACATCTCGCTCGAATTCGCGCAGATGTTCCGCCGCTTCGGCTCCGAGGTCACGGTGATCGAAAAGGCGCCGCGGCTGACCGGCCGCGAGGATGAGGACACCTCCGCCGCCATCCAATCGATACTCGAAAACGAAGGCATCGCCGTCCATGTCGGCGCGGACGACATCAGCTTTGCCAGGCAAGGCAATGGGATCGCCGTCACCTTCTCCGCCGGCAAATCCCCGGCCATCGGCTCGCATGTGCTGCTGGCGCTGGGGCGCACGCCCAACACCGACGATCTGGGCCTCGACAAGGCCGGCGTCGCGGTCGACCAGCGCGGCTATATCGTCGTCGACGATCAGTTGCGCACCAATGTGCCGGGCATCTGGGCGATGGGCGACTGCAACGGCAAGGGCGCCTTCACCCACACCTCCTACAACGACTTCGAGATCGTAGCCGCCAACCTACTCGACAACGATCCGCGCAAGGTGAGCGACCGCATCGAGGCCTATGCGCTCTACATCGATCCGCCGCTTGGGCGCTGCGGCATGACTGAGGCCGCGGTGAAGAAATCCGGCCGCCGCGCGCTGGTCGGACAGCGGCCGATGACCCGTGTCGGCCGCGCCGTCGAGAAGGGCGAGACGCAAGGCTTCATGAAGATCCTGGCCGATGCCGACACCGGCGAGATCCTCGGCTGCTCGGTGCTCGGCCCGGGCGGCGACGAGGCGATCCACTGCGTGCTCGACCTCATGTACGCCAAGGCGCCGATCTCGACGCTGGCGCGCGCCATGCACATCCACCCCAATG
The DNA here is from genome assembly GCF_006439455.1 of Mesorhizobium sp. B2-9-1. Lineage (NCBI taxonomy): Bacteria > Pseudomonadati > Pseudomonadota > Alphaproteobacteria > Hyphomicrobiales > Phyllobacteriaceae > Mesorhizobium > Mesorhizobium sp. B2-9-1. The sequence continues at coordinate 33,414 of NZ_VFTP01000014.1, read as the reverse complement.
TCTCGGAGCTGCTGCCGACCATCGCCCAGGAGCTGAAGCCGCTGGTCTAAAATCCAGAGGCGGCGTTCGGCCGTTGCGGCGAAGCCTCGTGCCGCGCAGCAAGCGGGCGAGCGCGATTGCGATGATGCCCGACAGCCCGGCGCGGCTGGACCACTCGACAGCCCGATCGCAACAATGCATGGCTGAAACCTCCTCACACGGAGATATCCCATGCAGAAGACGATCGAACGCATCGCCGGCGACAGCGAAGGCGTTGCCTACGAATTCCCGGTCTTGCGCTTCGAGGGCAAGGACAAGGCGGCCACTTCCGCCTATCTGCAGGCGGCGCTGCATGCCGGCGAGCTGCCGGGCGTCGTCGCCATCGACGCCCTGGTGCCGATGCTCGCCAGGGCTGAGGCCGAAGGTCGCATCAAGGGTCCGATCACCATCGTGCCCTGGGCCAACCCGATCGGCCGCGCCCAATATCATTTCGGCGAGCATCAGGGCCGCTTCAATCTCGGCACCCGCACCAATTTCAACCGCTCCTTTCCCTTGCTTGCCGCGCCCGACGAAAGGCTCTTGCCGGATGTCAGCCTCGGCGGCGCCGATCGCCGGCTGAAGAACCGGCTCGTCCAGCTCTCGCTCGGCAACGACATCGTGCTTGACCTCCACTGCGACGACGAAGGTCTGGCCTATCTCTACATCCACACCAGCCTGTGGCCGCATATGGCCGATTGCGCGGCCGCCATGGGCGCCGAAGCCGTTCTGCTGTGGAGCGAGGACGATACCGGCACCTTCGAAGGCGCCTCGATCATGTCCTACCAGAACGTGCCGGCGAGCGTCGCGCGCTTCGATCGCCGCGCCGTCACCACGGTCGAATATCGCGGCATACTCGATGTCGACGCCGCCCTCGCCGCGGCCGATGCCGCCGGGCTTTACCGCCTGCTGGTGGCGCGCGGCGTCGTCCAGGACTCATCCGTGCCGAAATTCGAGAAATTTCCCGGACCGGTCGTACCGCTGGAAAACATCGACATGATGCCTTCGCCAAGGGCCGGCGCGATCCTTTACGAGGTCAAACCCGGCGACCGCGTCAAGAAAGGCGACAGGCTGGCGACGATCGTCCACGCACCCGGCGAGGCCGGCGGCCGCACGGAAGTGTTCGCCCCTCAGTCGGGCTTCATCCTGACCCGCCGCGCGCGCCGCATCATCCGCGCCGGCGAGGATCTTCTGAAGCTCGCCGGCGACGCCAGGAGCACCGATGCACGCTCCGGCACGCTGGAAGACTGAGGCGTAGCGGCTTTCACCATCGCCGTGAAATCCAGTTGCATGGACCTCCATTCGCCGCTATGGGAGTCGCCATGAACATGCGTTCGAACAAGACCATTTGGTGGTGGGCTCGCTGACAGCGGCCTGTTCGTGCGTGTGCGCGTGAAAAAGAGGTTGGCCGCAGCGGAATATCCGGGCGGCCATTTGTTTTTTAACGCCATTCCCGGGTCCGTTGCCCAAGACGCTGATGGAGACGGCAATGACGACTAAAGTTCTGGACAACGGGGCGGAGCGTTTCGTCACCGCGGGCGGCGTGACGATTACCCGCGAGCGGCACGACCGGCCCTATGAAGGCGCGATCGATGCCTATGTCGACGGCCTGAATTCGCGCCGCGGCGCAGTGTTCTCCTCCAACTACGAATATCCAGGCCGCTACACGCGCTGGGATGCGGCCATCATCGATCCGCCGCTGGTGATTTCCGCGCGGGGACGCACGATGCGCATCGAAGCGCTGAACAAGCGCGGCGAAGCGCTGTTGCCCGTGATCGGCAAGGCGCTTGGCGAGCTCGGCGAAGTGACGATCGTCGAGACCTCGACGACACTCATCCGCCTCGATGTCGCCAAGCCGGGCCGCGTCTTCACCGAGGAGGAGCGCAGCCGCGTTCCGTCCGTCTTCACGGTGCTGCGCGCCATCACCGCGCTGTTCAAGACCGCCGAGGACGCCAATCTCGGCCTTTACGGCGCCTTCGGCTACGACCTCGCTTTCCAGTTCGATCCTGTCGACCACAAGCTCGAGCGCAAGGAGAGCCAGCGCGACCTCGTGCTGTTCCTGCCCGACGAGATCCTCGTCGTCGACCACTATTCGACCAAGGCCTGGACCGACCGCTACGACTATTCCGGCGACGGTTTTTCGACCGAGGGCCTGCCGCGCGACGCCACCGCCGAGCCGTTCAAGACCGCCGACCGCATCCCGCCGCGCGGCGACCATGAGCCGGGCGAATACGCCAACCTGGTGCGCCGCGCCATGGAGAGCTTCAAGCGCGGCGACCTGTTCGAGGTCGTGCCTGGACAGATGTTCTACGAGCGCTGCGAGACCCAGCCTTCCGACATTTCGCGCAAGCTGAAGTCGATCAACCCCTCGCCCTACTCCTTCTTCATCAATCTCGGCGAGAACGAATATCTGATCGGCGCCTCGCCGGAGATGTTCGTGCGCGTCAACGGCCGCAGAGTCGAAACCTGCCCGATCTCGGGCACCATCAAGCGCGGCGACGACGCCATTTCCGACAGCGAGCAGATCCTGAAGCTGCTCAACTCGAAGAAGGACGAGTCCGAGCTCACCATGTGCTCGGACGTCGACCGCAACGACAAGTCGCGCGTCTGCGAACCGGGCTCCGTGCGCGTCATCGGCCGCCGTCAGATCGAGATGTATTCGCGCCTGATCCACACCGTCGACCATATCGAGGGGCGGCTGCGCGAAGGCATGGACGCCTTCGACGCGTTTCTCTCGCATGCCTGGGCGGTCACCGTCACCGGCGCGCCGAAACTGTGGGCCATGCGCTTCATCGAGCAGAATGAGAAGAGCCCGCGCGCCTGGTATGGCGGGGCGGTCGGCATGGTCAACTTCAACGGCGACATGAACACCGGGCTGACCTTGCGCACCATCCGCATCAAAGACGGTATCGCCGAGGTGCGCGCCGGCGCCACGCTGCTTTTCGACAGCGTTCCCGAGGAAGAAGAAGCCGAAACCGAACTGAAGGCATCCGCCATGCTCTCCGCCATCCGCGACGCCAAGGCCGGCAACGCCACCGGAACCGAGCGCGCCACCGCGCGCGTCGGCGACGGCGTCAACATCCTGCTGGTCGACCATGAGGACAGTTTCGTCCACACCTTGGCCAACTACTTCCGCCAGACCGGCGCCAACGTCTCCACGGTTCGCTCGCCGGTGCCGGAGGAGGTCTTCGAGCGGTTGAAGCCGGACCTCGTCGTGCTTTCGCCCGGTCCCGGCACGCCGAAGGATTTCGACTGCGCCGCCACCATCAGACGAGCGCGCAGCCGCGACCTGCCGATCTTCGGCGTCTGTCTCGGCCTGCAGGCATTGGCCGAGGCCTATGGCGGCGAGCTCAGGCAGTTGCACATCCCCATGCATGGCAAGCCGTCGCGCATCCGCGTTTCGAAGCCCGGCATCATCTTCTCGGGCCTGCCCAAGGAAGTGACCGTCGGCCGCTACCACTCGATCTTCGCCGACCCGGTGCGCCTGCCCGACGGCTTCGTGGTCACCGCCGAGACCGAGGACGGCATCATCATGGCTTTCGAGCACCGCAAGGAGCCGATCGCGGCGGTGCAGTTCCATCCGGAATCGATCATGACGCTCGGTCACAATGCCGGCATGCGCATCATCGAAAACATCGTCGCGCATCTGCCGCGCAAGGCCAAGGAAAAGGCCGCGTAGGAACCATGGCTGTGACGCAGGAAACGGTGGCGGCCGCGGCGAAAGCCGCGACCCGCGAGAAGATTGCCAGGCTTGCCTTCTGGTCGATCCTCGTCGCCTTCGTCGTGCTCGTCTTGAAGCTTGCGGCCTGGTACATCACCGGTTCCGTGGCGCTCTATTCCGACGCGCTGGAATCGATCGTCAACGTGATCGCATCGGCCGCCGCCTTCTGGGCGATCCAGGTCAGCTACAAGCCCGCCGACCAGGATCATCCCTTCGGCCATCATAAGGCCGAATATTTCTCGGCCGTCCTCGAGGGCGTGCTGATCGTCGTCGCGGCGCTGCTGATCCTCAACGAGGTCTGGCAGTCCTGGCAACATCCGGCCCCGCTGGAACAGCCCTGGGAAGGACTTGCCGTCAACGGCGTCGCGACGGTCATCAATGCGATCTGGGCCTGGACGCTGATCCGCGCCGGCCGGAATGCGAAGTCGCCTGCGCTTGTCGCCGACGGCCAGCACATCATGACCGACGTGGTAACATCCGTCGGCGTGTTCGGCGGTCTTGTCGGTGCCGTGCTCACCGGCTGGCAGATCCTCGACCCGGCACTTGCCGTGATCGTCGCGCTCAACATCCTGTGGCAGGGCTGGCATGTCATCGGCTCGTCGATGAGCGGGCTGATGGACCGCGCCGTCGACAACCATGAGCACATGCAGATCCGCAACATCATATCGGCCAATTCGAAGGGCGCGCTCGAGGTGCATGATCTCAAGACGCGCATTGCCGGCCGCGCCACCTTCATCGAGTTCCATCTGGTGGTCGACGCCGACATGACCGTCGGCGCCAGCCATGTCATCTGCGACCGCATCGAGGACGCGCTGAAGGCCGAGATCCCCTCGGTGCGCGTCACCATCCATGTCGAGCCAGACGACGAAGCCAAGTTGCCGAAAGGCACCGCGGCGGTGCCGTTCGCCTGACGGTGCCAGCATGGCAGCCGTTAGAGATTGGCCGGAGCCTCTCAACTTCGTCATTCCAGGGCGGAGCAGGAGCGAAGCTCCGTCGCGAAGACCCTGGAATCCATGCCGTTACCTTCGCCAAGGCATGCAACGGAGCAAAATTCTGCACCGAGGCGGCGCTTCCAAGTCACAGGATTCAATGGTCTGCGCCGCGTCGCTTCGCTCCTTGCTGCCATAGAATGACGAAGCGCTGGTTACGGCGCACAGGCCGACTGCGGCATGGGGTTCAGCCGGTAGACCTTGTCGTCGGACCTGGTCTTGCCGTTCGCCGCCTTCGAGCAGAGATCGAGGACCGCCACCGCATTGTTGGGGTTCGCGACCATCATCGTGCCGTTGACGCCGCGCTTGAGGAAGATCTCCTTCTGCGAGACGTTGCAGGAAAAATCGCTCATCTTGGAATTGGCCGAGCAGCGCCACTGATCGGCCTCGCCCTGGCAGGAATAGGTCTGCGTGACCTTTTTCCCTTTCTGCCTCGTCGTCACCGAAACGGCGACATCCGCCCCATCCGGCCAGTTCGCGGCATCGCCGCCGGCGGCGAAGGAGGCGAGCTCGACCGGTCCGCGGAAAATACGGATCGATTGCGTCAGCTGGTTGGGATGCGACCTCAGATGCGCATCGTCGTAGTCACGCCCGAAGCAGAAGGGCTGATCGGGCTTGAGCCGCACGCGCAGCGGCTCGCCCAGCGCCGGGTCGATCGGATCGATGCGCGCGAACTCCGCCTTGCAGGTCTCGGCCGGCATCCGGTCCAGCTTGAAATTGTCGTCCTCGCTGCCCAGCGCCTGCTTGTTGTACTCGGCCTTGCCGAGCTGCTCTTCCGAATCCGGATCGAGATAGACGTCTGGCGACAGGCCGGACAGAAGAAGCTTCCCCTTGTCGTCGACTCTCGGCGAAGCCAGCGTCCGGTCGCAGTCCATGCCGCAACGGATGCCGCTCGCCTTGTCGCTTGGATCCTCCTTGTTGCACCAGCTGCCCGCCCATTCCGGCTTCTTGGCGCCGCGCACCGTTGTGGTGAGGAAGCCGTTATAGGACGTATCCTGGTTGGCGGCGGGTTCTTCGTTCGTCCGGCTGACCGGATCATGGCCGTAGAAGAAGAAGATGCGCGCCACCTTCTGGCGCGGATGCGCCTTGAGATGGGCGGTGTCGTAGACGCGGCCGAAGCAGGCGTCGGCGCCGGTCGGGCTGAGCTCGGGAAGCTTGGGCGGCTGTTCGGCGCGCGCCGCGCCGAACGAGGCGGCAAGGGCGGCGCAAAGCACCACCGCCATGGTCCTCGCCACCATGGTCCTCGATATCATGTGATCCTCCTCCCACCGACAGGACTTGAATATGCTAGTCTAGGAGTGCCGCCTGGACCATGCAAAATCGCGAGCGGGCGGGCGAACGGAGGATACGATGCTGCGCCGTGACATCTTTCGTGCCGGTCTCGCTGGCGCCGCGGGCCTTTTCGGCCTGAGCCGGGCAAATGCGGCAACGCCTGAGGGAAGGCTGAAGGTCGCCTATCACCTCAGCGACGCCGACAAGGTCAACTTCGTCCTCGGCAACATCAAGAACCACTATGAGGGCACCGGCGGCAATGTCGACATCGTGCTTGTGGTGCACGGTCCGGCTCTGGCCGCCTTCAAAGTCAAGAGCGCTTCCGGCGCTGTTTCCAGCCGCTTCGCCGGCCTCGTCCAGCAGGGACTTGTGCCGCAAGCCTGCGGCAACACCTTGCACGGCATGGATATCACGCTGACCGACCTGCTGGCGGGCTTCGAGCTTGCCGACAAGGGCGGCGTCGTGAAGCTCGCCGAACTGCAGCATCAGGGCTATGTCTATCTCAGGCCCTGAATGCGCCCCCACTGAACGCCAACACTTGAAGGCCAGGCCGGCAATGGCCTACGAAGGATGGCAACCCGGAGGCCAGCCGACATGACGACACTTGCCATCCCCGATCTTGCCGGCAAGGCGGTGCTGGTCACCGGCGCTTCGACCGGGATCGGTGCAGCACTTGCCCGTGCTTACGCGGCGCAGAAATGCCGCGTCGCGCTGCATTTCAATGCAAGCCGCGCTCCCGCCGAAACCGTGGCCGGATCCATCCGCGACGATGGCGGCGAGGTGTTTCTGGTCCAGGGCGACTTCTCGAAACCGGCCGACGTCGAGCGTGTCGTCGAAGAGAGCGCAAACCACTTCGGCCGGCTCGACGGCCTAGTCAACAATGCCGGCGGCATGCTTGGCCGCGTCGCCTATGCCGACCAGGACGAGGCGCATTACGACGCCGTGATGGACCTCAATGCGCGCTCGGTGCTGACCGCCTCGCGCAAGGCGATACCATGGCTGAAGCGCCAGGGCGGCTTCATCATCAACACCACCTCGATCGCCGCCCGCAACGGCGCCGGCGGCGGCGCCGGCCTTTACGGGTCGTCCAAAGCCTTCGTTTCCAACGTGACGCGCGGCATGGCCAAGGAGCTGATCGGCTTCGGCATCCGCGTCAACGCCGTGGCGCCCGGTACGATCTTGACGCCCTTCCACGAACGCTATTCGAACGCCGAGCAGATCAAGGCCATGGTCGCAACCATTCCTCAAGGGCGCGCCGGAATGCCGGAGGATTGCGTCGGCGCTTACCTGTTCCTGTCGTCCGATCTGTTGAGCGGCTACATCATCGGCCAGGTGATCGAGGTCAATGGTGGCCAGTTGATGCCGTGAGCGGTCGACTGCATACTCGATGCAGCGCAACCTGGAGGAGATCAAGGGCATGTACGGACTGATCGGCAAGATGCGGGCGGCGCGCGGTCAGCGCGATGCGGTCATGGACGTGCTGCGCGAAAGCACCGGCGCTCTCCCCGGCTGCCTGAGCTACATCATCGCCACCGATCCGGCCGACGCCGACGCCATCTGGGTCACCGAAGTGTGGACCGACCAGGCGAGCCACAAGGCATCATTGCAATTGCCTGAAGTCCAGGCGGCGATCGCCAGGGCGCGTCCCTTCATTGCCGGCTTCGAATTCCAGATCGAGACCCATCCCGTGGGCGGCTTCGGCCTTCCTGCGCCCGAAAAGGCCGGGTGAAGTCGTGGCAGCCCAATGTCGTGGCCCGCTATCCAGGCCCGATCCGAAAGCTCTGACGGACGCACGACCTACTGACAATCCCCGCGGAGCTTCGTTTGGATTGCCGGGGCCGATCGCCCCGCCGCAAGCCGCTCGGGCAGGAAATCGACGAAGACGCGCACCTTCGGCGAGAGATGGCGGTTGGATGGCCACAACATGCGGAACTGGCCGCGGCCGTCGACATGGTCGTCGAGCACGGTGCGCAGCCTGCCGTCATGCAGCGCCTCCCGCACCAGGAAGTCGGGCATGCAGGCGATGCCGAGACCGGCGATCGTCGCGCCCTTCAATGCCTCCATGTTGTTGCAGGTCAGCATCGAACGGATCTGCGGCTCGGCGCTCCCGGTGATGAACGGCCAATTGAGCAGCCTGCCGCTGTTGAGAAAGCGGAAGTGTATCCCGAAATGCGCCACGAGATCCGCCGGCGTGCCGGGCGTGCCATGGCGATCGAGGTAGGAAGCGGCCGCGCAGAGCAGCATGCGAAAGGGCGCAACCGGCCTCGACACCAATCGCGAATCGGGCAGCTCGCCGCTGCGGATCGCCACGTCGATACCCTCGTCGATAACGTCGACGATGCGATCGTTGAAATCGATGTCGAGCTCGATCTCGGGATAGCGGGCCATGAACTCCGACAGCACCGGCAAGAGCAGATGATAGGTGACGATCGGTGTCGAGATGCGCAGCCGGCCATGCGGCGTCTCGCGTGTCCGCGACAGCATCGCCTCCGCTTCTTCTATGTCGTCGAGGATGCGGCGCACCCGCTCGTTGAACAACTTGCCCTCCTCGGTCAGGCCGATGCGCCGCGTGCTGCGCTGCAGGAGACGCACGCCGAGCTCCTGCTCGAGCCGGGCGACGCTCTTGCCGATGGCGGAGGCGGAGATGCCGAGCGCCCGTCCGGCGGCGACGAAACTGCCGAGCTCGGCGGTGCGGGCGAAGGCCAGAAGGCCGCTCAGACGATCCATGGCATAAACCTATTCGAGCGTTTCATTCCGGGATGACTGGCAGTCTAATACTATTTTGCCGGAAATGCCGCCGCCCTATCTTGTCGTTGCGGCCGGCGCTGCCAGTCAGGGCATGTCGGCAAATCCTGCCTTAGATAGGAAAATCCATGACTTTGATGACCAGAACCGGCCCGGCCGGCAGATGGCTCGTGCTGCTGTCGGTTTGCCTCGCTGCCATGACGATGCCGTTGAGCTTCACCGGTCCCGCCGTGGCGCTGTCCCGCATTGCCGCCGAGCTCGGCGGCAGTCCGATCGAGCTCAATTGGGTGACCAATGCCTTCATGCTGACCTTCGGCGCCGGCCTCATGGCGGCCGGAGCGTTGGCCGACAACCTTGGCCGCAAGCGGATTTTTCTCGCCGGCCTCGCTGCCTATGTCCTTGCCGCGCTGGGCTGCATGCTGGCGCCAGGTATCGTCTGGTTCGACCTGTTCAGGGCCCTGCAAGGCATAGGCGGCGCCGCCGCTTTTGCCGGCGGTGCCTCTGCGCTTGCGCAGGAATTCGACGGGCAATTGCGTCTGCGCGCCTTCAGCTTTCTCGGCACCAGCTTCGGCATCGGCCTTGCCTTCGGCCCTGTTGCCTCCGGCCTGCTCATCGACGCGTTCGGCTGGCGCGCGATCTTTCTTCTGGTGGCGGTGCTTGGCGTTGCCGCCGCCGCGCTTGGCCTGCGCGCCGTCGCCGAATCACGCGACCCGGATGCAACCGGGCTCGACTGGACAGGAGCCGGCACCTTTACCATCGCGCTTGCCGCGCTGACCTGCGGCGTGCTGCAGGCGCCCCAGAGCGGTTGGGCCAATCCCCTCGTTATCGCCCTTCTCGGCGTGGCTGCCATCTTCTTTGCCGCCTTCGTCATTGTCGAGCGGCGGGTGCGTCGGCCGATGCTGGACCTGACACTGTTCCGCTTCCCGCGTTTCGTCGGCGTGCAGTTCCTGGCCGCCGCCCCTGCCTATGCCTTCGTCGTCCTGCTCGTGCTCCTGCCGATCCGCTTCATCGGCATCGAGGGGATGAGCGAGATCGAGGTGGGGCAATTGATGATCTGCCTGTCCGGGCCGCTGCTGATCTTGCCGCTGCTGGCCGGCCAGGCGGCACGCTGGATCGCCCCGGCCACCATCTGCGGTGTGGGCCTCCTCGTCGCCGCGGGCGGCCTGGTCTGGCTCAGTCGCGTGCCGGTGGCGGACAACGCGCTGCTGCTCCCGCTGATCTTGATCGGCATCGGCATCGCCTTGCCCTGGGGGCTGATGGACGGACTTGCCGTCAGCGTCGTGCCGAAGGAACGCGCCGGCATGGCGGTCGGCATATTCAACACCACCCGCGTCGCCAGCGAGGGCGTGGCCCTGGCGATCGTCATGGCGGCCTTGTCCGGTTTCACGGCCACGCAGCTTAGCGCTCAAGGACTGGCCTCGCCTGCCGAAGCGGCCGCGGCGGCACAGCTACTGGCAACCGGCAATATCAGCGAAACGGTGCAACATCTGCACTTGGCCGACGCCAGCGCCCTGGTCCAAGCCTATGAAACGGCTTTCGACCGGCTGCTCATCGTGCTGGCGACGATCACCGTGCTCACCGCCATCGTCGTCTTCCTCGGCTTGCGTCGCGGATCGGCGTCGGAACAAGATGTCGCGCCTGTCGCGGCCTGCCAGGAGAGTTAGCCGTCAGGAAACCCATTTGCCGGCCTGGCTCACCTGAATATCAACGCACCTCAGTCCAATCTGTGCATCAGATCGTCATCCAGCCAGCGGCCGAAGAAATAGACGAGCTGCTTGTGCCACCACGGCCAGTCATGGCTGACGTCGCCGCCCCAATAATCGACCCAGGCCGGGATCGATTTGTCGCGCAGCACCTGTTCCAGCTCGCGCGTCTCGACCAGCATGCGCTCTTCCCAGGCGCCCTGGCCGCAGCAGAAGATCAGCCTGAGCGCCCTGAGCCGCCCGAGCAGCTTCTGGTCGACGATGCCGGGCAGATAATCGAGCGGCGAGTTGAAATAGATATTGCCTTCCAGCGCGCGGCCGAAAAAGTCGCGCGCCGAATAGACGCCGGACAGCGAGATCACCCCGCTCGCCAGCTCCGGGAAGCGGAACACGAAATTGGATGAGTGGTAGCCGCCCATCGAGCAGCCGCAAAACAGCGGCTTCAAAACGCGGCCGCCGTTGGACTTGCCGGCAACCGCCTGCAATTCCGGCAGCGCTTCTTCGCGCACATAGCGGAAATAGGCTTCGTGGCGGGCGATGCGCTGCGCCGGGTCGGCATGCTTGTCGAAGAAGGATTCCGAGTCGATGCCGTCGAGCGTGAAGAGCTGGATGCGGCCGGTGTCGATGAAGTCGGCAAGCGCCGCGACGCCTCCCGAATCCTCGAACTGATAGAACCGCCCTTGCGAGGTCGGGAACACCACCACCGGACGCCCGGCATGGCCATAGCGCTTGTATTCCATGTCTCGGCCGAGATTGCGGACATGGTCCTTGTGATAGGAGACGTCCATCGGCTCAGGCCTTTTCCGCGTGGATGTAGTCGACCGCCTGGCGCAGCGCCTTCGGATCCTTCGAACGCATCTGGTAGGCGTAATTGCCCATGGCGCGGCTGAAGACCTCTTCGATAGCCTGATGGTGGACGATCTTGTCGCCGTGGGCGGCTAGCACGTCCGCATGGCTGTGCAAATAGTCGATGTGGCGTTTGCGGCTGGCATAGGCGGTGAAATACTTGCCCTTGTAAGGGCCCCCGGCGGCATTCTTGACCACCATGTCGGCCCAGGCGGCATAGACGTCGATATCGAAGGTGTAGTTGATGGCGTCGGTCATCCAGGCGCCGGGAGGGCGCATATTGACCTCGAGCGCGATGACGCGTTTGTCGCTGGTTTCGAACAGCTCGATATGGAAGAAGCGCTCGCGCACGTCGAACGCCTTGAGGATCTTGCGGCCCGCCTCCTCGACTTCCGGGCTGATCTCGGGAAAGCAGGTGTAGCTCATATGGTGGTCGCGGTTGACCGCCTCCATGATGCTCTGATCGTAACGGTGGCTCGCCGTCAGCACCACTTCGCCGTCGCGGTTGACCAGGCCGTCGAAGGTCACCACCAGCCCTTCTATGAACTGCTCCATGACGAAGGTCACACCCTCCGGCTTGTCCTTGAAGAACTGGTCGAGCTCCTTGGCGTTGGAGATCTTGAAGGTGTTCGAGGCGCCGGAGCCGGAATCCGGCTTGACCACCACCGGAAAGCCAACGCGGCGGATGAAGGTCATGGCGCCGGCGCGGTCGGAGCATTTGCGCTGCGGGATGGTCTCCACGCCGCTCTTGCGGAAGAAAGCGCGCATACGGCTTTTCCGCTTCAAATTCTTCACGAAGTCGAGCTTGGTGCCGAAGATGTTGAAATCAGTGCGGATATTGGCTTCAAGTTCGAGCCAATGCTCGTTGAGCGACTCGAAGCGATCGATGCGGCCCCATTTGTGGATGAAGTGCCCCATCGCCCGGAAGACGACGTCGTAATCTTCCATGTCGGCGATGCGGTAATATTCCGAAAGCGCCGCCTTCAGCTTCGCGTTCAAAGTCTCGTAAGGCGCATCGCCGATGCCGAGCACAGTGGCGCCGGCCTTTTTAAGCCGGTCGCAAAAATCGGTGCCGTTGGCCGGGAAATGCGGCGAGAAGAACACGAAATTCATGGACGAACCCCTCCCCGGAGCTTCGCTCGGTAGCCAAGCCTTCGAAACCAAGTCTTCGAAACCAAGTCTGGCGCATTTGCGAGGCGCGGGGAAGGCTGTCCGCGCCGGCGGCGATATTAGGCAAGGCCATTCATCCATGCGTCCCGCTTGCCTCTGCCGGGCCGCTCCTGTAAGAGAGCCGACATGATCACGCGCGTTCGCTCCGTCGCCTCCTCTCGCACCGGCTTTGCCGGCGAGACCGCGCGCGCGCTCGCCTCGACCCTGCTTCTTCTCGGCCTTATCGGCGATCGCCGGGTTCGCTGAAGGAGCGCCCGGCGGTCGAAACCGCCGCTCAAGGCGCATGCTCCTTGGCCAGACTTTGGCAAAGTCACATCAAGCGAACGAATTTTTGGTAGAGGCGACGCTCGCCACCCATCCGCCTGAAGCGGGCATGCGGGCCGCCGGGAGAAACGACGATGAACGCACGAGAAGAAATCCGCGCCGGCGAGGCTGAAAACCGGAAGCGCGCGGCCGGCCACATGCCGGATGCAGCACGTAAATACCAATCCTACTCGACGGTCGGCCTGACCGACCGCACCTGGCCGAATAAGACTATCGACAAGGCGCCGATCTGGTGCTCGGTCGACCTGCGCGACGGCAACCAGGCGCTGATCGACCCGATGGGTCATGAGCGCAAGGCGCGCATGTTCGCCATGCTGCTCGATATGGGCTTCAAGGAAATCGAGATCGGCTTCCCCTCGGCCTCGCAGACCGATTTCGACTTTGCCCGCTGGTGCATCGATGAAGGCGGCGTGCCGCAGGATGTATCGCTCCAGGTGCTGGTGCAGTGCCGGCCCGAGCTGATCACGCGGACGTTCGAGGCGCTGAAGGGCGCGCACCGCCCGATCGTGCATTTCTACAATTCGACCAGCGAGCTGCAGCGCCGGGTCGTGTTCGAGAAGGATGTCGCCGGCATCAAGCGCATCGCCACCGACGCCGCCAAGATGATCACCGACATGGCCGCCAAGGCCGGCGGCGGCTACCGCTTCGAGTATTCACCGGAGAGCTTCACCGGCACCGAGCTCGAAGTCGCGCTGGAGATCTGCAACGCCGTCACCGAGATCGTGAAGCCGACGGCTGACAACAAGCTGATCATCAACCTGCCATCGACGGTCGAGATGTCGACGCCCAACGTCTATGCAGATCGCATCGAATGGATGTGCCGCAACCTCGACGCCAGAGAGAACCTGATCGTCTCGCTGCATCCCCACAACGACCGCGGCACCGGCATCGCCACCACCGAGCTCGGCCTGATGGCTGGCGCCGACCGCGTCGAAGGCACGCTGTTCGGCAATGGCGAACGCACCGGCAATGTCGATATCGTCACGCTGGCGCTCAACATGTTCACCCAGGGCGTCGATCCGGAGCTCGACTGCTCCGACATCAACCGGATGAAGGACGTCTACGAATATTCGAACCAACTGAAGATCCCGGAACGTCACCCTTATGTCGGCGAGCTCGTCTACACGGCTTTCTCCGGCTCGCACCAGGACGCCATCAACAAGGGCATGAAAGCTCTGAAGAAGGCCAACACCCCAATCTGGGAAGTGCCCTATCTGCCGATCGATCCGGCCGATGTCGGCCGCACCTACGAGGCGATCATCCGCATCAACTCGCAGTCCGGCAAAGGCGGCATCGCCTACGTGCTGCAGGCAGATTACGGCCTCAACTTGCCGCGCAATCTGCAGATTGAATTCAGCCAGGCGATCCAGGCGATCACCGATGCGGAAGGCAAGGAAGTGCCGGCCAGGCGCATCCATGAACGCTTCCTCGAAACCTATGTCGACCAGCCCGGCGCGCGGCTGAAGTTCCTCGACCATCGCACCTATCCCGACACTGCGGTGAAGGGCCGGCGCATGGTCGAAGCGGATATTCTCGACAACGGCAAGGAAGTGACCATCACCGGCTCGGGCACCGGCCCGATCGACGGCTTTGTCGATGCGCTCTCGCGCCATGTCGGCGTCGACATGTCGGTGCTCGACTATTCCGAGCATTCATTGCAGCGCGGCTCCAACGCCTCGGCGATCTCCTATGTCGAGATGGAGTATCCGGGCGGCAAACTGTTCGGCGCCGGTATCAACACCAACATCGTCGCCGCCTCGCTGGAGGCCGTCGTTTCGGCCGCCAACCGGATCATCGGCGGCTAGAGCAAATTCCGGGAAAAGTGTGAAGCGGTTAGGCTCGGCGGTTTCGCCGTAGCCTTCCGTCCGGAATTGCGGTCAAAAACAAAAAATTGAGCGGTTCACCGATCCGCGAAACGGTGAACCGCTCTAGCCGGATGATCTGATTCAGCGATGGAGCTGGCGCATTCCACCTTGCGCCACGCTTCAGAAGCGGATGCGAACATGCCATTCGTTAACCGCCTGAGGAATTTCCGGTGGCTTACGCGATCACATAATAGAAGCATCCTTGTGCGCCGGCGCGAGCACTATATTATCGCTCCCTAACCTGTGCCGACTTCGAAAGGATCGACACTTGGAGCATGCCCCGCCTGCCGCCCCCGCAGTGCGCGAGACATTGGAGCGACTGCTTGCCAGCGAAACGTTCGGACGATCCGAGCGTGCCCGCAGGCTATTACGCTATCTGGTTGAACGCGAGCAGGCCGGCGAGGCGGACAGGCTGAAAGGCGTTTCCATCGCCATGGACGTCTTCGGCAAGGACGGCGATTTCGACGCCTCCACCGATGCCGTGGTCAGGGTTCAGGCCGGTCGTCTGCGCGAGCTCCTGGAGCAGTATTTCGCCAATGAAGGTGTCGCCGAGCCGGTGCGCATCGCGATCCCGCGCGGCGGTTATGTCCCGTCCTACGAGCCGAACGCGATCCGCCTGCCTGGCGACGCCAGGTCCGCCTCCAAGACCATCGCGCAGCGGCCCGACGCTTCGGCCGCAGCCACTCCGGCCGCAACCGAACATCTCGACACCTCTGCCCCGGGCGAACCTGTAGCGTTGATGGCACCGGCAGCACCCGCCCAGTCGCTCACGCGGCAATTGCGGTTCTTCTGGGCTGCCATGGCTCTGGTCATTGTCATGCTCGGCGTGCTCATCGTGCGTCAAGGCAATGCCTTCCTCAACGGCGGCGACACTGCAGCGACAGTCGAGACGGCGCGCCTGGCCGGCACCGCCCAGTCCGGATTCGACTCCCTGCCGCTGATCTACATCGCAGTTAAAGCCGACGGAGCGGAGGCGGCTCGCGTCGCGTCGTCGCTGCGCGCCGGGCTTGCGGGTTTCGACACCATCGATTTCATCGGGCGCGATGCGGATTCGACGCGTGATCGGTCCGCCGATCCGATCAGTTTCGTTTTCGAAATTGTTCCCGGGCCCGCTGCCGGCGACGTCACGGTGGAGTTGCAGAGCGTCGGGACCGGGCGGGTGCTCCTGTCGCGCAACCTTACATCAGCCGAGAGCGCCCCTGGCGCGGTGGAAGGCAACGTCGCCAGCCTTCTCACCTCGACCGTTCCCGCTTCGGGCGCGATCTACAGCTACATCGACCAGAGCGACATCCGGACCAGCCAGATCGGGTGCCTGGTGCTCGACGACCGCTATTATCTCGACATGAGCGCCCAGACGCACGAAATTGCGTATCGCTGCCTGGAGAAGCTGGTCGGCGAAGGCACCAAATCGTCGCTTGTCTACGCGGAGCTGGCCGCGCTTCATGTGGAAGCCGTCACCGCGCACTATGCCTATCCACCGGAAGCGACGCTCGAAAAGGCCATGTCGCTTGCCCACCGCGCCGTCCAGATGGGACCGATGAGCCCGCACGCGCATCGCGCCTTTGGCTACCTCAACTCGCGTCTCGGCAACACGGACGAAGCGACCCGATTGATGCGAAAGGCCTACGAGCTCAACCCGTACGACCTCGGCATGGCCGCCGCCTATGGCTACGGGCTGATCTTCGCCGGCAAATATGATGAGGGAACGCCGATCCTGCGCCACGCGGTCGAAGCCTTCAGCGGCCATCCGACCTGGTGGGATTATGGCCTTTTCGTCGGAGCCTTCATGCAGGGCGATATGAAAAGGGCGGCCATCGCCAGCGAATCGCTGCGCACGACGGCATCAAAGTCGCATTACCTGGCCGCGCGCCTGATCGGCGCCAGGATTTCGGGACGCGACAAGCTGGCGGGCGAGCTTGCCAACGAGCTCACCGCACAATTCCCGAAGTTCGCCGCCGACCCGCGCGCGACATTCGTCGATCGCAAATACCCAGCGGATCTCACCGATCGGCTGGTTCAATCCTTGCGGGCCGCCGGGATCGGCAACCCGAGCTAATCCAACTCTCCACACTCATTTGGGCCACACGAATGCCGGAGCACCAAAGTATGACGCTGTGATCCGCCATATATTAGGACATTCTTGCGTATCGAGCGCCTGACGGGGCGCTCGGTCGCGAAAATTTTACTGGCCATCAATCCGGTTCGGGAGCAATTCAGCCACAATTTGAAGCCCCTGCCTTGTTCACCGCCCCATTTTTTCATGCGTCCATTCCCTTATGCCGTCGAAAGCGGCGCCGGTCCGAGGACAATCGTCCTTCTGCACGGGTTCGGAGCCAGTGGTGATATCTGGCGTGACGTCGCGGCCTCGCTGGCGGCGGAGGCGAGAGTGTTGGCCTACGATCTGCCGGGCCATGGACAGTCCCTGGAAAGCGAAGGCCTGGGCGGCGCCAAGCCGGCCGCGCGAGCCATCCTCGCCGATCTGGCCGCTCGCCGGTTGGGCAAGGTCCATCTCGTCGGTCACTCCATGGGCGGCGCGATCGCCACATCGATGGCGCTTGCCGACCCCGACAGGGTGGCCTCGCTTACGCTGTTGGCGCCCGGCGGTTTTGGCCCGGAAATCAACGCAGACTTGCTGCGCCGCTACGCCGCCGCTGCCGGGAGGAAACAGGTCCGCGCCAGCCTTGCCGCCATGTCGGGTCCGCGAAGCGTGCCGCCTGATCACGTGGTGGATGCACTCTGCCGGATGCGCACCCGACCGGGCCAGTTGCAGACCCTGATCGATATGGCGGCCGCGATGACGAGAGATGACCGGCAAGGGATCATCCCCCGCGCGCAGTTGGATACGCTTGACATGCCGGTCATGGTCGTTTGGGGAGCGGAGGATCCGCTGCTGCCGGTCGAGCAGGCCGAGGCGCTGCCGTCGCATTTCCATCTGCATCATGTCCTTGACGCAGGTCACATGCTGGTCGAGGAAGCTCCTGACCTGATCGCCGAAATCGTGCGTCGCAACGTGCGGCGGCGCGGCAGACGGTTGCGTCCACCGCTGGACGCTTCGGCGGGTTGATCTCTCCCGGACCGATCTCGAAATACCGTAACCGCTTCCGTCGGACCGCGACAGTCGCGCGGGTCGTCGTCGGCAGTGCATTTTGCCGGCGACTGTGGTAACTCGCTGTTAACCAACAGTGAGGCAGCCGCCATGAAGGATGCAGGCGACAAAATCACCCCGATCGAACCGTCGCGAAAGCTCGCCGATGCCGTACGCGACGTCAAGAACGCCTTTGCCGACCGCGATGACGTGGTCGTCGACATGCGCGAGGCGCACCGCATGCGGCTCGATCTGCTGGCGAGCGAGCTTGCCCCGGTCTTTGCCGATGTCCCGGCCGATATGGACAGCTTCGACTTCGCCGTCTCGTCCGGCCTGCAGCCGCGGCTATGGATCGATGCGGTGAGCCACGTCGCCATGGGACGCGACCGCCGCACTTATCGTTTCCTTAGGGATACGCGCGTCGGCCGCGTGGTGCTGGCCGAATCGACCGAGATGAAAGCCGTTGCCGATGCAGTGACGCGCTACGTGGCCGAGCGTGTCGTCGAGCGGCAGCGCATGATGGAAGGGAGCGTGGAGAGCGCCGTTCGCGGCTTGCATCGCCCCATGGTCCAGGAAGCGGAGCCGCCCATCCGATCCGAAAGCGGCCGCAATGGCTGGACGACCTTCTTCGCCGGCCTCGGCCTGATCGCCGCAGGCGCCCTTGTCGGCCTGGCGGTTTCGCTGGCGTTGTTTTGGGACCGCATCATGCAGATGAAGATCAGCTTCTGACGAGCTGGCGCGCCGTGCCGGCAGGCACATCGAGGTCCATGGCCTGCAGGTCGGCAGGCGGCAGGGCTGGCCCCGTCAGCCCGCGCCGGATCAACCGAAGACGCCAGTCGCCCTTTTCACCGTCGATCTCGAAGATGTTGTATTGCGCCGGCGGGTGTTTGCCGCCGGGCGCTTGGCCCGCGGCGGCAACCCCGACCACGGGCACCTTGGCGCCCCGTGCGCCGATGGTGAACAGTGACGGCAGATGCGAATGCCCGTGCAGGACGAGTTCCGCGCCATGCCGGCGAATGACCTTGTGAAAGCGCGTGATGCCGAACAGCCGCTTATGCTGCGGGACGGCGCCGCGCACCGGAGGGTGGTGGATCATGATGGCGCGGAACAGCCCTTGCTCCGCGGCATCATCGAGAATCTTGGCGAGCCGCTCGGCCTGCCCTTCCATGAAGAAGCCGTTGGCCATGAAGGGCGCGGTGGCGCGCGCCGTGGTGACGCCGATCAGCGCGACATTGCCGCGCACACGCAGATACGGAAACGAATTGCGGTCGACCGGACTGTTGACGCCGTCGCCCGTCATCCAGGGAGCCCACGACCGGCAGACCTTGTCGAAGGCGCCCGGCACATAGGCGTCATGATTGCCGGGGACCACGGAAACGTCATGCGGCGATCCAAGCGTCTCCAGCCAGTGCTTGGCCATCTCGATCTCGCCGTCGAGCGCCAGGTTGACGAGATCGCCGGTGACGGCGAGGTGGTCGGGTGCGCCGGCCTTGATGTCGGCGACGATGGTGTCGATCACCGCGTCGTGCATATGGCGGCGGCGATTGCGCTGCCAGTTGACGTAGCCCAGCACGCGCTTGGAGGCGAGGTCGCGATAGGTTACATCGGGCAGCGGTCCCAAATGAGCATCGGAAATATGCGCGAGCCTGAACATGGCCCCTTCTTAAGCGACGCCGACGAGGCTTTCCACTCACCGTTTGCTGTTCGCCCAAGCAGGTTCTGCAAAAATGTCCCACGGTTTTGCGGCCAGCGCCTGCGAAGAACAGGGAAAGCCAAGCAGACGTTCGTGGGGCAACCCACGAACATCTGCTTGGGGATCGTTGAATGAATCGCCCGGCCGATCCTGACGCGGCATTCCGCCAGACCGGCTGGCCGGGGTTGCGGGCAAGGCTGTTCCATTTTTACTTCCTGCTGCGCCGCCCGATGACGCTTGGCGTGCGCGGCCTGGTCTATGACCGTGCCTCCAACTCAGTCTTCCTGATCCGCCACACCTATGTTCCCGGTTGGCAATTGCCGGGCGGCGGCGTCGAGGTCGGCGAGACCCTTGAGGAAGCGCTGGCGCGCGAGCTGGCCGAGGAAGGCAACATCGCTCTGACCGCTCCGCCGGTGCTGAGATCGATGCACTTCAACCGCCGCCCCAGCAAGCGCGACCATGTCGGCCTTTATCTGATCGAATCCTTCAGCCAGACGGCGCCGAAACTGCCGGACCACGAGATCGCCGAAGCGGGTTTCTTCCCGATCGACCGCCTGCCGGAGGGCACGACGCCGGCAACGCTGCAGCGGATAGCGGAGATTTTTGGCGGCGAGCGTAACTCGGCTTACTGGTAATCACGCCGCCTTCCTGAACCTGTTGCGGTCATGCGGCGCGGCATAATCAAGCTCCGGCCCTGCCGGGACGATTCCCGTCGGGTTGATCGATCTGTGGCTGCCGTAATAATGCGCCTTGATGTGATGCAGGCTGACCGTGCGCGCGACGCCGGGCACCTGATAGAGATCGCGCAGATAGTTCGACAGGTTCGGATAGTCGGCGATGCGGCGCAGGTTGCATTTGAAGTGGCCGACATAGACCGGATCGAAACGAACCAGCGTCGTGAACAGCCGCCAGTCGGCCTCGGTGATGCGTTCGCCGGTCAGATAGCGCTGCTGCGAAAGCCGCTCTTCGATCGTATCAAGCGCCGTGAACAATTCGCCGAACGCTTCCTCATAGGCTTTCTGCGTGGTGGCGAAGCCGGCGCGATAGACGCCGTTGTTGATCGCCGGATAAACCAGCGCATTGATCCTGTCGATTTCCACGCGTAGCACCGCTGGATAGAAGTCGAGACCGGCGTCGCCCCATTCGTCGAAGGCGGAATTGAGCATGCGGATGATCTCGGATGACTCATTGTTGACGATGGTCTCTTGCCCTTTGTCCCACAGCACCGGCACCGTCACGCGGCCTGAATATGCCGGATCAGCCTTGGCATAGACCTGGTGAAGGAAATCGAGGCCGTAGAGTGTGTCGCCCGTAGCGCCGTCCTCGGCTTTGAAGGTCCAGCCGTTCTCCCCCATGAAATGGTGCACCACGGAGACGGAGATGATGCCCTCCAGCTTCTTCAGGACGCGAAAGATCAGTGTGCGATGCGCCCATGGGCAGGCGAGCGACACGTAGAGGTGATAGCGGCCGGGTTCCGCCTTGAAGCCGCGCATGCGGCCTTGCACCGGCGCGCCGTCGCGCGTGATCCCATCGCGCCATTGCGACTCCGTTCGCACGAACCGGCCGCCGCTGTCGGTGTTGGGCGCGCGATTCTGCCATCTGCCTTCAACCAGCAATCCCATGCGGAAAATCTCCCTGTGGTTCGATACTATCTAGGTTGATGACCGGGCTGGCGAAGCCCTCAGCGGATGAACAGTTCGTCAAACGACGAACCAGTTCGTCAAATGACCAACCGCTCCGGAGACGGATAAGTTCGTCATGGACGCAAAGAAAGCCTGAAAGCACCGATTGCAGCGGCCCAAAATTGATGCTAGCGGAGGCGCCCATGTTCGACTTTGCCTCGATCCGGATCGACCGACGACGAAAGGGCGCCCGCGCTTAAGAAGCGTTGACTGGCGAACGCTGCCGCTTTGCAGCAAACCTTCCTCGATACCGGAACGCAAAGACCATGAGCCTTGCCGACGTGAAATACCTGCCGGAGACTCCGGCGCATGACCCTGAAATCGAAGCCATCAACGACGAGGCCTTCGGTCCGGGTCGTTTCGTGCTTGCCGCCTACAAGATCCGCGAGTCGGGAGGACATGACCGCTCGATGTCCTTCGTCGCCGTCAAGGACGGTACGGTCATCGCTTCGGTGCGCATGACGCGCGTGGCAGCGGGCGCCGGACGAGCCATGATGCTCGGCCCGCTTGCGGTGCGCCCCGCCTACAAGAATCTCGGTATCGGCCGCAAGCTGGTCGTGATCGCGCTGGAGGCGGCCAGGACGGCCGGCGCGCCCGCCGTTATCCTGGTTGGCGATGAGCCATACTACGGACCGCTTGGCTTCAAGCGCTTTCCGCGCGGGCAGATCACCATGCCGCGCCCGGTCGATCTCGACCGGTTGCTGCATCACGAAATCAAGCCCGGCGCCGTCGCTCGCTTTGCCGGCGATGTCTGCCACGCCAACATGACGAGGGTTGCGGAACTTGTCCCGGCCCCGGCGCGGTCGGCCGCTACCGGGCAGGCATCTGTCGACCCGCCTGTAGCTGTTGCGCCTCCTTTGCGCGCTTCGTAGCATAACCCGGTTCCTGGGAGGCTTGCATGAACCCGAACGGCCAGATCGCGATCGTCACCGGCGGCGGGTCGGGCCTTGGCGAGGCGACGGCGCGAGCGTTGGCGGCCAAGGGCGCCCGTGTCGCCATCCTCGACCTGGACATCGAGCGCGCGGCGAAAGTCGCGGCCGACATCGGCGGCATTGCCGTCCGATGCGATGTCGGCAGCGGCGACAGCGCCACCGCCGCGATCGCCGAAGTGGCTGAAAAGGTCGGGCCGCCGCGCATCCTGGTCAATTGCGCCGGCATCGCCATCGGCATGAAGACGATCGGCAAGGACGGACCGCATCCGCTCGACCAGTATCGCAAGGTGATCGAGATCAACCTGGTCGGCACCTTCAACATGATCCGCCTCGTCGCCGACCGGACGGCAAAACTCGATCCGCTCGCCGGCGGCGAGCGCGGCGTCATTGTCAACACCGCCTCCGTTGCCGCCTATGACGGCCAGATCGGGCAGGCCGCCTATGCGGCTTCCAAGGGCGGCGTCGTCGGCATGACGCTGCCTGTGGCTCGCGATCTGGCGCGATCCGGCATTCGCGTCTGCACCATCGCGCCCGGCATCTTCAAGACGCCGATGATGGCCGGCATGCCGCAGGAGGTGCAGGATTCGCTCGGCGCTTCCGTGCCCTTCCCGCCGCGGCTCGGCGAGCCGTCCGAATATGCGTCGCTCGCCCTCCACATCGTCGAGAACCAGATGTTGAACGGCGAGACCATCCGCCTCGACGGCGCTATCCGCATGGCGCCGAAATAGCGGGATGTCTGGCTCGCCGACAGGCGCCGGGGCTTCCACCGGAAAGACCGGGCCGCTCGCCGGCCTGAAAGTGATCGAGATGGCCGGGCTTGGCCCGGTGCCGCTTGCCGCCCTGATGCTGTCCGAAATGGGTGCCAAGGTGCTGCGCATCGAACGCGCCGATGCCGGTCAGCCGCTTCTGAGCCTGCCCGAACAATACGATCTCGACCGCCACGGCCGTTCCATCCTGAAGCTCGACCTGAAGAACCAGGCGGGCGCGGAACTGCTGCTGCGCCTCGCGGCAGGGGCCGACGTGCTTGTCGAAGGCTTCCGCCCCGGCGTGATGGAGCGGCGCGGCCTCGGGCCGGATGCCGTTCTGCAGCGCAATCCGGCGCTGATCTATGGCCGCTTGACCGGATTCGGACAGGACGGGCCGCTGTCCGGGCGTGCCGGGCACGACATCACCTATCTCGCTTATGCGGGCCTTTTGCATGCGATCGGCAGACAGGACGCGCCGCCGGTGCCACCGCTCAACCTCGTCGCGGATCAAGGCGGCGGCGCCATGATGCTGATTGCCGGCGTGCTCGCCGCTCTTTTCCAGCGTTCGCGCAGCGGAAAGGGCCAGGTGGTCGATGCCTCGATGATCGAGGGAGCCTCGATGCTCGCCGCACCCATCCACGCCTATATGGCGGCGGGTCTCTGGAGCGACAGGCGCGGCGAGAACCTGCTCGACTCCGGTGCGCCGTTCTACGATACATATGAGACGGCGGACGCAAGGCACATTGCCGTCGGCTGCCTCGAACCGCGCTTCTTCGCCGAGTTCGCCAGGCTGCTGCCGCTCGACGAGCATTTTGTCCGCAGCCAGTATGAAAAGTCATCGTGGCCCGCGATGCGCGCCGCCATCGCCGGCCGGATCAAGGAGAAGACGCGCGACGAATGGGCCACGCTTTTCACCGTGACCGACGCTTGCGTGGCGCCCGTGCTGTCCCTGGTCGAAGCCAGGAACCATCCGCACAACCGCGCCAGGAGAAGCTTTGTGAGGTCCGGCGAGCTCGACCGCCCGGCGCCGGCGCCGCGTTTCTCGCAAAACCCGCAGACGCTTTCCGCGGCGCCGGACGTCGCAGATCGCGAGCCTGCGGACATATTGACCCGTTTCGGCGTGAGCGAAGACGAAATCGCAGCCCTTGCAAAGGCAGGTGTACTCGGCCGATAACCGGAGAACCAAAATCAACTTATCTCGGGTGAACCTGTGACCGAACCGAAGAAGGATGTCATCCGCGAGACCGACGCCGAGGCGATCAGGCTGGCGAAAACCCTGATCCGCTCGGCGCGGTTCGGCGCGCTCGCGGCGATCGAGCCTGGCACCGGCGCGCCGCTGGCAAGCAGGGTTGGCGTCGCCACCGACATCGACGGCGCGCCGTTGATCCTGATCTCGATGCTGTCCGCCCACACCGGGGCGTTGCTCGCCGATCCGCGCTGTTCGCTGCTGCTTGGCGAACCCGGCAAGGGCGATCCGCTGGCGCATCCGCGCATCAGCCTGGCATGCCGGGCCTTGCGGCTGGAGCGGGGATCGGCCGATCAGATCCGAGCTGAACGTCGCTATCTCAACCGCAATCCGAAGGCGAAGCTCTATGCCGGGCTCGGCGACTTCTCGTTCTTCCGGCTCGAGCCCGAGCGCGCCAGCCTGAATGGCGGCTTCGGCAAGGCCTTTCTTCTCGACCGTGATGATTTCATCACCGATCCCGCCGCTATCGACGAGTTCGCCGGCAGCGAGCAGGCCGCACTCGATCACATGAATACCGACCATCGCGACGCGCTTGCTCTTTACGCCCGTCATTTCGGCCGCGCCGAAGGCGACGGCTGGATCGTCACCGGTTTCGACCCCGATGGCATGGATCTCGCCGTCCCCGATGCGACCTGCAGGATTTTCTTTCCCCGGCCTTTGCAAAGCGCGCGCGAATTGCGTTCGGTGCTTGTCGAGATGGCCAAAACGGGACGTGCGGCCGAGCAAGAGCGATAGTTGATCGCGCGCCGGCAAAAGCAACGCTTGAGATTTAGATGAAATGATCTACCTTTGTAGTGGCGCTGATTCAGCAGCGCCTATCGACATCTGAACATCGTGGAATCAGGCGCCATTGCCCCCTGGCGTCTGGATGAGCCAGGACCCTTGGGGGATCTATGATCTCAAATAAGCTAATCGCCAATGCGGAATCGGCGGCCGCCTTTCTCACGCTCATGGGCAACGAAAAGCGCTTGTTGATCATGGCTCACCTGATCGACGATGAAATGTCGGTCGGCGCCATCGCCGAGAAGGTGCAACTCAGCCAGTCCGCGCTGTCGCAGCATCTCGCCAAGCTGAGGGCGCTCGATCTCGTCGAGACCCGGCGCGACCGCCAGATGATTTACTATTCCTGCAAATCCGAGGCGGTGCGGGAATTGCTGCGCATGCTGGAAGGCATTTTCGGCGACGGCGACCTTTCACAGATGGCTTATCGGTTGCGCCGCGCCGGGGCTTGACCCGCGCCATCCAAAGCCCCTTATCTCGCTGGCAATTTTTGCCGGCGAGATTTGGATGAACCTCATCCCCATCGACGATCCTCGGGACCCGCGCGTCGCCGCCTATCTCGACATCCGCGAGCGCGACCTCGTCGGCCGGCATGGTCGCTTCGTCGCCGAAGGCAAGGTCGTGCTGGACCTTCTTCTGTCGAGCGGACGCTTCGCCGCCGAGTCTGCCCTCATCCTCGAAAACAGGCTGGCTGGCGTGCAGGACATCTTGCGCAAGGCGCCCCCGGGTTTTCCGGTCCATGTCGCCGCCGGCGAGGTCATGGACCAGATCGCCGGCTTCCACATGCACCGCGGCATCCTGGCGATCGGCTTGCGTGGCGATCCGGCACCCGCCGAGATTCTGATGGAAACCTTGCCCCGGCGTGCCTTGGCCGTCGTCCTGGTCGGCATATCCAATCACGATAATATGGGCGCGATCTTCCGCAATGCGGCGGCCTTCGGCGCCGACGCGGTGCTGCTCGACCAGACGTGCTGCGATCCGCTCTACCGCAAGGCAATCCGTGTTTCGGTCGGTGCGGCGCTGAAGGTTCCCTTCGCGTCCTTCGGCGACACCGGAACGTTCACCGCGACACTCGATCGGCTTGGCTTCGCCCAGTTCGCACTATCGCCGAGCGGCACCACCGACATCCGGGCCGCGCCACATTCGGCCAGGCTGGCGCTCTATCTCGGCACCGAAGGCGAAGGCCTGCCGCAAGACCTGCTTGCCCGGTTGCACACGGTGCGGATCGGCATGGCGGAAGATTTCGACAGCCTGAACGTCGCCGCCGCGTCGGCCATCGCGCTGCATCACTTTTCAAGGGCCGCTGATCCGCCGGCCGGATAGCGGGAACACCTCTTGTTCAGTTGGACGAACCGGCCTTCTGCAAAGCCCTGACACGATCGGCAAGGCTGACGCCGCGCCCATTTTGCTGCCCCTCGCCCGCCAAGGCCTTCGCGATAGGCGAGTCCGGCCCGTCGAGCTTCATCGTCAGATTGACCACCTCGGCTGCCAGTTCGTTCATTTGTTGGCGGAGACCGGCGCCGGAGCGTGCGTCGCCCGCCGATTCGGGCATTGCCGCGCCCGACGCGGCGGCAAGATCGGCCTTCAGCCGCTTGTTCTCGCGCGCCAGCGCCGTCAGCCTCGCCTCCAGCCGTTCCCGATCGCCATCGAGCCTGGCGATTGCCTTGTCGACATCGTCGCCTTTCGCATCCGTTCCGGCAGCCGGCCGCGCAACGCCGGTTGCAGCGCTCTCCTTCGAACGTTCGCGCATTCGGGCGAGATCCTTCTCGCGGCGGTCGAGCTTTTCCTCGCGGTCGGCAAGCGTCGCGAGCAGCCGCTCGACCTTCTTGTCCAGCTCGGCCGTTTTCTTCTTCTCCGCCTTCAGCGCTTCGCGTGCGGCCTTGCTTTCCGACGCGACCTCCTGATTGCGTCGGTCCGCCTCCCTGCGCTGGCCTTTGAGCAACGCGATGTCACTGGCCAGCTTTTCCAGCTCCGATTCGCGGGCAACCAGCTCGATCTGCCGGTTCGAGGACGAGAAGCTGGCGTCGTCATACATCTGCTCGAGCTTCTGCAACTCCAGCGCGCGCTTCCCCAACGCCCGCTCCGTCTGCGCGTGCTTCTCCGCCAGGCGGTGCAACTCCTCCTCGCGCTGCCTGAGCTCCGCAGTCTTGGCCTGCAGATCGGAAAGCGCCTGGTTCTTGTCCTTTTTCTCGACCGCGAGCTCCTTCAAAGCCTCGTTCGCGCGGCCGATCTCCACCAGCTGCTCAGCGACCTTTTCCTGAAGGTTCTTGACGGTTATCTCCAGCCGGCGCGTCGTCATGGCATATTCCGCCCGCACCCGGTCCTTGTCTGCCTGGATTTCGGCCGGCGTCAGCGGCAGCGAAGCCTCGAGGCGCCTGCGCGTCAGGACAACGGCTCGCCGCCAGACCGCCGGCGCGACCAGCGACGCCAGAAAAACGGCGCAAAGGAAACCGAGTACGAAGAACAGAACCGACTGGACCAAGGCGTGCTATCCACTTTACGGCGCGGCAATCGCTGGATTGTGCCAGCTTGGCATGGCGGAAATTCAACGCCGCGGCAAGAGCTTGCCGCGGCGCGATTAGCACTGTCCGAGCGATCGTAGCGAGCGCAATCCGATCAGAACGGGTTCCAGGTCGGCCTTTCGGTGAGCTTCAGATAGCCGAGATTGACTCCCAGACGAGCGCCGACGCCGGTGCGGATCGGCACGAGCAGCACCCGGTTGCTCTGCAGCACGTTGAAGCCAACGCCGGCGATGACATAGGCTGAGCCGGCAACGCCGCCGAAGCGGTTATAAAGGCTGCTGATGTCGTCGAGGTTATAGACCAGCATCATCACCCGGGACCCCTCGCCGCCGAAATCCCAGCCGAGCGAAGGGCCTTGCCAGAACACCTTATGGTCGCCGGCGTTCTTGGTGTAGAGCGTCCCTTCGCCATAGGTCAGGCCGCCGATCAGGGCGCCGGATCCTTCCTCGCCGAGCAGGTAGCCATTGGGCAGGCCGTAGGAGGCGAAGATCTTCTCGACGACGGTGGCCAGGCCGCCGGATGTCTCGCCGAAGAATTTATGACCGGAGTCGACGATTTCCTGAGCGGTGTACTGCTGAGCCCGCGATGCCGAGGTCGAAAGGACCAAAGCTGCCAGGAGTGTGATGGTCATGGTGAGGACGCGGACGAACGTCCGGTCGTAGTATCGGGAAAACATGCTTCCAATCTCCGTCAGGGAGCACTTTCGCCGACGCCTCGCACCCCTGCGGCTCTTGCCGGCCGTTCGGGGTGGCTATCACTGGCAAATTATGCCGTAATCCTTTTTCAACCATTAAGCTCCCACACGAAGATGGCGGTTCGAAGGCTGGGCTTTTGCCGCTGCGGCGGGTTTCCTCCCGCGAACACACCATTTTCGCCGTCGATGATTTTGGATTTGTTGATGCGCGCTCGGGCCCTGTGTATTCAGAAAGCCTTGGAAAAGAGCGTGATTCGTGGGGGCAGGCGCGAAGACGGTCGCTCGGCCATGAACAAATGACTTAAGCAGGGATTTCGCCGATGGCCGAGCTTTTCACCCTTTCCGCGCCAGATCTCGCGGCGCTGCTTTGCAGCCGTGTCTGCCACGACATCATTTCGCCGGTCGGCGCAATCAACAACGGCCTCGAGCTGCTCGACGAAGGCGGCGCCGACGAAGACGCCATGAAGCTCATTCGCCAGAGCGCCAAGAACGCCTCGGCGCGATTGCAGTTTGCCCGCATCGCCTTCGGCGCCGCGGGTTCCGCCGGCATGATGATCGACACGGGCGATGCCGAGGCCGTGGCCATCGCCTTCTTGAAGAACGAAAAGCCGGAACTGCTGTGGAACGGCCCCCGTGCGCTGCTTCCTAAGAACAAGGTCAAGCTGCTGCTCAACCTCATTCTCGTCGCCAACGCGGCCATACCGCGCGGCGGCAAGCTGGTGGTCACGCTGGAAAGTCTCGAAACCGAGCCCCGTTTTTCGCTGTCGGCCAGTGGCCCGATGCTGCGCGTGCCGCCGAAATTCCTCGAACTGCATTCCGGCCACAAGCCGGAGGAGCCGATCGACGCCCATTCGGTCCAGCCCTATTATACGCTGCTTCTGGCGCGCGAGGCCAATATGACGATCTCGATCCACGCGACCGCCGAGGAGATCGTGCTGACGGCTGCCTAAGAAAAACTGAAGTATCTTTATTGCTAATATTTTTGCTGGCGGCGCAGATTGAGCAATGCCAGCCGCGATCCATGTAATCGCGCTGCGGGGCCAAGGCCGCGCGATACCGTGTTTGGAAAAACTTTACCTAACGGCTTTTCGGCTTCTTTACCAGATTGGCCTATGGTGCTTTGCGGTCACCCCGAGATTGCGGTTCGGCAGATGGTAAAGAGGACCCGGACATGAAGCGCTGCCTGTTCGTCGATGATTCGAGCGTCATCAGGAAGGTCGCAAAACGCATTCTTGGCGGCTCGGACATGATTGTCGTCGAGGCCTCGACCGGAATCGAGGCTACCGACATTTGCGCCGGCGACATGCCCGATGTCATCGTCATCGACGGTGGTCTTGCCGACGTCCCGGCCGTGGACCTTATTCGCCGCATCCGTGCTATCGAAGCGCTCATCAAGCCGCAGATCCTGGTCTCGCTGGTCGAGGTCGACGTCGCGGCGATCATGCGCGCCAAGCGCGCCGGCGCCCAAGGCTATCTGCTGAAGCCCTTCAACCGCGCGCAACTGCTCGAAAGCTTTCGCGTCCTGAAGATAGCCGCCTGATTCGCCGGAACCGTTTTCAAGCAAAAACCCGGCCTGAGCCGGGTTTTTTTCGTTCGAATCACCTGGATCGCTTATGCGCTCAAGCAAAAACCCGGCCTGAGCCGGGTTTTTCGTTCGAATCGCTGGGATCGCTTATGCGCTGACGCGAATATCTTCCGGCTCGCGCAGCACATAGCCGCGGCCCCACACCGTTTCGATGTAGTTCTGACCGCCGGACGCCGCGTCTAGTTTCTTACGCAGCTTGCAGATGAAGACGTCGATGATCTTCAGCTCCGGCTCGTCCATGCCGCCATAGAGATGATTGAGGAACATTTCCTTGGTGAGCGTCGTGCCCTTGCGCAGCGAGAGCAGCTCCAGCATCTGATATTCCTTGCCGGTCAGGTGCACGCGCTGACCGCCGACCTCGACCGTCTTGGCGTCGAGATTGACCACAAGGTCGCCGGTGGTGATGACCGACTGGGCATGGCCCTTCGAGCGGCGCACGATCGCGTGGATGCGCGCCACCAGCTCGTCCTTATGAAAGGGCTTGGTCATATAGTCGTCGGCGCCGAAGCCCAGGCCGCGCACCTTGTCCTCGATGCCGGCCATGCCGGAGAGGATCAGGATCGGCGTCTTGACCTTGGAAAGGCGCAGCGTGCGCAGGACTTCATAGCCCGACATATCGGGGAGATTGAGGTCCAGAAGGATGATGTCGTAGTCGTAGAGCTTGCCGAGATCGACACCTTCTTCGCCGAGATCGGTCGTATAGACGTTGAAGCTCTCCGATTTCAGCATCAGTTCGATGCTCTGTGCGGTTGCACTGTCATCTTCAATCAGCAGAACACGCATTTCATTCCCCTTTTCTGCTGCCGGACCGTGTCACGACCCGTCCGGGACCCGGAGCAGTGATTGCCTGAACAGAAGGTGCCACCGACTGGTTAACAAATCCTAATTTCGTGCCATCCACGATACCAGATTTTTTAACCCCTTTCTACACCCACTTGAATCTAATAATGAATCACAGACTAAAACCGCTAATGCACCACATTAAAAAGTCAGCCTAAGTGACTCCAGGGACTCGCTGGCCCGGGCTTCCCGCCGCAGCCAGAATTTTTACCCGGCCTTAAGTCCTCGCCCGTATGATTAACAATGCCCGTAAACGAATGGTTACCGCCGGCGAAAATCTTTAGGGCTTTGTTTCCCATAGCCCAGGGAAAGCCGGGGGAAACGGGCGGCGCTTAGGTCTTTCCGGGCGGACTGGACGGTATTGCAGGTGTGCGTTTGCGGAGTATCGAGTCATGAAGTCACGTGAAAACCTCGTTCGACTGAAGCAGTTTCAGGTGAATGAGAAGCGGCGGCAGCTCTTGCAGCTGGACATGATGATCGCCGAGTTCGAGCGCATGGCCGTCGAGCTGGAAGCGCAGATCATCGCCGAAGAGAAAAAAGCCGGCATCACCGACATCAACCATTTCGCCTATCCGACCTTCGCCAAGGCGGCTCGCTTGCGCCGCGACAACCTCAGGAATTCACAAAGCGACCTCGCCCAGCAGCGAAGCACTGCCGAATCATTACTCGGCGAAGCTGAAGCGGAGCTGTCCAAGGCGGAGATGCTGGAATCGCGCGACACCAAGATCCGCGAGGCCGAAACGGGCGGCCGCAGCGCCATGATCGGCTGATCGCCGGGCATAGTCGCAGTCATGCCGGAGACCTGCCGGCATCTTCAGAACCGGCAATCGGCAGAAATCGGCCTCGCTGTCTTCACGGCATAGCGGCCTTCTCGCCGCGATCGGCCGACGCCCTGGTTCGGGCATCCTTGATTTCGGATGCATGCTCTTCCGCCCAGGAGCGGATCTGGCTGAGCAATCCCGCAAGATTCCGCCCAAGCTCCGTCAGTTCGTACTCCACGCGCGGCGGGATTACCGCGAACACCTCGCGCCGCACGAGACCGTCGCGCTCCAGCACGCGCAGCGTCTGAGCCAGCATTTTGGGCGTGATGCCCTCCAGCTTGCGCGCCAGCTCGCCATTGCGCAGCCGGCCGCGCCGCAGCGCGCAGACGGTGAGATAGACCCATTTGCTGGCTAGCATCTCGAGCACCGCATGCGACGGACAGGTGCGCCGGAACGCGTCGTAGCCGCATGGGGATCTGTCTTCGCTATCCATAAGGTGCCTATATATACAAAAGGTACATACTCGACAATTGAATATTACTATCCAAATGATAGCGGGCACATCCACTCGAACAGGAGGCGTTCATGCGTGCCGTTATCCAGACTTCCGTCGGCGGACCCGAGGTCCTTTTCGTGGCCGAGCAGCCCGACCCCGAGCCCGGGCCCGGTGAAGTGCTCGTCCGCGTCAAGGCGGCGGGCCTCAACCCGGTCGACGGCGCCGTGCGCGGCGGGTTCTATCCGCTGCTGGGCGAACCGCCTTTCATCCTTGGCTGGGACATTTCCGGGACCGTCGCGGCGCTCGGAGACGGCGTGACCGCCTTTAAACTCGGCGACGAGGTGTTCGGCATGCCGCGCTTCCCCAAACAGGCCGGCGCCTATGCCGAGCTCGCCGCGGCGCCGGTGGACGAGATCGTCGCGAAACCTGCCGCCATCGACCATGCCCATGCGGCTGCATTGCCGCTGGCCGGGCTGACGGCCTGGCAAGGCCTCGTCCGCCATGGTGGCCTGCAGGCAGCACAACGCGTGCTGGTTCACGCCGGCGCCGGCGGCGTCGGCCATCTGGCGGTGCAGATCGCTAAGGCGCGCGGCGCCTGGGTGGCATCGACCGCCAGTCTGGACAAAACCGACTATGTCCGCTCGATCGGCGCCGACGAGGTGATCGACTACACCAGGGACGATTTCACGGGGAAGGTCGGCAATGTCGATCTCGTGCTGGACCCGATCGGCGGCGACCACGCAGATAAGTCGCTGGAAGTGCTGCGTGACGGCGGCGTTCTGGTGTCGCTGCTCGACGTTCACGACTCCACCAGGGCGAAGGCCAAGGAGCGGAACATCCGCATTGAACGCATGTCTGTAGTGCCAGATCGCGAGGGCCTTGCCGAACTCGCCAGGCTGGTCGATGCCAAAAAGCTGATGCCGCATGTGGCCAAAGCTTTCCCGCTCGACCAGGCGGCGGCCGCCCATGCCTTCCTTGCGACCCGACCCATCGGAAAGGTCGTGCTGACTGTTTGAATGGAAGGCCGCTTCAAAAGCGAAGGGCGCGGAGTCCCGCGCCCTTGCTCGTTTTCGGCCGGCAGCTTAATGCCGGTATTGCTGGATTCGCGTGGTGCGCAGCCCGGCAAGGCCGTATTCGTCGATCGATGCCTGCCAGGAGAGAAATTCTTCGGTGGTGAGCTTGTAGCGCTGGCAGGCTTCCTCAAGGCTGAGCAGGCCGCCGCGCACAGCGGCGACCACTTCCGCCTTGCGCCGGATAACCCAGCGCCGCGTGTTTGTCGGCGGCAGATCGGCGATCGTAAGAGGGCTGCCGTCGGGCCCAATAACATACTTGACTCTAGGTCTAACCAGATCGGTCATCGTACTCTCTACTAAAAACTCAAAGACCCAATCCCCGCCACAGTACCGTCACAGCTTTAAAAATTGCCTAAGCGAACCCTAATGACTAAGTAAGGATCGTGAACGCCCGGTTAGGATTTCGTTTAGAAATTGAAACACCGGCCTCCGGGCCTTGATTTTGCCGGTGAACTCGTCTTGGCCGCAAGCTGGCGCATGCGTGGCGCTTGACCTATATTCCGGCCATTGGCATTGAGCGCCGCACAGTGAAAGCATCATGAACAGCCTCGATCTCCCTCGCCGCCCCGAAGAAACCCGCGTCGTCGTCGCGATGTCGGGTGGTGTCGATTCCTCGGTGGTTGCAGGCA
>NZ_VFTP01000013.1:0-130131 GCF_006439455.1 Mesorhizobium sp. B2-9-1 | reverse complement strand
CGGAGGCTTCAGCCAACTACCAACGTCTGCGCTGACCGTAGCCGAATAACCGTCACTCCGCCGGAACCACCGCCTCGCCCCTGTCCACATCGCAATCACCCGTCGCCAGCCGACATTGACCGGCGAGCACGGTGGCCAGCGCGATGGCGCCTGCCGCGACCGAAACCCAGAACCCGTTCTGCGGACCGAAATTGTCGACCATCCAGCCGGCGGCAAAGGAGCCCAGCGCCATGCCGATGCCGATGCCGGTCGTCACCCAGGTGACGCCTTCGGTCAGCATCGCCGCCGGCACGTGGCGTTCGATCAGGCCGAAGGCGGTGATGAAGGTCGGCGAGATCGCGACGCCGCTGACGAAGACGGCGAGCGCCAGTGTCGGCACGGTGTCGGCGAAGAGCAGTGGCAAGGTGGTGAGCGCGATCACGGTGACCGCCACCGCCAGTTGCCGCTGCAGCGGCGCCTTAAGGCTGAGCGCGCCGACGATGATGCCGAGCACGAAGGATCCCAGCGCATAGACGCCGATGACGAGGCTCGCCGCCTCAGGTTGGCCGAGCTCTTTGGTGATCGCCACCGTCGTCACTTCCGTAGTGGCGAAGGTCGCGCCGACGAAGATCAGCGCAAAGGTGATGATCTGCACCGGCCGCAGGCGGATCGCCGACCCGGTCGCGCCATGTTCCGCCGGGCGGACCGGCGGCTCGGACGAGCGCTGCAGCAGGAATGCCGCCGAGCCGAGCGCAAGCAGCAACGTGCTGACCACCATGCCGGCTTCCGGGAACAGCGCCGCGCTCAGGCCCACCGACAGCGAAGCGCCGGCGACATAAACCAGCTCGTCCGCGGCCGATTCGAAGGCGAAGGCCGTGTTGAGCTCCGGCCGGTCGCGGAAGATCTCGGTCCAGCGCGCCCTGACCAGCGCCGGGATGCTGGGCATGGCGGCGGCAAGCAGCGCCGACCCGAACAACGTCCAGACCGGCCAGTGCTGGTTGGCCGCGACGATCAATGTCGCGAAGGAAAGCACCGAGACGAGCGTCATGGGTGCTGCGATCGCCGTCTGGCCGCGCCGGTCCACCAGCCGCGACACTTGCGGCGACAGGAAAGCGTTGACCAGCGCATAGATCGCCGAGACGGCGCCGGCCAGCCAATATTCGCCATGCGTCTGCGACAGCATCGCCACGATGCCGATCGGGGCCATGGCGATCGGCAAGCGCGCGATGAAGGCCGCCGCGGCGAAGCCTTTCGTGCCGGGAGCCCGAAAGATGTCCGAATAAGGGTTTCGCATGATCCTGCTCCTCGACAACGGTGCATACTAAAATTACATACGCTGCGTATGACTGTGAGATAGTTCATACGCAGCGTATGTCAATTGGCATACGAGGCGTATGTGAATAGGGCCAGAACCATGCACAGACCGCGCAAGGAGATGATCGCCGAGACGCGCGCCAAGCTGATCGCAGCCGCTCGCCATGCTTTCGGCACGATCGGCTACGCCGAGGCCTCGATGGACGATTTCACCGCATCGGCCGGCCTCACGCGCGGCGCGCTCTACCATCATTTCGGCGACAAGAAGGGACTGCTGCAGGCGGTGATCGCCGAGATCGACGGCGAAATGGCTGTGCGGGTGAACGAGGTGGCTTCGAAAGCGCCGACCCGCTGGCAGCATTTCGTCGACGAATGCACCACCTATATCGAGATGGCGCTGGAGCCGGAAATCCAGCGCATCATGTTCCGCGACGGCCCGGCGGTGCTCGGCGACCCGGCGCAGTGGCCGAATGCCAGTGCCTGCACCGCCTCGATGACCAACCATCTGACCAGGCTGCAGGAAGAGGGCGAGGTCGTTCCGGAGCTTGATCCCGAGACGACCTCACGGCTGATCAATGGCGCCAGCAGCCAGGCCGCGCAGCGCATCGCCAATTCGACGGATCCCGAGGCAACCTCGAAAAAAGCGATCGCGGCCTTCAAGCAGTTGCTCGAAGGCTTGCGAAAGAAGCCTTGACGGCACGCTCGGGTAACCGAGCCACCGGCTTGTGCACCGGTTTCGGGCCGGCGCAACCCTGCCGCGATTGACAATCGCCGGGGCGAGCGCATGCTCTCCGGCCATTCTCTTAAGGGTGGGAGACTCGGGGCATGTGGGACTTCAGCATCGCCAGATCCGTGTCGATCATGATGCGGACATGGCCGTTCATCGTCTTTCGCATGATCGTCTATTTCGGCATCACGGTCGCCTACATCATGGCGACCGGTACGGGCGCCAGCGTCGGCTATGGCGTCGGTCACATCTCGACCGATCCCGACGGGCCGATGTCTTTTGC
The DNA here is from genome assembly GCF_006439455.1 of Mesorhizobium sp. B2-9-1. NCBI lineage: Bacteria > Pseudomonadati > Pseudomonadota > Alphaproteobacteria > Hyphomicrobiales > Phyllobacteriaceae > Mesorhizobium > Mesorhizobium sp. B2-9-1. Next base: position 127,828 of record NZ_VFTP01000013.1, on the reverse strand, counting down.
GCTGTGGGGCGGCGTGGTCGGCTTCGGCGTCATCTCGATCGCCGTCTACTGGATCCGCGAATACATCCTTTATGTGCTGAAAGCGGGCCATATCGCCGTCATGGTGCATCTGATCGACGGCCAAGATGTCCCCGACGGCCAGGGCCAGATCGCCTACGCGAAGGAAGTGGTCACCCAGCGTTTTGCCGAGGCCAACATCCTTTTCGTCGTCGACCAGCTGGTCAAGGGCGCCATCCGAGCCATCACCGGCCTGATCGGCGGCATCGCCGCCTTCCTGCCCATTCCGGGCCTGAGCGGCATCGTCAGCTTCATCAACACGGTGATCCGCCTGTCGTTGACCTATGTCGACGAGATCATCCTCGGCTATAACATCCGCATCAATTCGAGCTCGCCTTTCGAGACGGCGCGGCAAGGCGTCGTGCTCTACGCGCAGAACGGCAAGCACATGGTCAAGAACGCCGTCTGGCTGGCGGCGATCATGTGGGGCGTGTCCTTCGTCATCTTCCTGTTGATGCTGGCGCCCGCAGCCGCCATTCTGTGGGTCATGCCGGGCCAGCTTGCCGGCTGGGCCTTCGTGCTAGCCATCGTCTTTGCCTGGGCCTTCAAGGCAGCCTTCATCGAGCCCTTCGCCATCGCCTCTCTGATGCAGGTTTATTTTGAAGCCATTGAAGGCCAAGCGCCCAATCCCGAATGGGACCGCCGGCTCGCCGAGACCTCGTCCAAATTCAGGGAATTGCGCGACAAGGCACTGGGCTCTTTTGGCGGCGGCTCGCGCTGGGATACGCCGAGGGCCGCCTGATCATGGCTTTGATGGGCCGCCAAGCTTTGCGATTGCCGATTTAAGCGGCGCCTCGCCGGCGCCGCGAAACGTCTCGCTCATGACCAGTTCGGGCAGCGGCAGGCGCTTGCCCCAGCCATGCGCCTCAAGGTCCGGCTTCGGCGCGAATTCCGAGACGCGGCCGACGCAGAGATAGGCGATCGGCATGACATGCTCGGGGATCGCGAGAAGCCGCTTCAGCGCTTCGGTCTCGATGATGCTCACCCAGCCGACGCCGACACCTTCGGCCCGCGCCGCCAGCCAGAAATTCTGCACCGCGCAGACGGTGCTGTAGAGATCCATCTCCGGATTGTGCCAGCGCCCGAGCGGCGAGTCCTTCGAGCGCTGCCGGTCGCAGGTGATGCACAGGTTGAGCGCGCTTTCGCAGATGCCTTCGAGCTTCAGCTTACGGTAGAGCGCCTGCCGTTCCGCCTCGATCGCCGGCAATTCCTGCTCGCGCGCGGCGAGAAAAAGATCACGTACCTGCCGCCGCCTCGCGGCGTCGCGGATGACGATGAAATTCCACGGCTGCATATAGCCGACAGACGGCGCGTGATGCGCGGCGGTGATGAGCCGCGCCAGCACGCTGTCATCGAGATCGTCGGGCACAAAATGGCTGCGCACGTCGCGCCTGGTGAACATGGCCCGGTAAACCGCGTCGCGCGCCAGTTGGTCAAAGTCGTCGCCGCTCGTGGCGATCGCTGCTGCCGTCATCGCTTTTCCCCTTGCGACAAGCAGTCCCCCGCCTGACCAAGCGGTAAACCATGTCTGCCGGGCCGGTCTTCTGGCTCGGGATCGTCCCGCATCCGGCGCCTTCCCGTCTTCGACAGTGGCGTTTGCCGGCGCGGTCCCCCTTACAGTGTTGGGCACGCCACGGAGTTCAACCGTGTTCCCGATTCTCCCGCGTCGCGGGCACCAGGCAGCGGCGCGACCTTACAGCTAAGCTTGGGCCACGCCAATGGCGTTAGCGACACGGCAAGACGCGATTTTCCCCAGCCATTCGGCTGCCAAACATGGTCATTGCGGTCGTAGGTCCCTAGATTAGGCGCCATGGCCACCCGTCTCTACACGCATCCGATCTTCCTCGAACACCTCACCCCGCCCGGTCACCCCGAGCGGCCCGACCGCCTGCGCGCCATCGAGCGCGTGCTGGACGACGAGGCTTTTGCGGCGCTCGACCGCGTCAAGGCGCCGGAAGGCGACGAGAAAACGATCCTCTATGCGCATCCCGAGGATTTCGTCGAGCGCGTGCGCGCGGCGATCCCTGAGAGCGGGATCGTTTCGATCGACGCCGACACCAGCGCCAGCCCGAAAAGCTGGCAGGCCGTGATCACCGCGATCGGCGGTGCCAATGCGGCGGTGGACGACGTCTTCGAGGGTCGTGCGGCAAACGTTTTCGTCGCCGCCCGTCCGCCTGGACATCATGCCGAAAAGACCACCGCGATGGGCTTTTGCCTGTTCAACACGGCGGCGATCGCCGCCCGCTACGCCCAGAACAAGCATCAGGCCGAACGCGTCGCCATCGTCGACTGGGACGTCCATCACGGCAATGGCACCCAGGACATCTTCTGGGATGATCCGTCGGTTCTCTACTGCTCGACGCACCAGATGCCGCTTTACCCAGGCACCGGCGCGAAGGACGAGACCGGCGCCGGCAACATCGTCAATGCGCCGCTTGCGCCGCAGACCGGCAGCGACCTGTTCCGCGACGCCTTCCTGTCGCGCGTGCTGCCGTCCATCGACGCGTTCGCGCCGGACCTGATCATCATTTCCGCCGGCTTCGATGCGCACCACCGCGATCCGCTGGCCGAGATCAACCTGACCGAGGACGATTTCGATTGGGCGACCGGCCAGTTGATGGAGCGCGCCGGCCGCCACAGCTCCAACAGGCTCGTCAGCCTGCTGGAAGGCGGCTACGATCTGCAGGGACTGGCATTTTCAGTCGCCGCCCATGTCGGGCGGCTGATGAAGGGATAGGGTATGGCATTGGAAGGCAATGAGGACGTCAAGGCGATGAGCTTCGAACAGGCGCTCGACGCGCTGGAGAAGATCGTCGATGATCTCGAGCGCGGCGACGTCCCGCTCGACCAGTCGATCAAGATCTATGAGCGCGGCGAAGCGCTGAAGGCGCATTGCGACCGGCTGCTGAAAGCGGCCGAGGACAAGGTCGAGAAGATCAGGCTGTCGCGCGACGGCAAGCCGGTGGGAACGGAGCCGCTGGACGCCGACTGAGGTGTTGATATTCAGGTGAGGCCGGCCTGCAAATGGCAACTTCCTGCGCTTCCGGTGCTCACGTACTTCAAGTACGCTCCGCTCCGGTTCTCGGAAACCACCATTTTCGGCTCGGCCTGACCTGAATCTCAACACCTCAGCGGATGATCTCAGACCGGGTAAGGGCAAAGAAAGCAGGTAAGGAGTTCAAGCCATGTGCCGCAACATCAAGACCTTGGCCAATTTCGAGCCGCCGGCGACGAATGACGAAGTGCATGACGCCGCACTTCAGTTCGTGCGCAAGCTGAGCGGCTCGACCAAGCCGTCCAAGCGCAACGAGCATGCCTTCTACCATGCCGTCGAGGCGATCGCGGCTGTCGCGCGCGAATTGATCGATTCGCTCGAAACCAACCAGGAACCGCGCAACCGCGAGGAAGAAGCTGCCAAGGCGAAGGCCAGGTCGGCGCTGCGTTTCGCCTGAGGATCCGACATGAGCTTTTTTCCGGGAAACGACCCTGAATCCGGCGATGCCTTCGCCTGCGACCAGATCGAGCTGATGGTCGTTCCGAACGCCAAGGACATTGGCGGCTTCGAGGTGCGCCGCGCTCTTCCGACGGCGAAGCGCCGGCTGGTCGGGCCGTTCATCTTCTTCGACCGCATGGGCCCGGCGATCCTGCGCGCCGGCCATGCGCTCGACGTGCGTCCGCATCCGCATATCGGCCTTTCCACCGTCACCTACCTGTTCGACGGCAGGATCAGGCATCGGGATTCGCTCGGCACCGAAATGGTGATCGCGCCGGGCGATGTGAATTTGATGACTGCCGGGCGCGGTATCGTCCATTCCGAGCGCACGCCACAGGAATTGCGCGGCGCGCCGATGTCGGTCTCCGGCTTGCAGACCTGGCTGGCGCTGCCCGACGGCAAGGAGGAGATTGCCCCGGTGTTCGCGAACACGTCGGTGGCCCGCTTGCCGCAGATCGATGCCGAGGGTGTCAGCGGTCGCGTCGTCATCGGCGAGTTCTCCGGCCTGCGCTCGCCCGTGGCGACCGCATCGGACACGCTCTACGCCGATCTCAGGCTGGCCGCCGGTGCCAGCGTGAAGATTCCGGCCGATGCCGAGGAGCGCGCCATCTACACGCTGGAGGGCAACGTCTGGATTGCTGGCGATATTTTCCCGGCCGAGCGGCTCCTGGTGTTCAAGCCGGGCGAGGAGATCGTCGTTTCCTCCGAGCGCGGCGCGCATTTCATGCTGTTCGGCGGCGCTTCACTCGGCTCCAAACGCTACATCTGGTGGAATTTCGTGTCGTCCTCCAAGGAACGCATCGAGCAGGCCAAGCAGGAATGGAAGACGGGTCGCTTCGATATCGTTCCCGGCGATGAGGAGGAGTTCATTCCGCTGCCCGAGAACTAAGGTGTGTTGATATTCAGGTGAGGCCGGCCTGCAAATGCCGGTTTCCTGCGCTTCCGGTGCTCACGTACTTTGAGTACGCTCCGCTCCGGTTCTCGGAATCCATCATTTTCGGCGCGGCCTGACCTGAATCTCAATACACCTTGCAGCGTAGCACGCGTCACTGGCGCGCATTTACATTCGCCCGCCGGCGGACTATTCCCGCGCATGATTATGGCGCAATCTGCTGGTAGCGCCGTGTTCGATCGATAAGGCAGGACGCGCCCCGAGTGAAGCCAGACACGCCGCTGCTCGACAAGGTCCGCATTCCGGCGGATTTGCGGACGCTTGATGAGAGCGCGCTGCCGCAGCTTGCCGCGGAACTCCGCGCCGAGCTGATCGATGCCGTGTCGCAGACCGGCGGTCATCTCGGCGCCGGCCTCGGCGTCGTCGAACTGACCGTCGCGCTGCATTATGTCTTCAACACGCCGCAGGACCGGCTGATCTGGGACGTCGGCCATCAGGCCTATCCGCACAAGATCCTGACTGGCCGCCGCGACCGCATCCGTACGCTGCGCCAGGAAGGCGGCCTCTCTGGTTTCACCCGGCGGGTCGAGAGCGAATACGACCCGTTCGGCGCCGCGCATTCCTCGACCTCCATTTCGGCCGGTCTCGGCATGGCCATGGCGCGCGACTTGTCGGGCGGCCGCAACAATGTCATTTCCGTCATCGGCGACGGTTCGATGTCGGCCGGCATGGCTTTCGAGGCGCTGAACAATGCCGGCGCGCTCGACGCCCGGCTGATTGTCATCCTCAACGACAACGACATGTCGATCGCGCCGCCGACCGGCGCCATGAGCGCCTATCTGGCGAGGCTCGCCTCCGGCAAGGCCTATCTCGGCCTTCGCGATTTCGGCAAGAAGCTGACATCCTATCTCGGCAAGCGCGCCGACCGCGCCATCACCCGTGCGGTCGAGCATGCGCGTGGTTACGTCACCGGCGGCACCTTGTTCGAGGAGCTCGGCTTCTACCATATCGGCCCCATCGATGGGCACAATCTCGAACATCTGATCCCGGTGCTGAAGAATGTCCGCGACAATGGCAAAGGCCCGGTGCTGATCCATGTCGTGACCCAGAAGGGCAAGGGCTACGCGCCGGCGGAGGCCGCAGCCGACAAATATCACGGCGTCAACAAATTCGACGTCATCACCGGTGCGCAGGCCAAGGCGCCGGCCAATGCGCCCGCCTACACCAAGGTCTTCGCCGAAAGCCTGATCCAGGAAGCGCGCGAGGACGACCGCATCGTCGCCATCACCGCCGCCATGCCGAGTGGCACCGGTCTTGACCTCTTCGGCGAGGTATTTCCGAAGCGAACCTTCGATGTCGGCATTGCCGAGCAGCATGCGGTGACCTTCGCCGCCGGCCTTGCTACTGAGGGCTACAAGCCGTTTGCCGCCATCTATTCGACCTTCCTGCAACGCGCCTACGACCAGGTCGTCCATGACGTGGCGATCCAGAAACTGCCGGTGCGCTTTCCCATCGACCGCGCCGGTTTCGTCGGCGCCGACGGCGCCACCCACTGCGGCGCTTTCGATACGACCTTCCTGACCACGCTGCCGGGCTTCGTCGTCATGGCCGCCGCCGACGAGGCGGAACTGCGCCACATGGTGCGCACAGCGGCGGCCTATGATGACGGCCCGATCGCCTTCCGCTATCCGCGCGGCAACGGTGTAGGCGTCGACATGCCGGAGCGTGGCTCGCTGATCGAGATCGGTAGGGGCCGCATCCTCAAGGAAGGGACCAAGGTCGCGCTGCTGTCCTTCGGCACGCGGCTGCAGGATTGTTTGTTGGCGGCCGAGGAACTGGGCGCTGCGGGCCTTTCCACGACCGTTGCCGACGCCCGCTTCGCCAAGCCGCTGGACGAGGATCTGATCCGGCGGCTCGCCCGTTCGCATGAGGTGCTGGTGACCGTGGAAGAGGGCGCCATCGGCGGCTTCGCCAGCCAGGTGCTGCATTTCCTCGCCCATGAAGGCCTGCTGGAAAGCGGCCTCAAGGTGCGGCCGCTGGTGCTGCCGGACGTGTTCAGCGACCATGCCAAGCCGGAGAAGATGTATGCCGATGCCGGGCTGGATTCGGCAGGCATCGTGCGCACGGTCTTCGCCGCGCTCGGTCGCGGCGTGCAGGCGCAGCGCGCCTGAATCAGGGCTTCAAGCGGTGAATCGGTTTGCCGGGTGCCAGATGTAAGTATCTGTTAACGCTCCCGTTTGGCGGTTCGCTTACCCTGTCTCTTGGCCGATTTTCAACGGCGCCCTGCTAGAAGCTCGAGCCAGGCAGGGAGACGACCAAAAATGAAGACGCTTCTGTGCGGAGTGGCCCTTTTTGCGGCCGTGACGGTGCCGGTCGCAGCCGAAACGCGTTACGACCGCAATCTTGAAAAGGCGGTGCTGGATATCGTTGCCGGCAAGATGGGCAACATCCGCGGCGGCTTTTCCTATAAGCAGGTTCCTCAACTCGTCGTGCTGCCGGATGCTACGCCCATCGCGGCCACTCCGGTTGAGCCGCCGCGCAAGGAAGCCTCGGGCAATGACGGCTTGATGCCCGCCGTCGAGCGCCAGGTTTCGCGCACCATTTTTTAGAACCACATATCGCGCACGCAGCGGCCGTCGCGCGGCAGGTCGTCAAAAGTGTCGAGGCCGTCGAAGTGGTCGATCGGCAGGTCGGCGACCTCCTCGGGCGGCGCAAGCCTGACATTGACGGCGATGCGCGTGCGGCCGCTCTTGCCGGAACGCAGGCCTCGCCAGGCGACCACACAGGCGCAGGTCGGACAGAACAGGATTTCCAGCGCGGGCTCCGCCACCTCGGCGCGTGTGTAGGATTTCACCGGTCCGGCAACGCGGATGCGCTCGTCGGCATAGTCGTAAGCCCAGAGTGCACCGTAGCGGCGGCAAAGCGTGCAATTGCATGCGGTGATTCCACCGGGATCGCCTTCCAGCGTCCAATGAACTGCGCCGCAATGACAGGTCCCCTTCAGCATTGCCACCTCCACCGACTGGCGAACCGCCCGTTCCTGTCGGCATTCTGCAGCCTCTTGCGCCGTATTCAACCATTGCGTTCGTGCCCGGCTTTCGTCAATGAAGGCCGATGAGTTCCCCTTTGCCAGCCAGCCGGCGCCAGCGGCTCGACGAACTGCTCGTCGGGCGCGGTCTGTTTGCCAGCCGCTCGCGCGCCCGCGACGCGATCGAGCGCGGCGCGGTTACGGTTGACGGCGCCGTCGCCCGCAAGCCCGGCCAGCCCGTCGCGCCGGACTGCCTAGTCGCCATCGACGATCCGGCGCGGGCCTATGTATCGCGCGCGGCGCTGAAGCTGATCGCCGGCCTCGACCATTTCGGCCTTGATCCTTCCGGCAGCGAAGCGCTCGACATCGGCGCCTCGACCGGCGGCTTCACCCAGGTGCTGCTCGAGCGCGGCGCGGCCCATGTCACGGCGATCGATGTCGGTCACGGCCAGATGCATCCAGACATTGCCGGCGACCCGCGTGTGACCGTGATCGAAGGGCTGAACGCGCGCGATCTGACGGCAGCCGATCTCGGCGGCCGCGTTCCCGGTTTCCTTATCTGCGACGTCAGCTTTATCTCGCTGAAGCTTGCGCTGCCGCCGGCGCTGGAATTGGCGGGCGAGGGCGCCAAGGCAGTTCTGCTGGTCAAGCCGCAATTCGAGGCCGGGCGCGAGGCCATCGGCAAGGGCGGCCTGCTCAAGGACCCGGGCGATGCCGAGCGGATTGCCGGGAACCTGCGCAACTGGCTGGCTGGCGCTCCCGGCTGGCGCGTGCTGGGACTCCAGCCGTCGCCGATCGAAGGCAGCGACGGCAACCGCGAGTTCCTGCTCGCCGCCATGAAGGACGGGCGATGAGCACACGCTTCACCATTGCAAGGCTCGGTTCGCAGGGCGACGGCATCGCCAATGCCGAAGGCGGGGAGGTCTTTATCCCGTTCACGCTGCCCGGCGAAACGGTCACGGCCGCGCGCCAGAAGGACCGCGCCGCGCTGATGTCGGTATTGGAAGCCTCGCCGCATAGGATCGAGCCGGCCTGCCGCCATTTCACCGAATGCGGCGGCTGCGCGCTGCAGCATTACGAGGCTGAAGCCTACCGGCAATGGAAGCGCGAGAAGGTTGTGCAGGCGCTGAAGGTCAAGGGCATCGCTTGCGAGATCGCTGCGCTGGTGCCTTGCGCGCCGCACACCCGCCGCCGCGTCACCTTCAGCGCCAGGCGCACGGACGCCGGCATGCTGCTCGGCTTCGTGCGCGCGCTGTCCTCCGAGATCATCCCGATCGAGGAATGCCCGATCTCGCTGCCGGCGATCGTCTCGGCGCTCGACAAATTGCGTGCCCTGGCCGGCTTGGTCTGCGCCACCCCGAAGGCGTTTCATATGACGGTGACAGTCACGGCTTCGGGCCTCGACATTGCCGTGCACGATGCCGGCAAGCTTAGCGACCACCAGCGCCGTATCGCGTCGAATTTCGTCATGGCCGAAGGCCTGGCGCGGCTTTCCGTCGACGGCGAGATCGTGGTCGAGCCGAAGAAGCCGGTCGTGCAGTTCGGACCGGTCGCGGTCGCCGTGCCGCCCGGCGCCTTCCTGCAGGCCACGGAGGCCGCCGAGCAGGCGATGGCGGACCTTGTCGGCCAGCGTCTGTCGCGCGCCAGGAAGGTCGTGGACCTGTTCGCCGGCTGCGGCAGCTTCGCGCTCAGGCTCGGCGCGCAATCCGAGGTCCATGCCGTCGAGGGCGATGCGCCGGCGCTTGCCGCGCTCGACCGCGCCTTCCGCTTTGCCAGCGGCCTGAAGCGCGTGACCAGCGAACGCCGCGACCTCTTTCGCCGGCCGCTGACCTTCAAGGAGTTGAACGCCTTCGACGGATTGGTCTTCGATCCGCCGCGCGCCGGCGCCGAGGACCAGTCGAAGCAGGTCGCCCGTTCCGACGTGCCGCTGGTCGCCGCGGTGTCCTGCAATCCGGTGACGCTGGCACGGGACCTGCGCATCCTGATTGACGGCGGCTATACGCTGAAGAGCGTCACGCCGATCGACCAGTTCCTGTGGTCGCCGCATGTCGAGGCCGTCGCGCTTTTGGAGAAGCCGAAGCGGCGGCGGTAGCTCGCGGCCGGGCTCGCGTGAAGATTGTGAAGCCTCTGTTCTTTCGACGAAATTGCGCCCTAAAGCCGCCTTTTTGCAGGGTCTTAATTCTGCAGTTAGGGAAACATTCCTGCCCCTCCGGCGTTATCGCGTTGGACGAATGGTGGACAAGGATGGCGGATTGCAATGCGCTCGCTTCGGAAAGTCATCGGCCTTGTCGTCGTTCTTATCGCGTTCGCCGTCGCGTCCACGACGGGCGCGCTCGCCCAACAGCAGAAACGTCTCGCATTCGTCATCGGCAACGCCGCCTATCCGTCGGATGCGCTGGTCACCTCCGCGAATGACGCTGGTCTGATCGCGCAGACCCTGCAGGCAGCAGGATTCGATGTGGTCGGCGCACGCGATGTCGACCAGGAATCGTTGCGTGGCGCGCTGCGCGATTTCCTTGGAAAGGTTTCCGCCGCCGGTCCGGACGCGACCGTTTTCGTATACCTCGCCGGCCGCGGCGTGCAGTTCGAAGGCGAAAACTATTTCTTGCCGGTCGACGCCCAGATCGCCAATCCGGCCGACGTGCCGCTGCAGGCCATGCGGCTCTCCGATATCACCAGGTCTCTGGCGGGACTGCCGGCGAAGGTCAATATCGTCGTCCTCGACGCGGCACGGCCGAATGCTCTTCCGAAAATGAGCCAGCCGCTGGCCAGCGGTCTCGCGCTGGTCGACCCCGACCCCAACATGCTGATTGCGTTCAACGCGGCGCCCGGAACGGTTGCGCCGGAAGGCAAGGGCCCATACGGCGCCTATGCTCAGGCGCTCGCCGAGATGATGCGTGAAGGCGGCATATCGCTTGACGACGTTTTCGACCGCACGCGGCTACGCGTCAACGAGGTGACGCAAGGCGCCGAAGTTCCGTGGGACGCCTCGAAGATCAGTGCGCCCTTCGTCTTCTTCGAACGCGCTCCGGACGCGCCGCCGCCGAAGGTTTCGGAGGCCGAAGAACGGGCCAACCGAACCAGGCCGATCCACGACTTCAATGCGCATGACGCTTATGTCGCGGCACTCGATCGCGATAGCATGCGCGGCTACGAGGAATTCCTCGTCGCCTATCCGCACGATCCTATGGCCAAGCGTGTGCGGGCCATCATCGCGGCGCGGCGCGAGGCGATCACCTGGCGCGAAACGTGGCTGCGGGATACGCCGGAGGCCTATTGGTCCTACCTCGAGCGCTATCCGCACGGGCTGCATGCCTGGGACGCGCGCCGCCGGCTGGAGCATTTCGACGCCGAGCTCGAGCCACCGACGAGCTTCACCGTCATCGTCTACGACGTGCCGCCGCCGCCGCCGGAGGAAATCATCTATGTCGACAGGCCGGTGCTCTATTTCGACGATCCCGATTTCGACTTCGAGCCGCCGCCGCCGATCGACGTGGTATTCCTGCCGCCGCCGCCGCCGGATTTCGTCGTGCTGCCGCCGCCCCCGCCGCCGGTCGATGTCTACGTCCTGCCGACGCCAGTCTTCGTCCCCGTGCCGGTCTGGGTCAGGCCGCCGCGTGACATCGTGCCGCCGCCGAACGACATCATCTTCAACAACATTCACAACACGACCGTCATCAACAACATCAACAACACGACGATCAACAACGAGCCGGCCAATCAGGCCGGACAGCCGAGCGCCAATGCACCGAGAGGCCTCACCACCGGCCGGAAGACGGCGGTTGGTGCGGGCGCGGCCTCCCTGGCAGCCAAGGTGGCGCTGCCGCCGTTGCTGCAGAAAAGGGCAGCGCTGTTCAAGCAGAACCAGGGCGGCCAGCCGCTGAAGCCGGGCCAGGCTGTCACGCAGGGCCAGCAGCCGGGTGTGACGCCGCAGGCGAAGACGACGGGCAAGCTCCCGACCGATCACGCCTTGCGGGGAGCTGACGGCAAAGCGCTGCCGCTCGTCAACGGCAAGCCGGTGCTCAACGGTCAGAATGCGCCCAACAGGAAGGTGCTCGGCAAGCAAGGCACTGTGACTGGCAACCAGCAGGCTACCGGGAATGCCGGCGCCCCCGTTACCGGCAACGGCCAGCAGAACGGAGTCGTCGACGATCAGGGCAAGAGGGGCAAGTTCCGCAAGCTGCCGACCGTAAACGGCGCGCCGGGCGAGGACGGGCAGAACGCCCAGCAGAGGTTCGGGAAGAACAATCCGAATGCGTTGTCCGGTCAGAACGAAGGCAGGCCGAGGAAGCTGATACGCAAGGATCTGTCGGCAGGCCAGACAGCTGTCGGCCCGAGCGATCAAGGCTCGGTCAACGGAGGCGATAGAGGTAAGAAGTTCCGCAAGCTGCCGACCGTCAACGGCGCGCCGGCCGACAATCGGGCGAGTGTGCAGGAGCGGCTCAGGAGAAACAATCCGAGTGTGTTCTCCGACCAGAATCAGGGTTCGGCCAATGCAAACAGGAAGTTCCGCAGGCTGCCGAACGGCGAAGAGGGTTCCGCCGGCGCAGGCACCAACGTTCAGCGCAACTTCAAGCAGGAAAGACCGAACGTGCAGGTGCTCAGGCCGCAAAGGCCGGAGTTCCAGGCGCAGCCAAGGCCTCAGATGCAAGAGAGACGCCTGCAGCAGTTGAGGCCTGAGCCTCAGATGCAAGAAAGACGCTTGCAGCAGCAGCTACGGCCTCAGCCTCAGATACAGGAACGGCGCCTGCCGCAGCAGCCCAAGGAGCAGCCGCCGCAGGGAAACAAGAAGCCGACCTGCGGGCATCCTGGCGAGCCGCCCTGCCAGCAGTAGGCCAGCAAGGCTTGCCTGGCCGCGGGCGGCAACGCCCGTTCATGGGCCGGATTTTCCGACCTATGAATTTGCGAGGTAGGGAATGTGACGGATCAGTCGGTCAAAGCAGACCAGACCGCTCTGGTCACGCCGGGAGCGATTGCGGGAAAAGGTGGAAGGTTCGGGCTCGACTTCGCCATAGCCTTCCGTGCGGAATTGCAACCCAAGCAGATAGAGCGGCTCGCCGTTTCCGTGAAACGCTCTGGCCCTTACGAACTTGGAGACAGCCGTTTCGCCGTGCCGCCGCGCTGGTTGATCGACACCCAGGTGTTCGGGTTCTGCTGCGATTGGCGTTTCAGGAAATAATAGCCGGTGGCGTTCCAGGGGCGGATCTCGTCGACCAGATTGTCCAGCACGAGATCGCCCTTGTCGGTTTTCACCGTCAGAATGGTGTGGCCCTCATTGTGGAGATCGCGCACCACCGTCATCAGCAGCGCCTGCCGGGGGAAGCCCGCTTCCAGGAGCAGCTTGCGCTTGTAGAGCGCGTAGATCTTGCAGTCGCCCTTGCCGTCCGTCGGATAGTCCCAGTGGTCCATCGTCGTGCCCCAGTGGTCGTAGTTGCTGACGGGCTTGATGGAACGGTTCGCCTTCTGGTTTACCCGCTTGAGGATGCTCATGTTCTGCGCGGTCAGCCTGACGCTTGTGGCGGGCAGGGCAGGCACTTTGCATTCCTTCGGCCGGCGATGACAGAAATCGAGCCAGCCATATGGGACGCTGGTGCTGCCGCCGACTGCGGCGGAGCTCGCAGCCGCTAGCTTGAACAGCGACGACTGCGCCGCTGCAGGGCCGATTTGCAGCGACGATGCGCCAACCAGCGAAGCGAGGCCAATGAGGAAAGAAGAGGTCAGGACGCCAGGGGAACGCTGCATTGCCACACCACCGCAACGAGAGGACTGTGGAGAAGCTAATGCGCAAACGCCCGCCCCGCCAATTAAACAATTAATAATGTCCTAACACGATTGTGTTCACTTCAAGGTGGAGGATGCATTCAAGCCGGAATCAACCGCCTGGCGCGCGGAGACTGCTCGGGATGTTCGTTCGTCAGGCAGCGAACGATAATGTTGGCATCAATCTCGAGCATGGCGCCGCGCTGCTTCAGCGAGGACGCCCGCGTCCATTTCTTCCAGTGTCTTCGGCGCGCCGCGGGATGGCAGGGAGCCAAAGACATCGTTCGGCTGCGTCGCCGCGAACACAGGCGCCAGCTTCAAAAGCACTCCCTCAGCCATTTCCTCAACCTCGAACCTCGTTCCCGGGCCCCACTCTCTCCGTTTCCGGATGGCGCTGGGCAGGATCACTTGCCCCTTGGTCGAGACGGTGGTCGTCAGCTTTTCAGAGGTGGTCATGGCACCTTACCTGTGTAAGACGAACGTATCGGTTAGACCTCAAACCCTGGTGCCGCCCACCGTCATCTGGTTCATCCGCAGATGCGGCTGGCCGACGCCGACGGGCACGCCCTGTCCGGCCTTGCCGCACATGCCGATGCCGGTGTCGAGCTTCATGTCGTTGCCGATCATGTTGACGCGGTGCATGGCGTCCGGCCCGTTGCCGATCAGCATCGCGCCCTTGATCGGCTGCGTCACCTTGCCGTTCTCGATCATGTAGGCCTCAGTGCAGCCGAACACGAACTTGCCCGACGTGATGTCGACCTGGCCGCCGCCGAAGGAAACGGCGTAGATGCCGTTCTTGACCGAGGCGATGATCTCTTCCGGCTGCATGTCGCCCGAGGTCATGTAGGTGTTGGTCATTCGCGGCATCGGCTGGTGCGCATAGCCTTCGCGGCGGCCGTTGCCCGTCGCCTTCATGCCCATCAGCCGGGCGTTCTGGCGGTCCTGCATATAGCCGACGAGTTTGCCGTCCTCGATCAGCACGTTGCGCGCCGAGGGCGTCCCTTCGTCGTCGACGGTCAGCGAGCCGCGCCGCTCGGGGATGGTGCCGTCATCGACCACGGTGACACCCTTCGCCGCCACCTGTTGACCCATCAGGCCGGCGAAGGCCGATGTCTTCTTGCGGTTGAAGTCGCCTTCGAGCCCGTGCCCGACCGCTTCATGCAGCATCACGCCCGGCCAGCCGCTGGACAGCACGATGTCGAACGTGCCCGCCGGCGCAGGGACGGCCTCGAGATTAACCAGCGCCTGCCGCAGCGCCTCACTGGCCGCATGCTTCCAGCTTTCCTCGCCGACGAATTCGCCAAAGCTCTTGCGGCCACCCATGCCATAGGAGCCGCTCTCCTGCCGGTCGCCATCGCCGACCACCACGGAAACATTGATCCGGACCAGCGGGCGGATGTCGCGCACGATCTGGCCGTCGCCGCGCACGATCTCGACATGCTGCCACGAGGCGGCAAGCGAAGCCGTCACCTGGCGCACGCGCGGATCCTTCGCGCGCAGCCAGCCGTCGATCTCCTGCAACAGCTTGGCCTTGGCCTCGAAGGAAGGCGAGGGGATAGGGTTCTCGTCGCCATAGAGATGGCGGTTGGTGCGGGCGGGCGCTCCGGCCAATGTGCCGGAATAGCCGCCCTTGACAGCCGAGACGGCGTCGGCCGCGCGCAGCAGCGAGGCTTCGGAGAGATCGCTGGAATGCGCATAGCCGCTGGCCTCGCCGGCCACGGCACGCAGGCCGAACCCCTGGTCGGTGTTGAAATTGGCCGTCTTCAGCCGGCCATTGTCGAACATCAGCGCTTCGCTCTCGCTGTATTCGAGGAACAGCTCGCCGTCGTCGGCGCCCTTGATGGTCTCGGTGACGATCTCCTTGACGCGATCGTCGGAAATGTCGAATTGGCCGATCAGGCTGTTCATGGCAAATCCATTCATGGAAACAAATCGTTCCTCGGCATGTAGGCGCGAAGCTGCTGTCGCACAATCGCCAACTGGGTCAAGCCGACGATTGCGCCGCCGTCACTTGCCGTTGACGAAGTCCTTGATGTTGCCGGCCATCGCGTTCCAATTGGAAAACTGCTCCTCGAGATTGGCCCTGGTAATGCCGCCGGCAAAGCTGACATCCATCCTGAAATTCGAGCCGTCGCCCGAATAGGCCTTCACCCAGCGGTATTTTGCGTTCCAGACGTTGGCTTGGTCAGCGGTAAGCGGGTCGGCGTAGCCGGTCGCGAATTGCAGCGACTTGCAGTTCTCGTGGTCTTCGCAGCCGTAGAAATAGATCAGGTATTTAACGCCGTCGATCCGCCCCGAAATCATCGGGTCGCCATTGTCGTCCTTGCCCATCCTGGCGGAACCGAAGCCCTTGGCGATATCGAGGATCGCCGCGGGGTCGGGCCTCTGGAGGATTTCGGCATCCTCGGCCCGGGCGACCGAAACCGCACCGGCCAGCGCCAGCCCAGCGATGAAAGCGGACAACGACGTGCGCATGGAGCCTCCTGCCGCTAAATCCGCATTCGCCATCCGACCTCAGCGTCGGAAATGGTCGCGGTGCATGGGCAAGAAGATCAAGGTAGGGCGGCGAAGCCGTCCGCAAAGCCCTTAAGATCGACGGGAATGCCGATGCCTTCTTCGGGCGTCTGGAAGACGATGAAGGTGGCCGACGTGCCGCTCTTCAGCGTGTCAAGCAACGGCTTTTCAAGGATCACCTCGGCGTAGCAGCCGTCCTGGAAGCAGCGCACGAAATAGGCGCGGCCGATATCCTTGCCGTCGACATTGAGGCCAAGGCCGTTGGGCAGGAGCACGCCGAGCGGCGCCAGCACGCGCAGGATCTCGGCCTTGTTGTCGGCTGTGCGCAGCACCACGACCGAAAGCCCCATTTCAGGGCGGTCCTCGGCGACGACGTTCTGCATCATCACGCATTGCTCTGACGTAGCACCTGCAGGCGTATCGCAGATGATCGACCACGCGCCATGCGTCGACTTCACCGTGCCGCTCGGCGGCTTGGCGTCGTTAGGCGAGGCGGGGGCGCCGACGGCTACGCCGACACCGAGCAAGGCGACGGCAAGGACGACCTTCGCCAGGGTTCTCGAAAGCCAGGAAGTCATGACGGCTCCATTGCGAATCACGGCACTTTAAGCCGCGCCGGGGCCAAGTAAAGGACGAGACCTCCGCCGGTCCGCCCCGACACCGGCAATCGCATGCTTTTCCAAAGCAAATTCGCCCGAATTGCGACCGTCGCGCATATAGCATGGCGGGCGCCGAACGCGGCCTTCGGCCTGCGCGCAAAAATGCCGCACGGTTTCCTCCGCTCCTTTCTTGCGGAGGGAAATAGAGTATGGTTTGAACCACCCTCGGGACAGACCCGGGATTCCCGATCCTGGCAGCGTCCGTTATTGGTGCGACCAGATCGCGGGAAATGGGAGACGAGAGGGCGATGAGGAAATTCCTGGCAAGCGCTGAATTCTTGGCAGGTGCGGCCGCTTCGGCCGTGCTCTTCTCCAGTGTGGCGGCTCGTGCCGACCAGCCGCGGGAATGGGAGATGACCTTCCAGGCGCCGGCGACCGACATGATGCGGCAGATCGAGCGGTTCGGGAACTACACCATGTGGTTCATCGTCCCGATCACCATCCTCGTGCTGGTGCTTCTGCTGGTCTGCATCGTCAGGTTCCGCGCCAGCGCCAATCCCGTGCCGTCCAGGACCAGCCACAACACGCTGATCGAGGTGATCTGGACGGTCGGGCCGGTGATCGTGCTCCTGCTCATTGCCATTCCCTCCTTCCAGCTGCTCACCGCGCAGTACACGCCGCCGGAAGAAGCCAAGCTCACCGTCAAGGCGACCGGCAACCAGTGGAACTGGGATTACGAGTACCAGGTCGACAAGACCTTCTCCTTCAACTCGGCGGTTCTGCAGGATGGCGACCGCGCCAAGGCCGGCAAGGAAGACCGCGCCCGCTATCCGCGTCTGCTCGCGGTCGACAACGAGCTGGTCGTGCCGGTCAACACTATGACCCGCGTGCTGATCACCGCCACCGACGTCATCCACTCCTTCGCCGTGCCGTCCTTCGGCATCAAGATGGATGCCGTCCCCGGCCGCACCAACGAGACCTGGTTCAAGGCGGAGAAGGAAGGCCTCTACTACGGCCAGTGCTCGCAGCTCTGCGGCAAGGACCATGCCTTCATGCCGATCGCCGTGCGCGTGGTGTCCGATGCGCAGTTCAAGACCTGGCTGGATACGGCCAAGACCGACGTGCCTGCCGCCAATAAGGCGCTGATGGCCGAGATCGATGGTACCAACAAGGTAGCGGCCGCCGGCAACTGATGCCGCGGGTTAGCAAGATTTAGGGAACGGAGCGGAACATGGCAGAGGCTGCAGCTCACGATCACGGCGACCACAGGCCGCATGGCTGGGTCCGCTGGGTCTACTCGACCAACCATAAGGACATCGGCACGCTCTACCTGATCTTCGCGATCATGGCCGGCATCGTCGGCGGCGCGCTCTCGGTTGCCATCCGCATGGAGCTGCAAGAGCCGGGCATCCAGATCTTCAGCGGCCTGGCCCAGATGGTCTACGGCATGCAGGGCGACGCCGCCATCGACGGCGGCAAGAGCATGTACAACGCCTTCGGCGCCGCGCACGGCCTGATCATGATCTTCTTCATGGTCATGCCGGCGCTCATCGGCGGCTTCGCCAACTGGATGGTGCCGATCATGATCGGCGCGCCGGACATGGCCTTCCCGCGCATGAACAACATCTCGTTCTGGCTGCTGCCGCCTGCCTTCATCCTGCTGCTCTCCTCAATGTTCGTGCCGAGCGCGCCGGGCGCCTTCGGCGTCGGCGGCGGCTGGACCATCTATCCGCCGCTCTCGACATCCGGCCAGCCCGGCCCGGCGATGGATCTGGCGATCCTGTCGATCCATATCGCCGGCGCGTCGTCGATCCTCGGCGCCATCAACTTCATCACCACCATCTTCAACATGCGCGCTCCCGGCATGACGCTGCACAAGATGCCGCTGTTTGCCTGGGCGGTGCTGATCACCGCTTTCCTGCTGCTTCTGTCGCTGCCGGTCCTGGCGGGCGCCATCACCATGCTGCTCACCGACCGCAATTTCGGCACCGCTTTCTTCGTGCCGGACCAGGGCGGTGACCCGATCCTCTTCCAGCATCTGTTCTGGTTCTTCGGCCATCCCGAAGTGTACATCCTGATCCTGCCGGGCTTCGGCATCGTCAGCCATATCGTCTCGACCTTCTCGAAGAAGCCCGTCTTCGGTTATCTCGGCATGGCCTACGCCATGGTCGCGATCGGCGCCGTCGGCTTCATCGTCTGGGCGCACCACATGTACACGACCGGCCTGTCGCTCGACACGCAGCGTTACTTCGTGTTCGCCACCATGGTCATCGCGGTGCCGACCGGCGTGAAGATCTTCTCCTGGATCGCCACCATGTGGGGCGGTTCGATCTCCTTCAAGCCGCCGATGCTGTGGGCGCTGGGCTTCATCTTCCTGTTCACCATCGGTGGCGTCACCGGCGTTCAGCTGGCCAATGCCGGCCTCGACCGCTCGCTGCACGACACCTATTTCGTCATCGCCCACTTCCACTATGTGCTGTCGCTGGGCGCGGTGTTCGCGATCTTCGCCGGCTGGTACTACTGGTTCCCGAAGATGACCGGCTACATGTACTCGCCGGTTATCGCCAACACACACTTCTGGGTCACGTTCGTCGGCGTGAACCTGATCTTCTTCCCGCAGCACTTCCTCGGCCTCGCCGGCATGCCGCGCCGTACCGTCGACTATCCGGACGCGTTCGCGGGCTGGAACATGGTGTCGTCCTACGGCTCCTACATCGCAGCCGTCGGTGTCGCGATCTTCCTCTACGGCGTGTTCGAGGCCTTCCAGAAGAAGCGTGTCGCCGGCGCCAACCCGTGGGGCGAGGGTGCCACCACGCTCGAATGGCAGCTGCCTTCGCCGCCGCCGTTCCACCAGTGGGAACAGCTGCCGAAGATCAAGTAGGCAGCGTCCCGACGCATACGCGGCCGCCGGCTCGTCCGGCGGTCTTTGCCAACGGAATGATGGACTTTAAGTACGCATGGCGCTTGCCGAGGACAGATTGATGGAGGAAGCGGGCTTTCGCATGTCGGAAGCGACAGCAGGCGATTTCTTCGCCCTGTTGAAACCGCGCGTCATGTCGTTGGTCGTCTTCACGGCCTTTGTCGGCATGATCGCGGCACCCGCCGCCATCAATCCACTCATGGCGGTGATCGCCATCCTGGCGATCGCCATCGGTGCCGGTGCCTCCGGCGCGCTCAACATGTGGTACGACGCCGACATCGACGCGGTGATGACCAGGACCGCCGGCCGCCCGGTGCCGTCCGGTCGCGTCACGCCAGGCGAGGCGTTGAGCTTCGGCCTCGTGCTGTCGGTTCTGTCGGTGATGACGCTCGGCGTGCTGGTCAACTGGTTGTCGGCGTCGCTTCTGGCCTTCACCATCTTCTTCTACGCCGTCGTCTACACCATGTGGCTGAAGCGCTGGACGCCGCAGAACATCGTCATCGGTGGCGCCGCCGGCGCTATCCCGCCGGTGATCGGCTGGGCTGCCGTGACCGGCTCGGTCAGCCTCGAAAGCGTGGTCCTGTTCCTGATCATCTTCCTGTGGACGCCGCCGCATTTCTGGGCGCTGGCGCTGTTCAAGTCCGACGATTATGCCCGCGCCGGCATCCCGATGATGCCGAACGTCGCCGGCCAGGCCTCGACCCGCCGGCAGATCTTTGCCTATGCGCTGATCCTGGCGCCGGTTGGGGTGCTGCCCTGGGCACTCGGCTACACAACGGCCGGCTACGGCGTCGTCTCGGCGGCCCTCGGCGCGGGCTTCGTCTGGTATGCCTGGAAAGTGCTTGCCATGGCCGACGATGATCGCGCGATGAAGCCGGCCAAGGCCCTGTTCGGCTACTCGCTGCTCTATCTCTTCGCTATCTTTGCCGCCTATCTCGTCGACTGCGTGGTCGGGCGCGTCCTCATGATGGGGGGAGCATGATCGTGGCCGACAAAAAACTCGAACTGGTCACGCTGACCGAACGCCAGCAGAAGGCGCGCCGCAACCGCTCCATCGCCATCGGTCTCGCGCTGGCAGCGCTGGTCGTCGTCTTCTATGCCGCCACCATCGTGCGCTTCGGTCACAGCGGGGCCAGCATCACCGGCTCCGGCCTGTTGGGAGGCGGCTGATGAGCGGCGAGGCCAGCAGCAAGCCCCACAAGGTGAACAACGGCATCGTCGCTGCCGTCTGCCTCGCCTTCTTCACCGGCATGGTCGGCATGGCCTATGCGGCGGTGCCGCTCTATAAGATGTTCTGCCAGGTCACCGGCTATGGCGGGACCACGCAGCGCGCCGAAAAACAATATGCCGGCCGCGTGCTCGACCGCGATATCACCATCCGCTTCGATGCCAACACCAACGGCATTCCATGGCAGTTCGAGCCTGTCGCCCGCTCGGTGACGATCAAGATCGGCGCGACGGCGCAGGCGCATTACAGCGCCACCAACAAGTTCGACCGCACCATCACCGGCCGCGCCTCGTTCAACGTGCAGCCGGAAATGGCCGGTGCCTATTTCAACAAGGTGGAGTGCTTCTGCTTCACCGACACGACGCTGAAGCCCGGCGAGACGCTGGACATGCCGGTCGTGTTCTATGTCGATCCAGACATCGTCAACGTGCCGGAACTCAAGGACTTGAAGACCATCACCCTGTCCTACACGATGTTCCCGGTCGAAAACAAAAAGCCGGTCGCCTCGTCGGTGCCGGCCGCTGGCAGCAGCAACAAAGTTCCAGATTCCGACGCAAGCCTCGGGGGTTGATATGGCAGACGCGCACGCAAAACCACAACACGACTACCATCTCGTCAACCCCAGCCCGTGGCCTTTCCTGGGTTCGATCGGCGCGCTGGTCACCGCAATCGGCGGCGTCTGCCTGATGCAGTATCTGAAGGCCGGCAACTTCCCGGTCTTCGGCCACAACATCGCCAATCCGTGGCTGTTCTTCATCGGCATGATCATCGTGCTCTACACGATGTTCGCCTGGTGGTCCGACACCATCAAGGAAGCGCATGAGGGTCACCACACGCGCGTCGTGTCGCTGCATCTGCGCTACGGCATGATCATGTTCATCGCCTCGGAGGTGATGTTCTTCGTCGCCTGGTTCTGGGCCTTCTTCGACGCAAGTCTCTTCCCCGGCGAGGCGAACCAGTATGCCCGCACCGCCTTCACCGGCGGCGTGTGGCCGCCGAAGGGGCTTGAAGTCCTCGATCCCTTCCACCTGCCGCTCTACAACACCATCATCCTGCTTCTGTCGGGCACGACGGTGACCTGGGCGCACCACGCGCTTCTGCATGGCGACCGCAAGGGCCTGATCAACGGCCTGGTGCTGACCGTCGGCCTCGGCATGCTGTTCACCATGGTGCAGGCCTATGAGTACATGCACGCTCCGTTCGGCTTCCGGGATTCGATCTACGGCGCCACCTTCTTCATGGCGACCGGCTTCCACGGCTTCCATGTCATCATCGGCACCATCTTCCTGCTGGTCTGCCTCGTGCGTGCGATGCGCGGCGACTTCACGCCGAAGCAGCATTTCGGCTTCGAGGCGGCCGCCTGGTACTGGCACTTCGTCGACGTGGTCTGGCTGTTCCTGTTCAGCGCGATCTATGTCTGGGCCTCCAACGGCGCCATGATCGAAGGCCATTAAACCGACGGGTTTGGGAATCTCAAGAGGCGGCCGCGGCGACGTGGCCGCCTTATTCTTTGGGGCGAAAAGGTCTAGGGTGAGAACATGAGCGAAGACAAGGCGATCTGGCCCCCCATCGATCCGATCTCGGCCGGCCTGCATGGCCGCTGTCCGCGCTGCGGCGAAGGCAAGCTGTTCTCGGGGTTCCTCACCGTCGGCAAGCGCTGCTATAATTGCGGGCTCGACTATTCCTTCGCCGATGCGGGCGATGGGCCGGCAGTGTTTGTCATCCTGATCATCGGCTTCGTCGTCGTCGGCCTCGCATTGTGGATGGAGGTGACGTTCAGTCCGCCGCTCTGGCTGCACTTCATGTTGTGGATACCGCTCGCCCTGGTGCTGTGCCTGACGGCGCTGCGCCTGATCAAGGGTGTGCTGATCACCTTGCAGTACTCGAAGAAGGCCTCAGAGGGCAGGCTGGATTCCAACGAATGAGCGGGACGACCGGTTTGGTTGCCGGCCCTTCGCGGCCGCGCACGGCGTTGCTGCTTGGCCTCGGCCTTGTCCTGTTCGCTGTCCTGATCGGGCTCGGCACCTGGCAGGTCCAGCGCCTGCACTGGAAGGAAGGCCTGCTCGCAACCATTGACAAGCGCACCCATTCCGCACCGCTGGCTCTGGCGGACGTCGAGAAGGAATTCGCCGCTTCCCACGATGTCGACTACACGCCCGTGACGGTGACAGGCACTTTCCTGCACCAGGGCGAGCGGCACTTCTTTTCCACCTGGCAAGGCGACAGCGGCTTCAACGTCTACACGCCCCTGCAGCTCGAGGACGGCCGCTTCGTGCTCGTCAACCGCGGCTTCGTTCCCTATGACCTCAAGGATCCCTCCAAGCGCCGGCAGGGCGAAATTGCCGGCAAGGTGACGGTGACCGGGCTCGCCCGCAATCCGCTGCCCGCGAAGCCGTCGATGATGCTTCCCGACAATGACGTCGCCAAGAACATCTTCTATTGGAAGGACCGCGACGTCATGGCAGCGACCGCCGGCTTGCCTGCCGGTTTCGTGCTGGTGCCGTTCTTCGTCGATGCCGACAAGACGCCGAATCCCGGCGGCCTGCCGGTCGGCGGCGTCACCATCATCGATCTGCCGAACAACCACCTGCAATATGCCGTCACCTGGTACGGGCTAGCCGCCGCCCTTGCAGCCGTGCTGATCCTGAGGTTGCGCCGCCCGGCGAAGGAGCAGTGAGCGCCGTCGCTCTTGACAGGGCAGGGGTGCGCACCTCATTTCGCCTAATCAAACAGATAGAGCATGATGTCGTCCGAAAACCGCTTCACACTTTTCGGCATCATGTTCTTGGTTCCGACTGAATCGGCCTTGCATTCATGACCCAGAAAAAGCCACCGCTGACGATCAGGCTCTGCCAGCCACGCGGCTTCTGCGCCGGCGTCGACCGTGCCATCCAGATCGTCGTGCTGGCGCTGAAGAAATACGGCGCGCCGGTCTATGTCCGCCACGAGATCGTGCACAACCGCTACGTCGTCGAAGGGCTGCAGAGCCTGGGCGCCGTCTTCATCGAGGAACTGTCCGAGATTCCGCCGGAGCATCGCCAGTCGCCCGTGGTCTTTTCCGCGCATGGCGTGCCGAAATCGGTGCCGGCGGACGCCCAGGCGCGCAATCTCTTCTACCTCGACGCCACGTGCCCGCTCGTCTCCAAGGTGCACAAGCAGGCGATGCGCCACCAGCGCCTTGGTCGCCATGTGCTTTTGATCGGCCATGCCGGCCACCCGGAGGTGATCGGCACGATGGGCCAATTGCCGGAAGGCGCGGTGACGCTGATCGAGACCGAAGCTGACGCCGCGCGCTTCGTGCCCGTCGACGCATCGGCGCTGGGCTTCGTCACCCAGACGACCTTATCGGTCGAGGACACCGCCGGCATCATCCGGGCGCTGCAGGAGCGGTTTCCCGAACTGCATGCGGCCGCGGCCGAATCGATCTGCTACGCCACCACCAACCGCCAGGAAGCGGTGAAGGAGACGGCGGCCGGCGCCGATCTTTTCCTCATCGTCGGCGCTCCCAATTCGTCCAATTCGCGTCGCCTTGTCGAAGTGGCGGAGCGCGCCGGCGCGACGATGTCGCTTCTCGTGCAGCGCGCCGCCGAAATTCCGTGGGATGAGATCGCCGGGATCAGGACGCTCGGCCTGTCGGCCGGCGCCTCGGCGCCGGAAATCATCGTCGACGAGATCATCGACGCGTTCCGGCAACGCTTCGACGTCACCATCGATCTGGCCGTCACGGCCACGGAAACGGAGGATTTTCCGGTGATGCGGGTGTTGCGCGATGTCGAACTGACGGCGGCCGACATGGCCTTCGTCAACGGAGCGGCGTGAAACCGGATGGCCGTCTACACCGACGTCAACGAAGGCGAGCTGACCGCATTCCTCAAAGCCTATCCGGTGGGTGAGCTGCTCTCCTACAAGGGCATCGCCGAAGGCACCGAGAATTCCAACTTCCTGGTCCACGCCTCGACCGGCTCCTACATCCTGACGCTCTACGAGAAGCGGGTCGACAAGGCCGACCTGCCGTTCTTTCTCGGCCTGATGGGCCATCTCGCCAGGAAAGGCATTTCCTGCCCGCTGCCGGTCACCGCGCATGACGGCACCGTCATCGGCACGCTGGCCGGCCGGCCCGCCGTCATCATCACTTTCCTCGAAGGCCTGTCGCTCAGGCGGCCGACGGCCGCACATTGTGGCGAGGTCGGTAAAGCGCTCGCCGGCCTGCATCTTGCCGGCCGGGATTTTCAGATGCGAAGGCCGAATGCGCTGGCCATCGACGGCTGGCGCAAGCTCTGGGCGGCCTCGCGCGAGCGCGCCGATGAGGTCGAGCCCGGCTTGGCGGCTGAGGTCGATGCCGATTTCGCCGATTTCGACCGCAACTGGCCCACCGGCCTGCCGAAGGGCATCATCCACGCCGATCTGTTCCCGGACAACGTCTTCTTCCTCGGCGAGAAGCTTTCCGGGCTGATCGACTTCTATTTCGCCTGCGACGACCTCTACGCCTATGATGTCGCCACCTGCCTCAACGCCTGGTGCTTCGAGAAGGATTTTTCCTTCAACCTGACCAAGGGGACGGCGCTGCTGGCCGGCTACCAGTCGGTGCGGCCGCTTCAGGACGACGAGAAGGCGGCGCTGCCGATGCTGGCGCGCGGCTCGGCGCTGCGCTTCATGCTGACCCGCCTCTATGA
Organism: Mesorhizobium sp. B2-9-1; assembly: GCF_006439455.1. NCBI lineage: Bacteria > Pseudomonadati > Pseudomonadota > Alphaproteobacteria > Hyphomicrobiales > Phyllobacteriaceae > Mesorhizobium > Mesorhizobium sp. B2-9-1. The sequence continues at coordinate 102,664 of NZ_VFTP01000013.1, read as the reverse complement.
CTGGCTGACCATTCCGGATGGCGGGCTGGTGATGAAGCGCGATCCGACCGAATATATCCGCCGCATGCGCTTCCACCGCGCCATCAAGTCGCCATCCGAATACGGGCTGACATGAACAAGCAGATCGAGATCTTCACCGACGGCGCCTGCTCGGGCAATCCCGGGCCGGGCGGCTGGGGCGCAGTGCTGCGCTACAACGGCGTCACCAAGGAGCTGTCCGGCGGCGAGGCCGAGACCACCAACAACCGCATGGAGTTGCTGGCCGCCATCACCGCGCTAAACGCGCTGAAGGTGCCTTGCGCGGTCGACCTCTACACCGACAGCAAATACGTCATGGACGGCATCTCCAAGTGGATCCACGGCTGGAAGAAGAACGGCTGGAAGACCGGCGACAGGAAGCCGGTCAAGAATGGCGAGCTGTGGCAGGCGCTCGACGAGGCCAATCGGCGCCACAAGGTCACTTGGCACTGGGTGAAGGGTCATGCCGGCCACCCGGAGAACGAGCGCGCCGACGAACTGGCCCGGCAAGGCATGGCGCCGTTCAAGAAAGGCCCGGTGAAGCCCGTCTTGGCGGCGCAGCCCGCAGCGCAGCCGAAGCGGCCGGCGGTTGCGAAGGCGCGACGCTCGACCCAAAGTTACTGATCGGCCATCCAGCCCGCATCTGATCGGAGAAAGTTTGCGTTGCCGATCGCCTATTACATTACCCATCCGCAGGTTCGGATCGACGCCAACATTCCGGTGCCGGAATGGGGGCTGTCTGACATCGGCCGGGCAAGGGCTGTTGCGATGCTCGATCAGCCCTGGGTTGGCTCGATAGGGCGCATCGTGTCGTCCGCTGAACGCAAGGCGGTCGAAACTGCGGAAATCCTGGCGAAGCACCTTCATCTTGAGGTCGAGGTGCGGGAGCGGATGCACGAGAACGACCGGTCGGCGACGGGCTTCCTGCCGCCGCCGGAATTCGAAGCGGTTGCCGACGAGTTCTTCGCCAGGCCGCACGACAGCATCCGCGGATGGGAACGGGCGATAGATGCGCAGCAGCGCATCATGGACGAAGTCGACGCCGTGTTTGACGCCGGCCTCACCGGCAATGTGGCTTTCATTGGCCACGGAGGCGTGGGGACACTTCTGCTGCTTTCGCTCGATGGCCGCCAGATCAGCCGTATCGCGGATCAGCCGGCGGGTGGCGGCAACTACTTCGCCTATGATATCGGCGCGCGCCGCGTCCTGCACGGCTGGCGCCCCATCGACGCCGCATAGCGGCATTTGATCGTTAGCGGATCAGCAGCGCCGTCGAGAACATGCCGAGCGCGAACACCGTGTGCGCTATGAGGTTGAGCGCGCGCACCTTCATCGGATTGGGAAGCTTGGACGCCGCCCAGCCGGCGCCCATGCCCGGCGCCAGGAGGAACCAGCCGGCCCCGACCGTGACGATGCCGAGAATGAAGGCCGGCAGGAATGTCGGCGCCGCCAGCCAGCCTGCGCCGGCGAGCACCACCAGGATCACGCCATAGAGGATGCCGACCAGATAGTGGAATGCCCAGCCGAGCGCCTTTTCATGCGCATAGGGCGCGGCCTTGCCGATATCGTCGTGAAAGACCCTCTCCGGCAGATGCCGCACCCAGCGTCCGACCATGCCCCAGTTGGGCAATGGCAGGCCGAACGCCTTGTTGAGGACGATCGCCCAGATATCCATGAACACCGTGGCGCCGATGCCGATCGCCACTGCGCGCCAGATGGTCTCGAGCATCAGAGCATGATCCCGAAAAGTGGGAACCGGTTTTCGGACAAGATCATGCTCCAACAAAGAGCACGATCCCTGAACCGAAGGTCAGCGAACGCAAAAAGTGGAAACTGGTTTTCGGACAAGATCATGCTCCAATAGAGAGTAAGATCGGGATGGCGGTCAACGAAACCTGATCCTGATCTAGAGCTGCTCGAGGATTTTTGCCGCGCCGCTCTCGTCGACGCCCGGCTTGGTCTCGACATTGAGCGCCGCGACCTTGCCGTCGTCGACGATCATCGAGAAGCGTCTCGAGCGCAATCCCATGCCGGTAGCGGAAAGATCGTTGTCGAGTCCGACCGACCTGGCGAAATCGCCGCTGCCGTCGGCGAGATAGAGGATCTTGCCTTCGCCGCCGGTGAACCGCGCCCAGGCGCCCATGACATGCACATCGTTGACCGAAACGACGGCGATCGTGTCGACGCCGCGGGCCAGGATGGCGTCATGGTTTTCCAGATAGCCAGGCAGGTGGTTGTTGCTGCAGGTCGGCGTGAAGGCTCCGGGAACGCCGAACAGCACGACTTTCTTGCCGGCGAAGATCTCATCGCCGGTGATCGGCTTTGCGCCGTCCGCGGTCATGGTCTTGAAGGTCGCTTCGGGCAGTTTTTCGCCAACCGTAATGGTCATGTGGTGCCTCGCTTGGGGGATGGGAAGGATCGATGCCTTCGATATCGGACTGCGCGGGCTGCGGCAACTCTTCAGAGCAATTCCAGGAAAAGTGTGCAGCGGTTTTCCATCCGGAATTGCGGCTCAGAAAGACCCTGGATCAAGGGAAAGGCAGCAGGCCGTCCACCGAACCGTCGGCGCTGGTCAGCGTGTAATACAGCCCGCCATCGGTCGGCGCCGCCGACGGCCGGTCGAGGATCGGCACGGTGAAGACGAGCTTGCCGTCCTTCTGACTGCGCACCGGCGCGCCGAACATGTAGTCGCGCTCGCCGGCGATGAAGAGATCGACGGATTGCGGATCGCCGGGCGACTGCGCCTGGACGACGAGGGTCTCATGGTCGCTGGACAGCACGCTGATGCCGAAATCGGACCGGGCCGGGGAGGGCAGCGTCGCAAGCGCGGTTTTCACCAGGGCCGCGTCGGTCGCGTTATCGGGATCGGACCCGGGATTGACGCTGAGCCGGGTCTGCACTGGAATGCAGATCGTCTCGCAGATGCCGAGGAAAATGTTGGCATCGATGGTCGCCGGCTGGTCGGGCGAAGACAGCGTGAACGTCACCGGCAGCGACACCGGACGATCGTAGCCGGCCCATTTGCCGTAGCCGTCGTCATGCCGCTGCGGCGGCGGGAACGACAATTGCGCGTCGGCGACATTGGTGCTGCCCGATATGTCGAGTTGCGGCGGCACGCCGGCGTCGCCTGGATCGCGCCAATAGGTCTTCCAGCCGGGCTTCAACGCGATGTCGAGCACGCCGTGGATCTTGCCGGCCTCGTCGGGCTTGCCGGTGGTCACCAGCCGAACCTTGCCGCCTTCACTGTTGTACCAGTTGGAGGAGGAGGCCTCGGCCGGCAGGCTTGTAGCCCACCCGAAAACGACGCCGAGAACCAGTAATTTCATGTATCGCATGCGGTGATTTGACCGTCCGTTCTTGGCCGCGCAATGACTTCATCGCTCTCCCGCTATCATATTTGCGTGACATCGGGGACTGGCACCATCTTTTCGGCGCTGCCGAAACGCGTTACGCTGAAGCCATGGACTTGCTGCGCCACAAGAAGTCGGCCGCCGGACGCGGTTTCCTCGACGATCAGTTCCTGATTGCCATGCCTGGCATGAAGGACGACCGTTTCGCACGCTCCGTCATCTACATCTGCGCCCATAGCGACGAGGGCGCGATGGGACTGATCATCAACCAGACGCAGCAGATGCTGTTTCCGGACCTGCTTGTGCAACTCGGCATCATGAACGAGCAGGAAGCGATCCGCCTGCCGGCGCATACGCGCGATTTCGTCGTGCGCAACGGCGGGCCTGTCGACCGCAGCCGCGGCTTCGTGCTGCATTCGGGCGACTATCGCGTGGAATCCTCGCTCAACGTGTCCGACGACATCTGCCTGACGGCAACCGTCGATATCCTGCGCGCCATCTCGACCGGCCGCGGCCCGCGCCATGCCCTCATGGCGCTCGGCTATTCCGGCTGGGGCGCCGGCCAGCTCGAAACGGAGATCTCCGAGAATGGCTGGCTCACCTGTCCGGCGACGCCAGAGCTTCTCTTCGACACCGACATCGAGCGCAAATACGACCGTATCCTTGCCTCGATCGGCATCGACCTCGCCCATCTGAGCGCCGCCGCCGGGCACGCTTAGCCTACCGAGCAGACGCAGAGGCCGTTTCGAAACTCGCTCATGCGAGTCATATGGTGGTGATTTCGAGAACCGGAGCGGAGCGTGCTTAACGCACGTGAGCACCGGAAGCGCAGAAAGCGCCGCCAGATGGCCGCAGGAGCAGAGTTTCCAAACGGCCTCTAAGCCTGGGTCAGCGGATATTGTTCCCTCAGCGTCTTCAGCACCTGGTCGCCGGGCATCGGCGCGCCGAACATGAAGCTCTGCACATATTCGCAGCCCATCTGGCGCAACTCCAGCGCGTCGCTTTCATCCGAAATGCCTTCCGCCACGACCGAAAGCCCGAGCTCATGCGCCATGTTGACCATCGATTTGAGCAGCACGGCGCGCTTCGGCGTGGCGTCGTCGACGAAGCTCTTGTCGATCTTGATGGTGTCGAAGGGGAAGCGCGTCAGATAGGAGAGCGAGGAATAGCCGGTGCCGAAATCGTCGAGCGACAATCCGATGCCGAGCTGCTTCAGCTTGGTCAGCACATGCGCCGTCTGCTCGGGATTGTCCATCACCAGGGATTCGGTGAGCTCGAGCCGGAAGCAGCGCGGTTTTAGATTGGCGCGCGCGATCACCGAGCGGACGTCGCTGACCAGGTCGCGGCGGATGAGCTGGCGGCTGGACAGGTTGACCGAGACCGAGAGCGGCGCGTCGCCGATCTGCTTCTGCCAGGTGGCGAGGTCCTCGGCCGCCTGCTGCATGGCGAACAGGCCGAGCTGCACGATCAGCCCGCAATTCTCGGCGACCGGAATGAAGTCCCCCGGCGGGATCATGCCGCGGCGCGGATGGTCCCATCGCAGCAGCGCCTCGAAGCCGGCGACGCTGCCATCCTCCAGCCGCACGATCGGCTGGTAGGCAAGCGTGAACTCGCGCCGCTCGATGGCGCGGCGAAGGTCGGATTCGAACTGCAGCCGGTCGGTGCCGACGGTGCGGAAGGCGGGACGGAAAGGCTCGATTCTATCGCCGCCGAAACGCTTGGCCTGGTGCATGGCAAGCTCGGCGTCCTTGACCATGTCCTCGGCCGAAGTCTGCGCCGTCGTCCAGGTGATCAGGCCGATCGATGCGGTGAGCACGATTTCTCGCTTGGCGAAGGTGATCGGATTGTTGATCGCGTGCTTGATGGCGTCCGCCATGGCAGCGATGCGGGCCGGGTCCTGTTCCGAAAGCAGCATCAGCGCGAACTGGTCGCCGGCAAAGCGCGACAGCGAATCCTTCGGCTTGAGCAGCCGGTGCAGCCGGCGCGCGACAGTGAGCAGAATGGTGTCGCCGGCGGAGATGCCAAGGCCGTCATTGACCTGCTTGAAGCGATCGATATCGATGATGAAGACCGTCGGGCGCACCTTCTCCTCGGTGCGGGCGATCGAGATGATCGCTTCCAGCCGGTTCATGAACAATTCGCGGTTCGGCAGGCCGGTCAAATTGTCATGCACGGCGTCGTGCAGCAGCCTTTCCTCGGATTTCTTCTGCTCGGTGACGTCGATCATGGTGCCGACGCAGCGGATCACCTCGCCGTCGGAGCCGATCACCGGGCGGGCGCGCAGCGAGAACCAGTGGTAATGGCCGTCGGCGCCGCGCAGGCGGAAGTTCTGCGCCACCTTGCCGCGCCTATGCTCCAGCACCACGTCGAGCGTGGTGCGGAACGTGTCGCGGTCGTCGGCATGCAGCACCGGCAGCCAGTTGCGGGCCGCACCCCCAAGGCTGTTGGGCGCAAGGCCGAGCTGCAGGCTGATGTCCGGCTTGGTCACCACGCGGTCGCGCAGCACGTCCCAGTCCCAGACGATGTCGCCCGAGCCGGCGACGGCGAGCGCCTGCCGCTCGAGGTCGGAGAACAGGCCCTGGTGCAGCGCGCCGCCGGCGAAGGCATGCTGCATGACCGTGAAGCCGATCAAGAGGATGATCAGGATCAGCCCGCCGCCCAGCGCCGGTTGGGCGATGTCGTTGTCCAGCATGCCGGTGATCGCCATCCACGACCCGCATAGCCATAGCAGCACCATCACCCAGCTCGGCACCAGCATGATCGCGCGGTCATAGCCGCGGATGCCGAGGAAGATGATGAGGCCGAGGCCGGTGAGCGCGGTGGCCGCGAACGAGATGCGAGCAACGCCGGCGGCGACCGCCGGATCGACGATGGCCACCCCCGCGATCAGCAGCAGCCCGAGGATCCAGACCAGCGCGCCATAGCTGAAATGACCATGCCATCGGTTGAGGTTGAGATAGGCGAACAGGAACACCACGAAGGTTCCGGCCAGGGCCACCTCCGTGCCGGCCCGCCAGATCTGCTCGTTGCCGGGCGATATCTCGATGATCTTGTTGAGGAAACCGAAGTCGACGCAGATATAGGCCAGCACCGCCCAGGCGAGCGCCGCGGTCGCCGGGAACATCGAGGTTCCCTTGACCACGAACAGGATCGTCAGGAACAGCGCAAGAAGCCCCGAAATGCCGATGACGATGCCGCGGAACAGCGTGTAGGAGTTGACCGAATCCTTGTAGGAATCCGGCTCCCAGAGATAGACCTGCGGCAGTTTCGGCGAGGCGAGCTCGGCGATAAAGGTCACCACCGTTCCAGGGTTCAGCGTCACCCGGAACACGTCGGCGTCGGGGCTTGTCTGGCGGTCGAGCGCGAAGCCCTCGCTGGGCGTGATGGCGGCGATGCGCGTGGAGCCGAGATCCGGCCAGAAGATGCCGGAATTCACCAGCCGGAAATGCGGCGCGACAATCAGCCGGTCGAGCTGCTGGTCGGTGGTGTTGGCGAGCGCGAAGACGGCCCAGTCGCCGCTCGAGCGCGCGTCATTGGCTTCCACCTCGATCCGCCGCACGATGCCGTCGGGGCCGGGCGCCGTCGAGACCTGGAAATTCTCACCCTGGTTCCGGTAGATTTCCACGGCCCGCGACAGGTCCAGCGCCTTGTCGTCGCGCGCGATCTTGATCGGCTCGACGGCAAAAGCCGGCATGGCGGAAAAAAGCGTGACGACGACCGTCATGATGAGGGCGAACAGCGACGCTAATCGCGGAAAATTCGTCACAATCAGCCCTTCGTTCCATCGCCCGGCGGATCGTCCGCGATCCGGGCGTAGAGATAGTGATCCTGCCAGATGCCATTGATCCTGAGATAGGATCGCAGAAGTCCTTCGCGCCGGAATCCGGCTTTTTCAAGCACACGGATCGACCGGGCATTTTCGGGAATACAGGCAGCTTCGATCCGGTGCAACCGCAGCGTATCGAAGGCGAAGCGCGACACCAGCTTGACCGCCTCGGTCATCATGCCGCGGCCGCCGAAGCGTTCACCGATCCAGTAGCCGATATGGCCGCTCTGCGCGACGCCGTGGCGGATGTTGCCGAGCGTGATGCCACCGGCAAGCTTACCGCTCGATTTTTCGAAGATGAAGAAGGCGATGGCCGTGCCTTGGGCATAATCCTCGCGGTAGCGGCTGATGCGCAGGCGCCAGGCATTGCGGTCGAGCTCGTCCGGCTGCCAGCGCGGCTCCCAGGGTTCGAGGAAGGCGCGGCTTTCGCCGCGCACCGCCGACCATTCGCGGTAGTCGTTGGTCAAGGGCACGCGCAGCGTGACCTTGTCGCCCTTCAGTGCCGGCAGGTCGCGGCGAAAGAAAGGGAGCGCGAACACGGTTTTGGTCGAAGATCAGACGGCGAGCCGGCGGGCCGTCGTCTGCGGGCCCGCAAGCGATTCGAGGATCGCCTCGTAGGGCGCCAGCGTGCCCACGGGACCGACCGCGGTAAGCGTCGGCTTGGTCGAGAACAGGCGCGAGGAGAGGTCGGTCAGCCGCTCGACGGTCAGCGCCGAAAGCCGCTCCATCAATTCCTCTTTGGCGATCGGCCGTCCGAACAACAGCAATTGCCGGGCAATCTGCGAGGCGCGGCTCGCTGGGCTTTCGGCCGACATGATCAGGCCGGCGCGATATTGCGCCCGCGCCCGGTCGAGCTCGTCCTGCTGGATGCTCTCGCCGGCCTTCTGCAATTCGCCGATGATCACCGGCACCAGCTTGGCGATGTCGCTCTGCCCGGTGGCGGCATGCACGCCGAAGATGCCGGTGTCGGAAAAACCCCAGTGGAAGGCATAGACCGAGTAGCAGAGGCCGCGCTTCTCGCGCACCTCCTGGAACAGCCGCGACGACATGCCGCCGCCCAGGATCATCGACAGTACCTGCGAGGCGTAGAAATCGCGCACATGATAGGCGCGGCCCTCGAAGCCGAGCACGATCTGCGCATCCATCAGGTCGCGGTCCTCGCGGAAGTCGCCGCCGACATATTGCGCATATTGCGGGATATTGCCCGCCGCCTTGGCGCGGAAGCCGCCAAGCCGCTTCTCGACCTCGCGCACGAAATTGTCGTGCTTGACGTCGCCGGCGGCCACGACGACCATCCGCTCCGCGTCATATTGGCGCTCGATGAAGCTGTGCAGCTGTTTGGAGGTGAAGGATTTGACCGTCTCCGGCGTGCCGAGGATCGAGCGGCCGATGGTCTGATGACGGAAGGCCGTCTCGGTGAAGCGGTCGAAGACGATGTCGTCGGGCGTGTCGTGCGCGGCGCCGATCTCCTGCAGGATCACATGCTGCTCGCGCTCCAGCTCGTCGGGATCGAATGCGGATTCCTGCAGGATGTCGGCCAGGATATCGACCGCCAGCGGCACGTCGTCGGAAAGCACCCTGGCGTAGTAGGAGGTCGTCTCGACGCTGGTGGCGGCGTTGATCTCGCCGCCGACATTCTCGATTTCCGAGGCGATCTCGAAGGCGCTGCGGCGCTTGGTGCCCTTGAACGCCATGTGCTCGAGCAGATGGGCCATGCCATGCTCTTCGTCGCGCTCGTTGCGGGCGCCTGACTTCACCCAGACACCAAGGGCAACCGATTCGATGCTTGGAAGGGTTTCGGTGGCGACTGTCAGGCCGTTCGACAGACGGCTTACCTCAACACCCATATGGCAAGTACTCCTTAACGCGCCGCCCGCGAGTGGCGGCTCACGTAATCTTCCACCATTTTCAAGTCGGATGGAAGTATCGTGTATTTTTCGTCGGCTGTCATCAAGCCGCCTAGCCATGCGGGCAGGGCAGGGGTGATGCCGCTCGCGGCCTCGACCGCCGCCGGGAATTTCGCCGGATGCGCGGTGCCGAGCACCACCATGGGCACCGCGCCGGAGTCATGTGCGGCGGCGACACGGACGGCTGCGGCCGTATGCGGATCGAGCAGGTAGTTGCTCGCCTCGAGCGTCGCGCGGATGGTGGCGGCGACCTCGTCGACGCTAGCGCGGCCGGCGTCGAACTCGGCGCGGATGCGCTTGAGCTCGCCTGCTTCGATGGTGAAGGCGCCTGACTGCTTCAGGCCGTTCATATAGCGCCGCACCGTCTCGGCATCGCGGCCCGCGGCCTCGAACAGCAGCCGCTCGAAATTAGACGACACCTGGATGTCCATCGACGGCGAGGTCGTGGCGAACACGCCCTTGGTGCGGTATTCGCCGCTCGCCAGCGTGCGCGCCAGGATGTCGTTGTCGTTGGTGGCGATAATCAGCCGCTCGATCGGCAGGCCCATGCGCTTGGCGGCGTAGCCGGCGAAAATATCGCCGAAATTGCCCGTCGGCACGGTGAAGGAGACCGGCCTGTCGGGCGCACCGAGCGACAACGCAGACGAGAAATAATAGACGATCTGGGCCATGATGCGGGCCCAGTTGATCGAATTCACACCCGACAGCGACACTCGGTCGCGAAAGGCGTGGTCGTTGAACATGTCCTTCACCAGGCCCTGGCAGTCGTCGAAATTGCCCTCGACCGACAGCGCATGGACGTTTGCCGCGCTCGACGTCGTCATCTGGCGCTGCTGCACCGGCGAGACCTTGCCGTGCGGGAACAGGATGAAGATGTCGGTGCGGTCGCGGCCGGAGAATGCGTCGATCGCGGCACCCCCGGTGTCGCCCGAGGTCGCGCCGACGATGGTGGCGCGCTGGCCGCGTTCTGACAGCACATGGTCCATCAGCCGCGCCAGCAACTGCATCGCCACGTCCTTGAAGGCCAGCGTCGGGCCGTGGAACAGCTCGAGGATGAAGGTGTTTTTCCCGGTCTGCACCAGCGGGCAGACGGCTTCATGCCGGAAAGTCGCATAGGCCTCGCGCACCAGCCGCTCGAAGACGGGCGCCGCGATCTCGCCGCCGAGGAACGGCGCCAGCACGCGGATGGCAAGGTCCGGATAGGCAAGCCCGCGCATGGCGCGGATGTCGGCGGCCGAAAACTGCGGCCACTCGCGCGGCACGTAAAGCCCGCCGTCGCGCGCCAGGCCGGCCAGCACAGCGTCGGAAAATCCAAGCGCGGGCGCATCCCCGCGGGTACTCACATATTGCATCGTCAAAGGCCTATTGCTGCCGGTCGAGTCATCCACGGCAATTGGTTAATTTTCCGAGCCCGCTCAGTCGCATTTTTGCCGCGCGGTTGCTATACGTCACCGGCTTTGTGAGAGGGAAGTGCAGTTTCATGGGGTTTTATTCGGTCAACCGTCGTTTTGTCGCGGGTCTGGCGCTCACCGGCTTTATGCTTGCCGCCGCCGGCTGCCAATCGAGCGACAATGGTATTCTTAACTTTGGTTTAACCAAGAAGGATCCCGTCGCGCCGCCGCCGCCGCAGGATCCCAAGATCCTCGCCAGCCAGCTGCGCGCCTATTGCCCGAAAGTGACGCTGCGCGACGGCACCGCCTATTTCAACACCTATGCCAAGGGCACGACGGCGAAGCCCAAGAAAAAGAAGGTTGACGCCGCGGCCGACGCCGAGGCCCAGGCAGCCGCCGCGGCCGTGCAGGTCGGACCTAACGGCCAACCCGTCGATCCCAATCGCGATCCGTCAAAGATCATCTACCAGGCGTCGATCACCGACGTGACGCGCGATTGCACCCATGCCAACGGCCAGATGTCGATGAAGATAGCCGTCGCCGGCAAGGTCGTGCCGGGGCCGATGTTCGCGCCCGGCACCGTCACCATGCCGATCCGCATCGCGGTTCAGCATGGCGACGAGGTGCTTTATTCGCAGCTGCATCCGTACCAGGTGCAGATTACCGACCCATCGGCCGCTACCCAGTTCGTCTTCGTCGACAACAACGTCGTGGTGCCTGAGCCGACCGCGCGCGACTACCAGGCCTATGCCGGCTATGACGAGAACACGCCGGTCGCCTCGGCCGACAAGCCGAAAGGCAAGGGGAAGAAGCGCGCTCCGGCGACGAACTGAGCAACGGCAGGAAACAACAACGGCGTCTCGCTGGCCAACGAAACAAACGTGTTCGTCGTCTACTCAGGTAATCCGGCTGCCCGTAATGCGCTGCCAAGAGCCTGCGCGAGCGCGGGCGCGCAATTCACGCCTGCAAACTGGCGGCTGTAGCGAAAGCCAGGCTGAAGCTCGATCACGCGGGCGGCGGCCGCCCTCGCTTCGTCCAATCGGCCAAGCTTGGCCAGCGCGGCGGCCAATTGCACATAGGTGATACTGTGCGCCGGATTGGCTTGGACGGACTTGTAGGCAGCACGGCAAGCTTCTTCGTAGCGGCCGCGCAGCACATGGCTCATCGCCTGCGCGTCAAATGCGGCCCAGGCCCATGAATCGAACGGGCTCAGCCGTATGCCCTGCTCGCTCCACTCTATCGCGCGCTCTGCTTCACCGCTCCATCCGAGCATGACGCTGCCGAGAATGTAGGTCAGCGCCGATGACGGACTGATGGCAAGCGCAGCTTCCAATGCCGCGAATGCGCCGGCGCGATCATGCGCATCCATTCCGATGGAAAAGCCCGCCCATGTGAGGGCGAGCGCATCATCCTGCCCGTGGACGATGGCCGACCGCGCGTGGCGGATCGAAGACGCACGGTTGATCTCCTGCAGGCCGGCGCGAAGGAACAGGCAATGATGGCACATCGCGGCATTGCCATGCGCCAGCGCATAGGCCGGTTCGAGCGCGAGCGCACGCTCGAGAAGCACCAGCGCCCTGGTTACCTGATCCGGCATGCCTGAATCCACGTCAGGCTGGGCCTGCAGCACTAGATCGTAGGCATCGAGACTGTCGGGGCGCTTGCGCCTGACTCGTTCGATTTCGGCTTTCCGCACGCTCGGCGCAATCGCTCCTACTGCTGCCAGTGCGATCTCGTCTTGGAGCGCAAAGATGTCTTCGGAGCTGCGATCGTAGCGCTCGGCCCAGACATGGGCGCCGGTCGAAGCATCGATCATTTGCGCGGCAACACGCACGCTGCCGCCGGCCTTGCGCACGCTGCCTTCGAGGACATAGCGAACGCCAAGCTCGCGGCCGACCTGCTTCACGTCGATGGCGCGACCCTTGTAGCTGAAGCTCGAGTTTCGCGCGATGACGAACAGCCATTTGATGCGCGCCAGACCTGTGATGATGTCGTCCACCATCCCATCGGCAAAATACTCCTGCTGCGGGTCGCCGCTCAAATTCGAGAACGGCAGGACCGCGATCGAGGGCTTTTCAGGCAACATCGGCGCCGACGCGGCGCGGGTGGTGGCCGAGGTGTCGGGAAGACTGGTGGCGACGGCCGGTCCGACATAGCGATAGCCGCGGCGCGGCAAAGTCTCGATCCAACTCGCGACATTCGCCGCGTCGGCCAGAGTCCGGCGCAAGGCTGCAATCTGAACCGTCAGATTGTTATCGGCAACCGCCGATCCGCCCCAGCCCGCGTCGATCAGCGCGTCCTTCGATACGGGTTGGCCCGCATTCTGGATCAGCAGCCGCAGCAGCGCCACGGCGCGCCGCCCAAGCATGGTCGGCTCGGCCCCGTAAAAGAGAATGCCCACCTCGGGATCGAGGCGGAACGGGCCGAACTGGTAGGCGTCGCCCCTGGCTGTCATTCGAGTCTTTTAGCAAATTTTTGGCAACGGATTCACGACTTTCCGGCGTGAGCAGCCGATGTTGCGCGAACGCTTGCCGCAAACAAGCGCCCTGTCAGAGGAGGATCATATGAGCGCTGATGCCGTCATCCGCATGCCCGACGAGAAGAAGGGCGTCATGTTGCGTGGCCATCCAATGGCTTTCCTCGTTACCGATGAAAATACCACGCATACGAGCATGTTCGACTGGACGATCCCGCCGGAATTCGCCACCGGGCGACACGTTCACCGGGTGCAGGAAGAGACCTTTTACCTGCTCGAGGGCGAGTGTGAATGGCATGTCGGCGACAGGACGATTCGGGCAACGCCCGGCACCTTTCTGTTCATCCCGCCGGGAATGCCGCACAACATCACGAATGTCAGCAAGAAGCCGGCGCGCGTGCTGATGACCGTCTCTCCGCCCGGTCACGAGCATTATTTCGAAGAGCTTGCCGAACTCACGGCGCAGGGCGCGCCGAATCCGAAAGCGCTCGCCGATCTGCGAAACCGCTACGACACTGACCAGCTGTCGACGCTGACGACGCGCTCGTAGCCGGGTCCCTTGAATTTCTAGGCGTCTTCGGACCACTCCGACAGCGCCGCGATCGTGCTGTTGAGCTCCGCCCAGCGCCGGATGACCGTTTCGGCGCCGGCCTCGGTCAGCGCATCGGCATGGCCCGGATAGCTGTGCCCGGCGCCGGTGAAGCCGATGACGCGCATGCCGGCGGCCCTGGCGCCGGCGATGCCGTGCACGGAATCCTCGATCACGAAAGTGTTCTTCGGGTTGGCGCCGAGCTTTTCGGCGGCGTAGAGGAACACGTCCGGCGCCGGCTTGGTCTTCTTGCTGGGAATATCGAGGCCCGAAAAGATGCGGCCGGCGAAGAACGGCAGCAGCCGCACCTTCTCCAGCATGAATTCGACCCGCTCGGTGCGTGAATTGGAGCAGACGGCGCGTGGCGCGGTGACTGCGGCAACCGCCTCGCGGGCGCCGTCGATGACGCGCACGTCTGCGCGCAGCTTGCGGTCGACGAGTTCTTCCTCGCGGTCGATCAGCGAGGCCTGGAATGGGATCCGCGACTTCTCCTCGACCCGCAGCATGATGTCCTTGAAGGTCAGGCCGGCATAGGTCTCGGCAAGCTCCTCGGCCGAAATCTCGAATCCGGCCGACGTCAGAAGCTCGGCATCGACGCGCGCGGCGATGATTTCGGAATCGACGAGCACGCCGTCGCAATCGAAGATGACAAGGTCTGGCTGGGGCATGGCAATCCGGAAGTTGAGAAGGGGAGCATGGCATGGCTGGCCCAAGCGGTGCGGCATACACCAACGGGCCGCTCTTCGCAAACCGCGCAAGCGTCTGCAGCCTTCACTGAATGTTTACGCTGATCGGTAACCATAACAGTCAGTAAACCGTAACGCGTGCTTTGGGTGTTTTGATGTCTGCCATGCGTCTTCTCGACGAGCTTTCCCACGCTCCCCAGCGGTCCGAATGGCTGGATACCATCCTGAAAGGCGATTGCGTCGCCGCGCTCGACCGGCTGCCGGAAAAGTCGATCGACGTCATCTTCGCCGACCCGCCCTACAATCTGCAGCTCGACGGCGACCTGCACCGGCCCGACCAGTCCAAGGTCGACGCCGTCGACGACGACTGGGACCAGTTCGAGAGTTTCGAGGCCTACGACGCCTTTACTCGTGCCTGGCTGCTCGCGGCGCGCCGCGTGCTGAAGCCCAGCGGCACCATCTGGGTCATCGGCTCCTATCACAACATCTTCCGCGTCGGCGCCCGCATGCAGGATCTCGGCTTCTGGATCCTGAACGACATCGTCTGGCGCAAGACCAACCCGATGCCGAATTTCCGCGGCCGCCGCTTCCAGAACGCGCATGAGACGATGATCTGGGCCTCGCGAGACCAGAAGGCCAAGGGCTATACCTTCAACTACGAAGCGCTGAAGGCCTCGAACGACGACCTGCAGATGCGCTCCGACTGGCTGTTCCCGATCTGCACCGGCGGCGAGCGGCTCAAGGACGAGAATGGCAACAAGCTGCATCCGACGCAGAAGCCGGAAGCCTTGCTTGCCCGCATCATGATGGCCTCGACCAAGCCGGGCGACGTCGTGCTCGATCCCTTCTTCGGTTCCGGCACCACCGGCGCCGTCGCCAAGCGCCTTGGTCGCCACTTTGTCGGCATCGAGCGCGAACAAGCCTATATCGATGCCGCCAATGAGCGCATCGCCGCGGTGCGCCCGCTGGAAAGCGCCGATCTCACCGTGCTTTCCGGCAAGCGCGCCGAACCGCGCGTCGCCTTCATCAGCCTGATCGACAACGGCCTGATGACGCCGGGCGCCACGCTCTACGACGCCAAGAAGCGCTGGGCGGCGAAAGTGCGCGCCGACGGCACGCTGGCCATCGGCGACAGCGCCGGCTCGATCCACAAGATCGGCGCCGAGGTGCAGGGGCTGGATGCCTGCAACGGCTGGACCTTCTGGCACTATGAGCGCAGCGGCGGCTTGACCCCGATCGACGAGCTGCGCCGCATCGCGCGCCTCGGCATGGAGCGGGCGGGGGCCTGATCCGCCTGAAGCTGAAACATCAACGGATCGCCGCAAGCGATTCAGATCAGGCTGCAATCCCCAGCCGCTCAAGGTCTGCTTTAAGCGCCTTGGCGTCGGTGAACAGCACGGCCTGCCAGCCTGCCGCTTTGGCGCCATCGACATTTTTCTGGCTGTCGTCGATGAACAATGTCGCGGGCGGTTTGAGCCCGAATGCGGCGACGTGATGGTCGTAGATCGCCTGATCCGGCTTGATCAGGCCGATCTCGCCGGAGACGGTGACGCCGCGCGGCCGGTTGAGGAAATCGAAACGTTGCCTGGCTTCGGCAAGCGTATCGGCGGCGAAGTTGGTTAGCATAGTCACGTCGTGGCCCCTCTCGATCAGGCCGAGCATGACGGCGACGCTATCCTCGTAGGCATGCGGCACCATCTCATGCCAGTGGCGGCGGAAATTTCGGATGTTATCGGCGTGGTCGGGATGGTCGGCGATCAGCGCCGCCTCGGCCTCTTCCCATGTCCGTCCGCGGTCCTGCTCGATGTTCCAGGCGCTCGTGCAGACATTGTCGAAGAACCACTTCCGCTGCTCGGCATCGGGGATCAGGCGGCTGAACGGAATGTCCGGATCGTAATGGATAAGCACCTTGCCGATGTCGAAGACGATATGGCGGATTTCGGTCATTGCGGTCCTTTCAATGCTGCTGCTTTTTGGTCGCGCCCGGTATGGCCGTCTCGATTACCTTTTTCATGACGGTGGGCAGCGCTTCCCCGGAAATTTCATGGGCCAGCGACCAGAAATGCCCGTCGGGCGCATCGCGCTTGACGTGGGCATGAAAGATGTCGAGCTCGAGCGCGAAATGGGTGAAGACGTGGCCGATCTGCCCGGCGCGCCGCCAATCGGCGGGAAAAGGCGCGGCGTCCGCGGTCGTCGCGCCATCCACCCTGGCGGTCCAGGCGGTGGTCGGCACTTCGGTCATGCCGCCGAGCAGGCCTTTGTCGGGCCGCTTGCGCAAGAGGATGGCGCCGTCATCGCGCTCGGCGACGAAGGCGGCACCCTTGCGCAGCGGCTTGTCGTCCTTCGGCAGGCGGACCGGAAAGCGTTCCGGATCGCCGCTGAGAATGGCGCTGCAATCCTCGCGCACCGGGCACAGCATGCAGCGCGGCCGCTTCGGCGTGCAGATCGTCGCGCCGAGATCCATCATCGCCTGGGCGAAATCGCCGGGCCGCGTTTGCGGGACCAGCTTTTCCACCAGGGCGCGGATTTGCGGTTTGGCTTCGCTGAGCGGCGTCTCGATTGAATAGAGCCGGGCCACGACCCGCTCGACATTGCCGTCGACGACCGCCGCCGGCCGGTCGAAGGCGATCGCCGCGATCGCCGCCGCGGTGTAGGCACCAATGCCGGGCAATTCGCGCAGGCCCGCCTCGGTGTCGGGAAAGCGGCCGCCTCGCAGCGCCACGAGGTCGGCGCAGGCCTTCAGGTTGCGCGCCCTGGAATAATAGCCGAGCCCGGCCCAGGCCTTCATCACGTCCTCGGCGGGTGCCGCCGCCAGCGCCTCGACCGTCGGCCATTTCTCGACGAACTTGCGGAAATAGGCTTTTACCGCCTCGACCGTGGTCTGTTGCAGCATCACTTCGGACAACCAGACGCGATAGGGGTCAGGCCTTGCGCCGCGCGCAAACGCGCCCGGCGTCACGCGCCAGGGCAGGTCGCGATGATGCGCATCATACCAGGCAAGCAGGCGGGCCCCGATATCCCGGGATCCAGCTTTGCTGGTATCTCCGGATCCCGTATCGCCGGACGGGGCCTTCTGTGATGCCTTGCGGGTCTGATCGAGCGGTGTCATTGATCGGATGAGCTGGGGACTGGAGAACGCACATGGCAGGGAAAAGGCCCTTCGGCAATCCCGTTCCGGTGAGCGATCTCGCGACCGAGATCCTCGATCCGGTGTTGAAGAAGCGCGCCGGCATCTCGATAGGGTTGGTGCAGTCCTGGGAAGAGATCGCCGGACCGCGCCTGGCCGCCTACTCGCGGCCAGAGAAGATCCAGTGGCCGCGCCGGCTGCATGAGGACGACCCGTTCGAGCCGGCGACCTTGATCATCGCCTGCGAAGGCATGGCTGCGCTGCATCTGCAGCACGAGGCCGGCGAGGTCATCAACCGCGTCAACGCCTTCCTGGGTTTCAACGCGGTCGGCCGCATCAAGATTCTGCAAAAACCGGTGCTTTCGCAAAAGGCGCGCCCAAAGCCGGCGCCGCGCCCTTTGAGCGACGCCGAGAAATCGAAGCTTTCGCGCATGGTCGGCAAGATCGAGGATGACGGCCTGCGCGCTTCGCTGGAGCGGCTCGGCGCCACGATTATGGGTGAAAGGAAGCCCAAAGGGTCGTAAGAAGCGTCATGAATGCGTTACCGATCTCGCGCATTCGTGATGCTCATGATCGAGTTTCCCGATTGGATTGGGGATCGCGATGCCTTAATTCGCGCCAACTCTCGCCTTTTCTAGCCCTTGCATTGCAAAATCCAACCGATATCAGGTGATTCGCATGAACCGTGCCCCGTTTGGCAAAAGTCTGTCTCGCAGAAACCTTCTGACCACGCTGGCTGCTGTTCCTGCGGTGGCGCTGCTTGCAGCATGCAGCGACTCCGGCGAGCAGGCCAAGGCCGCCGATGTGAAACCGGCCAACCCGTCGACGCCTGCCAAGCCGGCCGCCACGCCGGCGGCGGCCCAGGTGCCCGAGGCGCAGGGCACCGTCGACATGGCGGAACTGCTCAAGCCCGGCGCGCTGCCCGAAAAGCAGCTCGGCAAGGACGACGCCAAGGTCACCATCGTTGAATACGCGTCGATGACCTGCCCGCATTGCGCGCATTTCGCCATGACCACTTTCCCTGAGCTGAAGACCAAATATATCGACACAGGCAAGGCCCGTTACATCCTGCGCGAATTCCCGTTCGACCCGAGCGCCGAGGCCGGCTTCATGCTGGCGCGCTGCTCGAAGGACAATTACTTCGCCATGGTCGACGTGCTGTTCAAGCAGCAGCCGAGCTGGGTTGGCGTCAGCAACACCAAGGAAGCGCTGCTGCAGATCTCCAAGCTGGCCGGTTTTACACAGGAGTCCTTTGAGTCCTGCTTGACGGACCAGAAACTTCTGGACGATGTGAGAGCAGTCCAGAAACGCGGAGCGGACGAGTTCAAGGTCGACTCGACGCCGACCTTCTTCATCAATGGAAAGACCTACAAAGGGGCGATGTCGATTGAGGAAATGTCGGCCATCATCGACCCTCTGCTCTGACATCCAGGCCGCGCCGAAGCGGTCCGGCTTCGGCGCGCACGCCTGTAGTGTTGGGCGGCGCGAATGAAGTTTTCGCGCCTTCGCCTCCTCGGTTTCAAGTCCTTCGTCGAGCCCGGCGAGTTCGTCATCGAACGCGGGCTGACCGGCATTGTCGGGCCGAACGGCTGCGGCAAGTCGAACCTTGTCGAAGCGCTGCGCTGGGTGATGGGCGAAAGCTCCTACAAGAACATGCGCGCGTCCGGCATGGACGACGTGATCTTCTCGGGCTCGGGTGCCCGGCCGGCGCGCAACACCGCCGAAGTCACACTTTTCCTCGACAACACCGATCGCACGGCACCCGCCGCCTTCAACGATGCCGATGAATTGCAGGTGTCGCGCCGTATCGAGCGCGAGGCGGGCTCGCTCTACCGCATCAACGGCAAGGAAGCGCGCGCCAAGGACGTGCAGCTTCTGTTCGCCGACCAGTCGACAGGCGCGCGCTCGCCCTCGATGGTCGGGCAGGGCCGCATCGGCGAGCTGATCCAGGCCAAGCCCCAGGCCCGTCGCGCGCTGCTCGAAGAGGCGGCCGGCATTTCCGGCCTGCACACGCGCCGTCATGAAGCCGAGCTCAGACTGAAGGGTGCCGAGCAGAATCTCGAGCGACTGGACGACGTCGTCGGCGAGCTGGAAGGCCAGATCGAGAGCCTGAAGCGCCAGGCGCGCCAGGCCTCGCGCTTCAAGAACCTGTCGGCCGATATCCGCAAGGCCGAGGCAACGCTCTTGCATCTGCGCTGGACGCTGGCCAAGGCGCAGGAAGGCGAGGCACGTTCAGCGCTTGCGGTCGCCACCACGCTGGTTGGCGACCGCGCCGCCGCCCAGATGGCGGCGGCCAGGGAGCAGGGCATAGCCGCGCACCGGCTGCCGGATTTGCGTGACGCGGAAGCTGCCGCCGCAGCCGCCTTCCAGCGCCTGTCGATCGCCAAGACCCAGATCGAGGAAGAGGCCGGCCGCATCCGTGCGCGCCAGACCGAGCTCGAACGTCGGCTGCAGCAGCTCGACGCCGACATCGCCCGCGAGGAGCGGATGGTGCGCGACAATGCCGACATCCTCGAGCGCCTGCGCGCCGAGGAGGCCGAGCTCAATTCGGAGAACGCCGGTGCCGCCGAGCGCGAGGCGACCACTCGCGCCGCCTTCGAGCAGGCCGGCGCGACGCTGTCGCAAAGCGAGGCGAAACTTGCCGCGCTGACTGCCGAGCGCGCCGAGGCGGCCGCCTCGCGCCACCAGATCGAGCGCTCGCTGCGCGAGACCGCCGAGCGCCGCGGCCGCTTCGCCCGCCAGCTCGCCGAGGTTGACCGCGAGCTTTCCGATGTCGTCGCGCGGATTTCCGGCCTGCCCGATCCGGCCGAGAAGCGCCTGCTGGTCGAGGACGCGCTGGCTCGGCTGGAAGAGAGCGAGGCCGGCGCCATTGCCGCCGAGCAGGCCGTCGCCGAGGCGCGCGCGGCCGAAAGCGCCGCTCGCCCGCCGCTGCAGGATGCAAGGGCCGAACTGGCGCGCATCGAGACCGAAGCGCGCACGCTGGCCAAGATCCTCAATGCCGCCAGCGGCGATCTCTTTCCGTCCGTGCTGGAGCAGATCAATGTCGAGCGCGGCTATGAAACCGCGCTTGGCGCGGCCCTCGGCGAGGATCTCGACGTCCCGCTTGACCGCAGCGCTCCGGTGCATTGGGGCGAAAGCGCGGTGCAGCCCGGCGATGCGGCGTTGCCTGAAGGCGTGGAGAGCCTGGCCAGCGTCGTGCGCGCGCCGCCGCAGCTTGCCCGCCGCCTCGCGCAAATCGGCATCGTCGACGGCGCCGACGGCCGCCGTCTCCAGGCGCAGCTTTCGCCCGGCCAGCGGCTGGTCAGCCGAGACGGCGCGCTCTGGCGCTGGGACGGCCTGACCGCGAGCGCCGATGCCCCGACCGCCGCCGCGCAGCGGCTGGCGCAGAAGAACCGTCTGGCCGAGCTCGACGCCGAAGCCGTGCAGGCGACGCGCGTCGTGCGCGAGGCCGAGGAAGCGCTGGCGCGCGCCGAACAGGCGATGCGCCAGGCAAGTGAGGCCGAGCGCAATGCGCGCCAGGCCGGCCGCGACGCCCAGCATGCGCTGGATGCCGCGCGCAACGCGCTGGCCGAGGCCGAGAAGGCCGGCGGCGAGCTGTTGAGCCGGCGCGCCGCGCTTGAAGAGGCACGCGCTCGCATCGTTGACAGCCACGAGGAGACGCAGGCCTCCTTTCTCGAAGCCGAGGAGATGCTGAAGGACGCGCCCGATCTCGGCGACCTGCAGCTTCAGCTCGAACAGGCTTCCGCCAACGTCTCGCGCGACCGCGCCACGCTTGCCGATGCACGCGCCGTGCATGAAGGGCTGCGGCGCGAGGCCGAGGCGCGCATTCGCCGGTTGGACGCCATCGGCACCGAGCGAAGGAACTGGCTGGAGCGCGCCGAAAATGCCTCGACGCAGATCGCGGCGCTCGGCGAGCGCAAGGCCGAAGCCGAAGCCGAGCGCGAGAGGCTGGCCGATGCGCCCGACGAGATCGACGCCAAGCGCCGCGCCCTGCTGACGCAGCTTTCCGAGGCCGAGGCGCTGCGCAAGGCTGCTGGCGACCGTCTGCAGGAGGCGGAAAACAAGCAGGCGGAGCTCGACAAGGCGGCCACCGCCGCCATCCAGTCGCTCGCCGAATCACGCGAAACCCGCGTTCGCGCCGAGGAGCGGCTGACCGCGGCGGATGAACGCCGCGCCGAGATCGAGGCGCGCATCCAGGAGGCGCTGAACACGCCGCCGCATCTGGTCATCAAGCATACCGGCCTGGAAGCCGACGATCCGATGCCCGACATGGCCGAGATCGAACGCCAGCTCGACCGGCTGAAGATCGAGCGCGAGCGGCTCGGCGCCGTCAATTTGCGCGCCGAGGAAGAGCAGAAGGAATTGTCGGAGCGCCTGGAGACCATCGTCTCCGAGCGCGAGGACATCATCGAGGCGATCCGCAAGCTGCGCCAGGCGATCCAGAGCCTCAACCGCGAGGGCCGCGAGCGGCTGCTGTCGGCCTTCGAGGTGGTCAACGGCCATTTCCAGCGGTTGTTCTCGCATCTGTTCGGCGGCGGCACGGCCGAGCTGCAGTTGATCGAGTCGGAAGATCCGCTGGAGGCGGGGCTGGAAATCCTCGCCCGTCCGCCCGGCAAGAAGCCGCAGACCATGACGCTGCTTTCCGGCGGCGAGCAGGCGCTGACGGCGATGTCGCTGATCTTCGCGGTGTTCCTCACCAACCCCGCGCCGATCTGCGTGCTCGACGAGGTCGACGCGCCGCTCGACGACCACAATGTCGAGCGCTTCTGCAATTTGATGGACGAGATGTCGAAGACCACCGAGACGCGCTTCGTCATCATCACCCACAACCCCATCACCATGGCGCGCATGGACCGGCTGTTCGGTGTCACCATGGCCGAGCAGGGCGTCAGCCAACTGGTCTCGGTCGATCTGCAGGCCGCCGAGGCGATGCGCGAGGCGAGCTGAGAGCTCGGCCGGTTCGGGCTGGCGAATCTGCCCTACTTCTCCGCAGCGGAGGCTGGCGCCGTATAGCGGCGGCGCACGGCGTCGATCACCAGCTTGCGGCTCTCGTCGGCCGACAATGTCTTGTTCTTCTCCGCCTCAGCCGTTTCTCGGGCGAGGTCCTCGTCTCTGATCTGCTGGCGGAACCATTTGGAGTAGTCGCCGGCGCGCAGATGGTATTCCCATGTCCTGTCGTCGATGCCTTCCGCCATCTGCGCGAAGATGATGAGATTGTGGGCCCTGAGGTTCATCGCCTTCCTCGGACCGGTGAAGTAGAAGCTGCCCGCCTCGTCGAGTTCGCCTTCTGCATATTTGCGGCTGTGGCGCTTCAGCGACTGGTCGGGCTCGATTGCCTTTATCGTGAACGGCTTCTTGCCGTCGTGCGGCCGCCAGAACAGCACCCGGTCGTCCTTGGGCAACGGCATGTTCTTTGGAGCCTGGAGCCCCGTTTCCTTGCAGAAGGTCTTGATCACGCCCTTTGCCTTGGGCCCAAGCGCAATCACCGCCGTCACCAGGCCGAGCGCATCGGTCGAGATCGCTTCCGGATGGACGGTGATCAGCACCGTGCCGGGCAGCTCGATCGAAAGCACGGATCGCGTATCCCCGCGTCGCTTGGGCATCAAATGATGCGCCTCGTCGATGATCAGCCAGTGCGGCCTTGCCGTGCGATAGCGGACATTGCCGAGGCCGGGCAGCAATTCGGCGAAGAAATCGGGCCTCTCATCGACCTTCAGCGCCAGGCCGTTGACCACGATATTGGTCTGCGGTTTCTCGATCAATTCCAGCAACTGTTCCTTGTTCGGCGCGGTCGAGCCGTTGCCGAGCGGCACCGCGCCTTTCAGTTCGTCATAGTCGCCCTCGGGGTCGAAAATGCAGAATTGCAGACCCTTTTCGACCAGCCGCTCGGTGAGCGCTATGGCCAAGGTCGATTTGCCGATGCCCGAGCTGCCGGCGATCAGCACCGTTTCCATCGGCGACAGATAGATCTCTTTCCCGCGCGAGGTCCCGAGCAGCACGCCGCGCAAGCGTTTCTTAGCCACCAGATGATCGTGCTTGATCAGCTTGCGGATCAGTTCCTCGACGCCCGTGCCGCGCGCCTCCCTGGTGACGAGGTCGGCAGTTTCCTTGACGGCGGGCAGCGCGTTGGCCACCGCGACGCTGCAGCCCGAAGCCCTGAGGAAGGCGTGGTCGTTTTCGGCGTCGCCGACGGCCACGACATTGTGCGGCGACAGCTTCAGGTCGTCTAGCGCCGCCACCAGCCCGGTCGCCTTGTTGATGCCGGAAGGCAGGATCATCACCGCGCCCTTGTTGAAGATGATCTCCAGCTCCAGCCCGAGCTGCTTGATGACGTCGAGCACGGTGGCTTGGTGCGGCTCCCAGGTGGCGACGATCGAGCGGCCGACGGACAGCGGCTTCACGCCGCGCTTCTTGAGCCTGTCGACAAGATCCGCGGAAGGCGAGGGGGCGATCGTGCGCTCTTCCTCGCTGGCCGGCGTGTAGACCAGCGCGCCGTTTTCGGCGACGACCTTGTCGAACAGGGAAAGTTCGGGAAACACCTCCTTGAGATCGGGCAGTTCCCGCCCGGTGACCAGGATCAGCTTGCGCCCGGACTTCTTCAGCTTCTCCAGTGCCAAGATCGTGCTGGCCGCGACCAGGCCATCATGCGCCAGCGTGCCATCATAATCGGTGGCCAATGCCATGAAATACATCGGTTGAAACCTCTCCGAACGGTGTTTGTCGGTCCGTCTGGAACGAACAACGCCTGTCGGCGGAAAAGGTTTAGGTGTCGAAACGATCGCGGTGTTTCGCCCAGCTCACGGCCCATACAGCGCGCTGCCCGGCGGAATTGGAGCGTACGCCGATGGGAACTCGGTCGGCAGGATCACGTTCCGTCTTGACGAGGTTGCTTCCGCACAAGCGCTCGAGCTGGAGTGAGATGCCGATCCGATGTATGTCTTTCTGGAGGTCCTGACCGTCGTCCTTGTGGCCGGGGCGATGGCTATGGCGCTCGCCCACGCGCTGGAGCTGCCCGGCAAGTTGCTACTCGGTAGGCAAGAGTATTTCGTTGTCCAACGCATCTACTACCCGGGTTTCACGATTGGAGGCGGCATCGCGGAGATCGGTGGGATCCTCGCGACTTTTGCGCTGATGCTGACGTCGAGCGGTGCGCTCCATGTCTGGCTGATCGCCGGCGCCTTGATCGCGCTCCTCGCCATGCAGTTTGTCTTCTGGTTCATGACCCAGCCGGTCAACAAGCACTGGCTGCAGGACGTGGAATTGAACGCGCCGGCAAAGCGCTTCTTCGCGACTGAAGGCAGCGACGGAGCTCCGCTCCCATCAGCGCAGGAGTGGACAGCGCTGCGCAACCGCTGGGAACTGTCGCACGTTATCCGCGCGGCACTGGCGATGCTGAGCCTGATCCTGCTCACCACCGCAATCGCCATTCAAGGCGCCTGATGTCCGACGGCTTTCCGGTCGAACCACGCGATGCTTCAAACGCCTTGACCGATCGTCCGTTCGAGCTCGGCGCTGATGTGGAGGTTGGCTGGGGCGCCAGGATTCGAACCTGGGAATGTCGGTACCAAAAACCGATGCCTTACCACTTGGCGACGCCCCAGCAGGCGGGCATGCCGCGCTGCGCGCGGCCTTATAGGACGAGGCGGCGCAAAGCTCAATGCCGGGAGATCAACTAAAATCGGCAGCGAGGCGGGGCGCCATTTCCGGCCAGTTCGTCGCCGATCGCCCGGCGGTGGATCGTAAGCCGCACGCGTCGCGCGGCTGCTTCGAGCAGTGCTGGCGCGGGAGCGGCTCAGCTCCGGCTTCAGGGAAGCAGGCGATGTGTCCTTGCCTCCGCCTGGGCCACGCGTGCGCGGCAATCCTCCAGGACGGCCGCAAGCGTATCGTCGAAGGGATGCTCGGGCGCCCAGCCGAGCAGGGTCCGGGCGCGGGTCGCATCGCCGACGATGCATGGCAGATCGCTCGGCCGCAGCCGCAGCGGATCCTGCTCCGTGACGATCTTGACGCTGCTGCGGGCCAGCAGCCGATCGAGGATGTCTCCCATCCGCCAGGAGAGGCCGGACGCAAGGTTGAAAATGGCGTTCGGCGCAAGATCGCGGCTCTTCAGAACCGCGCGCGCATAGGCGTTGGCGATGTCGCGTGCATCCAGGAAATCGCGCCTCGCATCGAGATTGCCGACGCGGATCACCGGCGGAGCCAGGCCCGCTTCGATCCGGGCGATCTGCATGGCGAAGGCCGGCACGGCAAATGCCTCGGTCTGGCCCGGGCCCGTATGGTTGAAGGGGCGCATTCGGACACACTTCAACCCCTGGCGCGAAAGCGCGCCGAGCGCGAGGTCGGCCGCGGCCTTGCTCACGGCGTAGTCGTCGATCGGAGCAAGCAGCGTGCCTTCGTCGAGCGGGCGTCCGGTCTTGGCGCTTTCGCCATAGACCAAGCCCGATCCGACATGAACCAGCCAGCAGTCCGGAGCCTTGTCGAGGACGGCATGGGCCACGTTGAGCGCGCCGCCCACATGAATGCGCCATGTGTTGCGGGGATCGGCCTGGGCAGCACCCAGGGCGGCGACCGCCGCCATGTGAATGACATGGGCGGGCCGGTGACGGGCAATGGCATCATGGACGGCGGCCGGATCGGTCACGTCCAGTTCTTCCACCTGGCCGAAGGCGGGATGCGGACCACCATCCTTGGAGGTCGCGACAATGGCAATTTCGCGGCCGCAAATCCTGCGCAGCGCGTCGCCCACATAGGGCCCGACGAAACCGTTGGCGCCGGTTATCAAAACGCGCATGCCGGCCTCACGGACCACGACGAATTGTCCGCACGCGGATGCGTGGCAGAAGACGGTGCGTCAAGTCATCGACCTGTAGATGCAAGAGCTTCCTTTCAATTCCTGGCAGCCGAGTGGCGCGCCAGATCGGCGTCCACCATTTCGCGGATCATATCCTCCAGGGAGATCGTGGCTTCCCATCCGAGCTTCGCCTTTGCCTTGGCCGGATTGCCGCGAAGGATTTCGACTTCCGCCGGCCTGAACAGGTCGGGATCGATGAAAAGATGGTCATCCATCTCCAGCCCTACATGCTCGAACGCGATCCTGCACATATCGCGCACCGTCGTCGTCCTGCCGGTGGCGACCACATAGTCGTCGGGCTGATCCTGCTGCAGCATCAGCCACATGGCGCGGACATAGTCCCTGGAGTGGCCCCAGTCGCGCTTGGCGTCGATGTTGCCCAGGCGCAGTTCCCTTGCCAGGCCCTTCTTGATGCGCGCGACGGCGTCCGTGACTTTGCGTGTCACGAATTCGATGCCGCGAAGCGGCGATTCGTGATTGAACAGGATGCCGCTCGAAGCGTGCAGGCCGAAGCTCTCGCGATAATTGACGGTGATCCAGTGACCGTAGACCTTCGCCACCGCATAGGGAGAGCGGGGATGGAAAGGCGTGGTCTCCGACTGCACCGGCTCCTGGATAAGGCCGTACATCTCCGACGACGACGCCTGGTAGAAACGCGCCGCGGGGATCTCGAGACGCAGCGCCTCCAGAACATTGGTGACGCCGATACCGGTGACATTTCCGGTCAGAATCGGCTGCTGCCATGAGGATTTGACGAAAGACTGTGCGGCAAGGTTGTAGACCTCGTCCGGCCTTACGTCGCGCATGGTTCGACTAAGACCCGACAGGTCCGTCAGGTTGCCGTCCACGATCCGCACGTCGTTTTCGATCCCCAGCCATTTCAGGCGCGTGGTGTTGACATCGGCTGTGCTCGACCGCCGCGCCAGGCCGTGGACTCGGTAACCCTTCGAAAGCAGGAGCTGGGCCAGATAGGCGCCATCCTGCCCCGTAATGCCGGTTATCAACGCCGTTCTTGTCATCGATGCTCTCAGGGCTCGAGCGAGACGTGGGGCACGAGTCCCCGTTATTGTAGAGCGGGCCGCGCCCAAGGCCTGCGGCGATCGCCGGCTCCATCTTCGTTATATGGCTTCTGATTCATCTGCCAGTGTGGTGTCGCGCGCTCGTTCCAGCGCCATTGCCACAATCTCGCTCGCCCTGTCATGGCTGGCGGCCTCGGCATAGCACCGAAATTCGGGAGCGTTGCCGGAAGGCCGCAGATGGATGATCTCGCCGCTGGTTATCCGTGCCCTGAGACCGTCGGTCTCATCGACGTCCAAGACGCTGCCGAAGGGGGCAAGGAAGTGCTGCAAGGCGTCGCGGTCGGCGAGCTTTCGCATCAAGCCGCGCGATTTCTCGACAGGGAAGTTCTCGAGCCGTTCGCTGGCGCAGACCGGAAGCCTCCAGGTTTCGCGCAGGCCGGACAGCGATTTTCCGGACGATGCCATCGTGCCCAGCACCGCCAGGATCGGCAAAAATGAATCCCGTGTCGGCAGCGCCGACAAAAACCTGCCGTTCACCACGCAGTCCGACCCCAGAAGAACCCCGCCATTGGCTTCGAAGCCGACGATAATGCCGCCTGTCTGCCGCGCGGCGTCCATTTCCGCTATGACGAAAGGGGATCCGACCTTCGTTCTCCTGACGCCGAATCCGAAAGCCTCGGAGATGCCTGAATTGGAGGTGATCGGCGTCACCACAATGTCGGCCTTGAGGAACAGCGCCGTGGCCAGACCGATCAGGTCGCCGCGGAACAGCTCGCCATTTTCGTCGATGACAAGCGGGCGATCCGCATCGGCGTCGGCCGAGAGCACGGCGTCGAATTCGAATTCGCGCACCCAGTCTTTCACCCTCGCCATCGTTTCCTGGTCGACGGCCTCCGTATCGACGGGCACGAAGGTTTCCAGTTTCCCGACGGGGATCACCTCGGCGCCGTAGGACCGCAGGACCTCGACCAGCAGCTCCGCCGCAACCGTGCTGTGCTGGTAGACGCCGAGACGCATTCCGAAAAGGGCGCGAGGGAGCAGAATGCCGTCGACACGATCTCGAAAGGCCGCGAGCGCCTGTTCATGGCCGGCTTGCCGGTCCGCATGGGCCGGCGGCCAGGGATATCGATCCGACAGTTCCGCGACATGAGCGGTGATCGCGGCCTCGTCCGCCTTGTCGATCTCGCCCTTCGGCCCATAGAACTTGATACCGTTGCGGTCGGCGGGAATATGCGACCCGGTCACCATAAGCGCCGCGGCGCCGTGCAGGCGGGCGTAAAAGGCGAGCGCGGGCGTGGGGATGGGACCGCAATCGACCGGCTGGAAGCCGGCCGCGGCCAATGCCGCCATGCAGTCTTCGGCAATCGTTGGGCTGCTGTCGCGCAAATCGCGCCCGACGAAGACCTTGCCTTGCTGAAATCCGGTCGACCGCAAGCGCCGGGCGAAACCTTCGGTATAAAGTCCGCTTGGCCTTCCAACCAATTCGGAAGCCAAACCCCGAACGCCGCTTGAGCCGAATTTCATCAGTCTGCTTTGCTGTTGGAAGACTGCCGACGCTCATTGCAATGAGCCCGGCCGCCCCCGGCTGTCAACAGCAAAAACAACTCGAAATCCGCGTCTTTCCTAGAGCAATTCCAGGAAAAGTGTGAGCGGTTTTCCGTCCGGAATTGCGTAAAATCAAAGAGCCATGCTTGGCGATGCAGCTTACGAAATGAGCAGGCGCAGTTCCTTGTCTCGCTTGCGCAAGCTGTTGCGGATCGACGAGATCTTCTCGGCCTGCAGCGACCTCAGTGCTTCTTCTGGCATCTCAACTGGTGGCTTCTTCGCGGAAAAATAGAACTCGAATTGGCCAGGGGACGTCGGCTCGAGAAAATCCGGAACCAGGGTAAAGAGGCCCAACCTGCAAGCGCCGTCAATCAGGTCGAGAAACGAAGACGGCGTAAATATCCAGCAGTGACTATCGATGTAAGATGCATTGTCCCTAATTTCGTATGCTTGTTGCAAAGCCAAGAATGGAGCTGGCGATCCGGAAAATGCAGGGGTCGCGTCGACATCGACATCGATATTCCAGATAGCTCCTGGTTCGATGGCTTTGGCATAGTACGTATGATCGAACATCTGCCTGATGCTCGGGCGAACATATCCAAGAAGATCTGCCTCCACCAACTCACCCATTGTGCTTAATGGGCACCTGATGTCGAAAGTGTATCTACGATCCGGGATGGCGAGATTGAACACGCCTCCTGGCTTTAACACTTCGCCGATGCCTCTAAACCATCCAAGGACATTGGGCACATGCTCGATGACATGACATGCGATTGCAAAATCGAAGACATCGGTGTCACCGACAATTGCAGCCAGAGAGCCGGAGCCGGGCCACACATACGTCACATCCACCATCCTTTGTACCCGTTTAGGATGGTCGCGATGCCGTTTTTTCAGTTCTTCAGTCGACGCATAGTCGACGTAGGAGACATCACCGACTGGTAGAGTAGGGAAATTAAGAGCGCCTATTTCAAGGCCCTTTTGTTCCCTATAGAGAACGCCGCGCGCCAAGCACTTTTCCCGGTTCGATGTTGGCTCCCACTTCGCCAGGAATTCTTCATCAAAGCCGTTCAGACCGTCCTGCGTCACTGCCATCACCATCCTCAAGCCAATTGAGTAGGCGCGAAGATGCCATCAGGCAGGCCCAGGACAAAATATCGTCCACCGCCACTTCAGATTGCAGATCCCCGACCCGTCGCCCGGTTATCGCGTTAGCGCAGGGCGAGGGAGGGCTAGAAGTTCTTCCCGTCACACTCGCCCGAAAAGAATCAATTCACATGTTGCCTGTCGCGTTAGGGCAAAATAGATGTGTCACCGGATGACATGCAGTCGGACTCTGGGCGGGACGCTCCACTGCCAAATGCCGACCAGAGGAGAGCCAACGATGCGGGACGTCGACTTCAGAGAGCGTGTTTCAGGCAAGTCGTATATTAGCTTGCTGGAAGACATCCACAAAAAGACGAAACCAACGACATATTTTGAGATTGGTGTCCAATTTGGCGATACGATCAAGTTAGCTGAATGCGCGACGATCGGTGTTGATCCGCGTTTTAGATGCGAGACGAACATCATAGGTGGAAAACCGATTTGCCAGCTATTTCAGCAAACGAGTGATGCCTTTTTTGAACAGCACAATCCGTCGGCTATACTTGGAAGACCCATTGATCTTGCCTTTCTTGACGGCATGCATTTATTTGAATTCCTGCTTCGAGACTTCATAAACACAGAAAAGCACTGCGCTCCCGAATCAGTCATCGCTTTGCACGATTGTTTGCCACCAGGGTTCTATATGACGTCTCGGGATATGGCCGATGCCAACCATCCTCACTCAGCATTTCCAGGCTGGTGGACAGGCGATGTGTGGAAGATGGTCCCCACTTTGCAGAAATATCGCCCAGAGCTTTCACTCACGATCATAGACAGCGCGCCGACAGGGCTGGTCTTAATTACAGACCTCAACCCTGCGAATAACACGCTCTCGGAAAATTACGGGAAAATCATAGCTGACTTTCAAGCAATGGATCGAGACGAGTTCACGGGCTATTGGTCCCGCGTACAGGTGACTTCGACAGCCCTTTTGAACCTAACGGAACTCCGGCCTTTCAATTAGAGTCTTGTATACGTCGTCACGACCATAAGGGAAATTGGCGATGGCTAGGGTAAGATTCCCTTTTCGACGACGCGATCAACGTTTAGTCGGAGGTCTAGAGTCTCTTTTCACACGTGACATCGCCGAGCTCGCGACCAGCACGGTGACCGGGACTGCCTCGATCGTTTCAGTCGGACGAAAAGACGATCTTGCCGAACATCTCGCTATGGTGAGACGGGAGTTTGTAGGGCGAAGCGAGGTTGAATACGCACTTGCAGCTATAATCGTGCTTTTGCGACGGCGTGTGGTCGAGGAACGTTGCTGGAGGCGTTTCCAGAAAATCTGGAAAGAAGCTGGCCCTCTTCTATTAGAGCGATTAAACACGCGTTGGCTGGTTTCAGCCTGTGATACAATTGCCGACCATTCCCCTGATCGAACAGAGCGGGCGCTGGGCCTTGCCGGTTCTCTCCTAGTGAACACCGTGAAATTGTACGAAACCGAAAATTGGATGAGGGCTAACGGATCCGGAGAATATGAACGCTTTCCAGAAGGCAGCATGACGCTTTTCGATGGCGTAACACCCTTCATTGTCGGCGGCGGAGATATGGTGGCAAACCTAAACGGGAGACTGAGATCCCTATGCGATAAACCAACCGTTGCCTCAGCAATTCTTCTTGAAGTTTTCCGCCGACTTCACCAAAATGACACTGTCTTCCGGCGATTCCAACTACTTCATTCTAGCGATGAAACAAAATGGACGGCCTAATTTGTACTTATCTCCTTTTTAAGGCATATTTCTTCCACACCTCTATTTCTCTTATCCTTTTTTGTATCTTATTGTCTTCCAACAATTCGATTTTCCTAAATAAGCCCTCACGAACCAGCGTTTTGGCATAATTTATATTCAGTTGCCTGAATGCCATCTTTATTTCGCCTGGGGAAGGAAGACAAGAGAACGATCGACCAGCCAGCGCACGGCTAATCGCTTCCGCCAAGCCAGCGTCATCGCCACGCTCGTATCGAGTGATATTATCGGGAAGCTGGAAAAGCTCGAATAGACTGGCGAATTTAGACGAGTACCCAATTAGCGCGACCTGTCGACCCGACAAGAGGGCCCAGTAGGCGATATGATATGAGTTGGTTACAATCCTTCCAGTACGCGCGAACCTAACACGAAATTCTGCCTCCGAAAGCGCGTTAGTACCAAGTACCGTGTCAACGTTCATGGAGGAGAGCGCATCCATGAACGTATTTCCACTGGCCGCGGGGTTTTGATTTAAAAAAACTCCCAGCCCCGCTCCAGGAGGGATGTCAACAATATCTCCCATAACACTCACACAAGGGACCAAAGTCGAATTAGTCGCGACAAGAGCACGATCCCGCGAACCGAAAAATGAGAAACTTGTCGAGATTGATCCAGCGGCTCTGGACGATCTAACAGAAGATGAAATGCTTTGACCAATCCCCCACGCTATCTTTCTATCCGATTCTATTAACGATCCTATATTGTCGCCAAGATCATTAAACGCACCACCGCCTACAATGAGTATTTTTTTAATATGACATTCTTCAACTGAATAACACTCGAACTCGAAATAATGCCTCGGACTTGAAAGATAGTCGCCTATGTTGAAAGTCGAAGGCCAAGCATGCACAAATGCGATCGAAACACCATTACTTGCCTTTAAAATTTCGGGAAACTGAGATTCGAATCCGGAAGAAGAGAGAGACATTCTTCACTCACCGCTCAATCGTCACTACCATGGAGAGGTCGACTAAGCCTGCGGGCAGTTTTTCATCCTCCTCAGCCACTCTGAAGGCCATCGCGTCAATGATGCGGTGGAGAGGCACCTCGTCCTCTTCCGGCAATCCGCGCACTTGGCAGGTAATAAAATAATGTCCAGGGAGCAGCAGACACGTAAATTCAAATTTGGCCTTCAGAGACGAACCCGCAGCAGCAAGTGCAACTCTGGATGCCCGGCACTTGGCGCCAGCTACATGCAAACCTGTTGTCGTTGTTATTCCAATACCGAAACCCACGCGCGAAGCGCTCGTCACGAAGTCGACCCAGTACTCCACGAAATATCTTCGTCCAAGCTTAAGTACGTTAACTTTCTCTCCTCCCACAGTCACGATTCTTACGTCGCGAATTCGGGCACCTCGCTCTTCTTGATAGGCTATCGATTTTGAGATCAACGACGAATCGAAATCACCTAAGTCAGACGTAGCCCCGGTGGAGATTTCTGTCGGCCGTGCATTCTGGCCCTCAGTTTCTATTCTGGCTTCGGCGGCTGACCGCTCCGCAGATCCACCGATAGATATGTTTGCATCCCGCATGGCAACGATGCCGGATCGAATCTCCGCAGCACCGCTTGCGGTTGCATTCACCAAACGTTGATACTGACTTATTACTGCCTTAGGTCGTCCTTCGAGTATCTTCTCTCCGCTGTCGATCAAGATCGCCCGTGTGCATAGTTGCACGATCGCTTGGGCACCATGGCTAACGAAGAGAATGGTACCGCCCTTATCCTTGATGTCTTCGATTCGAGCAAAGCACTTGCGCTGAAAGGCTTCGTCACCTACCGCAAGCGCCTCATCCACGACGAGGATGTCCGGATCAACATTAATGGCGGTTGCGAAGGCGAGGCGCACATACATGCCCGACGAATAGGTCTTTACCGGCTGATCAATAAACGGACCTATATCGGCAAACCGTGCGATCTCGTCGAAACGCCATTCCATCTCCTTACGCGGTACGCCGAGTATCGCGGCGTTGAGGAAGACATTTTCTCGGCCGGTGAATTCTGGATTGAAGCCGGCACCAAGTTCGAGTAGGGCAGCGATGCGGCCATTGACCTTAACCGAGCCACTGGTTGGCTGCAGCGTACCGCAGATAATCTGCAGCAAGGTCGACTTGCCCGAGCCGTTGCGCCCGACAATGCCGACCGTTTCACCTCGGCCGATCTCAAGCGAAACATCGGATAGTGCAGCAAATTCTCGAAAGTAGCGACGGGAAGGCCTGCCGAACAGTCGTTCCAGTCGGGGCACTACCATCTGCTTGAAGCGATCCTCTGGTCGCTCGAACATCACATAATGTTTCGAAACGCCGCTCACATGAATTGCAATATCCGACTTTGGAATTCCGAACTCAACGCCAAGCTTTTCAGAGGACATCAGCAAAGCCCCTGCGAGTCTTCTGGAAAAACTGGTGGCCGAGAACGGCAACCAAGATCGCAGCTAGCGAGTAGTAGCCGAGCGACGTCCAGTCCGGTTGCATACCGAAGAGAACCACTGCTCGGAAACTCTCGACGGGAATTGCAAGTGGATTGAGTGAAAGCCAAGGTTGCAGCCATGTCGGAAGTGATGTCCTTTGAAAGAATACTGGGGACAGGAACATGGTCGCAGTCACGAGCGGCGCTACGATCTGGTTCATGTCTCGAAAGTACACGCCAATTGAAGACAGAAACCAGGCGATGCCAAGCACCAAAAAAACCAACGGAGTGAAAATCACCGGAGCCAAAATGACGGTTGAAGGAATATTCCCAAACGCGGCATAGGCAAAGACGAGCAGCACGACTAGATTGACGGCAGCGTGAAACAACGCGGCGCCGGCTGAAACAACAGGTAGAATCTGGATCGGAAATACAATCTTCTTGACGTAACCTGCGTTCGCCACAATCAAGCCGGGCGACTGCGAAATCACCTCGGCAAAAAACTGGAAGACGATTAGCCCGCAAAACAGAATGACGGCAAACTCTCCGGTGGAATGCGTGACGTTCTGCCCGTCAGGGGTGGCCCAACGCGACTTCATCACCATACCAAAGAAGAAGGTATATACGGCCAACATGAATAGCGGATTGAGGAGCGACCAGAAAAGCCCGAGCGCAGATCCGCGATAGCGGCCGGCAACCTCGCGGCGAATGAGGGAAAGTGCGAGTGCGGCGTTCATTTTTCCGATCTGGAGGTCTTTGTGTCGATGACTTGGCGAACGTGTTCCAAAAACTGCTCTTCCGGAACGTGAAAAGAAATTCCGATCTCTGGACGAGCGCTGCCTCCAACAATTTGGACTACGTCCGGGGGCGCGCTCTCGACAAAGAAAGGCGCCCACCCCAAATCGAGGTGAATACAGACGTTTCGCACCCAGATCCCTTGCCCAAGGCTTGGCTGGATCTCAACCACGCTCGTTCCCGGTCGGCAAAAAATGACATTGGCAAGCCCCGCTCCGGAAACGCCTATTACGATTTCAGCCTGAGAAAAGAGCTCTCGCTGCTCTTCGACTGAAAGCCGCTCGGGAGCAACTGGCTCGAAATCGAGCTCTGAGAGTCTCTCTAGGATCTCCGACTGATTGACGAACGCCCGCTTTACGTCGTTACGCACGATAAAGACGCGCTTTGGTGTAGGCCGCGACGGCAGTGCCGTAGCAAGCAACGCAGTTCTCAGATCCCCCCATACCTTTCCGCCGTGATGGAGGAAGTGGTTCATCGTGCTAAAAAATAGCGCAGAACGCAGGAAAACGACGTCCGACTCGACAATCGTCAGCCTCAAATTTCCG
Organism: Mesorhizobium sp. B2-9-1; assembly: GCF_006439455.1. Taxonomy (NCBI): domain Bacteria; kingdom Pseudomonadati; phylum Pseudomonadota; class Alphaproteobacteria; order Hyphomicrobiales; family Phyllobacteriaceae; genus Mesorhizobium; species Mesorhizobium sp. B2-9-1. The sequence continues at coordinate 67,241 of NZ_VFTP01000013.1, read as the reverse complement.
AGTTCATTCGAAACCAGATCGTACAACTTGCGCTGCCAAGCCGACATTGCAGGTGAAACCATGATCCACTGCCGGGGGGCTGAGAGCTTGTTCAACAACAACAGAGAAGGCAGTGCATCGAGGATGAAATGTCCATAGTTGGACATGGCTCCCCAGGGCATGAACACGACAGCATCGTCAAGAATTTCTGTATCAGGAGGTATCTGGAAGAAAGCCCCCGAACCGTCCACGCGAACATCTGGAAGGTTAGTCAAATCACCAACAACAAACCGCGCCTCATCGAAGCTCGTCTTGCTAATGCGGCCGGTTGAGTCGATCAATATGCCAAACTTTGGCAGGTAGTAACAATTCGTGAGACGTATGGCGCGAATTTCGCCGACGTAAACTTTTTCCTCCGGCGCACACCATATTGGCACATTTCTTCCACCGGGTTGAGGCGGAATCTTGGCTATGCTCCCCAACGGCAACATAGCACCAGAGGACATCACGCAAGAGCCGGCGTCGGTGGTGGGCATGGATAGAAGTGCATCGCCATTATCCACTCGCGGGCCAAGGTTTAAGTCGTCCACCTCACGGATCGGGCCTATTTCGAGCATCGGCTGCAGTCTTAAACACGTTGCAGAATTACGGCTGCCTGCCAAAAGCGTGAGGGATCATCGATATGGACACGCACCGCAAACTCTGGCCCCCACTTGTCCCGCAAGTATTGAATGGGGCAGATGGCATCGCCATAGATTTCCGCGCCGCGATGATCGCCGCCGCCAGTGGGGAGGTAAACTAGCCGGCCTGCATCGAATTCGGCTAGTCGATTTTTCGCTTCTGCGGAGAACCTCTGCAGGCCCGCATGCCAGCCACTTTCAGGAACCTTGCCTTCGAGCGAAGCAACAAACTCCAAGAACCGGCGCGGCTCGACTGTAAGCGCCACAATCCCCCCGGGGCGCGTAATGCGCTTGAATTCCGCCATCCAATGGAGGTGCACCCGCTCCGGCAGGTGGGTAAACACGGAATAGGCGAGGATCGCGTCGACGCTTGCATTCGGCATGTTCAAGGAGCCCAAAGGCTCGATAGTCGATAGTTTCCCGGGAACACCGTTCGATTTGGTCAGCGCGATAACATCAGGATCGATGTCGACCCCGAAAAGATGGTCTTCGGCGACATCCTTCCAAGCAAATCGAAGGAACCGGCCCCATCCCGTACCAAAGTCCAGGAACGTGCTGTCCTTGCCGATCGGCTTTCCGTATTGCTGAGCCGTTTGCTTCATCAAAGTATAAAAACTGTGGGCTTCTCTAAGCGCGTTCTCGTTTGCGGAGCCGACGAATTGCGATTGCAAATCAACCGGCGGAAACGATGGAAAAGTAAGGCCGGAAACTACTGGACTCCGAACGCTCGCCACGAGCATCTCAAGCCATTCACTGTCTGAAGATCCTCGAAAATCCTCGATGGTAGTCATCGTTTATCCTTTAGTGAGTATCAGTTTCGCCGACTGAGTAGTCTTCGCGCAAAGCCACGGCGGCGGTCAGTCGTTCGATTGCATGGGCGAGCGTTCCGTCGATCTGCCCGACCTCATCCTCAAAATCGTCAGGACCTAGCGATAGATCTGCAAGCGGCTTAAGAGCTTTCGGTCTGAACCAGAACATCGACCCCGCAGGAAAAACAGTGTCGTAACGACCGACTTGAGCCTGCATTCCGAGCCTGGGCAACAGCCGGTCCAACCAATTGCGATTGAGAATGTTTCTGTCCAGCTCACTTAGATCGAGGAGTGTTCCGGCCGGTGCCAACAGCCCCAATTTGCGGTCCTTTTCGAAACGTCGCACAATTTGCTTAACGTGTTTTACCGATCCCAACAGGCTGCTCAACGCGCTGGTCCTAAGAGCATTGCCATCAAGCCGATGCAGCGATTTTTTGCTATGCACCTTGCAGGCCAGTTCGTAGCCTTCGCTTAGAAGAAGTGGCAAAAGCTGGAGAAACGACTGCATGTCGCGGCCGCGGTTGCGGAAATACGAAAGGCGCGCGTTAGGGAAAGCGCTGAGGACGCGCTCGGCAGCATTGCCCGAAGCGTCGCGTCGCAACGCAACGAAAAGGTCGGCACCACCAGCGTTCGAGAGGCTTTCGCGCATTTCCTCGAACAGGTCGTCATAATGCAAGTGCAGAACAATCGCCGACTTCGATCGCTTGCGAAATGTCTTCTGAGACTGTTCAACCAGTCGGACGAGGCGCGGGTCCGGCGCGATGAAGTCTCGCACCACATTGGCTGTGGCATGCAGATAGCCGTACCCGAACTTTCGATCGGGCTCCAAATGCGCACCTTCGGCCCATTCATTCCATGCGTTTACGAACACTAACGGCGGTTGAGTTGGATCATGCGCTAGGTTGTCCACGGTGATGTCACACGCGTTCCTAAGCCACTTGGCATACGAAGCCGGATTAGCACCATAAAAACTGTGCCCGCTACCCGGCTTGCGCGCCTCGTTGTCCCAACTGGGGCTTACGGTTTTGATAAGCTGGTAAGGGGGACGCTTCTTCTGGCCGTATGATGCGGCAAGCTCTTCGTAGTCGTAGATCTGACCACGAAAATCTGGATTCACGATTTTCAGCTGGCCGTTGAGACCAGATGCCATTCCCATATGCGGAGGGAATTCGATAGCTGCATCGAAGCCAAGTGGGCGTGGATCCAATATTCCAAACGTTTGCGCTGCGACGAGATACAGATCGCCGACGCCTGCGGTTTTAGCCCGCTCCCGCCAACGGGCCGCTGTCGCGGCGGAATCGGGAAGCAGGCTGGCGCGATAGACGATGAGAACTGCGCGACCCTCATGTCGCAGGTAGCGCCGATCACGGAGTGCTGGAAGGATGTCGTCTAAAAAAGCCACGTCGTCGCTTGGTGAGTGCTGCTGCGCCATCAGCACATCTTGCTCTTGACCGTCCCATCGCCGCGTCCAGTTTTCGTTGGCCCAGCACAGGCAGAACTCGACGTCGATATCCGTGTTCTCGAGGAATTGCCGGACCGGCTTCTCAAGTAGCCTTTTGCCGCCGAACCAATAGTGGTGGAAACAGAATCCCGCCACGCCATAGGACTTGGCCAAGGCTGCCTGCTGCCGCATGACATCGACGATTCGCAGGTCATAGAATCCCAATTCGCCAGGCATATGTGGTTGATAATGACCAATATATTGAGGGACTGCCTTTGCGACATTGGTCCATTCCGTGAACCCCTTTCCCCACCATTCGTCATTCTCGGCTATCGGGTGAAACTGAGGCAGGTAGAACGCTATTGTCTTCAATGGCGAACGCGCGAAGTCGATGACCTCTTCGGAGCGCGGTACATAATCCAGGTCCGTGCCCGCCGGACGCTTCGCGATTGCAAGAACTTGACGAACGTATTCGGCCTCAACGTTAGGATTGCTGCTGAGAACTAACGGAGCAGCAGCAACAGGTGCGCTGCTACCCGCCAAGCTACCGGTCGCCTCTTGACGAGACAAACTCCCCGCCTTTCGCACTACGCCATATCGTAGAAGGCGCATTTTGACAGAATGCTTCATGTAGATTGGAATCGGCAGGCGACGCGCAACCCGCCTTCCAAACCCAAGTAGGGCGCGAACGGAACCAACTGGATTGACCAGTAAATACTTTATAGCGCGAATAGGGCCGGTAATACGCCAACTTGTACTATCGCGCATTTCCATAATTGCATTTGCGTAGCTCGCGACTTCGGCTTGGCTGCGGGCGAGTGCGATTTCCAGTTGTTGGCGTTCAGCTTGAGCAATGGAAAGCGTTCCGTTGATGGCCGTCGCCGCTTCCAGCGTGCGTCGCATACTGGCTAAGTCGTCGCGCATTTCGGCGAGTTGCCCGACTTTAGCTAGAGCGGCCACTGCTCGCTCCTGCTCCAACATCTCAACTAAGTGCCTTTCCTTCTTGCGATGCTCATTCGCCAAGCCACGTGCTTTTTTCAGCTGGTCTTGCAACCTACTTTCACGCGACTGAAACTCAGCCCTCTGCTGCCTCAGTTGGTTCTGCAAACTATCTTCGCGCGACAGGAACTCGATGCCTTGCTGTTCCAGCTGAGTCCGCAGGCTGTCTTCGCGCGACTGAAACTCAATTCCCTGCCGTTCCAATGCCTGCTTGGTAGCTTCAATTTCGGCGGCGCTTTCCGAAGTGACACGCTGTATGTGACTATCAGCTTCCGTCAGGGCGGCTTGGAGAGCATGGCGGTCGGGATAGACAGCATCACCGAAAGTCGTGGAGACCGAATCGAACGCGCGTCTCACACGATCCAATGTCCTGGATGCCTGCTGATCGTATGGGTTGCGCTCCAGAGATTGAAGGGCGGCGTAACTGTCCTTTACCCAGCCTGCAACCGTCGTGCTCGCATCGAGTTCACCCTGGCTTGCCCGATGGTGCTGGTTCGCGGATGAGATGAAGGCATCGACGTCCGATTGCGCGTCATCAAGGGATCTCGGCCAGTCCAGCGAAAGCGTGTCTGCGATCGTCTGCAGGCAGGGCCGCCAGTTCTCGACAATCGCTTCATATGAAACCAATGCCCTGCGCTTGCCGCGACTAGCTTGCTCGGCATCCAACACATGACGTAACCACACAAGTGTCCCAAATCCCTGGCTTGAGCCGCCGCGCTTTTCGAGCGATGAGGCGACCGCCAACGGATTCCGGGACACGAGGACATAGCGGACATCGATTTGCAGCGACTGCAGGATGTCGGCGTATATTTCAGCGAAACGTGCAATACGCGGTTCTTTGATGACGAATAGTGGCGCAGCGCCGTATTCTTCGCCAATGATGCGAGTGATTTCGCTTCGATAAAATTCCCTACGCTCCTCCGACAGTTTTGTTACATCGTAGGGCCGCCAGTCATCCCAACTGCTGCCAGCATCCCTGAGCATTTTCTCATTAAGAGTATTGAGGCTCGTGGGCTCCCAATAACCGTTGATATTGTTGTCGTCCGCGGCAATGACTCGATCGGGCAACTCTGCCCCCAAGAGGTTTAATACCCTCGTGAGCGCGCTCGTCCCCGAGCGGTGCATGCCGAGCACCATGATGCAGGTGCGCTTCGCCGGCTTGGTCTTCGGTGACTTAGCCTTCGCGCCCTTCTTCGGCGCCGCTTGATCGGCCGACTGCGCGCTCGCTTCGCGCAGTTGCTCCGGTGCTGGATGCTTGTTCATGCACTCAATGCCTGTTTCGTCTCGCCGCTCCCCAGCCGGCGAACCACCCTCTCAGCCGACACCCGCCACCCCGGCGCCTGCCACCCGAACACGGTTGCAAACTTCGCGCTCGACAGCCGCGAATTTTGCGGGCGCCTGGCCTTGGTCGGATAGTCCGCCGTCGCGATATCGCGCACGCTCGCGTGCGGGCCACCAAACGCCCGGCTTGTGTCGAGGATGTGACGGGCAAAGCCGCTCCAGTTGATGTCGCCTTCGCCCGCCAGGTGATAGACGCCGAAGGCGGCGACATTGCTGTCGTCGACCAGCTTCGGCGCCGCATGCAGGATCGCGTCGGCGATGTCGAGCGCCGAGGTCGGATTGCCCCATTGGTCGGCGACGACCGATATCTCGTCGCGCTCGGCGGCCAGCCTCAGCATGGTCTTGACGAAGTTCCTGCCGAAGGGGCTGTAGACCCAGGCCGTGCGCAGGATGAGATGGCGCGGGTTGGCCGCGGCGACCGCCTCCTCGCCGGCGAGCTTGGAGGCGCCGTAGACGCCGAGCGGCGCGGTCGGGTCGGTCTCGACATAGGCGCCGTCCTTGGCGCCGTCGAAGACATAGTCGGTCGACAGATGGATGACGGGGACGCCGAGCCTTGCCGCGGCTTGCGCCACCTTGCCGGCGCCGGCGGCGTTCACCGCGAAGGCCAGGTCCTTGTCGTCCTCGGCCTGGTCGACGGCGGTGTAAGCGGCGGCGGAAACGACGAGGTCGGGCCTTGCCGCTTCAAGGGCTGCGAACACCGTGTCGGGCTGCGCAAGGTCGAGTGCCGGGCGGCCGACGGCGACGACCTCGAGATCGTCGCGGCCCCGCGCCGCCTCGACCAGGCTTGCGGCGACCTGGCCTTCGCGTCCGGTGACGGCAAGCCTCACGTGGTCACCTTCCTGCTCTCGGCCGCGTTCCCGGCCAGGCCATTTTCGGTCTTTGCGTTGCCGATCGGGGCATTGCCGATCGGGGCGTTCTCGACCGGGGCGTTCTCGACCGGGTGCACCGTAGCCCGGCCCAGCCGTGCGCCGTCGTAGCGCTGCTCGCGGATCGGCCCCCACCACCATTTGTTGTCGAGATACCAGTCGACGGTCCGGGCCAGGCCGCTGTCGAAATCCTCCCGCGGCGCCCAGCCGAGGTCGCGCGCGATCTTGGAGGCGTCGATCGCATAGCGCCGGTCATGGCCGGGGCGGTCGGTGACGAAGGCGATCAGCTCGCGATAGCGCTTGCCGCCGGCGCGCGGCCGCCTAAGGTCGAGCAGGTCGCAGATCGCCTCGACGACGCCGAGATTGGTGCGCTCGGAATTGCCGCCGACATTATAGCTCTCGCCCGGCCGCCCCCTGGTCGCCACCAGCTCCAGGGCGCGCGCGTGATCCTCGACGAACAGCCAGTCGCGCACATTGGCGCCGGCGCCGTAGACGGGCAGCGGCTTCTCGTCGAGCGCGTTGAGGATGACCAGCGGGATCAGCTTTTCCGGGAAATGATAGGGGCCGTAATTGTTGGAGCAGTTGGAAAGCACCACCGGCAGGCCGTAGGTCTCGTGCCAGGCCCGCACCAGATGGTCGGAGGCCGCCTTGGAGGCCGAATAGGGCGAGGACGGCGCATAGGGCGTCTCCTCGACGAACATGCCGCCGTCGAAAGGCAGGTCGCCGAAGACCTCGTCGGTCGAGACATGGTGGAAGCGGAAGCCCGCCTTGCGCTCGTCGGACAGGCCGCGCCAATATTCCAGCGCGGCGTTCAGGATGCGGTAGGTGCCGACGATGTTGGTCTCGATGAAGGCGCCTGGACCGTCGATCGAGCGGTCGACATGGCTCTCGGCGGCGAGGTTCATGACGATGTCGATATCGTCGCGGCGCAGGATCTCCAGCACCGCGCGCTCGTCGCAGATGTCGGCCTGCTCGAAGCGGTAATTATACGCGTTCTCGATCGGCCTCAGCGAAGCGAGGTTGCCGGCATAGGTGAGCTTGTCGAGATTGGTGACGCGGTAGGCCGGATTGGCGCACAGATGCCGGCACACGGCCGAGCCGATGAAGCCGGCGCCGCCGGTGACCAGGAAATTCATGCCGCCGTCCCTCCTCACGCGAACACCTCCGCCGCGCCGAGCAGCGGCGCGTTGCGGTCCTTGTCCGAAAGCTGGAAGCCGCCCGCGATCTCCGGCCATGCGATGCCGATCGCCGGGTCGTCGAAGCGGATCGAGCGGTCATGTTCGGGCGAATAGGTGTCGGTCACCTTGTAGAGCACCTCGGTATCCGGCACGAGCGTGACGAAACCATGCGCGAACCCATTCGGCACCAGGACCTGGTTGCCCTTCTCGGCCGATATCTCCAGCGCTTCCCATTTGCCGAAAGTGGGCGAAGAACGGCGGATGTCGACCGCGACATCGAGCACGCTGCCCCGGATGACGCGCAGCAGCTTGGCTTGCGCGCGCGGCGGCAGCTGGTAATGCAGGCCGCGCAGCACGCCGGCCGCGACGGAATAGGAATGATTGTCCTGCACGAAGGCGAGATCGATGCCGGCTTCGGCGAAGCGCTCGGCATTCCAGGTCTCGCTGAAAAAACCGCGCGCGTCGCCATGCCGCTTCGGCACGATCTCCAGCACGCCGTCGAGGCCGAGCCGCCTGACCTCAAGCACCGCGTTCCTCCATCAGATCGGCCACCCGCCGGCGCAGATAGGCGGCATATTCGTTCTTGCCGAGCCGCGCGGCACGGTCCAGAACCTTGTCGGCGCCGATCCAGTGCTGTTCCAGCGCAATTTCTTCCGGGCACGCGATCTTGATGCCCTGGCGATGCTCGATCGTGCGCACGAAAGACGATGCCTCGAGCAGGCTGTCATGCGTGCCGGTGTCCAGCCAGGCATAGCCGCGGCCGAGGCGATGCACATGCAATTCGCCACGCTCGAGATAGACATTGTTGACCGCGGTGATCTCGAGCTCGCCGCGCGCCGAAGGGCGGATCGTCGAGGCGATGTCGACCACATCGTTATCGTAGAAATAGAGACCGGTCACGGCCCAGTTGGACTTCGGCCTTTGCGGCTTCTCCTCGATCGTCAGGGCCTTGCCGGTGGCCTTGTCGAAGGAGACCACGCCATAGCGCTCGGGATCGTCGACATAATAGGCGAAGACCGAGGCGCCGCCGTCGCGCTTCGCCGCCTCGCGGCAGAGTTGCGACAGGCCGCCGCCGAAATAGATGTTGTCGCCGAGAATCATCGACACGCTGTCCTTGCCGATGAAGTCGCGGCCGATGATGAAGGCCTCGGCGAGGCCGTTGGGCTGCGCCTGCACGGCATAGGACAATTCCAGCCCGAATTCGGAACCGTCGCCCAGCAACGCCTGGAAAACCGGCAAGTCGCGCGGAGTTGAAATGACCAGAACCTGGCGAATTCCCGCGAGCATCAGCACGCTCAGCGGGTAATAGATCATCGGCTTGTCGTAGATCGGCAGTATTTGCTTAGAAACTGCTAATGTTAGCGGATAAAGACGTGTTCCGCTGCCACCCGCAAGGATAATTCCTTTCAACAAGCTCTCCTTGAACTACCGCGGCCCCCGCCTCGACGCCAAGTTGCCCGTGCTTAGTTTTCGGGCGCTGGCTTGTCAATGTCGGCTTTGACTGCTTTCCGACGTTACTTCATCGCTTTCTATCATCCGGCGTAAGGCGGTTTCGAGCGAAATCCGACAGCGCCATGAAAAAGGGCCGGCAGGCGCCTGTCGCCCGCCGGCCCTTTTCTCGTCGATTGTTCTCAGCCGCGCTTGAGCAATGTCCACACGGCCGGCACCAGGCTGGCGGCCAAAGCCACCTTGATCAGGTCGCCGACGATGAAGGGCAGGACGCCGAACTGCCAGGACTTTTCCGGCCCGATGAGCGTGGCCAGCCAGGCAAAGCCCATGGCCATCATGACGACCTCCGCCGCCAGCATGGCGCCGAACAGCTTGAACGGGTCGCGGTCCCAGCCGCGGTCGGCGGCCCAGCCGGCGATCGCCGCCATGACCACGAAGCCGGCGAGATAGCCGCCCGTGGAGCCCAGCATATAGACAATGCCGATGCCCTTTTCCGGCGTGCCCTGGAAGACCGGCAGACCAAAAGCGCCCTCGGCGAGGTAGAGAAGGAGCGTCGCGACGGCAAGGCGCAGGCCGAATGCCGAGGCGATCAACAGCACGGCCAGCGTCTGCAGCGAGATGTCGACCGGGCCGAGCACCACCTTGGTCTTGGCCGAAAGCGTCAGCAGCAGGGTTCCGGCGAGCGCCAGGAAGAGCTGGGTCGCCAGCCTGGCAACACCCCGATCCGGCAGCGTGAGAGAAACAAGCGGGCGCATCGTGGTTGCAGTTGCCATGGTCTTCCCCATTCTGGCTGATTTGCCGGGTGGCTGATCAGCTGGCTCTTAAAGCGCATCGCGCAGAAACGCATTCAGGCGACGCGCTTTAAAAATTGTCTTGATGCATGTCTCCCAAAACCGCTGCGCGGTTTTGGGAGACATGCATTGATTTTCCTATATTGGCTTCCGTATCGGACGGCAATCACTTTGCCGCATCGCAACGGAGCCCGCAGGCATGGCCCTTGAATTCGACACCAGCTTCGATCCCGCCTACGGCCGGGCGGTTTCGGTTGCGCCGGATGTGCTGCGCATCACCGCAAGAAATCCGGGCCCTTTCACCTTCCACGGCACCAACAGCTATCTCGTCGGCAGCGACACGCTGGCAGTGATCGATCCGGGGCCGGAAGACGACGCCCATCTCGAAACGCTGCTCAAGGCGATCGGCGGCCGACCGGTCAGCCACATCTTCGTCAGCCACACCCATCGCGACCATTCGCCGCTCGCGGCGCGATTGAAAGAGCTGACCGGCGCCCCGACGCTTGCCGAAGGCCCGCATCGGCCGGCGCGCCCCTTGCGCATCGGCGAGGTCAATCCGCTCGACGCCAGCGCCGATCTCGCCTTCGTTCCCGATGTCGTGCTGGCCGACAATGCGCTGACCGAGGGCGACGGCTGGGCCATCCGCACCGTGCTGACGCCCGGCCACACCGCCAACCACGCCGTGGTTGCCCTCGAGGGGACCGGAACCCTGTTTTCAGCCGACCATGTCATGGCCTGGTCGACCTCGATCGTCGCGCCGCCGGATGGCGCCATGGCCGACTATATGAGCTCCCTCGACAAGCTTTTGGCGCGCGACGATCGTTTGCTGTTGCCGGGCCACGGCGGAGCTGTGACCGCGCCGCAAAGCTTCATGCGCGGACTGAAGACGCATCGCAAGATGCGCGAAAGGGCGATCCTGGAACGCATCCGCGCCGGGGACCGGACGATCGCGGAGATGGTTGCGGCGATCTATCGCGACACCGACCCGCGGCTGCACGGCGCTGCCGGCCTGTCGGTGCTTGCCCATCTCGAGGATCTGGTCGCGCGCGGCCTGGTCGTCACGGACGGCGATCCGGCCATAGACGGCATTTTCAGCCCCGCCGCGTGATCACTCAGCCGGCGCCGCGCCGACCTGCCCCGCGACCTCCTGGTCGAGCTCGCCGAGGAAATCCGTGATGCGGGCGGCGTTGTCGCCAAGGTCGTAGCGGCCGTAGCGCGAGGCCGAGCGCATGTCGACGATGACCTGCTCGCCGTCGTCGGTGATGCGGATGGCGACGTCGGCCGGCAATCCGAGCACGAAGCCCTTGGCCAGCGCGTTGATTGTCGCTTCGCTCTGGCCGTTGATGTCGGGATAAGGCGCCGTCAATTGCCAGTCGCGGCGGTCGAGCACGGTTTCGACAGCGTCGACGACGGTTTCGAAAGGCAGATTGTAGCTGCGCCCGCTGACCAGCGGATAGGCATCGGCCTGCAGGCTCTGCTCGCCTGGGGTCGGCGGCGACAACTCGTTCATGTCGGCGGTGCGGTCGCTGGTGTCCAGCACCGGCGGATCGTCGAGATCGGTCGAGATGTCGCGCAGCGGCGGATAGATCGTCGCCCAGTAGACGGCGACGCCGTAGGGTGCCAGCACGAGCAGGGCCAGCAGCGCGCCGATGGAGAGATCGCGGCCGCCGCGATCGCCGAAGCTCCAGACCCTCGCCAGGCCGAGACCTGCCAGCAACAGGGCAAGCGCGGCCAGCAGCGCCACGAGCGCCAGTACCCACAGGAAAGGCGGCGTCTCGACGAGACCCAGCCGGTAAGCGGCAACGGCGGTGAGCAAAAAGACGAGAGAGAATGCCCCGATCCGCCGCGACCAGCCGGCCGCCCTTGACGTCTGCCGTTCAGGAATAGATGCCATTCTTTGCCGTGTCGCCCCAACCCGAGCCGAGAGTTAGCGGTTTTTGGCGCCGGCTTGAAGCCGAAAGATCGAACATTTTTCGTCAATCCGTCGGCAGGCGGTAATCCTTGAACTGGTCGCGCAAACTGGTCTTCTGGATCTTGCCGGTGGCGGTGTGCGGAATTTCGCCGACGAAGGCGACGTCATCGGGCATCCACCACTTCGCCACCTTGCCGCTCATGAAAGCGAGAATGTCGGTCTTGGTCGGCTCCTTGCCGGGCTTGCGCACGACGACGAGCAAAGGCCGCTCGCCCCATTTGGAGTGCGGGATGCCGATGGCCGCCGCCTCCGCCACGTCCGGATGGCCCACGGCAAGGTTCTCGAGATCGATGGTCGATATCCACTCGCCGCCGGACTTGATGACGTCCTTTGCGCGATCGGTGATCTGCATATAGCCGCTGGCGTCGATATGGGCGACATCGCCGGTATCGAACCAACCATCCGCATCGAACTGCTCGGCGCCGGCGCCGCCATAATAGGCTCGGGCCACCGCGGGGCCGCGCACCTTGAGATGTCCGAAGGTCTTGCCGTCCCAGGGCAGCGCGTTGTTGTCGTCGTCCGTCACTTTCATCTCGACGCCGAAGGGGGGAAAACCCTGCTTGCCCTGGACATCGAGCCGCGCCTCGCCGGTCAGCATCTCATGTTGCGGCTTCAAGGTGCACAGGGTGCCCAGCGGCGACATCTCGGTCATGCCCCAGGCATGCACCACCTGCACGTTGTAGTTGTCCTGGAACTTGGCGGTGATGGCACGCGGACAGGACGCCCCGCCGATGACGACCTTCTTCAGGTGAGGCAGCTTCTTGCCGGTTTCCTCAAGATATTGCAGCAGCATCATCCATACGGTCGGCACGGCCGCGCTGAACGTCACCTTCTCGGTGTCGAGCAGTTCATAGATCGAAGCGCCGTCCATCTTGCAGCCCGGCATCACCAGCTTGGCACCGATCATCGGCCCGCTCTGACCGAGCCCCCAGGCGTTGGCGTGAAACATCGGCACGACCGGCAGGATCACGTCCCGGGTGGACATGCCCATGGCGTCGGGCATGGCGGCCATCATGGCGTGAAGGACATTGGAGCGGTGGCTGTAGAGGACGCCTTTCGGGTCGCCCGTCGTGCCCGACGTGTAGCACATGCCGGCGGCGGTGTTCTCGTCGAACGTCTTCCAGGCGAAGGCGCCGTCGGCTTCGGCCAGCCATTCCTCGTAGGCGACGGCGTTCGTCAGCGACGTTTGCGGCATATGCTCCCGGTCGGTCAGCACGATCACCTTTGTCAGCGACCGGACCGCGCTGGCAATCTTTTCCAGGATCGGCACGAAAGTCAGGTCGACGAAGATCGCCTTGTCTTCGGCATTGTTCATGATCCATGCGATCTGCTCGGGAAAAAGCCTCGGGTTGAGCGTGTGGTAGATCGCGCCGATGCCCATGATGCCGTACCAGGCCTCGATATGGCGAGCCGTGTTCCAGGCGAGAGTCGCGATGCGGTCGCCGAGCCTGAAGCCGTCGCGCTCCAGCCGTTGCGCCACCTTGAGCGACCGATGATGGATCTCGGCAAAGGTGGTGCGCACGATCGGGCCCTCGATCGAACGCGACACGACCTCCCGGCTGCCGTGCTGGCGTTCCGCATGGTCGAGCAGCTTATGGCAAAGCAGCGGCCATTCCTGCATCAATCCGAGCATCAATTCCTCCCTTTGCGCATTCGCGCCATTTGTTTCACGCATTGTGAAACGAACCGGCGGTTTGTCCAGCCGCCATAAGTCGAAGCCGGTGGATGGATCGAAAGGCCAGGCAAAACCGCCATAATCCGGCCATCGTCGCCGTTAAGCTTCATTAACGGGCTGGGTGAGATTGGCGAATGGAGAGATTCGCATGGACGCGCAGCTCGACGAAAAAGCCCTCGAAAGCACGCTTGCCGAAAGTCTGGACGATCTGACGCCGGACATCAAAACCGTTTCCGAAGATGAATTTGCCGAAGTCGTCGGCGGCGCGCTGGAGGCCGTCGGCGGAACGCTGCTGTTCAAGATGCGCGTTGAAAACGGCGCCGAGGGCGAGCATGTCGCCGCGGCCTGCATCGGCAGCGCCGACAACCGCCAGTTCCTGCTGCTCACGCTGCCGACCACCGGCGGCGCGCTGAAGGTCGAGACGGCGGCGAGAAGCACCAATCCGGTCGCGGGCATTGCCGCCGCCTATGCCGGCCTCATGGATGCCTTCAAGACGGCCGCCTGACGACCGGAAGCAGACGTTCAATGAATGGTGATGACGACAAGCGGGACGCGCGCTTGCGCGACGCGCTTGGCCGACACATGTAAGTCCCCCCTGAGAACGTTTCACCGTTTCGCGGAAACGACGAAACGTTCTCTCTTCGTTTTGACGCAATTCCGGACGGAAAAACGCACTTTTCCTGGAATTGCTCCAGGAGACCATTCATGGACAAGCTTACCAATCCAGCGCCCGGCTTCCAGCGCAACCGGGACAAGGTGATCACGGTCGAACCTTATCGCGGCACCGTCACGGTCCGCGCGGGCGACAGGATCATCGCCACATCGACTGCGGCAAAGGTTCTCTCGGAGCCACCTTACCCGGCCGTCTTCTACATCCCGTTCGACGATATCGATTTCGGCAAGCTCGCCCCGACCGACCATTCGACACATTGCCCATACAAGGGCGATGCCAGCTACTGGAGCGTCCAGCCAGCCGGCGAAGCCGGCGAGAACGCGATGTGGGCTTACGAGCATCCGTTCGACGAAATGGTCGAGATCCGCAATCACGGCGCGTTCTACACGAACAAGGTGACGGTCGAAGCCACGCCGGACTGAGCCGTAAAGGGAGGGCGTTTACGTCAATCTCGGAAGGATGTGGCTACCAAAATTCAGCCGTCGCCACCTCGCGCCGCGCTCTCAATCCGTGGTGCCGTCATTGCCGACGCCCTCGGCATCGTCGAGGCGAACGAAGGTCATGCCCTTCTGCTTCAAGGCCAGCAGCCCCTGAACCACGCCCTCGCCGGCGGCATGGGTCGGCTGGTTGATGTGGGCGATGATGACGTCGCCGTCCTTGGCGGCGCCAATGCGGCGCGCCGTCTCCTTCGCGCCGAGCAGCGAGCCGCCGTCGCCATTGACCGAGAAGCCTGCGATCTTGAAGCCCAGCCTGCGGATCATGGCGATCGCCGAGGGGCTGTATTCGGCGGTGGCGCCGCGAAACCATTTTGCCGCAGGGCCGCCCGCGCCAACCAGGGCGGCGGCGCCGGATTCAACCTCGGCCTGCACGGCGTCCGGACTGCCGGCGCTGCGGATGCCGAAGATCTTCCGCGGCATATCGACCGCCGGAATATGGCGGCCGCCGTGATTTTCCAACTCGAACAGGTCGGGATGCGCCCGCATGATCTCGACGGCCTCGGCATTGCGCTTCAGCCAGATGCCGGTAACGAAGATCGTCGCCGGTATCCTGTTGTCGACAAGCGCCGAAAGTATCCTTGTGTCGGTCTTTCCGCCGCAGGCATCGAGTGTCAAGGCGACGCGACCACCACCTTCAACGCCCTGCGGCTTCAGATGCAGCGTCGGCTCGAGCAGCGTCGCGGCATTGCCCGCCGACGCCGCGAACAGCACCATCGCGCAAAGGGAGTTTCGAAGCAGACCCATCATTCATTCCAAACCGGCACGCTCGGCACCATCTTCGCGCCGCGCCAAAAACTTGTCTCTAGAAGACCGGCATCTAGGCGAAAATCGGGACGGCAAACAGCGTAAAAACAGCAATCGCGAAAATTTGCTTTCGCCTATACCGCTGCTTCCAGAGGCATCTCGGTTCGGGCCAGCAACTGGAGCACGGCCTCGACGACCGCGTGGACCTCCAGGCGCCAGACGCAGCAGGCCTTGTTGGGGTCGGGCCGTTCGCACAGGTCGCCACCGACACAGTCACAAGGCATGGACGGGCATACCGCGATGCTCGGCGCGCCGACTGGCCCCCAATGGATCGGGCTCTGCAGGCCGAACAGGCCGACGACGGGAGTGCCGACCGCGGCAGCCATGTGCATGGGGCCGCTGTCGTTGCCGAGAAACAGCCGCGCCTGCTTGAACAGCGCCGGCAACGTTTCGAGCGGGAGCGCCCCGACCAAGTTGACGATCGGCGTCTTCGCAGTCGCCAGAATCTTCTCGGCCACCTCGTTCTCGTCCGGGCCGCCGACCAGGGCGACGTCGAGACCGGTTTCGGCCGCTATCCGATCGATTGCGGCGGCAAAGCGCTCGGGCTGCCAGCGGCGCCCAGGGAAGCTTGCCCCGGCATGCACGGCGACAAAGGCGTTCGGCCGAAGGTGCAGCTTGTCCAGCAGCGCCAAGGCTTTCGTCGTCTCGAACGGCAGCGGCCGGAAGGCGGGAGCCCGCACGCGCAGGTCGACGCCAAGCGCCTCCAGCGGCGAAAGATAACGATAGAGAAAGTGCTGCTCGCCATAGCCGAACGGCTTTGCCTTCACATTGGCAGGTTGGCGCGCAAACCAATGCAGGGGCCTCTCGGACGGGTGATATCCCACCCGAACCCGTGCGCCGACCAGCCCCAAGATGAACCGCGACGTCTTGGTGTCGGTGATGTCGATGGCCATCTCGAAATGGTTACGGCGCAACTTAAAGAGCGTGAGAACGAGCTCCTGCAGGCGTAGCAGCGGCGTGCCGCGCATATGGGAACGGCGGAAGGTCACAACCTCCGAGGCGATGCCGTTGGCGGTGAGGAGACCGCCGAAGCGGGCGTCGCAGAGGAAGACGATGCGGGCGTCGGGACATTCGAGCTGCAGGTTCTTCGCCAGCGCGGAGGCAAGAACGAGATCGCCAATGTGCTTCGTCTGCAGGATCAGGATCGAGCGGACCGCGAAGGGAGCCCGCAACGTCGGTGTCCGGGCGCCGGACGGATCGGAGTTCGCGAAGCTGGGTTGAGACGTCGACATGTGTAACCATCACGCGCGCATTTTCACGTGATCTTATACAAGACGACTCGGTCGCGGACCATCGGACTCTCGCGCGCCGATAGAGCGTTTCACCATTTCTCGGAAACCGCGAAGAATGCGCTATTTCGTCGTCTTTGACGCAATTCCGGACGGAAGGCTAAGGCGAAGTCCCAGGACCCGACCGTTTCACACGTTTTCCTGGCTTTGCGCAAAGAGGCGGGACGCAGCCGACGGGCGGTCCAAAATTTCCAGCAAATGTCAGACCGCGGTTTCCAGGACCATCTCGGTGCGCGCCAAGAGTTCCAGCGTCGCGTCCACCACCGGATCGACCTCCAGGCGCCAGACGCAGCATGCCTTGCTCGGGTCGGTTCGGCGGCACAGGTCGCCCCCGATGCAGTCGCAAGGCATCGATGGCCGCAACGAAATGCTGGGCACGCCGACCGGCGCCCAAAGGACCGGGTTGGTGAGGCCGAACAGGCCGACGACCGGCGTTCCGGCCGCGGCTGCCATATGCATCGGTCCGCTTTCGTTGCCGAGAAACAGCCGCGCCTCCCTGAGCAGCGCCAGCAGCGTTTCCAGCCGCAACGTGCCCGCCAGGTTGATGACAGGCGTCTTCGCCGCGGCCATGATCCTGTCGGTCGCCTCAACCTCGTCCGGACCGCCGACCAGGACCACGCGCAGGCCGGTTTCGCGGGCGATCCTGTCGATTGTCTCGGCAAAGCGCTCCGGCTGCCACCGCCGCCCCGCGAAGCTTGCTCCGGCATGGACCGCAACAAAAGCGTTTGGCTGGATCTGGTGCCTGGCGAGCAAGGCCAGGACGCGCGTCGTCTCGAAGGGCAGCGGCCGGATGGCCGGCGCCCTGACGCGCAGATCGATGCCCAGCGCCTCCAGCGGAGACAAATAACGGTAGAGATAGTGCTTCTTGCCGAATCCGAACGGCTTCATCCTGACGTTGGCGGGTTGACGCTCGTGCCAGCGCAAAGGCCGCTCCGTCGGAAAATAGCCGACCCTGACCGGAGCGTTGACCAGGCCGGAAATGATCCGCGAGGTCTTGGAATCTGTGATGTCGACGGTCATGTCGAAACGGTGCTGCCGCAACGTGCGCACCATGCGGAAGAGCTCGCGCCCCCGCTCGAGCGGCGAGCCACGCATCTTGGCACGGCTGAAGGGGACGACCTCGGAAGCTATGCCATGGGCAGTCAGGAAGCCGGCGAAATGGGCTTCGCAGAGAAACACGATGCTGACGCCCGGATATTGAAGCTGCAGGTTCTTCGCCAACGCCGAGGCAAGCACGATGTCGCCGATGAACTTGGTCTGCAGGATCAGGATCGATCGGTAAACGGACGGTGAAATCTGCAACATGGGTTTTCCGACACAAATAAATTCGGTGTCGAAAAGTCGCTTGGAACGGTGTCGAGATTCAGGGCCGTCACGCGCACGTTCGCGTGACATTGCATACAAAGTCGTAATGTATCGGGACGCCGCTGGCCGAAGCCCGTCAGGCGCGTTTTGCCGCGCCCTTCGCTGCCGCCACTGCCGCCTGCGCAGCGGCCAGCCTGGCGATCGGCACGCGGTAGGGCGAGCACGACACGTAGTCGAGGCCGACCTCCTCGCAGAAACGGATCGAGGCCGGATCGCCGCCGTGCTCGCCGCAGATGCCGAGCTTTATACCCGGCCGCGTCGCCTTGCCCTTTTCGGCCGCGATCCGCACCAGCTCGCCGACGCCGTCAATGTCGAGCGACACGAACGGATCCTGTTCGATGATGCCCTTCTGCCGGTAGGTTTCGAGGAAGGACGCCGCATCGTCGCGCGAGATGCCGAACGTGGTCTGCGTGAGATCGTTGGTGCCGAAGGAGAAGAATTCGGCCGCTTCGGCAATGACATGCGCGCGGATCGCCGCGCGCGGCAATTCGATCATCGTGCCGGTCAGATAATCGATCTTGGTGCCGGTCTCCTGCATGACGCTTTGCGCGACCGCATCGATGCGCGCCTTGACGTATTGCAGCTCCTTCACCAGGCCGACCAGCGGCACCATGATCTCCGGCACGACCAGCGCGCCGGCCTTGCGGCCGGCCTCGACCGCCGCCTCGAAGATGGCGCGCGCCTGCATCTCCGCGATCTCGGGATAGGAGACAGCGAGCCGGCAGCCGCGATGGCCGAGCATCGGGTTGAATTCGTGCAGGGCTTCCGTGCGCTGCCTGAGCTTGTCGGCCGAAACGTTCATGGCGGCGGCGACCTCGGCGAGCTCGGCCTCGGTCTTCGGCAGGAATTCGTGCAGCGGCGGGTCGAGCAGGCGGATCGTCACCGGCAGGCCGGCCATGATCTCGAACAGCTCGAGGAAGTCCGAGCGCTGCATGGGCAGGAGCTTGTCCAGGGCCGCACGCCTGTCCTTCTCGGTGTCGGCCAGGATCATCTCGCGCATGGCGACGATACGGTCGCCATCGAAGAACATGTGCTCGGTGCGGCAAAGGCCGATGCCCTCGGCACCGAAGGAGCGCGCCATGCGGGCGTCGAGCGGCGTTTCGGCATTGGTGCGCACCTTCATGCGGCGCGTGGCGTCGGCCCATTCCATGATGGCGGCGAAATCGCCCGACAGCTCCGGCTGCAGCATGGCGACCGCCCCTTTGAGCACCTGGCCGTTGCCGCCGTCGATAGTAATGATGTCGCCTTTGCGGAAGGTCTGGCCCATCGAGAGCAGCGTGCCGGCCTTGTAGTCGACACGCAGCGAGCCGGCGCCGGACACGCAGGGCTTGCCCATGCCGCGCGCCACCACCGCGGCGTGGCTGGTCATGCCGCCGCGCGTGGTGAGGATGCCTTCGGCGGCATGCATGCCGTGGATGTCCTCCGGGCTGGTTTCGATGCGCACCAGGATTACCTTACGGCCTTGCGCCCTGGCGTCCTCGGCATCGCTGGAGGAAAAAACGATCTCGCCGGTGGCGGCGCCGGGCGACGCCGGCAGGCCCATGCCTATGACATCGCGCGCGGCATTCGGGTCGATGGTCGGATGGAGCAGTTGATCGAGCGAGGCCGGATCGATGCGGGCGACCGCCTCCTCCCTGGTGATCAGCCCATCCTTCGCCATCTCGACGGCGATCTTCAGCGCAGCCTTGGCGGTGCGCTTGCCGGAGCGGGTCTGCAACATCCATAATTTGCCGCGCTCGATGGTGAATTCGAGATCCTGCATGTCGCGGTAGTGCTTTTCCAGCCGGTCGGAGATGTCGACGAAAGCCTGGAAGGCGTCCGGCATAAGCTTCTGCAGCGACGGCTTGTCGGAGCCGGCGGCAATGCGCGCCGCCTCGGTGATGTTCTGCGGCGTGCGGATGCCGGCCACCACGTCCTCGCCCTGGGCATTGACCAGGAATTCGCCGTAGAGCTGCCTTTCGCCGGTCGAAGGATTGCGCGTGAAGGCGACGCCGGTGGCCGACGTGTCGCCCATATTTCCGAATACCATGGCCTGGACGTTGACGGCGGTGCCCCAGCTTTCCGGGATGTCGTGCAGGCGCCGGTAGGTGACGGCGCGATTGTTCATCCAGCTCGAGAACACAGCGCCGATCGCGCCCCAGAGCTGTTCCTGCGGGTCTTGCGGGAACGGCTTGCCGAGCTCTTCCTCGACCTTGGCCTTGTAGAGCGAAATCACGCCTTGCCATTCCCGGGCCGTCAGGCCGGTGTCGAGCTCATGGCCGAGACTGGCCTTCTGGTCCTCGAGGATTTCCTCGAACACTTCGTGGTCCAGGCCCATGACCACGTCGGAATACATCTGGATGAAGCGGCGGTAGCTGTCATAGGCGAAACGCGCATCGCCGGAATCGGCGGCCAAGGCCTCGACCGTCTCGTCGTTGAGGCCGAGATTGAGCACCGTATCCATCATGCCGGGCATCGAGGCGCGAGCACCGGAGCGCACGGAGACCAGAAGCAGCTTCGACGGGTCGCCGAAGCGGCGGCCGGTAATCCGGCCGATATGGTCGAGAGCGGAGACGACATCCGTCTCGAGCCCGCCGGGATAGGTGCGGCCGTTGGCGTAATAGGCGTTGCAGACCTCCGTGGTGATGGTGAAACCGGGCGGCACCGGCAGCCCGAGGCTGCACATCTCGGCCAGATTGGCACCCTTGCCGCCGAGAAGGTTGCGGTCGCCGGCACGGCCCTCGGCGGCGCCGTCGCCGAAGGTGTAAACCCACTTGGTCATGCTTGCCCTCCAGTTCGTGGAAGATAGAAACATCCGGATGATGGCCGTTTCCCGCCTTCCCCCGCTCCCGAGCGATAGGATGCTGCACTGCGAAAGGCAAGGCACCGGCAAGCAACCACCGCGGCTACAATCGATTAAGCAAAAGCTGCGTCAAAAAGACTTGCCGGAGGGAAACGGCCGATCTAGAACATAACGGGAACGCAGTGGAGTAGCGTGATGAAACTCAACGGAAAACTCGACCATCTCGAACTGCCGGCGACGGGCGGCACGCTGGACAGCGTCAAATCTTTCTACAGCGCCGCCTTTTCATGGTCGTTCACCGACTACGGTCCGACTTACGCCGCCTTTGCCGAAGGGCTCGACGGCGGCTTCCAGGCAGATGCCGGGGAGGCGCCGGCCAAGCCGCTTCCGGTGCTTTATTCCGAGAGCCTCGAGGAAACGCTGGATGCGGTGGAGAGCGCCGGCGGCACCATCGTCAAGCCGATTTTCGCCTTTCCCGGCGGCAGGCGATTCCATTTCACCGATCCGGCCGGCAACGAACTGGCCGTTTGGGGACATTAGAGCGCTTCACCGTTTCACTGAAACGGTGAAGCGCTCTAACTTTGCCCAAGCTGGTAGGCGCGCAGTAATCTTGCAACTCTGGCATGGGTGGGAGGCCAAAAAATCTATGGCTCTCCCGCCCGCTCCGCGCTGATGAGGTAGCCGGTGACGGAGGTTGGGGTTTTGCAATCTAGAATGGTGGCGGACGATGGTCGGTCCGGCGCAGTTTTGGTATGCATGTCCTCACGCCTGGAGTTCAGTGCTGCCCAATGACCGCAGACGTAGAAGCCGTATCGGAAATCCGTCCGAGGATGCGGGCGCACCATGATCGTGCGCTTCACCCGCACGACTCAGCCTGCCGAATACGCCGGCATCATGGCCACCGACAGCGTCGCCCGGATCGAGGAGGGGCGTATCAGTATCGTCTGCGCAGTATCCATCGGGAAACCAGGAAATTGAGCATCGTCGTGACGACAAGCGTTGCAAAGAATGCCGCCGCTCGGCTTTGCAGCGCCCGCTCAAGAAAATGAAGAGTCGCCAACCCGGCTACAAATACCACCGCGACCGAGCCGCCGACCGCCAGCCGGTCCGTCAAGCCGGTGCGACCGCCGGGAAAGACGCGGTCCGGATAGAACACCATCACGAATGCGAGGCCTGCCAGCCAGGCAATGGAGTAGGAAACG
Source organism: Mesorhizobium sp. B2-9-1 (assembly GCF_006439455.1). NCBI lineage: Bacteria > Pseudomonadati > Pseudomonadota > Alphaproteobacteria > Hyphomicrobiales > Phyllobacteriaceae > Mesorhizobium > Mesorhizobium sp. B2-9-1. Next base: position 45,449 of record NZ_VFTP01000013.1, on the reverse strand, counting down.
CCCGACGACAGGATCGTCAGGCCGGCAAAGTAGACGGCACTCGTCAGCGCGGTGTTCAGTCCTCCCGCCGCAAGAAAACGGAGCACATCCGAGCCTATCCGGTCAGCGGCCATCCGGCCCGACCGTCGCGAGGAAATCCGAATAGTCCCTGATATAATCGCTTGCGTCATATGGATGCGAGGCCATGACGAGCAAGACCGTGTCCGGCTGGAACTTGTACTGGATGCCCCACACGCCGGGCGGCAGATAGAGCCCGACCGAGGGATCTGCCAGCGACACTTCCTTTCTGTCGTGGCCGTCATCGACGACCACCGACAGGCGGCCATGGGTGGCAATCAGGAACTGGTGGCACTGGCGGTGCGCATGCTCGCCCCTGACCTTGTCGGAACGGACGCCGTAAACGAGAAACGAGCGCAAGGGCTTGAACGGCAGGTTGTGTCCGAACTCGAGCGGGGCCAGCTCGCCGCGAAGGTCGCTGAAGTGCGGCAGCCGCCAGAGCTCGCATCCGCCGACGCCCAGCGCCATCCTGTCGCCTGCAGCGCCGGGGGCCGCTTGCGTCATCACAGGCTCGACCTGCGGGCCGGTCTGATAGCCGACGATGACGGCGGGATTTCCAACGACCACGGCGTTTGCCGGGACGTTCTTGGTGACCACGGCGCCGGCGCCGATCATCGCCTGGCGGCCGATCGTTATGCCCGGCAGGATCGTTGCGTTGGCGCCGATCGACGCGCTGTCCTCGACGACCGTCTGGAGAAACTGCTCCGGATAGTGTTTCGAACGCGGGAAGCGGTCGTTGGTGAAGGTTGCATTCGGGCCAACGAACACGCGGTTGCCCAGCCGGACGCCGTCCCATAGCTGAACGCCGCTTTTTATCGTGACGTCATCGCCGACGCTCACGTCGTTTTCGATAAAGACGTGATCGCAGATGTTGCAGTTCGCGCCGATCGCGGCCCCTGGGAGGACATGGGCAAACGCCCATATGCGCGTGCCATTGCCGACGCGCGTGCTTTCGCAGATACCGTGGTCATGGACAAAAAACGGTTTGTCGTTCATGCGGACGTCCCGTCAACAATGTGACTTATTATCCGCAATGGGCGCGATTTGGTGTTTTCAACCGCCCGCCAAAGATAACAGCCAAGAATGCCTTGCACCGCGAGGATCGCTGATCCAAACCCCACGATCAGCAGCACCAGGGTCGTGTATCCGGCCGGATCGATCTTGCCCAGCAAGCGGGCGACGACGGTGATCGCGGCAAACACAAGGCTGAGCACGCAGCCCGCAATTCCTACCCAGAGTACGAAAACGATCGGAAAATCGGAAAACGAGAAGATCGAATCCATCATATATCTGAGCCGGCGCCCAATACCCCAGGCACTCTTCCCATGCTCCCGCTCGCGCCGCCGGTAAGGCACGAACTCCCGCCTGAACCCGACCCAGAACAGCTGAACCACAAGCGAGCTGTTTGGCTCCTCGATTGACAGGATCGCATCGAGCGCCTGGCGGTTGCAGGCAAATATATCGACGCCGCCGCTCGGCATGCTGGGCAAAATCAGCCTGCGGTAAACGCTCCAGAAGGCCCGGGACAGGAAACGTGTCAGAAGGGGGTCGTCGCGGCCGGTTCTGCGGCCAAACACAACGTCGGCCGTGTCCTTTTCCAGCATCGAAAAGAATTCGACAATGAGTTCGGGCGGCTCCTGCAGGTCGGCAGCCATCGCGGCCACATGTTTGCCGGACGCGTGCTCGAGCCCCGTCCGAATGGCCGTGAAGGAGCCAAAATTCCGGCTGTGGAAGATGATCTTGTATCTGTAGCTGGCGCCCTTCAAGGCCCGGACCAGCAGGCCGCCCGACTGGTCGGGCGACCCATCGATGACGAAGACAAACTCGATGTCGCCCTCATACGTGGCGTCGAAATTGGCGACGGCCTGCAACAGGGAAGGGATGTTCGGCTCATTGCGGTAAATGGGAAAAACAAGAGAGCGCGCAGTCACATTGCCTCCCATTCGCCGAGGGCCCCGCACACTTGCTCGACCTCATCATTCGTCATGTCCGGGTAGCACGGGACGGAACAGAGACGACTGATGCTTGCCCGGGAGATCGCAAGATTTTCGGTCCCTTTCATGGGCAGGGCAGCCCAACCAACCTGATCGCAATCGAGCACGGGATAGTGGACATCGGTATCGACGCCGCGTTCCTTCATGAAGGTGCGGAACGCGTCCCGGTCGTCACACAGCAGGACCGCGAGGTGTGCGACGGCGCCGTTGCCGCCGTCGAGGAATTTGAGCCGGCGCCCGGTAACGGCCTTAAATCGGCCAAGGATGGCCCGGCGTTTTTCGTTGCGGCTGTTCAAGTCCGGAAGAAGTACATCCAAAATCGCGGCCTGGACCTCGTCCATGCGAGAGTTGCGCCCTCCCGGTAGGGCTACATGGTATTTGGAACTCCAGCCATACTGATGAAGCTGACGAACGCGCTCCGCCAGTCTTGGGTTGGAGGTGAGGACTGCGCCGCCGTCACCCATCGCGCCGAGATTCTTGGTCGGATAGAAGCTGAAGGTGGCGATGTCTCCAAGCGATCCAGCCGTTTCACCCCCGATGCGAGCCCCATGTGCCTGGGCGCAATCCTCGATGACTGGTATGTGCGACATCCCGGCATTGACAAGTCCTGCCCGGATAGCGGGTACATCGACCACGCCGCCGTAAAGATGGGTAACGACAATCGCAGCGGTATCGGTACTCACCGCTTCCAGCACCGATTGGACGCTTGCAAGTTGGCTAGCTGGTTCGATATCGACATAGTGTGGAATGAGGTCGTTGTGCCAGCACGCGCAACTGGCATATCCCCCGGCATTCGCCGCCACGATCACCTCGCGTCCATGCGCATCGCCAAGCCCGACGATAGAGCGTAAAGCGAGTTCAAGGGCGTCCGTTCCGTTGGCGACGAGGATGCAATCCGAGGCTCCTGCAAACGTCGCAAAGTTCGCTGCGAATCGCTTCCCTGCCGCGCCATTGAGCCACCATCCGGACCGCAGCGTGCCTGCTACTTCGCGCGCGATTTCAACCTCATAGCGCTGGTACAGACGCTTGAGATCATTCATCGGAACGGCATTCGGCTTCGTCATCAACAACTCGACAGCGTGTCTTGTTCGCTCCGGCGTGTTCGCCCGCAAACATTCGGAAATTCAGATGATTCTGGCATGACTCAGTTAAGAATACTTGCACCGCAGAAACAGCGGAAAGCCAAAACCACGTGCCCAACTATTGAGATTTCGGCTCGGTCGCGACAGGCTGGCGTCATTTGTGGAACGCTGTGAGCCTAGGGGCTGGCCAAAACCGCTTCGGCAGACCTGATCGGCACCGCCGTCAGCGACTCATAGCTATTGCGACAAGCTTGTTGCAGCGTGCTGCGCCGTGGTGAAGCCGGATCGTCACATCGTGACATCTATTGGCTTCCCTTTTGGGCGCCCGACAGGTTCTCTGAACGACTGACAATCCGCTCCGAGTTATTGCCGTTCCTAGTCAAATCATTCGCACAATTAAATATCCCCAAAAAACCTCTAGCCCTCCCGCCCTCTCCGCGCTAAGGCGGTAACCGGGTGACGGGGTTGGGGATTGCAATCTGAAGTGGCGGTGGGCGATGTTTTGTCCGCGGCCGTTCTGATAGTATCACGCGCCTGGAGTCAGTACTGCCCAATGACCGCATACGTAGAAGCCGTATCGGAACTCCGACCGAGGATGCGGCGCGCCATCATCATGGTCCAGGATCTCGTCATGGTCCTGGTCGCGGTGGCGCTTAGTCTCATCCTGTCGCAGTCGCGGCTTTCCTTCGACGCGTTCTCCGTCGGCGGGCTGGCCTGCTGGGCGCTCATCGTGCTCATCGCCCATCTGCTGTTCCGATCCAGCGGCCTCTACAACACCGTCTGGCGCTTTGCCTCCACGCCCGACTTCTTCAACATCCTCAAGGGCTGCGGCAGCCTGACGGTGGTGCTCTACCTGGCCTCGCTTGCCTTCCGCTTCTTCTTCCAGCCGGTCGCCGGCCTCAACGAGCGCCAGTTCATCGTCTTCTTCCTGGTCTCCTTCACCATCATCTCGGCGCCCAGGCTCTATTACCGCTTCCTGCGCGACGGCGCGAGCTGGCGCATCCTGCGCCGCGCCGCCGGGGAGGTCTCGACCAAGCAGGCGCTGTTCATCGGCCGGCTGGGCGAGGCGGATCTGATCGTGCGCTTCACCCGCACGGCTCAGCCCGCCGAATACGCCATCGCCGGCATCATGGCCACCGAGAGCGCCGCGCCGCTCGGCACGCGGATCCAGGGCGTTCCGGTCGTGGCGCTGCGACCGCGCCTAGTCGAGGTGCTGGAAGACTATGTCAAAGGCACGCAAAGCCTCGACCTCCTGATCTTCGGCCAGGGGGTCGAGCGCGAGATCGAAGACTATGCCGAGCTGGTGCGCGTCGCCCGCCACAGCGGTATCGCCGTCGTCCAGTTTGCCGGCCTGTCGGAACTGGGGCAGGGTGGCAAGCTGGTTCTCGATGCCGTTGAGATGGAAACCATCATGCGCCGTTCGGCGGTCGCCACCGATACCACGCGCATCGGCGTCTTCGTCGGCGGCAAGCGCGTGATGGTCACCGGCGGCGCCGGCTCCATCGGCCGCGTGCTCGTCAAGCGCGCGCTGGAGCTGGGCGCCGAGGCGGTGCTGGTGGCCGACAATTCCGAATTCGGCATTTTCCAGCTCGATCAGCAGACCGACGACGCCGACCGCGACCGGCTGACCAGCCGCATCGTCGACGTCACCGACCGGCCCCACATGACGCGCCTCGTCAAGGAGTTCAAACCCGCGATCATCTTTCATGCCGCGGCGCTGAAGCATGTGCCGCTGCTCGAGGAGAACTGGGAAGCGGCGATCGAGACCAATGTCTTCGGCACGCTTGCCTGCGCCGAGATCGCCGCCGAATGCGGGGTGCCGCGGTTCCTACTGATTTCCAGCGACAAGGCGGTCGACCCGACCTCGGTGCTGGGCGTCACCAAGCGTGCGGCCGAACAGATCGTCTCCTCGCTGCATGAGGCCCAGGCGGCCTCGGCGCCGCGTGCCGGCGCGGCGAATGGCCATGCCGGCGCCGCCGATCTGCGTCATTTGGGCACGAAATTCATCGCCGTGCGCTTCGGCAACGTCTTCGGCTCCAACGGCTCGGTGGCGACCGTCTTCCAGGCGCAGATCGAGGCCGGCGGGCCGGTCACCATCACCGACCGGCGCATGACCCGCTATTTCATGACCGTGGCCGAGGCCGTCGATCTCGTCATCATGTCGGCCGCCGATGCCGAGCAGCGCCAGGGCAAGGACGACTACGCCATCTATATGCTCGACATGGGCAAGCCGGTGCCGATCCTCGAAGTCGCCGAAACCATGATCCGCATGGCCGGCAAAAGCCCCCACACCGATATTCCGATCCGCTTCACCGGCATCAGGCCCGGCGAGAAGCTGCACGAGACGCTGCACGCCGAGAACGAGGAGGTGGTCAAGCTCGACACCGCCAAGATCTTCGGTCTCAGGACCGGCGTCGTCGAATGGCCGAGGATCGAGGCGGCCCTGCCGGCGCTGGCGGCCGCGATGCACGATCGCGACAAGGCCGCCGCGCTTGCCATTCTGGCCGGGCTCTACCGGGCGGAAGAAGACATCGGCGGCGTGCGCGAGGAAGCGGAACCGAAAACGGCCGGGCAGGTCGGTTAAAACTTTGCCGCGTGCCCGCAATTAGCTATTGAAACCTTTCAAGCACCTCGCGGGCAAGTGATTCCAAAGCCGTGACCAGAAAAGATCAGCGCGTGGCCGTTCTCATGGGCACGAAGGATGGCGCGGCCTATATCGGCGAACAATTGGAATCCTTGGCTACGCAATCCTGGCCGCTCGTCGATCTCTGGGTCTCCGACGACGGCTCGTCGGACGCCACGGCCGCGATCGTCGAGGCGTGGCGGTCCCGCTGGAACAAGGGGTCGCTGACACTTTCGCAGGGCCCGCGAAGGGGCTTCGCCGCCAATTTCCGCTCCATGATCCTCGATCCGCGCATCGATGCCGACTGCTACGCCTTTTGTGACCAGGACGATGTCTGGGAGCCGGATCGGCTGGAGAGCGCCATCCGCTGGATGGAGGGAGAGGACATGGAAACGCCGCTCCTGTTCTGCTCGCGCACGGCGACTATCTCTGAGGCCGGCGTTCCGGCCGGCTACTCGCCGCTCTTCCGGCGCCCGCCGTCCTTCCGCAACGCGCTGGTGCAAAGCATCGCCGGCGGCAACACCATGCTCTTCAACCGCAAGGCGCGCGACCTTCTGGCGAAAGCGTCGGCCAGAACCGAATTCGTCAGCCATGACTGGTGGGCCTATCTCATCGTCACCGCCGCCGGCGGCAAAGTCCGCTACGAGCCGCGGCCGCTTGTCAGATACCGCCAGCACGCGGCAAACCTCGTCGGCGCCAACGTTTCATGGAGAGCGAGGTTTTCAAGGCTGGGCCGCCTGTTCAAGGGCCAGTTCGCCACCTGGACGGACACCAATCTGCGCGGCCTAGCCGTCAACCGGGACCTCATCGCGCGCGATGCCGCGCTTTGCCTTCGCCTGTTCATCAGGGCGCGCAAGGGCAATGTCTTCAGGCGCTTCGGCCTGCTCGGCAAAAGCGGTGTCTACCGGCAGACATTCATGGGCACGCTCGGGCTCTATGTCGCTTTCCTCTGGCGCCGGATCTGAGCCATGACGGCCAAGCGCGCGCTCGACCTGGCGGTCGCTGTTCCGATGCTGGCGGTAACGTCGCCCGTCCTCCTTGTCGCGATGCTGGCGATCCGGGCGACGTCGGCGGGCCCCGCCATCTTCTCGCAGATCCGCGTCGGCCGGGGAGGAGCCCTCTTCGCCTGCCACAAGCTGCGCACCATGTATCGGGAAACCCCTTCCTTGCCCACCCACGAGGCGCCGGCCCGTTCGGTCACCGCGGTCGGCAAGGTGCTGCGCGCAACCAAGATCGACGAACTGCCGCAGCTCTGGAACGTGCTGAAGGGCGAGATGAGCCTTGTGGGCCCTCGTCCATGCCTGCCGACGCAGGCGGAGCTGATCGAACGGCGCAAGGAACTGGGCGTGCTCACCGCACTTCCGGGCATCACAGGGCTGGCGCAGATCAAGGGCATCGACATGTCCGATCCAAGACTTTGCGCGCAAACCGACGCGGCCTACGTCAAGGCCGCCTCGACCGGCCTGGACCTCAAGATATTGCTGGGCACGTTCTTCCGCGCATAGAGCGGTTCACCGTTCACGGAAGCGGCGAACGGCTCCTCTGTCGCGCCAGTTCTTCAAGCCGGCCGAGTGTGTCGGCTTCCCGTTCCCAGCCTTCCAAAGCAAGCAACGACGAATCGCAGACCTGCGTCGCCACCAGAGCTTGCCACGCGGCCCGTCTGCCGCTGAGCGTGGCCAGCATTCGGAACGGCCAGGCCGGCATGGGGAGAAGCCGGGCCGGGCGGCCGTATCCGCGCCGAAACGCGGTGACGATTTCGGACACCGCAACCGGAGAAGCATCGCCCAGCACATAAGTTGGGAGCGGCGCCGTGGGACGGCTCAAAAGATGCGTCACGGCGCCGGCCACGGCGTCATGCGAGACGAACGAGCGAACCGCCGTCAGAGCGGCTGTCGGCAACGGCAGGCCGGTGGCGGCCAACCGCATCAGCCCGCGCAGATTTCCCTTCATGCCTTCGCCATAAACCGGCGGCAGCCGCAGCGCCGTCGCGCCGTCGCGTCCGGCCGTGGCAAAAGCCTCCAGCATTGCGATCTCGCCTTCGCGCTTGGAGCGCCCGTAGGCGCATTGCGGGGCAGGGGGCGTGGCTTCGTCGATTATGCCGCTGAAACCGGCGCCCACCACGGCGCGAATCGAGGAGAGATGGACGAAGCGCCCGTCGATGCACGTGGCGGCGGCCTGGGCGAGCCGTCCGGTCAGCGTCGCGTTGACGGCTCGCAAGTCGGCCGTGCCGGCGCTGCGGTCATTATTGAGCGCCGCGCAGTGGACGACATGCGTCACGTCACGCATCAGGGCCAGAAAGGCTTCATTCGGTGCATCGGTACCGGGCAGCGCGACGGCATCGGCCTCGCCTGCCAGCCGCTGCGGCAGGCGCGATGCGATCCGTGTGTCGAATCCGGCCTCGCCCAACCGGCTCACGACCCGGCGTCCAATGAAGCCCGTCGCGCCGGTGACCAGGACCTTCATGGTTGCGGGCTGGCGCCCGGCGCCATGGTGGGCGCGCTTTTGCCGGTCGGCGCTATCGTCCGCCCGGACGCGAGGTAGGTTCCCACAATCAAGAACACCATCAGCGTCGCGTCGAGGATATCGTGGCCGACGAGGATGCCGGTCATTCCGCCGGTGAGATAGGTGATGATTGCGACAAGGATCATCGTCGCGCCGAACCGCTCCACCGGATCGGCGCTGCGGCGCAGCGTCCGTGCCGCATTCCATGCGGCAACGACGAAGATCGAGGCCAGGGCCAATGCTCCCAGCAGGCCGGCCTCGACCAGTGCCGTCAGGAAGCCATTGTGGAAATGGCTGAAACCCTGCTGTAGGCCAAACTGGTCCTGCAAGCCTTGCTTCATCAGCGCCCGGCTCGCCGAGATGCCGTGGCCGAAAATCGGCATCTCGCGAAACGCGGCAAAACCGATTTCCCACATCGCCACGCGCAAGCCGAGCGCGGTCGAATGGTCGCCATTGGCATTCAGCGCATCCCAGTCGCTGATCAGGAAATCGGCCCGGTCCAGGATGACGCGAGAGCCGATGGCGGCAATCACAAGGGCGACCACGACGCCGATCGCCACGAAGCGCGCTACGCTGGCGCCGGTGAACCGGCGGCGGTTGATGAGAAGCACGACGATGCCGGCAATCGGCACGGCCACCCAGATCATGCGCGATCCCGAATAGACGATCGCCATGGCTCCGGCGATCGCCGCCAGGACCAGCAGCTTCCAGCGTTTCTCGATGCCCGACAGGGCGCCGGCGAGGCATGTCATGGCGGCAAGGCAGGTAACGGTTGCGAAGACGATCGGGTTTCCGGCGCCGCCCTCCGCCCTCACACCGAGCCAGTGAGACTGGAATACGGCCATCGCCAGCGCGCCGAAGCAGGCCGCGGTGCTGGCCAGAATGGCGATGCGTGCCAGTGCGGTCTTCTCGGTGATGCTCCATGTCGAATAGGAGAGGGGGAAAAGCAGGAAGGTGATCAAGGGCAGGAAGAACCGCAAATCGGCAGTCAGCGTGTCGTTGACGATCGAAGCGAGAACCATCGCCGCGCAATAGGCATAGATCGCCGCCGTGACGGCGAGCATCGGCCGGTCGATATTGAAGCGTCGCCGCTTCGCGGCCACCACCATCGCCGACCACACGCCACCGGCATTGAAGGCGACGCTGACCAGCGATCCAAGCACCGGCGGCGAAAAAAAGCAGACGATCGAGAAATAGATGTTGATCTGTGCGGGCGTGAGGTGGCGCCGGAGCGTTGTAGACGGGTTCAAATGCTTCGCTTCGCAATTTCCAGGTTGCGCCCGGATCCATGGAGCCAGCCAAAGGCCGCCTCGCCGGTCTCCGTTTGCCGCGCCTTGCCCGTTCCCCGAGCCCATATAGCGGCTGGCGCCGACCTGCGATAGTGCGGTCGACAATGTTGCAACAGAAATCCCCCGGTCCGGTGAGGATCGGGGAACTCCGGAATTATCTGGGCACCACTGCTTTTCCCCGCTCAGCGCTTTCGACGGCTCCGGCAGGATTTTCCGCTTTGCCGGACGTGTTTGGAAAATTCGTTCTCCAATCACCGCGAGCCGCGCGGGTCTTGCATTGTTATCGGCGGCGCCGATCTGTTAGAACGCCCGCACGAAACAGTTTGTCCGAAGTGAAATCTGCGCCTGGGCGGCATCGGATTGCCCCTGCGATGCAAGATTTCCGCTCCACGGCACGAGAGAACGCTCGACGCTCCATGAATATCGCGCTCACGCATCTGCAGCGGCTCGAGGCCGAATCCATCCACATCTTCCGCGAGGTCGCGGCGTCTTTCTCCAAGCCGGTGATGCTCTATTCGGTCGGCAAGGATTCCTCGGTGCTGATGCATCTGGCGATGAAGGCCTTCTATCCGGCCAAACCGCCTTTCCCGTTCCTGCATGTCGACACCACCTGGAAGTTCCGCGAGATGATCGCCTTTCGCGATCAGATGGCGCAGAAGCTCGGCTTCGACCTTTTGGTCCACGTCAACGAGGACGGCGTGCGCGACGGCATCAATCCGTTCGACCATGGTTCCAACACCCACACCCATGTCATGAAGACGGTGGCGCTGCGCCAGGCGCTCGACAAATACGGTTTCGACGCCGCTTTCGGCGGTGCCCGCCGCGACGAGGAGAAGTCGCGGGCCAAGGAGCGCATCTTTTCCTTCCGCAACGCCCAGCACGCCTGGGACCCGAAGAACCAGCGGCCGGAAATGTGGAAGATCTTCAACACCCGCATCGCGCCGGGCGAATCGATCCGCGTCTTTCCGCTGTCCAACTGGACCGAGCTCGACATCTGGCAGTACATCCTGCAGGAGAACATCCCGATCGTGCCGCTCTATTTCGCCAAGGAGCGGCCGGTGGTCGAGCGCGACGGCATGCTCATCATGAAGGATGACGACCGCATGCAACTGCATCCCGGCGAGGTGATCGAGAACCGCCTGGTGCGCTTCCGCACGCTGGGGTGCTACCCGCTGACCGGCGCGATCGAGTCCGATGCCGACACGCTGGAAGCCATTGTCGGCGAGATGCTGACCGCACGCACCTCCGAGCGCCAGGGCCGCCTCATCGACCGCGACGAGGCCGGCTCCATGGAAAAGAAAAAGCGCGAGGGGTATTTCTGATAATGCGCCACATCATGGCCAAGAGCCTCGCCCCGACCGATTCGATCCGCGACTACATGGCCGCGCAGGAGAAGAAGTCGCTGCTGCGCTTCCTCACCTGCGGCTCGGTCGACGACGGCAAGTCGACGCTGATCGGCCGGCTGCTCTCCGACACCAAGCAGATCTTCGAGGACCAGCTCGCCGCGCTCGAAAGGGATTCGCGCAAGCACGGCACCACCGGCGACGACATCGATTTCGCGCTGCTGGTCGACGGGCTGGAGGCTGAGCGCGAGCAAGGCATCACCATCGATGTCGCCTATCGCTTCTTCGCCACGCCGAAGCGCAAGTTTATCGTCGCCGACACGCCCGGCCACGAGCAGTACACACGCAATATGGCGACGGGCGCCTCGACAGCCGATCTCGCCATCGTGCTGATCGACGCGCGCCAGGGCGTGCTGCGCCAGACCCGGCGTCACTCCATCATCGCTTCGCTGCTCGGCATCCGGCATATCGTGCTTGCGGTCAACAAGATCGACCTCGTCGGCTTCGACAAGATCGTGTTCGACCGGATCGTCGCCGACTACGGCGAATTCGCCAAGGAACTGGGCTTCATGAGCGTCGCCCCGATCCCGATGTCGGCGCGCTTTGGCGACAACGTCACCAGCCGCTCGGACCGCACGCCCTGGTATTCCGGGCCGTCGCTGATCGAGCATCTGGAAACCGTGTCTGTCGACGAGGCCGCCGTCGAGCTGCCGTTCCGCTTCCCCGTTCAGTATGTGAACCGTCCGAACCTCGATTTCCGCGGCTTTGCCGGCACCATCGCCTCCGGCACCGTCTCTGAAGGAGACGAGGTCGTTGTCGCCAAGTCCGGCAAGGCGTCCAGGGTCAAGCGCATCGTTGCGCAAGGCGGCGACCTCGAGCAGGCGGTCGCCGGCCAGGCCATCACACTTGTGCTCGACGATGAGGTCGAGGTGTCGCGCGGCAACCTGCTGGTGTCGCCGGCCGCGCGACCGCAGGTCGCCGACCAGTTCGCCGCCAACATCGTCTGGTTTGACGAGCAGGCGCTGCTGCCCGGCCGCTCCTACATCCTGCGCACCGAAACCGACCAGGTGAGCGCGACCGTCACCGACCTGAAATACCGGGTCAACGTCAATGATTTCGCGCATGAGGCGGCGAAGTCGCTCGACATCAACGAGGTTGGCGTCTGCAATCTGTCGACGCGCGCGCCGATCGCTTTCGATCCCTTCGCCGAAAACCGCACCACCGGCGCCTTCATCCTGATCGACCGCATCACCAACGGCACCGTCGGCGCCGGCATGATCCTGCATTCGCTGCGCCGTGCCGAAAACATCCACTGGCAATCGCTCGATGTCGGCAAGCGCGGCCGCTCCGACCTGAAGAACCAGCGCCCGGCCGTGTTCTGGTTCACCGGGCTCTCCGGCTCAGGCAAGTCGACCATCGCCAATTTGTTCGAGAAGAAGCTGTTCGCGTCCGGCCGCCATACCTACATCCTCGACGGCGACAATGTCCGCCACGGCCTCAACCGCGATCTCGGCTTCACCGACGCCGATCGTGTGGAAAACATCCGCCGCGTCGCCGAGGTGGCCAAGCTGATGGCCGATGCCGGCTTGATCGTCATCGTCTCCTTCATCTCGCCCTTCAGCGCCGAGCGGCGCATGGCGCGCGAGCTGATGGCCGAGGGCGAGTTCGTCGAGGTGTTCGTCGACACCCCGTTCGAGGAATGCGCCCGCCGGGATCCGAAGGGCCTCTACGCGCGCGCCTTGAGCGGCGAGATCAAGAATTTCACCGGCGTCGATTCTCCTTATGAGGCGCCGCAGAATCCGGAAATTCACCTGAAGACTCTGGGCAGGAGTCCGCAGGAGATGGCGGAAGCCCTGGAGCACTGGTTGACCGAGCGCGACATTGCCGAGGAGCAGTACGACAATGGCGGCGGTATCTGACGAGGCGATGCTCGGCGTCTTCGAGCGCCTGGCGCTCGAGGCCGGGCGCGAGGTGATGCGCGTCTTCCACGAGGGCTGCGCCGTCGACAGCAAGGCCGATTCTTCGCCGGTGACGGAAGCCGACCGCGAAAGCGAGAAGATCATCCTGGCCGGCCTGCGCGCCACCTATCCGGACATCCCCTGCGTGGCGGAGGAGGAGGTCGCGGCGGGAATCGCAACGCCCGATCTCGACGGCGCCTTCTTCCTGATCGATCCGCTCGACGGCACTAAGGAATTCGTCAACCGCCGCACCGATTTCACCGTCAACATCGCGCTGGTCCGCCATGGCGTGCCGGAAGTCGGCGTCGTTTTCGCGCCGTGCACGGGACGCTTTTTCTCCGGGCGACCGGGCAAGGCCGAGGCGCTGGAGATCGATGCCGACTATCGCATCGTCGGCCGCCGGCCGATCAAGGTGCGGGCAGGGGGCACGCCGCTCGCGGTCGTGGCCAGCCGCTCGCACAACACGCCGGAAACCGAGGAATTCATCCGCGATCTCGGCGCCGCGGAGATCGTCTCGATCGGCTCGTCATTGAAATTCTGCCTGCTCGCCGCGGCGGAAGCCGACGTCTATCCGCGCTTCGGCCGCACCATGGAATGGGACACGGCGGCGGGCGACGCGGTGCTGCGCGCCGCCGGCGGCATGACGCGGACCCTGGACGGCGAGCCGCTGATCTACGGCAAGCGCAACCAGGCCAGCGACAGCGATTTCGCCAATCCGCATTTCATCGCGACGGGGAAAGGCGCGGCGGTTTAAGCGCTTCAAATTGCCGCCAGCCATGGTGTTCATCATCCTCGGGGTCAAGCCCGAGGATGACGGAGCGCGCTGTTAAGCCGCTGCGACATGCGCCGAGTTCGAGCCGATGTAATTCCTGATCGTCTCGATGATCCGGTCCTGATCGGCCTCGCTCAAATAGGCGTGCATCGGCAGACAGAGGATCTGCTTCGGCAGTTGCTCCGAGACGGCAAGGCCGGTCGGTGTCCGCGGATAGTGCTTGTAGGCGACCTGCTCGTGCAGCGGCTTCACGTAATAGATCACCGACGGGATGCCCTTTTCGCCGAGATGGGCCTTGAGCCCGTCGCGCTTCGGCGTCTCGATGGCGTACTGCGCCCAGGCCGAGCGGCCGTGGCCGAGATTGCGCGACGCCTTGACGATGTCGCCAAGGCCCTTGGCATAGCGGTCCGCGACCACCTGCCTGGCCACCATCTCATCCTCGAGGATGGCGAGCTTTTCGATCAGGATCGCCGCCTGCAGCGTGTCGAGGCGCGAATTGATGCCGACGCGGACATTGTCATATTGCGTCTCGCCCTTGCCGTGGAAGGCGAATGAACGGAGCTTGTCGGCCAGCGCAGCATCGTTGGTGAACATCGCGCCGCCATCGCCGTAGCAGCCAAGCGGCTTGGCCGGATAAAAGCTGGTCGAGCCGACATGGCCGAAGGCGCCGCACATGGTGCCGTCGGCGGAACCGCCCATCGACTGCGCAGCGTCCTCGATCACCAACAGGTTCTCGCGCTTGGCGATCGCCATGATCGCCTCGTAGTTCGCGGAGAGCCCGAACAGGTCGACCGGGATGATGGCCTTCGGCTTCAGCCTGCCTTCCTTCTTGATCATCTCGATCGCCGCCTCGAGGCTGGCGATGTCCATGTTGTAGGTGTCGCGGTCGACGTCGACGAAGACCGGGTCGGCCTTGGCGAGCGCCACCACCTCGGCGGTGGCTGCGAAGGTGAAGCTCGGCACGAACACGGCATCGCCCGGGCCGATGCCGGCGGCAAACAGCGGCAGGAGCAGCGCGTCGGTGCCGTTGGCGCAGGCGACCACATGCTTGACGCCGATATAGGCGGCGAGCTTGTTCTCGAATTCCGCAACCTGCGGCCCGAGGATATAGCGGCCGTCCTCCACGACGTGGTCGATCGCGGCCTTCAGCCGGTCGCGGATTCGTTCGCGCTGCGCGCCAAGATCGATGAACTGCATGTCGGCCTCGAAAGTGACTGTAAAACCGGCCCGCTGGTAACAGACTTGAACCGGCTGAGAAAGCCGGTGGCGGCCGGCGCAAATTGCTCAGGTGTCGCAGCCTGTTACCGATTTTGCCGGCGCAATGCCTGAAAATCCGAGCTGCGAGAGGCGTTTTCCAGCCCCTCCTATCGCGTCATCCACCGGTGGGAAACATAAAGTGATCGGCCGCGAAGGGCGGATTCGCGTCAGTGTAAGCGCCGGATCAGCCTATTTCGTGCCGCCAGGGCGGGTTGGCGCCGGCCCGCGAAACCGTCACCGCGGCCGCCTTGGCGCCGAGCTCCAGCGCCTTGCGGATCGCATCTTCCGGCAGGTCGCCGATCGCCGCCTTGGTGAGCAGGCCCTGCTCGTGCAGGGAGGCCAGAATGCCGGCGTTGAAGGTGTCGCCTGCGCCGACCGTGTCGATGACCTTCACTTTCTGCGGCATGACCGTGACCTTGTGCGCCTTGCTGTAGCCGACGGCGCCTTCGCTGCCATGGGTGACGACGATCAGCTTCGGCCCACGCTCCAGCCAGTTGCGCACCACATCCTCATGCGAGCCGGCCTCGTCGAACCATTTGAGATCCTCATCGGAGAGTTTCACGATGTCGGCCATCGCCATCATCTCGCGGATGCGCCTCAGATGCTTCGCCTTGTCCGGGATGAAGTTCGGCCGGATGTTGGGGTCGAGCATCATCACCCGACTCTCGTGCTCGCGCCGCATGAATTCCTCATAGGCCGATCCCGCCGGCTCGGAGATCAGGCTGATGGCGCCGAACAGCATCGCCTCGATCTCGGACCCGAGCTTCGGCAGGTCCTCGATGGTCAGCATGCGCCCGGCGGTGTTCTCGTCATAAAAGGTGTAGGTCGCTTGGCCGTTGGTGAGCCGGACGAAGGCGAGCGTCGTCGGACGCGGCGAGGTGTGCGCATAGGTGGAGCTCACCTTGCTTGCGCCGAGCGCCTCGCGGAACTGGCCGCCGAACAGGTCGGAGGAGAGGCCGGAGAAGAAGCCGGCCGGAGCGCCGAGCCGGCCGAGCGCGATCGCCGAGTTGAACACCGCGCCGCCGACATAGGGAGCGAAGGCCGCTTCGCCTTGCGTCGTGGTGCGCGGCAGCATGTCGATCAGGGCTTCGCCACAGCAAAGGATCATGTCGTCTTGGTCTCCGGCGGATGGATCACGCCCTTGCGGATGATGATGTTGGCAAAGAGCCTGGGTTCGCTGGTTGCAACGATGGCGTGCGCCGCCTTGACGCGTGCATAGAAGTCGGGCCCGGCCAGCGCAACCACCTTGTGGCCCGGCGCACGCCTGGCGCAAACCGATTCCATCTCATGATGCACGGCGTCGGCCAGCGCCGGATCGCCCTTCACCGAGGCACGGAACAAAGCCTGCGGCACCGCCTCGTCCACCGGCAGCACGCTGAGCACGGCGTCGAGGACGGCTATGACGTGGTGGCCGTCGGCGCGAATCAACCGCCGCGCCTGTTCCTCGGCCGGATAATTGCCGTCGACGATCGCGATCTCGTCGCCATGGCCCATGGCCCTGAGCGTCGCCAGGAACTGGGGCCCGAGCAGCGACGGGATGCCGATCAGCATGTCAGGCGCCCCCGGACGTGTGAGGCCCGATCAGGAAGCGCTCGGAGAGCGGCAGGCTGGCGCCGCCCATGGCGCGTGCGTGAATGCCGACCGTTCCCTCGCGCACGACAGGCAGTTTCAGTCCTTCGGCATCGACGCGGGCGATCGCTTCCGTAACGGCATCGACCAGCCGGCGCCGCACATCGAGCGGCATCCAGCCGTCGATAACCGCCGCTTCGAAATCGATGACCGACGAGGCAGCGACAATGGCATAGGCCAGCGCCCGCGAGGCGCTGGCGATCCATTCGTCGAGCTCGGCGCCGATCTCGCCCCATTCCTGCGGCGAGGTCCACAGATAGGAGCCGTCGATGCCCTTGGCGGAGAGCGCCTTTTCCAGCATCGCGATCGAGGCGACGTCGATGAGCTGCGTCGGCTTGCCGTCCGGCCCGGGCACCGGCATCGAGCCCAGCGCACCGGCGTTGCCGTTCGGTCCGCTGTAGAGGCGGCCATTGAGCACGATACCGCCGCCGGCGAAGGCGCCGATGTAGAAATAGACGAAATCGCGCGCTGCGCCCGCTCGTCCGAAGACGAGTTCCGCGCCGCAAGCCGAAGTCGCGTCGTTCTGCAGGTAAACCGGGAACTCGCACTGCCCCTGGATGTCCGCGCGGATGTCGCGATGGCGCCATTCGTCCATGATCTCGCGCGGCGCGCCGGCCGTGTCTGCCCAGTTCCATAGCTCGAATGGCATGGCGATGCCGAGCCCGGCAATGCGCTTATCCTGGGCCGGCGTCAGTTCGCCGCGCATCGTCTTGATGCCGGCAGTGACGAATTCGACGGTCTCGCGCGGTGCGGGATAGCGGTAGGAATGCTGCAGCATGGCGCGCACATTGCCGAGGAAGTCGATCAGCACGAGCTCGGCCGAGCGCCTGCCGATCTTGAGGCCGATGAAAAAAGCGCCTTCCGGATTGAGCGCCATCGGAATCGAAGGTTGGCCGATCTTGCCGCGCAGCGGCTCCTTGCGCACAAGCAGCTTGTCTTCCTCGAGCTCGCGCATGATCACCGACACCGTCTGGGCCGACAGCCCGGTCATGCGCGCAATGTCGGATTTGGCCAGGCTGCCGTGCTGGCGCACCAGGGACAGCACGAGCCGTTCATTGTGGTCGCGCATGCCGCTCTGGTTGGTGCCGCGGTGCAGCCGGCTCTCCAAAGCCTCGGGCGAACCGTGCCTCGCAATGCCGGTCTCCACCCTGTTTCCTCCCGTCTGTTTCCCCTCGATGCTTTTCGTTCAGAATGGGTGAACAGCGCAAGGCTGTCAATAATAAATAAGAGTGATTTAATTATTGACAGCCGTTGCGGACTGGTGTCTTTTGATCTGGCGTCCACGCTGGGAGAAATGGTTGGATGCGTTTGAGGCGCCGGGTTGGCCGGCGTCCGGAATGGTTCCACTGGGAGGAAATCGTGACCAAGAAATCGCTGCTGAAATCCACCGTATTCGCGGCGGCCGGGCTGGGCCTGTTCGCATTTGCCTCGTCCGCGTCGGCCGCGGGCGTCGGCGCCTGCCTGATCACCAAGACCGACACTAATCCCTTCTTCGTCAAGATGAAGGAGGGTGCGACCGCCAAGGCCAAGGAACTCGGCGTTGACCTCAAGACCTATGCCGGCAAGATCGACGGCGACAGCGAGAGCCAGGTCGCGGCGATCGAAAGCTGCATCGCCGACGGCGCCAAGGGTATCCTGATCACGGCTTCCGATACCAAGGGCATCGTGCCGACGGTGAAGAAGGCGCGTGACGCCGGCTTGCTGGTGATCGCTCTCGACACGCCGCTCGATCCGATCGACGCCGCCGACGCCACTTTCGCAACGGACAATCTCGAAGCCGGCAAGCTGATCGGCGCCTGGGCGGCCGCTACGCTTGGCGACAAGGCCAAGGACGCCAAGATCGGCTTCCTCGACCTGACCCCCTCGCAGCCGACCGTCGACGTGCTGCGCGACCAGGGCTTCATGATGGGCTACGGCATCGACGTGAAGGACCCCAACAAGATCGGAGACGAAACCGATCCGCGCATCGTCGGCCATGACGTGACGAACGGCAACGAAGAGGGCGGCCGCAAGGCGATGGAGAACCTTCTGCAGAAGGACAACACCATCAACGTCATCCACACCATCAACGAGCCGGCCGCTGTCGGCGCCTATCAGGCGCTCAAGGCCGTCGGCCTCGAGAAGCAGGTGCTGATCGTCTCGGTCGACGGCGGCTGCCCGGGCGTGAAGTCGGTCACCGAAGGCGTCATCGGCGCCACTTCGCAGCAATATCCGCTGCAGATGGCGGCGCTCGGCATCGAGGCGATCGCCGCCTTCGCCAAGGACGGCACCAAGCCCAAGCCGACCGAAGGCAAGAACTTCTTCGACACCGGCGTCAACCTTGTCACCGACAAGCCGGCCAATGGCGTCAAGTCGATCGACACCAAGGAAGGCCTGGCCAAGTGCTGGGGCTGATGCTCTGAGAGGTCCACGAACCGTGCGGCTGGGGGCTTGATCCCCGGCCGCATCGGGTGGACGATGCGCTTTCGTCAAAGCGCGACAATCCTGGCGACAAGACCGGAATAGGCGTCGACGGCGTGTGCGGCAATGAGAGGCCGTATGCAGACGGGAGGACATATGTCTCAGATACAGGAATTCGAGAAAGTACTTACGGGAAGCGACACCAGCGTCGCCGCCTTCGACGAGCACAAATCGGCCGTCAAGCGCGCCCAGCACTTCCTGCATTCCACGCCGGCGGCGGTGCCGCTGATCGTGCTGGTTCTGTCGGTCATCATCTTCGGCATCGCCATCGGCGGACGTTTCTTTTCGTCCTATACGCTGACGCTGATCCTGCAGCAGATCGCCATCGTCGGCATTCTCGGTGCCGCGCAGACATTGGTCATCCTGACCGCGGGCATCGATCTCTCGATCGGCGTCATCATGGTGATTTCGGCGGTGATCATGGGCAATTGCGCGGTGACCTATGGGATGCCGGCCATTCTCGCCGTGGCGATTGGGCTTGCCGCCGGCGGCGCCTGCGGACTGCTCAACGGCCTTCTGGTCGCTTACATGAAGCTGCCGCCCTTCATCGTCACGCTCGGCACCTGGAACATCGTCATGGCCACGAATTTCATCTATTCGGCCAATGAGACGATCCGCGACACCGACGTCGACGTGCAGGCGCCGCTGCTGCATCTGTTCGCGGTGAGCTTCAGGGTCGGCTCTGCCGTGCTGACGCTTGGCGTCATTGCCATGGTCCTGCTGGTGATCCTGCTGTGGTACGTGCTCAACCACACCGCATGGGGCCGCCATGTCTACGCCGTCGGCGACGACCAGGAGGCTGCGAAACTGTCGGGCATCCAGACCAAGAAAGTGCTGATGACGGTCTATGCCCTTGCCGGGCTGATCGCCGCTTTCGCGGCTTGGGTCTCGATCGGCCGCAACGGCTCGGTCTCGCCGTCCGCCGCTGTCACGGACTACAATCTGCAGGCCATCACCGCGACGGTGATCGGCGGCATCTCGCTGTTCGGCGGGCGCGGCTCGATCCTCGGCACGCTGTTCGGCGCCATGATCGTCGGCGTCGTCTCGATGGGCCTCAACATGCTGGGCGCCGATCCGCAATGGAAGGTGCTGCTCACCGGCGTGCTGATCATCGGCGCCGTGGCGATCGATCAATGGATCAGAAAGGTTTCGGCATAGTCATGACCCAGGAGCCCATTCTCACAGCGCGCGGCCTCATCAAGCGCTATGGCCGCGTTACCGCCCTCGACAATGCCGATTTCGACCTCTATCCGGGCGAAATCCTCGCCGTGATCGGCGACAACGGCGCTGGAAAATCATCGCTGATCAAGGCGATTTCCGGCGCGGCCGTGCCCGACGAAGGTGAAATCCGCCTTGAAGGCAAGCCCGTTGCCTTCAAGTCGCCGATGGAGGCCCGGGAAGCCGGCATCGAAACCGTCTACCAGAACCTCGCTCTGTCGCCGGCGCTTTCGATCGCCGACAACATGTTTCTCGGCCGCGAGATACGCAAGCCAGGTCCGCTTGGCAGCTGGCTGCGCATGCTCGACCGCCCGGCGATGGAGAAGCGTGCTCGCGACAAGCTCACGGAGCTCGGCCTGATGACCATCCAGAACATCAGCCAGGCGGTGGAGACGCTTTCGGGTGGCCAGCGCCAGGGTGTGGCGGTGGCGCGTGCTGCCGCCTTCGGCTCGAAAGTGGTGATCATGGACGAGCCGACGGCCGCCCTTGGCGTGAAGGAAAGCCGCCGCGTGCTTGAGCTGATTCTGGACGTCAAGAAGCGGGGCCTGCCGATCGTTTTGATCTCGCACAACATGCCGCATGTCTTCGAGGTGGCGGACCGCATCCACATCCACCGGCTTGGAAGGCGTCTCTGCGTCGTCGATCCTAAGCAGATTTCCATGTCAGATGCGGTGGCGCTGATGACTGGCGCCAAGAAGCCGCCGGAGGACGCGCTGGCGGCTTGATCCCTACGACATGTCCCTGTTGCCGCAGGCGGGCTGATG
The DNA here is from genome assembly GCF_006439455.1 of Mesorhizobium sp. B2-9-1. Taxonomy (NCBI): domain Bacteria; kingdom Pseudomonadati; phylum Pseudomonadota; class Alphaproteobacteria; order Hyphomicrobiales; family Phyllobacteriaceae; genus Mesorhizobium; species Mesorhizobium sp. B2-9-1. The sequence goes on along the minus strand of NZ_VFTP01000013.1, from coordinate 24,501 downwards.
GGTCGGTTAAGTAAATCGATTGAACCTATGCTGCAACGCACTAAGATGGGCTGGGAGGAACGGTGAAAGCCGCTATGATCAGGCCAGTTGAACGAGAGGCAGCATGACATCCGCCATGACGATCGAAGTCCCTGTTCTCGACAATCCCGACCCCAAGACGCTCGCCGAAGAAGTCTTGATGTCGCTCAAATACCGAGTCGGCAAGGACACAACCGTCGCCACGCCCTATGACTGGCTGACCGCTTCGATCAAGGTGGTGCGCGACCGCGTCGTCGACCACTGGATGCAGGCGACCAGGGAAGCCTACGACCAGCAGGAAAAACGCGTCTATTACCTTTCGCTTGAATTCCTGATCGGGCGCCTGATGCGTGACGCCTTCTCCAATCTCGGCCTGATGGAGAACATGCGTGAGGCGCTGTCCTCCCTCGGCGTCGATCTCGACCTGATCGCGGGGCTCGAACCGGACGCCGCACTCGGCAATGGCGGCCTCGGCCGTCTCGCCGCCTGCTTCATGGAAAGCATGGCGACCGTCGATATTCCCGCCCATGGCTACGGCATCCGCTACGCCAACGGCATGTTCCGCCAGGAAATCCACGGCGGCTGGCAGGTTGAGCTGCCGGAGACCTGGCTCGATCACGGCAATCCCTGGGAGTTCGAACGGCGCGAGCGTTCCTTCGAGGTCGGCTTCGGCGGCTCGGTGGAATCGATCACCTCGAAGGAAGGCCGGCTCGAACGCCACGTCTGGAAGCCGACCGAGCATGTGCTCGCCGTCGCCTACGACACGCCGGTAGCCGGCTGGCGCGCTAGGCGCGTCAACACGCTGAGACTCTGGTCCGGCATGCCGATCGACCCAATCCTGCTCGACAAGTTCAACGCGGGCGACCACATCGGCGCGCTGGCCGAAAGCAACAAGGCCGACGCGCTGTCGCGCGTGCTTTATCCTGCCGATTCCCACATGGCCGGCCAGGAACTCAGGCTACGGCAGGAATATTTCTTCTCCACCGCCTCGCTGCAGGACATCGTGCAGCGTCATTTGAGCCAGTATGGCGACCTGAAATCGCTGCCCGACAAGGCGGCGATCCACTTGAACGACACCCATCCCGCGGTCGCCGTGCCGGAGCTGATGCGGCTCCTGATGGACGTCCACGGCATGGATTTCGACCAGGCCTGGGACATCACCAAGCGCACCTTCGGCTACACCAACCACACGCTGTTGCCCGAGGCGCTTGAAAGCTGGCCGGTGCCGCTGTTCGAGCGTCTGCTGCCGCGCCACATGCAGATCGTCTACGCCATCAATGCGCAGGTGCTGCTCGAGGCCCGCGCCACCAACCAGTTCTCGGGCGATCAGATCGCCCGCATCTCACTGATCCAGGAAAATGGCGACCGCCGCGTGCGCATGGGCAATCTGGCCTTTGTCGGCTCGCATTCGATCAACGGCGTCTCGGCGCTCCACACAGAGCTGATGAAGGAGACGGTGTTCGCCGATCTCCACAAGCTCTATCCCTATCGCATCAACAACAAGACCAACGGCATCACGCCCAGGCGCTGGCTGATCCAGTGCAATCCCGGCCTGACCTCACTTGCCCGCGAGGCGATCGGCGACCGCTTCATGGACGACATCGAGGCGATCAGGGATCTCGATCCGCTCGCCGATGACGCGGCTTTCCGTGAGAAATTCGCCGCCGTGAAGCGGCAGAATAAGGCGCGGCTCGCCAATCTTGTCGCCGACCGGCTCGGCATCAGGCTCGATCCGTCGGCGCTGTTCGACATCCAGGTCAAGCGCATCCACGAATACAAGCGCCAGCTGCTCAACATACTGGAAGCGATCGCGCTGTACGATCAAATTCGCTCGCATCCGGAACGGGACTGGATGCCGCGCGTCAAGATCTTCGGCGGCAAGGCGGCGCCCAGCTATCACAACGCCAAGCTGATCATCAAGCTGGCCAACGACGTCGCGAAGGTCATCAATGGCGATCCGTCGGTGCGCGGCCTGCTGAAGGTGGTGTTCGTGCCGAACTACAATGTCAGCCTGGCCGAGGTGCTGATGCCGGCCGCCGATCTCTCCGAGCAGATTTCGACCGCCGGCATGGAAGCTTCGGGCACCGGCAACATGAAATTCGCGCTGAACGGCGCCTTGACCATCGGCACGCTCGACGGCGCCAATGTCGAGATCAAGGAACATGTCGGCGACGACAACATCTTCATCTTCGGCCTCACCACCGCGGAGGTCGCCGAGCGGCGCAACAATGGCTACAATCCGCGCGGTGTGATCGAGACCTCGTCCGAGCTGGCGCAGGCGGTATCGGCCATTTCCTCCGGCGTCTTCTCACCCGACGATCCCGACCGCTATCGCGACCTGATGAACGGCCTCTACCAGAGCGACTGGTTCATGGTGGCGGCCGACTTCGATTCCTACGCCGCCTGCCAGCGCGAGGTCGATGCCGTGTGGCGCAACAGCCCCGACTGGTACGCGCGCGCCATCCGCAACGTCGCCCGCGTCGGCTGGTTCTCGTCCGACCGCACAATCCGCCAATATGCGAAAGACATCTGGAACGTGCCCGTCTGATATGATTGCATGAGCCACAAAGAATGTGGCCAGATGCATGTCGCCCAAAAGTGCGTAGCGGTTTTGGGACCACGACATGCACCAAGACAAAGAACAGCGCATGCCGGAGCGAGGCATGCGCCAGAACAAGGTGCCCGGGGAGGGCGACCGTTTGATGAGGAAGCCGCGCGCGACCGCTGCGACAAGCGGGCCGGACGGACTGGCGCCAGCCGGCGATGTCGCGGCGATTGTCGCCGGAACGCATGGCGATCCTTTCGCGGTCCTGGGCGTGCATGAAGCCGGCAAGGGCTTCATTGCCCGCTGCTTCGTGCCCAATGCCGAATTCGTCACCGCCTACACGCTGACCGGCAAGGAGGTCGGCGAGCTTTCCCGCAGCGACGATGCCGGCTTCTTCGAGGGCAAGGTCTCGATCCGCAAGCGCCAGCCGCTGCGCTATCACGCCAGGAATGCCGGCGGCGATTGGTGGCTGACCGATCCCTATTCCTTCGGCCCGGTGCTCGGTCCGATGGACGACTATTACATGGCCGAAGGCTCGCATCTCAGGCTCTTCGACAAGCTCGGCGCGCACATTGTCGAACACGAGGGCGCCACCGGCGTGCATTTCGCGGTCTGGGCGCCCAACGCACGGCGCGTCTCCGTGGTCGGCGCCTTTAACGAATGGGACGGCCGCCGACACACCATGCGCGACCGCAAGGACACCGGCATCTGGGAATTGTTCATTCCCGATCTCGGCGCGGGCCGGCCCTATAAGTTCGAGATCATCGGCCCCGACGGCGTGCGCCTGCCGCTCAAGGCCGATCCGTTCGCCTTCGAGTCGGAACTGCGGCCGGCGACCGCCTCGGTGACGGCGCCGCCCATCGCGCATCAATGGGGCGACGAGGCGCATCGCGGCTATTGGCAGAAAGCCGATCCCCGGCGCGAGGCGATCTCGATTTACGAGGTCCATGCCGGCTCCTGGCAACGCCGCGACGACGGTACGTTCCTCTCCTGGGACGAGCTCGCCGCACGGCTGATCCCCTATGTGGCCGACACCGGCTTCACCCATATCGAGTTCCTGCCGATCTCGGAGCACCCCTACGACCCATCCTGGGGCTACCAGACCACCGGGCTTTATGCGCCGACAGCCCGCTTCGGCGACCCCGATGGCTTCGCCCGCTTCGTCGACGGCGCGCACCGCGCCGGCGTCGGCGTCATCCTCGACTGGGTGCCGGCGCATTTCCCAGTCGACGAGCATGGCCTGGTCCATTTCGACGGCACGGCGCTCTACGAGCATGCCGACCCGCGCCAGGGTTTCCACCCGGACTGGAACACGGCCATCTACAATTTCGGCCGCCGCGAGGTGGTGTCGTTCCTGGTCAACAACGCGCTGTTCTGGGCCGAGAAATACCATGTCGACGGCTTGCGCGTCGACGCGGTCGCCTCGATGCTCTACCTCGATTATTCGCGCAAGGCCGGCGAGTGGATCCCCAATGAGAAGGGCGGGCGCGAGAACCTGCAGGCCGTCAGCTTCCTGCAGAAGATGAACAAGGAGGTCTACGGCCACCACCCCGGCGTGATGACGATCGCCGAGGAATCGACCTCATGGCCGAAAGTGTCGCGACCCGTGCATGAAGGCGGCCTCGGCTTCGGCTTCAAGTGGAACATGGGCTTCATGCACGACACGCTGGAGTATCTCTCCAAGGAGCCGATCTTCCGCAAGCATCATCACAACGACATCACCTTCGGCCTGGTCTACGCCTTCTCGGAAAATTTCGTGCTGCCGCTTTCGCATGACGAGGTCGTGCACGGCAAAGGCACCCTGCTCCACAAGATGGCAGGCGACGACTGGCAGAAGTTCGCCACGCTGCGCGCCTATTACGCCTTCATGTGGGGCTATCCCGGCAAGAAGCTCCTGTTCATGGGCCAGGAATTCGCCCAGCGCCGCGAGTGGAGCGAGGAACGCGCGCTCGACTGGGACCTGCTCGAATTCGCGCCGCACCGCGGCGTCTGGCAGACGGTGCGCGACCTGAACTATCTCTATCGTTCGCGCCCGGCGCTGCATGCGCGCGACTGCGAGCCGGAGGGCTTCTCCTGGCTGATCGTCGACGACCGCGACAATTCGGTCTTCGCCTGGCTGCGCAGCGCGCCGGACGGCAATTCGATAGCCGTCGTCTCCAATTTCACGCCGGTGCCGCGCGAGAACTATCGCGTGCCGCTGCCAAAGGCAGGAAAATGGCGCGAGATCATCAATACCGACGCCGAGGTCTATGGCGGCTCCGGCATGGGCAATAGCGGCATGGTCGAGGCAAGCGGGGAAGGAGGCGGCGTATCGGCGACGATGCTTTTGCCGCCGCTGTCGACGATCATGCTGGAATTCGTCACGGATTGAAGCAGATGATGTCTCATCCTGCTCTTGCACAGTCCGGGCAGCTTGTTTGGGAGGGTAACAGAATGGCAGAGATCAGAAGAACCCAGCCGCTGGCACGCGATGCCATGGCCTATGTGCTGGCCGGCGGCCGCGGCAGCCGCCTCAGGGAGCTGACCGACCGGCGCGCCAAGCCGGCGGTCTATTTCGGCGGCAAGACGCGCATCATCGATTTCGCCCTCTCCAATGCGCTCAACTCCGGCATCCGCCGCCTCGGCGTCGCCACCCAGTATAAGGCGCACTCGCTGATCCGCCACCTGCAGCGCGGCTGGAACTTCCTGCGGCCCGAGCGAAACGAAAGCTTCGACATCCTGCCTGCATCGCAGCGCGTCTCGGAAACGCAGTGGTATGAAGGCACGGCCGACGCCGTCTACCAGAACATCGACATCATCGAGGCCTACGGCCCCGAATACATGGTTATTCTCGCCGGCGACCACATCTATAAGATGGATTACGAACTGATGCTGCGCCAGCATGTCGACGCCGGCGCCGACGTCACCGTCGGCTGCCTGGAAGTGCCGCGCATGGAGGCGACCGGCTTCGGCGTCATGCATGTCGACAAGAAGGACAACATCATCGCTTTCGTCGAAAAGCCGGCCGATCCGCCCGGCATTCCGGACAAGCCGGAATTCGCCCTGGCCTCGATGGGCATCTATGTCTTCAAGACCAAGTTCCTGATGGAGCAGCTGCGCCGCGACGCCGCCGAACCCGGCTCCAGCCGCGACTTCGGCAAGGACATCATCCCCTATATCGTGCAGCACGGTAAGGCGATCGCCCACCGCTTCGCAAAATCCTGCGTGCGTTCCTCGCACGAGGCCGAACCCTATTGGCGCGACGTCGGAACTGTGGACGCCTATTGGGAAGCCAATATCGACCTCACCGATATCACGCCCGAGCTCGACCTCTACGACCGCGACTGGCCGATCTGGACCTATGCCGAGTTGAAGCCGCCGGCAAAGTTCGTGCATGACGAGGACGGCCGCCGCGGCGAGGCGATCTCCTCGCTGGTCTCCGGCGACTGCATCGTTTCCGGCGCCTCGCTGCGCCGCAGCCTGATCTTTACCGGCGCGCGCATCAATTCCTATTCCAAGCTCGAGGAAGTGGTGATGCTGCCCGACGTCCAGGTCGGCCGGAACGCGAGCCTCAAGCGCGTCGTCATCGATCACGGCGTCCACATCCCGGAAGGACTGGTGGTGGGCGAGGATCCGGCGCTCGACGCCAAGCGTTTTCGCGTTTCGGAAAAGGGCATCTGCCTCATCACGCAGGACATGATCAACAAGCTGTCGACCCCGTAGGGTCGATAAACAAGTTGTCGACCCCGTAGGCTCGATCGGCAAGCTGTCGGCCTGATAGGCTCGATCGGCAAGCTGCCAGGTCGATCAGCAAGCTGACGGGTCGATCAGCAAGCTGACGGGTCGATCAGCAAGCTGACGGGTCGATCAGCAAGCTGACGACTAGATCAACAGATTGTCACTTTGAGCTGTCATCTTGAGATCGGAATGTGGAGCGCATGCAGGTTCTGTCGGTCACGCCCGAAATCTTCCCGCTGGTCAAGACCGGCGGCCTTGCCGACGTCGCCGGCGCCTTGCCTATCGCGCTTGCCGGCAAGGGCGTGGCGATGCGCACTCTGGTTCCCGGCTATCCCGTGGTGATGGCGGCCTTCGCCAAGAAGAAGGCGGTCTACCATTATCCGCTGCTGCAGGGCGCTAAGGCTTCGATCCATGCCGTCAAGATCGGCGATCTCGATCTCTTCGTTTTGGACGCGCCGCATCTCTTCGATCGCCAGGGCGGCCCTTACGGCACCGCCTCCGGCGCCGACTGGCCGGACAACTGGCGCCGCTTCGCCGCGCTCAGCCAGGCCGGCGGCGACATTGCCGGCGGCGCGATCTCCGGTTACCAGCCCGACATCGTGCATGCCCATGACTGGCAGTCGGCGATGACGCTTGCCTATATGCGCTACGGCAAGGCGGTCGGCGTGCCGTCGCTGATCACCGTGCACAACCTCGCCTTCCAGGGTCAGTTCGGCGCGGGCATCTTCGGCGAGCTCGGCCTGCCGAGCGTGGCGATGCAGCTCGACGGCGTCGAATATTATGGCGGCGTCGGCTTTCTCAAGGCCGGCCTGCAAGCCGCCTGGGCCATCACTACGGTCAGCCCAACCTATGCGCAGGAAATCCGCTTGCCCGAATTCGGCATGGGTCTCGACGGGCTGATAAACATGCGCTCCACCGATCTCTATGGCATCGTCAACGGCATCGACGTCGACATCTGGAATCCGCAGACCGACAAGCATCTGGTCGCCAATTATTCGGCCGAGACGCTTGCGGCGCGCGGCAAGAACCGCAAGGCGGTCGAAGAGCGCTTCGGCCTGGAAGCGGATGGCAGCCCGATCGTCTGCGTCATCAGCCGGCTGACCTGGCAGAAGGGCATGGACATCCTGGCCGCGGTCGTCGACGGCATCGTCGCCGCCGGCGCGCGGCTGGCGATCCTCGGCTCCGGCGACGCCGGCCTCGAAGGCACGCTGCTCGCCGCCGCCGCCCGCCATCGCGGCCGCGTCGGCGTCGTCGTTGGTTACGACGAAGACCTTTCGCACGTCATGCAGGGCGGCTGCGACGCCATCATCATCCCCTCGCGCTTCGAGCCTTGCGGGCTGACTCAGCTCTATGGCCTGCGCTATGGCTGCGTGCCGGTCGTCGCCAGGACGGGCGGTCTGGCCGACACCATCATCGACGCCAACGAGGCCGCCTTGTCGGCCGGCGTCGCCACCGGCTTCCAGTTCGCGCCCAACAATGGTGCCGCGATGCTCCATGCCATCCAGCGGCTGGTCGAGCAGCATGCGCGGCCCGCGACCTGGGCCTCGATCCAGCGCCAGGGCATGAAGGCCGATGTCTCCTGGGACAAGAGCGCCGAAAAATATGTCGAACTCTATCGCTTGCTGCTTTCAAAAAGGGCTGCCTGAGGCATGATCAAAACCGTCCCCACCAAACCCTATACCGACCAGAAGCCGGGTACCTCCGGTTTGCGCAAGAAGGTGCCGGTGTTCCAGCAGGAGCACTATGCCGAGAACTTCATCCAGTCGATCTTCGATGCGCTGGACGGTTTTCAGGGCAAGACGCTGGTGATCGGCGGCGACGGCCGCTTCTACAATCGCGAGGTCATCCAGAAGGCCATCGCGATTGCCGCCGGCAACGGCTTCGGCAAGGTGATGGTCGGGCAGGGCGGGATTCTCTCGACGCCGGCCGCCTCCAACATCATCCGCAAATACAAGACTTTCGGCGGCATCATCCTGTCGGCCAGCCACAATCCGGGCGGCCCGCACGAGGATTTCGGCATCAAGTACAATGCCGGCAATGGCGGCCCGGCGCCGGAAAAGATCACCGACACGATCTTTGCCAAGTCGAAAGAGATCAAGAGCTTCAAGATCGCCGATATCGGTGCCATCGACATCGACACCATCGGCACCGTCAAGGCCGGCGACATGACGGTCGAGATCTGCGACCCGGTCAAGGACTATGCCGAACTGATGGAAAGCCTGTTCGACTTCGACGCGCTGAGGAAGCTCTTCAAATCGGGCTTCCGCATGCGCTTCGACGCCATGCATGCGGTGACCGGCCCCTATGCCAAGGAGATCCTCGAACGCCGGCTCGGCGCGCCGGACGGCACCTGCCGCAACTTCAAGCCGCTGCCCGATTTCGGCGGCCACCACCCGGACCCGAACCTGGTGCACGCAAAGCACCTCTATGACGAGATGATGGGGCCGGACGCGCCGGATTTCGGCGCGGCTTCGGATGGTGACGGCGACCGCAACCTGATCATCGGCAGAGGCATCTTCGTCACGCCGTCGGACTCGGTGGCGATGCTTGCCGCCAATGCCAAACTGGCGCCGGGCTACAAGGACGGCCTGAAAGGCATTGCCCGCTCCATGCCGACCAGCGGCGCCGCCGACCGCGTCGCCGAAAAGCTCGGCATCGGCATCTATGAGACGCCGACCGGCTGGAAGTTCTTCGGCAACCTGCTCGATGCCGGCATGGCCACCATCTGCGGCGAGGAAAGCGCCGGCACCGGCTCCAACCATGTGCGCGAGAAGGATGGCCTGTGGGCCGTGCTTCTGTGGCTCAACATCCTCGCCGCGCGCGGCGAGAGCTGCAAGGACATCGTAACCGGGCACTGGGAGACCTACGGGCGCAACTATTATTCGCGCCACGACTATGAGGAGGTCGAGAGCGATCGCGCCAATGCGCTGGTCGACGAGTTACGCGCCAAGCTGGGCTCGCTGCCCGGCACCAGCGTGCGCGGCCTCAAGATCGCCAAGGCCGACGATTTTGCCTATCACGACCCGGTCGACGGCTCGGTCAGCGAGCACCAGGGCATTCGCATCCTGTTCGAGGGCGGCTCGCGCGTCGTGCTGCGCCTCTCCGGCACCGGCACGTCAGGGGCGACGCTGCGCCTCTACATCGAGCGCTACGAGCCGGACAAGGCAAGGCACGACCTCGACACGCAGGAAGCGCTCGCGGATCTCATCGCCGCCGCCGACGACATCGCCGGCATCAAGAGCCACACCGGCCGCAACAAGCCGAGCGTGATTACTTGAGGGTGGTGTGGCGCGACTCCCCCTTCTCCCCTTGTGGGAGAAGGTGTCGCCGAAGGCGACGGATGAGGGGTGCTCCAGCTTGGCCCAAACCGGCGCTCGCATCGCCGCCGCCTCATTTCTTCCAACACCCCTCATCCGTCTCGGCGCTGCGCGCCGATCCACCTTCTCCCACAAGGGGAGAAGGGGAGGCGCTCGCATGACCCTCGGCGCCACCATCACCCCCGAAGGTATCCGCTTTGCCGCCTGGTCGTCATCGGCGAGACGCCTGTGGGTCTCGCTTTTCGACGACAGCGGCGCGCGCGAGATCGACCGGCTGGAGCTTAACCCGGAAGGCGGGGGCGTGCACGCGCTCCTTGTCTCCGGCCTTGGCGACGGCGCGCGTTACGGCTTCCGCGCCGACGGCGACTATGCACCGGAGCGCGGCCTGTGGTTCGACCCGAAAAAGCTTCTCGCCGACCCCTATGCCGTCGAGGTCGATCGTCCATACCAATATCATTGGCGGCTTGCCGCCAAACGCAACGAAGGCGCCGACACCGCTCCGCTGGTGCCGAAGGCGATCGCGCGTTCGCTGCCCAAACCGGTGCCGCCCCAGCCGCCGCTGTTCCGGCCAGGCGGGCTGATCTACGAGATCAATGTCCGCTCCTTCACCAAGCTGCATCCGGACGTGCCGGAAACCCAGCGCGGCACCATCGCGGCACTCGCCCATGCGGCCATCATCGAGCACCTGAAGCGTCTCGGTGTGTCGGCCGTCGAATTGATGCCGGTCACCGCGTCGATCGACGAGCGGCACCTGCCGCCATTGGGGCTGAGCAACGCCTGGGGCTACAATCCCGTCACCTTCATGGCGCTCGATCCGCGCCTCGCGCCCGGCGGTCTCAAGGAACTGCGCGACACTGTCGCTGCTCTGCGCCAGGCCGGCATCGGCACCATCCTCGACCTCGTCTTCAACCACACCGGCGAAAGCGACCGGCTCGGGCCGACTTTGTCGCTGCGCGGACTGGATGCGCTGGCTTACTACCGGCATCGGCAGGACGGCAGCCTGGTCAACGACACCGGCACCGGCAACACTGTCGACTGCGATCATCCGGTGATGCGCGAGATGGTGCTCGATACGCTGCGCCACTTCGTCAGCTTGGCCGGCGTCGACGGCTTCCGCTTCGATCTGGCGCCGGTGCTCGGCCGCGTCGACGGCGCCTTCGACCCGGAAGCGCCGCTGCTTCGGGCCATCGCCGGCGATCCCGGGCTCGCCGACCGCGTGCTGATCGCCGAGCCATGGGACATCGGTCCGAACGGCTACCAGCTCGGCAATTTCCGGCCGCCATATCTGGAATGGAACGATCGCTACCGCGACGATGCCAGGCGCTTCTGGCGCGGCGATACCGGCGCGACCGGCGCCTTGGCCACCCGGCTTGCGGGTTCCTCCGATGTCTTCGGCAGGGAAGGCCAACCGGCGAGCCGCACGGTCAATTTCATCGCCGCGCATGACGGCATGACGCTCGCCGACATCGTCGCCTATGAGCGCAAGCACAATGAGGCCAATGGCGAGCACAATCGCGACGGCCACAACGACAATTTGTCATGGAACAACGGCGCCGAGGGCGAGACGGACGACGCGGCGATTGCCAAGGCGCGCTTCGACGACCAGCGCGCGCTGCTGGCGACGCTCTTCGCCTCGCGCGGCACCATCATGCTGGCCGCCGGCGACGAGTTCGGCCGCACTCAAAAAGGCAACAACAACGCCTATGCGCAGGACAACGCCATCACCTGGCTGGACTGGGCCGGCCGCGATCAGGCGTTGGAGCGATATGCCTCATCGCTCTCTGCAATGCGTCGTGCCTTTCCCGCGCTGTCGGACACGCATTTCCTGACCGGAAAGCCGGCCCATGCTTCGGCCATTCCGGATGTCGAGTGGTTGACGGAGACGGGCGCGCCGCTCGGCGAGACGGAGTGGAACGATCCCGATCGACATCGCCTCGTCATGTTGCTCGGCGACAACGAGGGCGGCCGCCTTGCCGTCATGATCAATGGCGATCGCCGGCAATGCGTCTTCACCTTGCCGGTCCGGAACGGCTACGAGTGGCGCCCGGCGATCGAGGCGCAGCCGGTTGATCTTGCGCGGCCGCTGCCCGGCCGCAGCGTCAATTTCATGATCGAGCGGCGTGCCGCTCAATCGCGCAACGGGAAGGGCTTGTGATGGCTGCCGAAAATTCCGGGCAAGGAAGCGCATGGTGGCGCGGCTGCATCATCTATCAGGTCTATCCACGCTCCTTCCAGGACACGACCGGCGACGGCAGCGGCGACCTCAAGGGCATCACCGCGCGGCTCGCCCATGTCGCGTCGCTCGGCGTCGACGCCGTCTGGCTGTCGCCCTTCTTCAAGTCACCGATGGCCGACATGGGCTACGATGTATCCGACTATCGCGACGTCGATCCGATGTTCGGCAGCCTGGAAGATTTCGACGTGCTACTCGCCGAGGCGCATCGGCTCGGCCTGAAGCTCATCATCGACCAGGTGATCTCGCATTCGTCGGACAAGCATGAATGGTTCGTCGAAAGCCGGGCCAGCCGCGACAATGCCAAGGCGGACTGGTATGTCTGGGCCGACGCCAGGCCGGATGGCAGCGCGCCCAACAACTGGCAATCGCTGTTCGGCGGGCCGGCCTGGGAATGGGACGCTACCCGCCGGCAATACTACATGCACAATTTCCTCGCCGCTCAGCCGGATCTGAACTTCCACAATCCGGACGTTCAGGACGCGCTTTTGGACACCGTGCGCTTCTGGCTGGAACGCGGCGTCGACGGCTTCCGGCTGGACACGGTCAACTACTATGTCCACGACCGCTGGCTGCGCGACAACCCGCCCTTGGCCGCAAGTGTGGCCGGCACCAATGGCGCCACCAGCACCTACGCCTTCCAGGAGCATCTTTTCGACAAGACGCGTCCCGAAAACCTCGACTTCCTGAAGCGTTTCCGCGCGCTGCTCGACGAATATCCCGACCGCGCCGCGGTCGGCGAGGTGGGTGACGAGGAGCGCTCCTTGCAGACGCTCGCCGCCTACGTATCGGGCGGCGACAAATTGCAGATGTGCTACACGTTCGACCTGCTCAGCCCGCAATTTTCCGCCGCCCATGTGCGCGGCTGCGTCGAGGCGTTCGAGACAACTGCCCCGGACGGCTGGGTCTGCTGGGCCTTTTCCAATCATGACGTCGTGCGCCATGTCAGCCGCTGGACGCGGCCTGGCGAGAGCCCGGACGCGGTGGCGAAGTTCTCGATCGCGCTGCTTGCCTGCCTGCGCGGTTCGATCTGCCTCTACCAGGGCGAGGAACTGGGGCTGGAGGAGGCGGAGCTAGCCTATGAGGATCTGCGCGATCCCGTCGGCATCCGCTTCTGGCCCGGCGTGAAGGGCAGGGACGGCTGCCGCACGCCGATGGTCTGGCAGGCAGAGGCGGACAATGGCGGCTTCTCCACGGCCAAGCCTTGGCTGCCGGTGCCACAGGCGCATCGCGCCCGGGCGGTCGACGTTCAGAATGGCGAGGAGCGGTCGGTGCTTGCCGCCTATCGGTCGATCCTCGCCTTGCGCAAGAGCCATCCGGCACTGATCCAAGGCTCGATCCGCTTTCTCGATGCCGAGGGCGATGTGCTTGCTTTCCTCCGTGAGCGCGACGGCGAAAGGCTGCTTTGCGTTTTTAATTTCTCGACCGAGGCAACAGGCTGGGCGCTGCCCACCGAGATCGGCGAGGCCGAGATAGCGGCATTTGACGTTGACGCCGCCGGCATTCTTACCGGTGTTGTCGAGGACAGCGTGCTGGCGCTGGCGCCTCTGGGCAGTTTCGTCGGCAGGATTGGCTGACGGTTGTCTTACTGCACCAGCACCGAGCGTCCGCAGGTCGCGCCGGTCACGCGCACGTCGGCCTCGCCGACATGGACGCCCAGAGCTCCAAGCACATTGTAGAGGAGGTCGTCGACCGGCGCGGTCACGCCGTTAAGCAGCGTCGCTACCGCCGGTTTCACCGTGCCGAGCAGGGCGGTCACATTGAGGCCTAGCCCCAGCGCATTGATCGAAAGCGACAGGTTGTTGACCAGCGATGTCGTGAGCGACTGCGTCAGGTTCTTCGTCGACACCGTCTTGATCGTTTTGTTGGCGATATCGGTGGCGCTGAAGGTCAGGTTCGTCGGCGCCATATTGGTGACCGAGAAGGCCGACGAGCCTGTCACCTGCAGCAACGGGATGAGCAACAGCCTCAGTTCCGCGATATCGGCGTTGGAGAAGGACTGCGGCTGGGCGAAGTCGGCAAAGCCGCTGGCATTACTGTTGGCGAGATGCGCAGAGACGACGCCAGGCTGCGCGGCGATCGAGACATTGATGCTCGACGGCCCGGTCGGGCAGGTTATGTCGGTCAGCTTGGCTTCGGCATAGGCCACTTCGACATTGAGCGGCAGGTGGACGGCGACAAGACTGGTGCCGCCGCCGAGATTGGAGTTGCCGACAGTGACATCGGCGTTGAGTTTGATGCGGGTCTGCGCCGTGCGCACCACGGTGCCTGCCTCTCCCACAGCCAGCCAGGCCGAGTTCTGCATCGGCTCGCCGACGGCGATCGCAAGCGTCGTCGATGCCAGCCCCGGTATGGTGGCGCCGAGATTGACCGCGACCTGATTCGTGCCATTGGCCAGAGCGGCAGCCGCGGTGAGCATGCTGAGCGCGCTGGCTGTCACGTTGAGGCCGGCCGGCTTTTGCCCGATGCCGAGATCGCCGACGGAGCCGAGATCGATGAGGGTGCTGAGCGGTATCCTGACCGTATTGGTGGCGCTGGAGGCCATGGTCTGCAGAGCGAGTTTGGCTGTGCGGTCGAGCCCCGGCACATTGGCCATTGCCGTGGCGATCTGGCCGATCGTTGCTTTGGAGGCGAGCACGTCGTTGTAGGAAACGCCGGTCAGATGCAGTTGCGTCGCCAGAGCATCGGTGAACGAAAGAACGTCGACATCGGCCGACACCAGTGAATTGTAGTCCATCACGCTGAGCGAGATGTTGCCGCCGAGAAGGCCGCCGAGAAGCGCGTTGAGAATGCCGCCATTGAGGCTGGCGAGCCGCGAGCCGACCGAAAAAGCCGCCTGCGGCTGCGCGCTGGCGATAGCGGTCGTGCCGAGAGTGGGCGGCGCCATGATCGAGCCGGCGAAATAAAGCGTACCCTGCTTCTTGAGCGTTACCTGGACCGCATTGTAGGGCAGCTTGCCCGCCTCGAAACGGCTGCCGGCGGCAATGGTGCTGATGCCCGTGTAGCGACCCGGCACGACCTGGACGACGGCCTTGCTGGCGGTCGGCGCCACCGTCGTGCCCTGTCGCTGCACGGCGACCGAGGTGATGCCGTTGTCGCTGAGCGCGGTCAGCACCGCCTGCTGGGCGTTGGTGATGTTCGAGGCCGCGGTGATGGCGGCAAGGTCGACGATCGACTGCGCGGCGCGGCGCTCGTTGTAAAGGGAACCTTCGTCGATCGCGAAGGCGGTCAGCGCCAGCGCCACCGGCGTGCACAGCGCGGTCATGACGGCGAAATTCGCGCTCCGGTCGGCGAGCAGCCGTCGCGTCGCCGCCATCAATCCCCCCTTGATCGGCATCATATGCCTCCGACGCGGATCGTCGATTGACGTTGGATCGTCGTGCCCGGCAACGGCAGCGTCCGAAACAGGTTCCAGATCGGCAGGTTGCGCGCATCGTAGGTGACCGAGACGACGAACTGGCTGCCGTCGACGGCGCTGTCCTGCGCGTTGACGGTCAGCTTGTTGGCGTCGACGAACGGATAACCCGAGACATCGTGAGTGATGAAATCGGTAACCAGCGCCTGCCGCTCGGTCTGGTTGAGGCCGGCAATCGCGGTGCGCGCCGCGTCGGCGGCGATCTGCTGCACCGAATGGCTGGCGCCGAAATAAATCCCATATGCAACCATGCCGAGCAGAAGCAGGATGAAGACCGGCGCCAGCATGGCAAATTCGATTGCCGACGTGCCCGTGGCGTCAGCCCGGAAACGAGACCACGGAACAAGCAATTTTCGGTTCTTCAGCATGGCGCGGAGAATGCCAAAGGCCGCCTGCAAAAACAGAAAACAGCTGGAACAACCGGCAGGTGTGCCAAGTTGAAAGCAAGCTCTAAGCTTTAGGTTTCGCTGTTTTAGCGTTATGGCGCTCACTTTGCGTCAAGCAGGCAATGGTTGAAATAAGATTTCGCTCTGTCTAGTCTCCTGCCACCAGCCGCCGGAAGGAACCGGCGGCGCGCCTGAAACGGGGCCGTTTCAACGGTTCCGAGGTGTCAAAACTTAAGAAGGCGCGGCTGAGGGGCTGCGCCGACAGGGAGAAACTTCATGCTGAAAGACATGCTGAAGGCGACGGTGTTCGCCACCACATTGGCCTTGGCCGCCGGCACATTCTACACGCCTGCCTTCGCCGAGACCGTCTACAACCGCGGCGCCGCCGCCGAGGCGGAGACGGTCGATCCGCACAAGACGTCGACGGTCTACGAAGCCGATATCATACGCGACCTGTTCCAGGGCCTCGTCATGCATGACCAGAAGACGAACCTCATTCCGGGCGCCGCCGAAAGCTGGACGGTGTCGGATGACGGCACCGTCTACACCTTCAAGCTGCGCAAGGACGGCCTCTGGTCGGACGGCACCCCGGTGACGGCCGACGACTTCGTCTTTTCGTTCCATCGACTGGAAGATCCGGCCACCGCTGCAGAATACGCCTCGATGCTCTATCCGGTGAAGGGCGCCGAGGATTTCAACACCAAGAAAGGCAAGGCCGAGGATATGGGCGTGAAGGCGATCGACGCCAACACGCTTGAAGTCACGCTGAAGGCTCCGACGCCCTATTTCCTGGAGATGCTGACCCACCAGGCGACCTATCCGGTCAACAAGGCGTCCATGGACAAGCTCGGCGCCGACTGGATCAAGCCGGGCAAGCTGGTCTCCAATGGCGCCTATACGCTGGCGGAGTGGGTTCCCAACGACCATATGAAATTGGTCAAGAACCCGAAGTTCTGGGACGCCGCGAGCGTCAAGCTCGACGTGGTCAACTATATCCCGACCGAGGATCGCTCGTCGGCGATGAAGCGTTTCGAGGCAGGCGAACTCGACAGCTACGGCGACCTGCCGACCGAGCAGCTCGCCGATCTCAAAACCAAATTCGGCGACCAGGTCCGTGTCGGGCCGTATCTCGGCACTTATTATTACGCGGTCAAGACCGACAAGGCTCCTTGGGACAATGTAGAGTTGCGCAACGCCATCTCGATGGCGATCGACCGCGACTTCCTCGCCGAGAAGGTCTGGCAGAACTCGATGCTGCCCGGATATTCGATGGTGCCCCCGGGCATCGAGGGCTACACGCCGGCACTGGCCAAATACGCCGACATGCCGCAGATCGACCGCGAGGATGCGGCCAAGAAGATCCTGGAAAAGCTAGGCTATACACCCGAGCATCCGTTGAAGATGGAGATCCGCTACAACACCTCGGAGAACCATAAGAACACGGCTGTCGCCATCCAGGAACAGCTGAAGCCGCTCGGTGTCGAGGTGACGCTGCTCAACACCGACACCAAGACCCATTACAGCTTCCTCGAGCAAAAGGGCAACTACGACGTCGCCCGTGCCGCCTGGATCGCCGACTACAAGGATCCCGAGACCTTCCTCGGCATCTCGCGCAAGGCGAGCGGCAACAACTACTCGAACTACAACAGCCCTGCCTATGAAGCCGCCATGGACAAGGCGGCCGCCGCAGGCGGCAAGCCCGAGGACCGCATGAAGGACCTCGCCGCAGCCGAGCGCATCCTCGTCGACGACGTCGGCGAGATCCCGCTTCTCTACTACAGCTACCACGACATCGTTTCCTCGAAGCTGCATGGCTTCGACGACAATGTGATGGACATTCATCCGTCCCGCTTCATCTCCAAGGACTGACAAGAAACCTTGGCCGTGCCGCCGCTCTTTTGGGAGCGGCGGTCGCGGTCTGTCGTCGTGCCGGGCCGAAAGTCGGATTGGATTTTCGGGCTGCCCGGTGCGAAGATCAGAGATGCCGGCGCGCCACGGATCTTCGACTGGAGAGCCTGTCGCCCTGGCTGAAGCGGGGCGCCGATGCTGCGTTATGTCTTCCGGCGGCTGTTGACCGCCATCCCGACGCTGTTCGTCATCGTGACGGTGGCGTTTTTCCTGATCCGCGTCGCGCCAGGCGGCCCGTTCAACCAGGAGCGGGGCTTGAGCCCCGAGATCAGGGCCAATCTCGAAGCCCAGTTCGGCCTCAACGATCCGCTCTGGCTGCAATATGTCCACTATCTCGGCAATCTTTTGCGCGGCAGTTTCGGCCCGAGCTACAATTTGCCGGATTTCACCGTCACCGAACTCTTCGCCAAGGGCCTGCCGATCTCGGTACAGATCGGCACCTCGGCTCTGGTGCTGGCGCTGCTGCTGGGCTCGATCCTGGGCACCATCGCCGCGCTCAACCAGAACAAGATAGGCGATTATTCAGTGATCGCCTTGGCCACGGCAGGCAGCACCATCCCGACCTTCGTCATCGCGCCGGTGATCCAGCTCGTCTTCGGGCTGTCCTGGAAGCTGTTGCCGATCGGCGGCTGGGGCGACGGCGCCTTGATCAACAAAGTCGGTCCGGTGCTGACGCTGGCCTTGCCGCAGATCGCAATCGTCGCTCGCCTGATGCGCGGCTCCATGATCGAGAGCCTGCGTTCGCACCATATCCGCACCGCCCGCGCGCTCGGCCTGTCCGACTGGTCGGTGGTGGTCAAGCACGCGCTGCGCGGCGCCGTGCTGCCGATCGTCTCCTTCACCGGCCCGGCGGCGGCCGCGCTGTTGACCGGCTCGATCATCGTCGAGACGATCTTCTCCATACCCGGAGTCGGCCGCTACTTCGTCGATGCAGCCCTCAACCGCGACTACACGCTTGTCATGGGAACCGTGGTGGTGATCGCGCTCTTCACCATCGTCTTCAACCTGATCGTCGACCTGCTCTATGCGGTCGTCGATCCGAGGGTGCGCTATGACTGACCTCGCTGTCGCCGTGCCCGAGCCGATCGTCGGCCGCTCGCTCTGGGGCAATGCCTGGGCGCGGCTCAAACGCAACCGCGCCGCGATGCTCAGCCTCTATTACCTGGCCTTCATCGCCATCATCAGCATTTGCGGTCCGTGGGTCGTGCCGCATGCATACACCACCATCTATGGCGACTATGTGCGCATGCCGCCGAGCTTTTCGGCCTATCCGAAACCCGACATGATCCAGGGTGCGCTGGGCGATGCCATCAAGCGCATGCGCGCCGACATCAAGGAATGGCATCAGGACGGCAATCGCGTCATCGTCACCGTCACCTCGACCAAGCCGATCGACGACCGCAACATCCGCTATCTCGACCGCTCCGACGCCTTCGACGACACCAGGATCGAGAACAAGTCGCCCGACGGCCTCGAAGTGACGATGAGCTCGGCCGTGAAGCAGCAATATTTCTTCTTCGGCACCGACAACACCGGCCGCGACCTGCTTTCGCGCACGCTGATGGCCGGACGCATCTCTTTGGCCATCGGCCTGCTCGCCGGCGTCGTCGCCGGCGTCATCGGCGTCATCTACGGCGCGACCGCGGGCTTCTCCGGCGGCAAGGTCGACGAGGTGATGATGCGCATTGTCGACGTGCTCTATTCGCTGCCGTTCATCTTCTTCGTCATCATGCTGGTGGTGTTTTTCGGCCGCAACTTCGTGCTGATGTTTCTGGCGGTTGGCGCTGTGTTGTGGCTCGACATGGCGCGCATCGTGCGCGGCCAGGCGCTGTCGATCCGCAGGCAGGAATATGTCCAGGCGGCGGAGGCCATGGGCGTCGGCCAGCGCGGCATCCTGCTGCGCCATGTCATCCCCAACCTGCTTGGCCCGGTCGTCATCTACATGACGCTCTTGGTGCCGCAGGTCATCATCCTGGAGAGCTTCCTGTCCTTCCTCGGTCTGGGCGTGCAGGAGCCGATGACCAGCTGGGGCGTGCTGATCTCGGTCGGCGCCAAGAACATCGGCTACGCCAACTGGCTGCTTCTGTTCCCGGCCTTCTTCCTCGTCTCGACGCTGTTCGCCCTGAATTTCGTCGGCGACGGCCTGCGCGACGCGCTTGACCCCAAGGATCGCTGAGATGACTGCTTCCGAAACGATCCTCAGCGTCAAGGACCTGCGCGTCCGCTTCCAGACCCTCGACGGCACGGTCGAGGCGGTCAAGGGCATCAACATCAAGGTCAATGCCGGCGAGACGGTCGCCGTCGTCGGCGAATCCGGTTCCGGCAAGAGCCAGACGATGATGGCGGCGATGAGCCTGCTTTCTTCCAATGGCGAGGCGACCGGCCAGGTCGACTACCGCGGTCGCAATCTCCTGACGATGTCAAAGAGCGAGCTGAACCAGGTGCGCGGCCGGAAGATCAGCATGATCTTCCAGGAGCCGATGACCTCGCTCGACCCGCTCTACACCATCGGCAACCAGCTGATCGAGCCGATCCGCCGGCATCGCGGGCTCTCCGCGGCGGCCGCGCGGGAGGAAGCGCTGAAGCTCCTGAGGCTGGTGCACATCCCCGATCCCGAACGGCGGATGAAATCCTATCCGCACGAGATGTCGGGCGGCCAGCGCCAGCGCGTCATGATCGCGATGGCCTTGGCCAACGATCCGGACATCCTGATCGCCGACGAACCGACGACGGCGCTCGACGTCACCATCCAGGCGCAGATTCTGATGCTGCTTGCCGAACTGCAGCGCAAGCTCGGCATGGCCATCGTCTTCATCACCCACGACCTCGGCATCGTGCGCCGCTTCGCCGACCGCGTCTATGTCATGCGCCTGGGCGAGGTGGTGGAGGAGGGCGATGCCGAAGCGCTCTTCGCCAATCCGCAGCATGCCTACACGAAGATGCTGCTAGCGGCCGAGCCGACGGGCGCCAAGGCGGCGCCGCCCGCCAGTGCGCCGGTGCTGCTCGAAGGCCGCAATGTCGAAGTCGTCTTCAAGATCGGCGGCGGCTTCCTTGGCGGCGAGCCGCTGATGCTGCGCGCGGTGGACAGGATCTCGATCCGGCTGAAGCGTAACCAGACGATCGGCATCGTCGGCGAGTCCGGTTCAGGCAAGTCGACGCTTGGCCGCGCGCTGCTCAGGCTCTTGCCCAGCGACGGCGTGATCCGCTTTGGCGACCGCGACATTTCGGACGCGGACCGCCAGGCGATGCGGCCGCTCAGGCGCGAATTGCAGCTGGTCTTCCAGGATCCGTTCGGCTCGTTGTCGCCCCGCATGACCGTCGGCCAAGTGATCACCGAGGGACTTTTGGTGCACGAGCCCTCATTGACCGGCAAGCAGCGCGACCAGCGCGCCGTCGAGGCGTTGCGCGAGGTCGGCCTCGATCCCAATGCGCGCAACCGCTACCCGCACGAGTTCTCCGGCGGCCAACGCCAGCGCATCGCCATTGCCCGCGCCATGATCCTGAAGCCGAAAGTGGTGGTGCTCGACGAGCCGACCTCGGCGCTCGACCGTTCCGTGCAGAAGCAGATCGTCGAGCTGTTGCGCAAGCTTCAGGCCGACCACGAGCTGTCCTACCTCTTCATCAGCCATGACCTCGCGGTGGTCCGCGCCATGGCCGATTACATCATCGTCATGAAGCAGGGAAAGATTGTCGAGGAAGGGCCGACGCAAGAAATCTTCGACAATCCGCGCGAAGCCTACACCCAGACACTGATGAACGCCGCGATCGATACGGCACGGTTCCGTATGAGCGCTTGAAGCCGGGTAAGCTTAATCTCGCTCGCCTCACTGCGAGGACGGGCACCTCTGGTCCCGCGTCGCGACGATCGCCTGCTGCTGTTGCTGCAGCCTATCGATCCGCGCGGTTTCGCGATTGGCGACCGCCGTCTTCACGCGCTCGCCGCCGAGCAGCCATGTCGGCACGCTGGTGTTGGCGACCTTGCCGCGAGCGATTGCGGTGCGTGAAATATCGGTCGCGGTGTCGCCGACCGCATTGTTGAGCTCGGGGCAGTTCATTTTGTCGTATTTCGCCGGGCCGATCGACGCGGTGGTCGACGAGCAGCCTGCCAGAAGCAGCGTCGCGATCGAAATGGCTATAAACTTGAACGTCATTCCCTCAATTAACCGCTCTGCGGCTCCGCCTCAACAGTCCCATCCTCACGCTGCCTTACGCGGCCATGCAGCGCCTCAACAGATCGACGAGAAGCTGCATCGCGAGGTCGCCTGAACGCCAGGAGAACGCCCAAAGTCTCAGGTGAGACGTGAGACGGTCTCACGGTCGTCCATGTTCTCTGCTTGTTCCCATCACCGAAGCGGCGCAAACCGTTGTGGCGCAAGGCTTTCAGGGGATTTCTCGGGAGCTTGAAACTGGTCGGAGTGGCAGGATTTGAACCTGCGACCCCCTCGTCCCGAACGAGGTGCGCTACCAGACTGCGCTACACTCCGTGACCAGACCGCGGGCTTATAGCTGCCGCTTTCCGATCCTGCAAGCGGCAATGGCAGTCCTTCTGTCGCATTTCCTTTCTTTCGCGGAGCTTGCCCGAATGGCATAGGATTTGGTTGTGAGGTAAAGGTGGGCTTAAAGGCTTTTGTCGTAAGTCCGACCCAAGGGAGCCGGACTTTTGACAGGGTCGTTCATGAACCAGCGCATCGTCAGTTTCGTCATGAGCGGCGGCGTCGGTTCGCGGCTGTGGCCGCTGTCGCGCGAGGACAATCCCAAGCAGTTCCACGATTTCTCGGGCGACGGCTCGATGCTGGCCAAGACTTTGCGCCGGCTGGCGGCGCGGCCCGACGGTGGGACGCCCATCTTCCTGATCGCCTCGGAGCGTCACGCCGACCGCGTCCATGCCGACCTTGCCGGCATCGATCTGGCCGGCGGCGGGCCGCTGTTCGAGCCGACGGGCCGTAACACGGCCGCCGCCGTGGCGCTGGCCAGCCTGCGCACGCTCTCCGACTATGGCGACGAGCTGGTGCTGGTGGTGCCGTCGGATCACGAGATATCGACGCCGGGCCAGTTCTGGCAAAGCATCGAGGCGGGCGCGGGCGCGGCAAATGCCGGCCGGCTCGTGGTGTTCGGCCTCAAGCCGACCCAGCCCGAGACCGGCTATGGCTATATCGAGGTCGGGGCAGGCCAGGACGGCGTCTTCGACGTCTCGCGCTTCGTCGAGAAGCCGGATCTCGCCACCGCGCAGGCCTATGTCGACGCCGGCAGCTTCTACTGGAACACCGGCATCTTCCTATTCCGCGCCGGCGCCATGCGCGACGCCTTCGCGGCTCATGAGCCGAAAATCTGGCAGGCGACGGAGGCCGCCTACAAGACGGCGACCAGCGATCTGTCCGGTCTCTACATGCCGCTGGAACTCTATTCCGCTATCCCGTCGACCTCGATCGACTACGCCATCATGGAACGCGCGAAAGACATCGCCATGGTGCCCGCCAGTTTCCGCTGGAACGATCTCGGCTCCTGGCAGTCGCTGCTCGATGTCGGCCCGTCCGACAAGGGCGGCAACGTCATCGTTGGAGACGTCGTCGCCATCGATTGCGAGAACTCCTATATCCGCAGCGAGGGTCGGCTGCTGTCGGCCATCGGCATGAAGGACGTGGCGATCGTCTCCACGGCCGACGCCACCTTCGTCGCGCCGGTCAGCCACAGCCAGCACGTCAAGAAGATCGTCGAGCAACTGGAGAAATCCGGCCGGCTCGAAACAAGGTTCACGCCGGCGCATGATCGCGTCATCGAGAGCGGCGCCTGGCGGCGGCGCGTGCGCCACTGGCTGTTCGAGGAGACGCTGCCGCTATGGTCGACGCTTGGCGTCGACGAACGCCATGGCGGCTTCCACGAGGCGCTGGGCTTCGACGCCGCGCCGCTGATGAAACCCAAGCGCATGCGCACGCAGGCGCGTCAGGTCTATGCCTTCGCGGTCGCCAAGGAGCGCGGCTGGGACGGCCCGGCCGACCGGCTGATTGCGCACGGCATCGACTTCATGGCGGGGCAGGGCCGCACCGATCGCGGCGGCTGGGTGCGCACGCTCAACATCGACGGCTCGGTCGCCGATCCGGTCGAGGATGCCTACGACCATTCCTGCGTGCTTCTGGCGCTCGCCCACGCCCATATGTCGGGCCATCCCGACGCGTTGCGGCTCGCAGGAGAGACATTCGCCTTCCTCGACGCGCATCTGGAAGATGACCGCCTGACCGGCTTTCTGGAAACCTCCGACGGCGCGGAGGAACGGCGCTCCAATCCGCACATGCATCTGCTCGAGGCCTTCCTCGCCTGGCACAAGGCGACGGGCGAGCGCGTCTATCTGCGCCGCGCGGCGCGCATCATCGATCTTTTCCGTAGCCATTTCTTCGATGCCGAGAGCTGGACACTGGGTGAATATTTCGACGACGGCTGGAAACCGGCGGCAGGCGACAAGCGGAGCTGGACCGAGCCTGGCCATCACTTCGAATGGGCGTCGCTGCTGGTCGATTTCGCCGCTCGCAGCGGCCAGGGCGAACTCACCGCCTTCGCCCGCAAGCTCTATGCCTCGGCCGTTGCCAATGGCCTCAACCGCGCCACCGGCCTCGCCTATGGCGCGGTCTCGCGCCAGGGCCTGCCGCTCGACACGGTCTCGCGAAGCTGGCCGCAGGCCGAAGCGATCAAGGCGGCAATCGCGCTCGACGGCTCGGGCGGGCCGGACCTCAAGCCCGAGATCGAAGCGCGCGTCGGCCGCCTTTTTCGCTGGCACATAGATCCGGCCCCGCTCGGCTTGTGGATCGACCGCATCGACGAGCGCGGCCGCTCGCTGGCGACCGACGTGCCGGCCAGCATCTTCTACCACCTGGTCTGTGCGCTGACGCAGTATCTGGACGGAACGGCGGAGAAGGGGTAGCGGAAGAGATCGCAAGTCTCATTCCTTCGCGCCCCCCTCTGTCCTGCCG
>NZ_VFTP01000012.1:0-142259 GCF_006439455.1 Mesorhizobium sp. B2-9-1 | reverse complement strand
ATGGATTCTATGGTCTGCGCGCGTCGCTTCGCTCCTTGCTCCGCCATAGAATGACGACGTTGGGGCGGCTTCAACCAATCTCCGGCGTTTGCGCTTATTTCACGGACATGAACGGAAACTCTTGCACCAGACAAACCGCAACCTTTCAAAATCCCTGTGTCGGGGAACTAGCGAACAGGGTGACATCGCGGGCAACCACTCCGGGCTCTGAATGTCGATGGACCGCGCAGTTACCCATCCGCCAGCCGAGCGATCATTGTCCGATCTCGGCCGGCCGGCTACGCAGTCCTGCCCCGCAGGCTGTCGGCGAGGGAGGACAGCGCATCGGCGAGTTGCCGCGCGGTCTCCGGCGGCGGCAGCGGCATTTTCAGGCTCCGCACGCCGGTTGCCTGATCGCGTTCGATCCACGGATGCGCCGGAGCCTTGGGATCGTTGGCGGCCGCCAGAGCGGCAACGAATTGCGCACCCACCTGCGCCAAGGCTAGCCAAGGATCGGAACCGGGATCGCTCCGCGGCACCATAGGCCCGTTCGTGTAAGCGACATCGCCGGCATCGATATCCGAATCCGCCTTCGAGCCTACCGCAGGTCCTGCGTCGTCGGCAGCGGCAATGCTGTTTCCGACCTCTTCCGTCGGCGTCACGGCCTCGCTTTCACCCATGCTCCCGGTGACGTTCTCCACCTCCTTCATGAAGCGATTGAGACGCGAGCCGCCCAGCGAAATCTCGCCGCTGCCACCGTCGAGAATTCCAGCCGACAGCGAGCGCTTGAACGCCAGCACCGACAGCATCCCCTCCTCGATGGTGCCTTTAGCGACGAAATTGATGACCCGCACGGGCCGTGTCTGACCCATGCGATGGATGCGTGCGATGCGCTGCTCGAGCACGGCCGGGTTCCACGGCAGGTCCATGTTCACGAGAGTCGAGGCATGCTGCAGATTGAGGCCCGTGCTGCCGGCATCGGTGGACAGGAACACGCGACAGGCGGGGTCGTGACGAAAGCGCTCGACCAGCGCTGGCCGCTTGTCCGACGGCACGCCGCCGTGGAAGCTGACATAGCCCAAGCCGCGCGCTTCGAGACGCCGGATGACGATGTCGTGGGTCCGTGTCCATTGCGAGAACACCACCGCCTTGGCTTTCGGCTCGGCGAACAGATCGTCGAACAGGGCCGCCAGCTCATCGGCCTTGACGCCATGGTCTGTCTCCTGGTCCAGGAGATAGGTGCTGTTGCACGACATGCGCATATTCTGCAGCGCGCAGGTCAGCCGCCGCTGATCCTTGTCCGACAAGAATCGGGTCCGCCGCCAGCGCTGCACGATTTTCGCCACCACGTCGGCGTTTTCCTGGTGATGGAGCATCTGCATCTCCGTCATCGGCACCAGAAGGTTCTGGTCGAGACGATGCGGCAATTGCTTTAGCACCTCGGATTTACGGCGGCGGATCATGATCGGCGCCAGTGTCTGGCCAATCTTCTCGAGCCCGGTGTAGCCGGTCACGCGACCGCCTTCGTCCTTGACCTGGTGCTCGTGCAGCAGCTTCCAGGTCGGCCCCAGCCGGTGCTGATCGACGAACTGAACGATCGAGATCAGCTCCTCGAGCTTGTTCTCCAAGGGCGTCCCGCTCAGCACGATCGCATAGGGACTGTCGATTCGCTTCAAGGCCCGCGCCGCAATGGTGTTCCAGTTCTTCACCCGTTGCGCCTCGTCGACGATTACGAGATCGGGCGCCCAGTCGGCGATCAGATCAAGGTCGGGCTTGAGCTTCTCGTAATTCGTGATCTTGCAGAAATCGTCCAAACGATAGTCGTTCTGGCGCTGCGCCCGCCCGCCATTGATGACCCGCGCCGCGTTCTCGCCTTTCCTGCCGGAGAAACGCAGAATCTCGCTCTGCCATTGGTATTTGAGCGAGGTCGGACAGATCACGAGCACTTTTGTGACGCCGAAATGCCGGGCCAATATTTCCGCCGCTGCAATCGCCTGGATGGTCTTGCCCAGTCCCATGTCGTCGCCGATCAGCGACCGGCCCGCCCGCACGGCGAACAGGGCGCCTTCGGCCTGATAGGGATAAAGCGGCACCGTCAGATGCTTTCCGACTTCGGGGTCGGCGGCCCCAAGCGGAAACAGTTCGTTGAGCTTAGCGGCGCGGCGCTCCGCATCGCGCCTTCCCGCGATGAAATCGAGCGCATCGTCATAAGCGCGGAACTCGTGGCCCGACTTGGATGCCACGGCCATGAAAGACTCGAGCTTGCCCAGGCGGTCGTCCGGCAGCATTCCGTCATGATCGGCCTCGAACAATGCCGCGGCCGCCTCGCGCAACGCTGGTGGGCTGTCTGTTCCGGCGCGGAAATGGAGACGGCGCCTGCCGTCGTTGCGAAGATACAGCTCGGAAAACGCCGGCTGGTAGCCGCGAGCAAACGCGGCCTTGGCGCCGCGCTTCTTCTCCAGCTTGGCGAGGGTAAATTCGATGTGCTTGCAGGTGCCGAGCTCGCTCGTCGCATAGTCGGGGCATGAGCAGAAATTGCCGCCAGGTCCCATGCCCCGGATCGCCACGCGGTAGCTCGATTTCGAGGCGGGATTGCTGACCCGAAACTCAGAGAAAAACGGTTCGCCAGTCAGATTCTCGAGCCCGAAGGCTTGCTCGCGGCCG
This sequence comes from Mesorhizobium sp. B2-9-1, assembly GCF_006439455.1. Lineage (NCBI taxonomy): Bacteria > Pseudomonadati > Pseudomonadota > Alphaproteobacteria > Hyphomicrobiales > Phyllobacteriaceae > Mesorhizobium > Mesorhizobium sp. B2-9-1. The sequence continues at coordinate 139,616 of NZ_VFTP01000012.1, read as the reverse complement.
AACTGGCGGCGCAAGCCGCGCTGCCAGTCCACAGGCGACAGATCGGCGGGCGCATGGCTACGCGAGAGCTTGGGTTCCCTGTTCGGCTTGATCGCCGACTTCGTGTTTCCGCGCTTGGATCTCATCGAATAGACTCCGTTCAGCAAATGTTTCCCGCGTGACATTCATCCGTATCCGATGCCCCATGTGGGCTCTACTCCTATTCCCAGCGGCGCCGGTGACCATCGTCCACGAAATCAAGATCGGCACATCACAGCTCTCACGAGTGTCCAACCGGTACTGCCGTGGCGGCAGACGGCTCGACTGTATAGCCGAGCGCCCGGTATCCAGATCGCCGCTTAGCCGCCATTCGCGCGAGAATGGGCACAAGGTCATCGACATAGTCGACAACGAGAACCTCTGTTTTACCAGCATGTTGCCGGTGAAGCCGACCGATATATTGGGCCAACGTGCCTTTCCACGAAATGGGCATCGTCAAGAACAGCGCGTCCAACCTTGGATCATCAAAGCCCTCGCCGATGTAACGCCCTGTCGCGAGGATGAGCCGCTCCTGATGGTCTGCCACTCGCAGGGCAGCATCTGACGCCTTGCGTTCGGCCGCTGACATTCCTCCTCGAAGGACGACAAGATTGCGCACGAAGCGCGAAAAGCGGCCTTGCAAATATTCGAGATGATCCCGGCGCTCGGTGAGCACGATCGGTGAGCGCTTTGCCTCCAGCGCCTTCAACACGTCGTCGAAGATCAGGTTATTACGTGTCTCGTCCTGCGCGATGGCCGCGTAAATCGCTGGCATGGCAGGACGATCCGAGTCCGCCAAAGGCGGTGGCAGTTGAAACTGCGTCGATCGAGTCTTCGCGCGGTGAACAATTCCCCGCCCCGCTGCTTGGGCACGCGCATCAACGCGATGCCGAACTGGGCCACATTGCATGAAGATGATTGGATGGTGACCGTCTTTGCGGGCCACCGTCGCGGACAGTCCGAGGACATAGCGCGCTTTCGCCCGGCGGGCCACAAGCTCAAAGCTCGCCGCCGAAAGATGATGGCACTCATCGACAACCAGATGACCGTAGTTCGCTACCATGTCGGATACTTCACCTCGGCGCACGAGGCTCTGGATCAATGCGACATCAATGATACCGGTTGGCTTGCGGCGTCCGCCGCCGATTACGCCGATATCTTTCGGATCGATATCGAGGAATGTCCTTAGCCGCTCCACCCACTGGGTGAGCAATTCGCGGCGATGAACAAGAACGAGCGCATTGCGTCGGCGTTGTGCAATCAGGGCTGCGGCCACCACCGTCTTGCCGAAAGCGGTCGTCGCCGCGAGCACGCCGTGCTCATGCGGAAGAAGGGCCTCGAATGCCTTAACCTGCGTCTCCTGCAACTCCCCCTGAAACCGTATTCGGCTCGCAAGCGGATCGCCGATCACCCTCAGATCATTCAACTCAACCTCGGCGCCCTCGCCTTGGATCAGCTCAACAGCTTCGTCAAGGCATCCGCGGGGCAGCCCCACATGACGCGCGTGAAGTTCAGCGCAGGAGATAATCCGAGGCTTGCCGAAGGTCGAGAAACGCATGGACTGCGCACGATAGAACTCAGGGTTTTGGAAGGCCGCCAGGCGTATGAGCCGCGTCGTCATTGTCGGCGGCAAATCGGTCCGGTCTATATAGAGTTGGTCGGCGACCACTATCGTGATCTTGCCCGACAGGGGACTGCCGACCGGCCCCGCTTTGGGGCGCCGAGACGGTGTCATGCGCCAGGGCTCGTCCGCTTCTTCATCTTCGACGGGCATGCGGACGCCCAGAATACGGCCACGCGTCTCCGCATCGTCGACGATTTCTGCGGCGGCCTTGGCCGATAGCCGTGGCATCGCCGCCAGAAACGCCCATTGGTCGTCGTATGGACGAAGATCTTGGTCGATGAAGACACTGTTTCCAAGCTCGCGCGCGCGGCGCTGCAAAGGTAAAGCGATCAGATTGCCGAAGCCGCCGACCGGCATGATATCCTGGCTCGGAAAAAGGCGATCGTATGAGGCGAAACCTATTTCCGGGCGACGCTCCATCGTTTCCGTCAGTATGGTCGCGCCAAGTTGCCGAGCGGTGCGCGCCGAAACCGGCTCAGAGAAGAAAATCCACACATGACCACCATTGCCGGATCGAGACCGCTCAAGGGCCGCAGGAACGCCCTTGGCCTGGCAAGTCTCCAACATGGCCAAGGCGTCAGCCACCCAGTTCTCCTCGTCAAAATCGGCGGCCAGAAACCAGCAGGTCTCGTCAGGAAGCAGCGGATAAACACCCACCACGAAATCGCCGCCAGAGCCGCGTGCGGCCTCGCCGCGCAGATGCTTTTCGATGATGTCGTCGGCGACCGGGATGAAGGCTTGATGAGGGCACTCGCCGCATTTGACCTGAGGCTTGCCGCATACCCCTTTCACCCACTCGTTGGCGCACGCGGGCGCATAACCGGACTTTGCGGCCTTCCGATTTTCCCATCTGACAGGGAATACGTCAGCACGGCCTGCGAATAGGCCCGAAACAGCGCGATCTTTTCCGCGGTGGGTGACGCGGCAGTGACCCCCGGCGCATCTGCAATGACGGGTGGTGAATAATTTGCGGCCGCGGCCGAGCGCCGGCTCACCAGATTCCTCAGCGCGGCCTCAAGCTCTTTCCGCTCGGCCTCATTTGCGGCTAGGCGGTCGCGAAGCCGCTCAATCTCGACCTCGAGTTCGTGCGCAGTCTCGGCGCCACTGCCCAGCACCAGTCGTTTCGACACAGCTCCGCTCAGCCAAGTCTTCATGGAGTAGGCTCCGCAGGTCGTCGTCCTCGTCTCGCACGTGGCGCCAGCGACTTGTCACCGGATTTCCAAGCTTTGACGTTCTGCGCCTTCCATCGCAACGCCGGACAGGCTTCTATCGCGGCGCTCACGGATTCCGGAACGTCCATAGGAGACGCGTCTATCTCGCCTCGATCAAGTATACTGTCCAAGAACGCTCTCTCGCCTACCGTGAACTGAAACAGCAGCGCGAGTTTCTCTCGACACTCGGCCGTGACCTTGTCGATCCATGCCGCTGGGCCGCCGAAGGCATCGAAATATCGGTCATGTAGGCACATGGTCAGCTTGCCGGTGATGTCGCCGACCTCACATCCGATCGTTGCGGGTGAGGCGGTGCGCCAATCGAAGCTCTTGGCGCTTGCGCCGATCATCAAAGTGGCGGCCTTGATCTTTGCCCAGTCGAGAGACGGCATGGCGATGATCCGGTGTGCGTCGAACAGATCGCGTGCGGTGCGCCGCGTAACCAGCGCGACCATCTTGCCGGCGATGATCTCGTGGATGTCAAGGACCGGCACGTCCATCGCTCGATACGATCCGATGGCTGCCGACGGCATGCGGCCCACGCCGTAAAGGGGAGCACGGAAGAGATAGTTGATATCGATCTCGACCGTCCCCGCCCCGCCCAGCGCGGAAGCATAGCGGTAGATCCATTTGCCGCCGGCGTGCTCGGATGGCCCGCGCCGCGCGGCGTAGCCTTTCGATTCCATCAGCCGCTCGATCCGGTCCTCCAGCCCCGGCCGGTCCGCATCCATCCTCTTCTTCTCGATTGCACCGACATAGTTGATATCGATGTCGACCGAGAGGCGATCCAGATTGGCATGGAAGACATTGAGCGCCGTTCCGCCCTTCAAGGCGATGCGCGGTCCGATCAGCGCGTCGGCGCTCAACGCGTCGAGAATGTCGATCAGCCGGATCACCCTCTCCAACGTCGCCGGCTGGAGCTGCCGCTCGGCCGCAAGGTCCTGAAGCGTTTCTCGCGATGCGACCATCAGACGCCTTCGAAGGAGGCGTCGACCGCCTGCGTCGGGAGAAGCACGCGCCACGGCTGGACGAGCACAGCGTGACCGGGCTCGGCGCCCAGCGCGTAGTGCTTCGAGCGTGGAAGACGTGCTCGCAGGCGTAACAGAACGTCATCGGTGACGCCTAGCGCGCGTTGCCGCTTTTCGAGCCACCAGCCGCAAACCGAAGCGAGCGAGCTGTTGTCCAGCAGTTCGACATAGTCGGCGACTTTCGCCGGATCGAGATAGCGGACCAGGTCCAGTGACTTCAGAACTTCCTCGGCGCCGCCGGCGAGTTCCGGTCGGTGCAGGACATCGACGATCGTGCGTTCGACCGCCGTCACGCGGACCGTCACCCCCTGCCGATCCATGGTCGTGGTCAGGTAGTCGGCCTTGCCGGTCGCCGCCAACGTCTTTGGCGGCGTGACGAAGCGGCAAGCGCCAAACGACAGTTCCACGCGTTCGGTTCGGCCGGCGCTGATGAGCTGGACTTCGTTGAACTCGGAATAGGCTATGCCATGCAGCTCAAGGCCGGAGTGAAATCCCAAAACGCCATCGGGGCGCAGCCTGCTCGCCGCAGCGAAGCGGTCGATCACCATCCGGTCCGCTGTCAGGTGAGCCGGTACGGCCGCGAACACCTCGCGGCTGACGCGCTTGATGTTACCGGCCCGCAGATGGTACCGGAGCAGGCTCGTCACATTGGCCCCGCCCGCCGGGTGGCCGAGGGCCACTGCGAACTCTGCGCGGGTGAATACCGGATGAGCCGACAGGAAGCTGGCCGTTTTGCGCTGGCGAGGTTGCGTAGCGAGTCTTCGATTCTGCTCCATAATGGGTAATTAATTGCCGTTACGACGCATATCTGTCAACAAACCCACGCATGGACGGCCCCGATGGCCCTCCTTTCCGGTTGCGAAAAACGCGCCGTATAGGCTATAAATTACCCATCTGAACGCATTTTCTAGAACTAACGATGTATTGCCGATTATCCTCAGCCTCAATAAGCCGTTGAATAAATGGAATCTTGTAGGCGACGGCCGCCCCCTATTCCTACTCGATTGTCCTGAGCCATCGTAGTGCGCTGATTTGGCACCGCAATTTATTTTTGCATAACAGAGAACCGTCTCGCCGATTCATCAGAAAATTGCACTCTTGATTTCAAAAGAGAATATCGCCGATTCGGGACGACGATGGCGGTCTCAGGCTGACGAAAAAAGGACTACCAGCCTCCATCTGTTTCGGTGTTCAGCGCCCGCGCGATTAAGAGCGCGAGTCCCAGGCGCGACAGAGCCGCGGAAACCCTCGGTTGGATGAGGCGTTCTTAATCATGACCCGACGCATGAGCGAGCGCGTAGCTATCGTGACTGGTGCAGGACGCGGCCTTGGGCGCGCCATGACGATGGCTCTGCTAGGCGCAGGCCATCGTGTATTTTTGACGTCGACAGACATCGAGTCGCTCGACGAGACACGATGCGCCAGCGGAGCGGGCGAGCGCGCCGCCGTGAAGACTGCCGATCTCGGCAATGAACAAGAGCTGGCTGACCTGGTCGATGCCGCCATGCGCGCATTCGGGCGCGTCGATGTCCTTGTCAGCAATGCGGGCGTCCCAAACCCGCCGGTACAACGGCCTCTTGACGTCACACCGGATCAGTTCCGGCAGTTGTTCGAGATCAACACGCTTGCCTCGATCAATTTGATCCGGCTGGTCACCCCCGACATGGTCGCGCGCAGATGGGGTCGGATCATCTTCATCTCCACCAGCCTCGATACCATGCTCGAACCGGGTCATGTCGCGTATGGAATGACCAAGGCGGCTGGAGAAGCCTTCATCGCGGCTCTCGCAACGTCGCTTCAGTCGACGGGCGTCACGGCCAACGTACTTTCGCCCGGCGGCGCAGTTGCAACGAGAATGGCGGCAGGTGTTGCGGACCCAAAGGCCCTACTTCAGCCCGAAATCATGGCGGCGCCCGTTGTGTGGCTGGCGTCGGATGATTCGAATAACGCAACCGGCCGACGCTTCATCGCCGCGAAGTGGAATACTGCGCTCAATCCCGCTCAAGCGTCGCAGGCCGCAAGCGCGCCGGCTGCATGGGGCGGCTATGGCGACAAAAGCGTCAAACCCTAAGAGACCGTAGCCGCTCAAAAAGTTTTCCGCCCTGAAGCCTCCCGTCGCCCGAACCGTCAGATGCGCAAGCGTGCCCGGCGACCTGCCGCGGGTCAGTCGCGCGATATGGACAGCCCCGCGAGAAGCGGCGCGTGCGCGGCAAGCCTGCGGGATATGAACTCGGTGAAGAGCCGCACGCGCTTCGTCTTGCGGGACTCCCCCTGCGTGAGAAGCCAGAGCGTCCCGTACATGTGCAGGTCGGTTCCCGGCACCCTCACCAGTAGAGGGTCGGCATCTCCAACGAAGCACGGCAGCGTGGTCATCCCGAGCCCTTGCCGTACGGCAACGATCTGCGCCTCGCCGTCCGTGGTCCTGAATGGAACCCCGGTGGTGCGAACCTCGCCGTCGCTCGCCCAATCCGGAATTCCATGAATGCTTATGACGATCCACCGGATGGGATCAGGCGCGCCCGCACGCCACGCGGCCAGTCGATCGCGAGACATGTAGACGCCGCCAAACACCTCCGGCCCCTTCAGGCCGTGAAGATTGAGCGGCAGGGTTTTGCGGTCGTAGACAACGCGAATCGCGACGTCGGCCTCCCGGTTGGTCAGATTCGCCAGCTCGCCGGATGACAAGATGTCCATCTCGATGTCCGGATGCAGACGCGCGAAATCGGCGAAGTCCGGCATGAGCAGGTGTGTCGCGAGGGGCGGCGCCAGCGTCACCCGCAGAAGCCCGCGCACGCTCTGGTCGCGCCCAAGGATGCGCGTCTCCAGCAGGTGCGACGACGCTTCCATCTGGTCCGCGAACTCGAGGACCTCCTCGCCCGCAGCCGTCAGGCGGTAGCCCGAAGGCAGCTTTTCGAACATGTGCACCCCGAGGCGCTCCTCGAGCTGGGCGATGCGTCGCAGCACGGTCGAGTGGTTCACACCGAGGCGCTCAGCGGCAGCCCGCACGGAGCCTCCGCGCGCGGCGGCAAGAAAGTAGCGAACATCGTCCCAGTCGATCATGGTGCATTCCTGCCGCGGAGTGCGGTTTGCAAAGCCCGTTCTAACACGCTCAGCCGTGGTTCGCGCGGTTGTCGCGGCGTTCGATCATCTGACTGGATCGTTTTCGCACCACCGATGTGCGCGATTGCGCACTCACCGCCCGACTTCGGCGAACCCATCTCAAGGCTCTCGCGGGACTTCCCCCGTACAGCCAAGGACACAAGACGGCGAAACGAAGGATGCATGACATGAACAGACTGAATGGAAAGACCGCCGTCATCACCGGCGGCGCCACCGGCATCGGCCGCGCCGCGGCAAAGCGCTTCATCGAGGAGGGCGCCTTCGTCTTCATCTTTGGCCGCCGGCAGGAAGCGCTCGACGCTGCCGTGGCCGACCTCGGGCCCAGTGCCCGCGCGGTGAAGGGCTCGGTCTCAAATGGGGCCGACCTCGACCGGCTCTACGCGGCGGTGAAGGCCGAGCGCGGAAGCCTCGACATCGTCTTCGCCAATGCCGGGGCCGGCGGCCCGCTTCCGCTCGGCCAGATCACCGCCGCGCACATTGACGAAACCTTCGACACCAATGTGAAGGGTACGATCTTCACGGTTCAGAAGGCGCTGCCGCTGATGGGCCAGGGCGGCTCGATCATCCTGACCGGATCGAGCGCCGGCACCACGGGCGCCCCGGGATTCACTGCCTACAGCGCGAGCAAGGCGGCCGTGCGCAACCTTGCGCGGACCTGGGCGGAGGACCTGAAGGGCACAGGCATCCGCGTAAATGTGTTGTCGCCCGGGGCGACTGCGACCGAACTCGCGAAGGAGGCGCTAGGCGAGGAAGGCCAGAAGGCCTACGGCGCGATGACTCCGCTCCAGCGCATGGCCGATCCGGCGGAGATCGGGGCGGTGGCTGCGTTTCTCGCGTCGTCGGACAGCAGCTTCATGACCGCCAGCGAGGTCGCCGTCGACGGCGGCCTGGCGCAACTCTGACCCGCCTCGTGCGGCCGATCACTCCACTGATCCCATTATTCGCACACCCACGGAAGAAAATAAAAATGGAACAATCCCTTAAAGGCAAAACTGCTCTCGTTACCGGGGCATCGCGGGGCATTGGCCGCGCCATCGCCGAACGTCTCGCAAAAGATGGTGCGACTGTCGCGCTGACCTACAACGCCAGCAAATCTGGTGCAGACGAGGCGGTCGCGGCCATCGAGAAAGCTGGAGGTACTGCGTTCGCAATCCACGCGGACCTCGTTGACCCGGCGACCGTCCCGACCTTGTTCGAGAAACTCGACGCCGAGTTCACCAAGCGGAAGGGAAGCAAAGCCCTCGACATTCTGGTCAACAACGCTGGCAATATCGGCTGGATTGGCTTCAAAGACGCGACGCCGGACAGTTGGGACACCCTGATCGCCGTCTATGCCCGCGCGCCCTTCTTCATCGTTCAGGCCGCCATGGGTCGTCTCGCCGATGGCGCGCGCATCATCAACATCTCTTCCGCTGCCGCGACGAAGCCCGTGACAGCCGCGCCCATTTACTCGATGGCCAAAGCGGCCATCAACAATCTTACCCAAGCACTCGCGTCAGAGCTGGGGCCACGCGGAATTACCGCGAACGCCGTAGCGCCGGGCTACACGCGAACCGACGCGAACGCCGCCTTCCGAGAGAATTCCGAACTCGTAAAGGCGGTCGAGGCACAGATCGCGCTGGGACGCTTTGGCGAGCCTTCGGAAATCGCCGCCGTCGTGGCGTTCTTGGCTTCCGATGAAGGCCACTGGGTGACCGGCCAGACGATTGAGGCAAGCGGCGGCTACAAGCTCTGACCGCAACGAAAGAAGCAAAGGAGAATATAATGAGCTACGCAATTATCGGCTTCGGCAAGATCGGCCAGGCCCTCGCCCGCGCCTTCGCCCGCAAGAACATCGACGTGGCCGTCGCGAGCCGCCGGCCCCCCGAGGCATTGGCGCCGCAGGCTCGAGCGATTGGACCCACGGTGGTCGCCAAGTCGCTGCGGGAAGCACTCGAGGCCGACACAATCATCTTGGCGGTCCCTTTCGGGGAGCATCGCGAGGTTGCGAAAGCCCTGCCGAGTTGGAACGGCAAGACGGTCATCGACGCGATGAACGCGTTTCCTGAACCCGAAGAGCTGGACGGCCTCCCGTCCTCCGCCTTCGTTGCGAAGTCGTTCACCGGCGCCAAGTTCGTGAAAGGCTTCAATCACCTCATTGCAGCCACCCTGGCTGCCGATCCGGTCGTCGAGGGCGGCCACCGGGTGGTCTTCCTGTCGAGCGACGACGAGGACGCGACCGCTCCCGTGGCGGCCTTGGCCAAACAGCTCGGGTTCGCACCCGTCAAGCTGGGAAAGCTCAACGAGGGCGGCGCGCTGGTGCACGCACGCGGCCGCATCTGGGGCCGGCTCATCTTCCAGGATTTGTTCAAGAAGGAGCAGTAGTCGGTGTACGACCGTGTGATTTGGCCCGAGAAGTACGACCCCAAAACGTCGGCGATCTATGCGCTCAACGACATCGACGTGAAAGCACCCCCAGAAGTGGTATGGAAGCTGCTGGTCGATGCTGAGAACTGGTCGAGCTACTTTCCTGCTGAAGACCAGGTCAAAATCCTGGGCGGCGAAAGGCAATTGGCGCGCGGGACCAAATACAGCCGAGTGACCGTCGGATTCCCGATGAGCCTGGTTGTTACGGAGTGCGAGCCCTTCCGCCGACTTGCGTGGGCGACGACTGTCGATGGTGACGACACCGGCTCGAGCGCGTACCATGGCTGGGTCATCACTCCCACAGATGATGGCTGCCACGTGCTGACCGAGGAAACGCAACAGGGCTCGTGGTTCCTCGACGAACTCGGGCGCAAGCGTCCCGGTGGGCTCTATCGCTATCACCAGGAATGGGTCGAACGCCTCGCGGGCGCGGCGGAGGCGAAAGTAGAAGTCAAGGCAGGTTAACCTGCGGGTCCTTGGACTTGGGCTGCCCAGCGCCTCAGCACATTGAGCGGGGTAAAGGCCGCGCCGGCCAAGATTGGAGATAGTTGAAATGAATATAGACCTCAAAGGTAAGAAGGCGATTGTCACCGGGTCAACGGCGGGCATCGGCCGTGCCACTGCGGAAGGTTTAGCCCGTACAGGGGCGTCAGTCGTTATCAGCGGCCGTGGGAATGCCCGGGTAGACGAGGCGGTGCAACAAATTCGGCAGACCATTCCTGGGAGCAATATCACTGGCGTTGCAGCAAACTTGGCCACCGTCGAAGGTGTCGAGGCTTTCATCGCGCAGGTACCGGACGCCGATATCCTCGTGAACAACGTGGGTACGGCATATATCCGGGACTACAACGGCATCGAAGACATTGCGAATATCCCCGACGAGGACTGGCTTGGCCTGTTCCAGCTGAATGTCATGAGCGGCGTGCGCATGACGCGCCACTACCTGCCGCGCATGGTGAAAAAGGGCTGGGGCCGGGTCGTGTTCGTCAGCAGCGAGTCCGCTGTCAATATCCCGAAGGAGATGCTCGACTACGGCATGACAAAGACCGCGCAACTCGCGGTCTCGCGCGGGCTTGCCGAGGCGGCCGCGGGCACGGGCGTCACCGTCAATGCCGTCCTGCCGGGCCCTACTCGATCTGAGATCCTGGGTGACTTCATGGCAAAGCAGGCGGAGGCGAACGGGATCACGCAGGAGGAAGCCGAGCAAGGCTTCCTGAAGGCGATGCGCCCGACCACCCTCATTCAGCGTTTTGCGACCACCGATGAGGTGGCCAACATGATCGTCTACGCTTGCTCGGAGCAGGCTTCGGCGACCACCGGTGCGGCTCTGCGCGTCGACGGCGGCGTAGTCCGCTTCGTTGCCTGATCGTGCGGGCGGGCCTCGGCACCGGAAGCCGCTGCAGCGTCAGAGCTGATGGCGGACCAAATCGATCAACAGCCACAGCTTTCATGTCGTTGCGCGCGCCCCTTCCCCGCCAGCACGCTGAATCCTCGAAGACGGGGTTTAGACTTGACGGCGGACATCTGCTGCAAATCCTTTCAGCTTCTGAAACCACGTCTTCTCAGGCGCTCTGGGCTTCCCAATGAAATAACGACGATACGGTTCCGACGGCGGGTTCTAAGGAGGCGCCGTTTTCGTTGGTCAAGCCTGCGCAGTTGAATGCGGGTGAGCGTTGCAGCCTGGAACCACCAACGAGCGAAATCATTTAGACCGGGAGGTTTCTGGCCCGCTCGCGCATCATCTTTTGGCTCGGTCGCTCGTGGTGGTCATGATGAAGCGCACGTCCGATTTCACAGATTCGCCTGCACTTCGCTTCGTCCTCATGATGGGTGTCGTCAATTTGTTCGGTGACGTCACCTATGAGGGAGGCGCCGCGATCAACGGCCAGTTCCTGGGTGCGTTAGGCGCCAGCGCGGCCGCTGTCAGCATCATCGCCGGGTGTGGCGAGTTTCTCGGCTATGCCTTGCGTTCGGTCTCCGGCTACGTCGCCGATCGGACCGGCCGCTACTGGTTGGTGACATTCGTGGGCTACGCCATCAATCTCTTTGCCGTCCCCGCCATGGCGCTGGCGGGCAGCTGGCAGATCGCGGGCGTCCTGATCATCGCCGAACGCATCGGACGGGCTATCCGCAAGCCGACCGTGGAGGCGATGATTTCTTATACCACCGGCAAGCTCGGACGCGGCTGGGCCTACGGCCTGAACACTGCCCTCGACGAGACGGGCGCAACGGTCGGCCCGCTGGTCATCGCGCTGGTGCTGTTGCTGGGTGGCGACTACCGGACTGGTTTCGCGTGGTTGTTCGTCTCGGCGGTCCTTGCGGGCGCCGCCCTGGTGGCCGCGCGCGTCGGCTTTCCGGTCCCCGCACGCCTCGAGGACCGACCCACAGCGGAAGCAAAGGGATTCGGCGCACCCTATTGGCTCTACATGGCTGCGGCCGCGGTCTTCGCTGCAGGGCTGATGAGCTACGAGCTCGTCGCTTTCCACCTGGCACGGATGCAGTTGGTTGCAGGACCATGGATACCTGTGCTGCTGGCGCTCTCGACCGGCTGTGGCGTGATCGCCAACCTCGTGCTGGGCAGGCTCTATGACCGCATCGGCCTCCCGGTGATTCTGGCGGGCGTGGTCCTCTCGGCGCTGTTCGCACCCTTGGCGTTCCAGAACACTCTGCTGCCGATCGTCCTTGCCATGCCGTTGTGGGGCGTCGGCTACGCAACGCAGGACACCCTGCTGAAGGCAGTCATCGCGGGAATCCTGCCGGAAGGCCGGCGCGGTCTGGCGTTTGGGCTCTTCTACGCCGCCTATGGCGTCGGCTGGCTCGTTGGAAGCATCGCGACTGGTCTGCTATACGAACGCTCCCTGCCCGCGGTTATAGCTTTCGTCGTGATCGCGCAGCTTGCGTCGCTGCCGTTGTTCCTTCTTGCGGGGCGCGGCCACCGATAGCTGACCTGGCGCCCATTCAGGAGGACTCAGAAGGGCTCGCATTCGGCGCCAATGAATTCATCGATCTCGAGAAGGATGCCCCTGGCCGGCTCAGATCTCGAGCAGCGCATAGGGCCGGCCCGTCGGCTTCGCGACGTGCATGGCGACATTGTAGACTTTCGCGCCGCCGGGAGTTTGACCTTCGAAGGTGCCTCGATGCGCGTGACCATGCACGACGGCGCTCACCTTGAACCGGTCGATCGTTTCGGCCAGCCGGGAAGAGCCGAGGAACGGGAAGATCTCGGGCGGCTCGCCGGCGACCGTTTCCGCGATCGGGGCGTAGTGAAGCACCACGAGCGTCCGCTTGGCGCGGACTTGCCGCATGGCATTTTCCAGCCGCATCGCCTCGCTGACGCTCTCGGCCACCATGGCCTTGATTGCCGGCTCACCGAAGGACCCGAGCATCCTCGAGCCGAACCCACCAACAAAACCTTTGACGCCGACAAAGCCGACTTCCATCAGCTCCGTCGCCTGTCCGTCGAGGAGGTAAACGCCGGCCTGGCGAAGTGTCGCCGCTATCTGCTCGGCGCAACCGGATTCGTAGTCGTGGTTGCCGAGCACCGCGACCACGGGAATCGAGCAGGCCCGGAGATCCTCCGCCAAAAGCTCGGCCTCCTTCGGCTTGCCGAGATTGGTGAGGTCCCCCGCAAGCACCAGGATGTCGGCTTCGCGCGAAACCTCGCCGAACAGGTCGCGATGGGAGGTCTGCGCATCTTCCTGAACATGCAGATCGCCCACCGCGGCGACTTTGACTTTGCCGTTTCCGCTCGTTTTGCCGCTTGCCCTGCTTTGTTCAGCCATCGTGAAATTCTCCAACGCCGCCGACACCGGCAAAGCCCCATTCCTTGACATCGATCTCGTAGTCGACCTGCGACAGCAGTCGGCCGCGGCAGATCTTCATCCTCGGTGAAGGCAATTGCCGCTGCCTGGCGAGCCGGTCGAGCAGATCGTCAAGCAACCAGTCGGGAATGCGGTCGCGTTCGCTGGGATAGATCCAGCGGAAATTCAGCAACTGCATCAGCAGCACCTCCCAGTGGATGTCGAGATAAGACAGCAGCCTTTGCCAGTCGATCTGCTCATGTGCCTTGAGGATGGTATGGGCGATATCGGCGCCGTCGTGCCGTCCCCTGTCCTGGATGAAGCATTTCGACCAGATAAGTTCCGTAGGTCCGATGATCCTGACCCGGCTGCCCAGCAGCTCGACCTGCCGGGCATGCTCCAGCCACTGGTCCTCGACCTGCATGGTGCCGTTGGCGGAAGCAAAGATCACGTCGAAGAAATGCGGACCTTCGAAGACCTTCCCCAGCCAGCGATCGTCCTCGATCACGACGGCGTAGCCGATATCCTTGAAATGGGCGAGGATGCGCGGGCAATCGCCTGCCTTGCAGAAGATATCGAGGTCCTTGGTCTGGCGCACGACGCCGGTATAGGCGCTCACCGCATATGTCCCGGCAACTAGAAAAGGAATGTCGGTGGCGGCGAGCTCGCGGATCGCGTGCGTATAGAAAGCTTCCGCCTCCGCGCTCTTCAGCGTCGGCTCCGCCTTGGCGTCGATCACGGGCAGCGTCGCCAGCACGCCCGGCAACTCGTCATCGGCCATCGACCGTTGCTCCGAGCTCAAATCTTCATCCGGGATGTAAACAGCAACCTGACCGGCTGGTTCCGTCGCCGGCGACTGTGGGTGAGCCTCACCTCAGTCCCCTTGCTTGCGGTATAGGCGCTCGGTTGCACGATCGCTCTCGCGGCGTTCGGCCGGTCCTCGGTGCCGGCGAGTCAAAAGAGTATAAACGAGCACGAGCAGGAGAATAATCGGCCCGCCGATCACGACGAAGGCCCACAGATCGATACCGAGCATGGCTTTTCCTTCCCGGTTGGAGGCGGTCGTCCGGCTAACCGAGTTGGCGGCCAAAGGTTCCGCCGGCCGTCCATGCGAGGCGACAGTTAGGCCAATCTCGCCACACGGCGGCGCCCATGCTCGACAAGACGGAAATCGCAGCGGTCGCGTCTATGTCTATTGAAGAAGCGCGCTTTCGAGGGAGGATGAGATCGCTGAAGGCCTTTACCCGCACGCATTGCGAAGCCAATTGAAAGCCCGGTCTGCTTATCCTCGTTGGTGACACAGGAGCGCAGACCGGGCCTGCCTCGGTGAGGGAACTAAGGCGGCCGCACTTTGCGCCACGATCGGTCGCGCCGCCTTAACATAGGTTGTTGTCGCAAACGCCGATTGAAGGATGATGCCGTGTCCGATCACCGTTTCAGCGGCAAAGCGGCCATGCGCTATCGCATCAAACGTTTTCGCAAACCGGTCGTGGTGCAGCCAGGTCGCATCGACCGCGACCGCGTCGTCGTGTCGGTGCTGGACGCGGCTGACGTGCTTTTGCACGATTGGCCCAAGCCCGATTTGAGGACACGGCACCGCGCGATCCAGGCCTGTCTTGCGGTGTTGCGCAATCAGGAGCCGCCAAGGGTCGCACGCCAGGCTTTCATCGCCGCTGCCGAGGACGCCAGAATATTGCTTGGCGACCAGAGCTGAGATCAGGATGCCGGCGGCTCTGCCGCCCCGGTGTGCTGGCCGGCATCCATCGGCGAGCCGAGATTTTGTCCGCCCCGATCTGATCCAGCTGCCAGCGGGATCGTTCCGGCAAAAAGGCGGCCCCTCGCGACGGCCACCCCGTTTCTTCGATCAGGCGCTCGGTACGCCGGCGGGTGCGACGGAGGACTTCCGAACCGCACCGAGCCGCATGTTCGGTGCAGCGGCCGGCGGAACGTTTACCGGCGGACGTTGTTCTTCACCAGGAGGAACGGTGATGGTCGACGACAAGAACAAGCGCGATTTCCGCGACCGCGACCGCGTATCGGGCGACGAAGAATATGAGGTCGCGTATTTCGCGCGGAAATTCCAGCTGACGATGCCCGAAGCCCGGGAGCTTATTCGCAAACACGGCAATGACCGCGCAACGCTGGAGCGCGAAGCCAAGGCGCTCGGTTCTCGCTAGAGCGATTCACCGTTTCACGGAAACGGCGAACCGCTCTATCTCTTTGTTTTGACGCAATTCCAGACGGAAAACCGCTCACACTTTTCCTGGAATTGCTCTAGCCCGGAATGACCTGGCGCGGATGCGTTTGGCTGAAGCCGCCGGCGAAGGGAATGCGCGCAAAGCCAGTGTGATTAACCGAAGCGCCAACGCCTCGACCACTTGCTTGCGGCCTCGCAGGACCTCGCCCTCGTCACTGCCGCTGGAGTCCGTCCAGCGCCTTGGAGATGGCTCCGACGACTTGCCTGAGTTGCACCGGTTTCTGCAGCCGCTCGATGTCGTCGAACCGGCCGGGAATCACATCCTGGTCGTAGCCGGTGATGAAAACGAACGGGACACCGATGTCCTTGAGGGAGTCGGCCAAGGTGAATGACGGCCCGGGTCCAAGATTGATGTCCAGCAGAACCGCATGAGGGCGCCGCTCTTCGAGTTCGGCCCGCGCAGCCCGATCGGATGGACAAGGCCCGATGACTTCGGCGCCGGCGCAGCTGAGCGCGCGCGCCACCTCGAGGGCGATATAATACTCGTCCTCCACGATCAGGACGGTGCGGCCGCCGAGCTCAGATTTCTCTATCATGGCCAGGGCTCCTCGACACACCATAGCGCTGCTCGACGCGCCTCTTGCCGGTGCCGGGCGGTCTGCCACCGAATGGTGCGGCAGTTATTCTCCGGAGTCGAGTTGAATGACCGCTTTTTTGATCCTTTCGCATCCACCCTGCGCACCAGCGACCGCCGCGACGACATCTCGCGGCCGATGCATCTCGGAACGGAAAGGGTCCGCGGCCCGAAATCTCAATGGCGGCGCATCTTCAGATGCCGGCTGCTCCAGACGTGTCGTTGCAGCGCCGAAGCTTGAAAGAATTTCCACCTCCCTCTCATGGGTTAATGCGCGACCGCGAGACCGGGAGCATTCGTTGGCTGCAAGAGAAATAAAGCGCGGCTTAGGGAGGTGCAGCGTGATCAAATATCATCCTGTCCGTCTGAACGAACTCATCGAGCACTATATGGAAACGCGTTCCTCGCACCGCTCGCCGGTGTCGGTGGCCGCGGCCACGCGGGCCATCCTGACTGTCATGCCGGATTGCTCGATAGAGTCTCCTCAATTGAGCAACATGATCGCGCGGTCGGCCGTCAAGCACGGACACGCCGTCAGCTTCGACTTGATGACAGTCTAATCCGGCGAGGATCTCTCAAGGGTCGCAGGCCGGAGCGTCATGTCCAGCGGGTGGCGCGCCGGATCGGTCGGCAGTGGCTTGTCAAGCCCGCGATTTCGGCAACACGAGAGGGACGCGGCTGCGTCGTAGCCGGTGGCGGACACCCGCGGCAGCCGCTTCTCAGCGCTTGGCTCACGACGCATGATCAATCGGCGGCTCCGGCCGGTCGAGATCGGTCATGCCCATCTGGACGCGATCTTGACCAGGCGCTTCCAAGCCTCTTCGCACGTCGCAACGGGATCGGTAGCCGTGAAACCGAGCGCGAAAATCGCCGCTGTGATATCCTGCTCCGGAAAATACGCGTCTCCAGGACGGTGCGCGAGCATCGGCGACTTTCTCGTCCATATGCGCTTCCTGCGCGCAGTCGTGCGCGGCAAATGGACGTTAACATAGGTAAGGTCATTGCCCGGTCGTTCTGTGTATCACAGACAAGAAGGACAAGGATGAGGCGGCCTCTGATCCGGAAGCTCGAGAAGTTCACGCGGCTCTCGCACGCCGACAAGGACATGCTGCTCAGAATAGCGGCGCAACGGGTCCGGCGTTTCGCCGCGCGCGAGGATATCATCCACGAGGGCGAGAAGCCCGAATTCATCAATCTGATCAGCGAGGGCTGGGCCTGCCGCTACAAGACCCTCGAAGACGGCCGCAGGCAGATCATCGCATTTTTCCTGCCTGGGGACCTGTGCGATCTGAATGTCTTCGTCCTGAAGGAAATGGACCACTCTATCGGCGCCATCACGCCGGTCGTGGTGTCGGAAATCTCGCGCACGGCCTTCGACGAGATGATGATTGGGCATCCGCGCATCACCCAGGCGCTGTGGTGGGAATCGCTCGTCGCAGCGGCGATACAGCGCGAGTGGACCGTCAACCTCGGGCAGCGCGATGCACTGGAGCGCATGGCGCATTTATTATGCGAGCTGTTCATCCGGCTTGAAGCCGCCGGCTGCACGAGCAATAGCAGTTGCGAGTTCCCATTGACGCAGACGGAACTGGGCGAGACGCTGGGCATGTCAACGGTTCATGTGAATCGCACCCTGCAGGAGCTGCGCGCCTCGAACCTCATTGTGCTAAGGGACAGGACGCTGACCATTCCCAATCTCCAGGCATTGCGGGACGTCGCGCTGTTCAATCCCAATTATCTGCATCTCGATCGCGAAGGCAGGCATCTCGATGCCAATGAAGAGTGATGTCAAAGGGTCCGCCCAAAAAGCCGCTTGAACGCAGGCTGGCCGAGGTCAAGGCGGCCCTGCACGAGCATGCGAGTGCCGAAGCCGGGCTGCGCGCAAGCGAGGAGAACCTGCAGGATTTCGGAGAGGCCGCCTCGGACGTGCTTTGGATCCGCAACGCCGAGACGCTGCAGTGGGAATATCTGACCCCGGCCTTCGACGCCATTTACGGCATGAGCCGTGAAAGGGCCCTGGCCGGCGACAACTTCGCCAGCTGGATCGAGCTTGTCCTGCCTGAAGACCGCGAGCATGTGCTGGCCCAGATCGAGCGCATTCGCGACGGCGAAAGCGTCACCTTCGAATACCGGATATGCCGGCCGGCCGACAATGAGATACGCTGGCTGCGCAACGCCGATTTTCCGATGCGCGATGAAGCGGGAAAGGTCGCCCAGATCGGGGGCATCGGTCAGGACATCACGCGCCAGAAGGAATGCGAGGAACAACAGCAGGCCCGCTTCGCCGAATTGCAGCATCACGTGCGCAACACGCTGGCCGTCATCCGCTCGATCGTGCGGCGCACGATGGAGAAGAGCGAATCCCTGGACGAAGCCGCGGCCCATCTGGAAGGCCGCATCAACGCCTTCGCCCGGGTCCAGGCGGCGATCACGCGCCGCCCGTCGATCGGTATCAGTCTGGCATTGATCGTGGCGGAAGAATTGCGTGCTGCGGGCGGCCGGGAAGGCGAGAACCTGACGATCGAAGGTCCGCCCTTGACGCTTGCGCCCAAGGCCGCCGAGACAATGGGGCTGGCCATTCACGAGTTAGCGACCAACGCCCTGAAATACGGAGCACTGTCCAGCCGCGCGGGCCGCATCGACATCCAATGGCAGCTGGAAGAGGACCTGCTCCATTTCAAATGGATGGAGAGCGGATCCCACGATTTCAAACCCGTCGAGCGGCGCGGCTTCGGCTTGGAGGTTCTGGAGGGCACTTTGCCGTACGAACTCGGAGCGACGGTGGACTTGCGGCTCGCTCCGAGCGGGCTCAATTTCACGGCTGCCATCCCGCTTGGCGCCATAGGCGGCCAGTAGCACGACCACGGCTATCGGCGACGCTGTTGCCGCCCTCTCCAGACTCCCGGATTCGGCTTTCGTTCCACCCGCGAGCAGAGCTCTGAGACAAAGGCCGGTTTGCATCGGTGCTGAGCGCCTGATTGTGGCAAAGGCCCAGTTGTGAAAAAGGGCCGATGCTCATCGACGAATTCACCGGCTCCTCTCTTGCCCACTGACCGGGCTTCGCCATGGTCGATCGATCAGAAACCCGCCCGGTCGGAGCAGGCGGGTTCCATCACAAGTCTGTCGCGGAACAAAGGCCGGGAATAGCGGTTCGGTCCCATCAAACAGCAAGGGAGCCTTCAGCCATGAGCATGCGTATGTTGCTCGTTCCATCGACGGCCGTCGCGTTGATGCTTGCCCTTCCGGCCTTCGCCGCCGACGACGCGCAGACCTTCGTCGACAAGGCTGCCATCGGCGGGATGTTTGAGGTGGATACCAGCAAGATCGCGCAAGACAATGCGAAGGATCAGCAGATCAAGGATTTCGCCAAGCGGATGATCACCGACCACGGCGCGGCGAACGCCAAACTGCAGAAGATCGCCGCCGAGCAGAAATTGCAGGTACCGACGCGATCCGATGCGCAGCATAAGAGCGATCTGGAACGGTTGCAGAGCACGACGGCCTCGCTGGATCAGCCTTACGTGGAGATGCAGCGCAAGGCACACGCGGACGCAGTCGGCCTGTTCGAGGCCTACGCCAAGGACGGAGACAATCCCGCGCTCAAATCTTTCGCGGCGGAAACCTTGCCGACACTGAAAATGCACCAGGACATGATCGAGAAGATCGCCCGCGCCAGCGCGAGCATGCCGGCGGTCAAATCGGCGTCGACACCCAAACCACCCGCTCCGGTTCCCGGCGCAAACAGCTTCACCGAGGCACAGGCGAAGAAGCGCATCCAGGATGCCGGCTATGCGGACGTGTCAGCGCTCGCCAAAGACGAGCAGGGCATCTGGCGCGGCCAGGCGACGAAGGACGGCAAGGGCACCTCCGTTGCACTCGACTATCAGGGCAACGTCTTCGCCGGCCAACAATAGACAGGAGAACCGACATGCAAACGATCACCGCGCTGTTCGACGATTATGACGACGCCGCTGACGCGGTAGGCGAGCTGGAATCCACCGGCGTCCCGTCATCCGACATCAGCATCATGGCCAACAATGCCCGCGGCTGGTATCGAAACACGCAATCGCCGGCCGCCGAGGATGCCGCCAGCGGCGCCGGTATCGGCGCGGTCGTGGGCGGCGCCGGAGGCTTGGCAACAGGCCTGGGCGCCATGGCGATACCGGGCGTCGGCCCGGTCGTCGCGGCCGGCTGGCTGGCGTCGACAGCCGCGGGCGCCGTCGCCGGAGCGATTGTGGGCGGCGCGGCCGGCGGCATTATCGGCAGCCTGACCGATGCCGGCGTGCCGGAGGAAGACGCGCATGTCTATGCCGAAGGCGTTCGCCGCGGCGGCACGCTGGTGACGGCTCGCGTCGAGGACGACCTCGCTTCGGAAGCCCGGGAAGTCCTTCACAGCTCCGCGTCAGTCAACATCGCCGACCGCCGCAGCGAATATGAAGCCGGCGGGTGGGCAGCCTTCGATCCGGCTGCCGGCGGTTATTCGGCTGAGGATGTCGAGCGGGAAGCGGCGCGCCGAAGGACGGCCTAACCTCGCCGTCGGCGGCCACAACAGACGCAAAGCCAGCCAGGAGTTCGACATGAGACGGGTGCTTCTGCCACTGATATTGGCTGCGGTGGTCCTGGTGCTCTGTTATTGGGCCTTCGTCTATGTCGGCACAGGCTGGCAAGCAGCGCCCGTCAAACGGGCACCCGAACAAAACCAGGGCGGCAACGCGCCGCAGGACACCTCGCCGGCCGCCGGCATCACGAAGAATCCACAGGATGCCAGCAAGATGCCGGGGGTTCAGTGACAGTTCGAGCGCGATATCCGCTCTTTCCTGGAGGCCTACTCACGCGCGATGAATTTGTTGAAGCGGCTGATGGTACCCTCCGCGGTCATGTCCTGGTGGACGAACGCCAAATTGTCGTCGTCCAGCACTTTGAAGAAGTCTTCCCATTCGATCGGCCTCAGATCTTCGTCGCCTGCGCCGAAATCGACCCGCAGGATCGCGCCCTTCCCCGGCCCGGCGACGACGGCAGGCCTGCCCTCGCGCGCCTCGATCCAAGCTCGGATCACTTCGTGATTTGAGGTCGTCATAGCCTCGCTCATTGCGGCCTCCTGGTTGACAGTTCCCGCTATCTCAGAGGAACCCGGAGATATCCCGCTTGTTCCCCTTGGCCCGGTTCGGGAGCCTCGCGGCAATCGAAGATCCACGCGACGATCCAGACGAAGAAGGCCCGCTGCCTGCATGCGGCAACGGGCCATGGGCCTGATGGGACCCTGGATCGCTAGAGGGAGGGCGATCGGCTTTCGAACCGGCAGGCGGCAGAAATGTTCCGGAGAAAGTTTCACGTTCCAGTGCGTCGGGTGAACATTCAGAATTTAACGGCAATCTTCTCGCCCTCGGCCGGAGCTTGCGGCAAGCCTCCATGAAAGTGCGCGCTGAATTGCCGGTCGTAAGCTTAACCAGTCCTCGCCTAGTTCCCCGACACAGGGATTTTGAAAGGTTGCCGTTTGTCTTGGCGCAAGATGTCCGTGAAATCAGCGCAAACGCCGGAGATTGGTTGAAGCCGCCCCAACTTCGTCATTCTATGGCGGAGCAAGGAGCGAAGCGACGCGCGCAGACCATTCCGTGACTTGGAAGCGCCGCCTCGGTGCAGAATTTTGCTCCGTTGCATTCCTTGGCGAAGGTAACGGCATGGATTCCAGGGTCTTCGCGACGGAGCTTCGCTCCTGCTCCGCCCTGGAATGACGATCGCGATGGGCGTTTCGGCCAATCTCCAACGCATGCCACCTGACAACGCAAACAGAGCCGACCGGTCAAAATCCCTGTGCAGTGGCACTAGCTGAAATGATGTTGCCGGACGAGCAATCGAGACGAGATTTCAGCCGGCGGAGCGGGCATGCCCTAGCTTGCGCTATCTTGGAACTTCATCCGATCCTTGCCCTGCTCCGGTCGCTTGGGAACTGTCCGATTTTACCCGCGAGAACGCACGAGCCGGCGCTTGCCTCGGTGCCGGGCCGCGAGATTTTCGGTGCCACCATCGCGGCAGGAACTCGGCAATCAAGCTTTGAATTATGCCGCTCATCCGATCGCCTCATAGAAGGTTTGGAGACGAACAACTGCCGGCCATGATGGTTCCGCATGGTCGCGATCAGAACGTCCCAGTCGACAATCAATTCGGGCGGGCTTTGCGCGTCCGCAACGCTATCGCGGCGTCGAGCTTACGCGCCAGTGCCAACATTCGAGACGGTGCATTCTCGTATCTCAGCGCCTCCAACGCGACGCACGTCTCGCGCTCCGGCGTCGTGATCTTGGAGGGTTCCTCCTCCGATCTGAGCACTTGACGAACCTTGCGTGTCACGGCCGTTCCCCTAACATGGGTTAATGCCTGCCCCATTAACCCACTGACGGGAAAAAGGTTCCTGTCTCGTCCGTCTGCTGGGCCGACGAACTTCCGGTCGGGCGCAGCTGTCCCGAATGTCGAAGTCGGCGCAGCCTATTGCCTGCCGAAGCTTGTCAGGAAGCTCTCCAGCGCCTCTCGGATCTGCTCAGGCGCCTCGCGGGTCGGAAAATGGCCGACGCCCGGCAGAAGCTCACGTTCGTAGCCTGCCGAGAAATACTCCTCCTTGCCTTCGGACGAACCCGGCAGAACGACGCGGTCGTCATCGCCATGAAGGACCAGTGTCGGCACCGAGATGACCTGCGCCTCAACCTGCTTGCGCGCGAGTTCAGCGTAGCGCGGATCGGGATCCGCCTCCCCCCAGCGCACGCGATAGGAATGCAGCGTCACGTCCGGCCAGTCCGGATTTTCGAAGGACCTCGCCACACGTTCAAACAGCGCGTCGTCAAACCAGCCTGGCGGGCTCCAGCTGCCCCACTGGAATCGAGCGAAGGAGTGGCCGTGCTGTCGCACGAACTCCTCGCCGCGCTCGGTCGCCATGAACCACTGGTACCAGAAGGCCCTCGTCTGCTCCAAAGACGGCGTCGGAAGCGAGCCGGGTTGCCATCCCAGCGAAAGCGCCGCGCAGCATCTTATCCTCTGCGGAAAGACGGAGGCGAGCAGGTAGGCGATGCGTGCTCCCCAGTCGTGGCCGACAACCGCGAACCGTTCGAGGCCGATGGCATCGGCAAAGTCGAGCGCGTCCTGCGCCATGGCGGCGATCTCGCCGGAGCGTATCGTTTCGGCGGAGTGGAACACAGTCCCTCCAAACCCGCGCAGCCATGGCGCGAAGGTGCGGAAGCCCGCGGCGTGAAGAAGTGGCGACACGTCCGCAAAAGTGGTCGCATCGTCTGGCCAACCATGAAGGAGCAGCACAGGCGCTCCGTCCTCGGATCCGCCGCTCACATAGGCGACCCGCAGCAGCGGCGTGTCGCAGAAGACAGGCTCTTCCACAGATCCTCCTCAGAGCAGCACATTGCAGTGACCGTCCAACCCTGTGCAATCGGGTTTGTTCCTTGTGGCCGCCGGCCCGGCACCCGATCCGACGAGGGAACCAACCGTGGCGCCGTCGGATGGTCGATGTTCATCTCGGCGGCCGCGGCATCCCGGATCGGGAAAATCCTGGCGGCGATATCAGAGGTTCCGCGCGACATCTTCGTGGACCCAGGTTACGAGGAATTGGCCTATGGGACGGCCCGCGTTCATTCCTTTAC
Organism: Mesorhizobium sp. B2-9-1; assembly: GCF_006439455.1. NCBI lineage: Bacteria > Pseudomonadati > Pseudomonadota > Alphaproteobacteria > Hyphomicrobiales > Phyllobacteriaceae > Mesorhizobium > Mesorhizobium sp. B2-9-1. The sequence continues at coordinate 115,941 of NZ_VFTP01000012.1, read as the reverse complement.
ATAGGCGCCGGGCTGACGGCCGCTCCTGGGCGCCTTGGCGTCCTTGGAATGCTCTGCGACAGTGGGACCGGCCCCTGAGCTCTTTTCCGTCGCCGTGCTTGGCGTCGGCTGTCGCGGCGGATTGCGGCCCTCAGATTGACGGGTCTTGTCCTCGACCTCGCCCTGCTTTCGGCTGAGGCCCGGATCGACATGGGGTCTTTCATTGCCGGCGGCGTCCTGGGAAAATTCGTCGCTCGGATCCGGATCGGTATTGGCGGGATATTTCGTGGCGCCGGTCTCGCGACGGTTCTGGCTGTTCTTCATGACTCTGTCTCCGGTTGGATGAAAGATAACACCGGCGCGAGAGCGGCGTTCCCAACTGCCGGGCAGTCCGTTTCAACTCCGGTGGAACAAACCTCCAGGCATCCGATTAGGCGCAGACAGTGCAGTTCAGCCGTGCGAGAGGAGCCAGGCATGGACAGGGAAGAACGCATCAGGCAACGCGCCCATGAGATCTGGGAGCGTGAAGGCCGACCGGAGGGCCGTCAGCAGGAACACTGGGATCAAGCCGTCCAGGAGATCGAGTCGGAAGGTTCGGAAGTCGAGCGCGGTCCGGTGGCGCCCGATCCCGCGGTTGGCGCCGGCTCTGACCCCGCCTCCAACAGGCCAGGCGGCTGAAGCACGTCGGCCCGCGGATGCGTCGTATCCTAATTGCGCTCGGCATTCTGGCGATCGTCCTGGTCGCCGTCTGGGTCTGGGCTGACCAAAACGGCCGGCGCCCGAGTGGTGGCGCCCAGCAGCCCTCGCCGCACGCTATCGACCAGAATGGCTGAGAGGACAGCCAGCCTCAGCGCGTCGCCGTGTTGCCGGGCTCATGCCGCCTCGCCTTGTCAGGCACCAGCCGGCCCGAGTTGGCGCGCAGGCCTCTGAAGAACTCCTCCACATAGGGCAGCAGCTCGAACAGCACGATCACGATCATCACGGCGGCAATGTATATCACCGGCAGTTGCTGTTCTTTCCAGGTTAAATCGAAGCGAGCCCTTTCCGTTCCGGCGCCGAACAGCGCCAGGAATTGGCCCCAATGCAGCGCCACCACGATGACCAGCCCCATCAGCGGAATCATTTCCAGAAAGCTGTGCACGTGCTGCTCGACGGGGCTCACCGTGCGAGCCGTGGTCGCATAGCGCACGTCCCATATCGCCGTCGCTTCGTGAACGAAGAAGGTGACGATCATCACGGCGATGACCAGGGCGTTCACCTCCAGGAACATTGCCGCAAGCAGCGGGATTCCAACCTCGGCGAACATCAGCAAGTGAATGAGCGATTCCTTCGCACCGGTTGTCGATTCGATGTGGCTGGCGCGATGGCAGAGCCAGTCGGCAAAGCCCGCAACCAGCCAGACCGGCAGGACGAAGTACATCAGGATGAGGACCATGGGATCGGCCAGCACGCCGCAGCTCCCTATCTGCCGCCGTCGCGTCGCGCCTGAACTTTGCAGCCTCGCGATCGAGCACGTTCGGCTCGTTGCCGTATTTCAGGATCAGCGCCAGCGCCAACCCGCTTGGAATTCTCATCCTTTCCGCAAGGTCGCGGACACAGTCGGCATTCTGGCGCTCGCTGTCTTCCCTGGAAGCTTCGCGGTGCGGCGTCATGGGTCGTGGTACCCGGCCGACTCCCGCCTGGTGTCGAACCGCCGGAACGGTTCACCCGTCGCCGCGTTCTACCAGTTGGCTTCCCTGCGACCTCATGAATACACGCGCCGGTATCGACGCGGCATGCCCCGTGACTGAGGTCTCACCAACGTCAGAATATGAATTAAGGAGCTTCGTGTGCGAAACCTCAGGGGACTTCACCTCTTGATCGCGGAGGACGAGTGGCTGCTGGCCAGCGATCTGGCGACCTTCTTCGCTGGGATGGGCGCTATCATCCTCGGGCCGGCGGCGACAGTGGAGCAGGCCGGGCGACATGCAAAGGCGGCGGACGCAGCGATTCTGGATGTGAACCTGCATGGCCGCCTCGTCTTCCCGGTCGCGGACGAATTGATGCGGCGCAACGTGCCCTTCGTCTTTTTCAGCGGTTATGACGAGATCGCCATCCCCGAGCGTTTGCGTTTCGCGAGCAGCCTGAGCAAGTCCTCGAACGGCGCGGTCGTGGTCGATGCGCTGTTCCCGCCGGAACCCTTTGCGGAGCCAGTGACCGTCGCGCAGCCGGCGCCCGCGGTGGAGGACGTCGTTGCGCTGCTCCCCAAGCTCCGGCTCACCGCGCGTCTGCTGCTGGACGATGCCGGCGCTTCCGACCGCCTTGTCGAGCACACTTTGGAGCAGGCGCTTGAAGATATCGACAAAAGGCCCGAGGGGTCATCGATCGCCGAATGGCTGAACGCCATCATGCGCAAGATAGCGCGGCTGCGCGGAGCTTGCCTGCTGCACTAATCGCAGGCAGCCGAGCCGCCGGCGACCTGCGCTCGCCTGGCGACCAGCATTCTCAATGCGTCAGGCGGCTTCTGAGCCAGGCAATGATCCGGTTGCCTTTTATGATCCGACGGACCCGCGCGGCAGCCCAGCTGGCCTGCATCGTCGCGCCGGCATGGCAGCTGCACACGACATCATGCAATTGCCAATCGGACAATTCGAAAAAGCGCTTCGCCTCGCCGTAGGTGTCGGACTGCAAACCGGCCGCGCGCAGCAACGGATCATCGAAAGCAACCGCGAGCGGCGATCCGTCCGCCCGCACCTGTTCGCGAACCTCGGGATCGACATATTCAGTGCCCGTCAGCGCGGAGAGACACCGAAGCGGATTGCGGTCCAGCAGTTCCGCCCACCGCTCGATCCGCTGCGTTCTCGTGGCAAGGGGGATCAATCCAAGCCGGTCGACGACTGCCACCGATTGAAGTTCATATGAGGTCTGATGCTTCATTGCTGTCTCCTGTGGTTTTGGCGGCGACATCTGTACAGCGGCGCGGCAGACCTGCCGGGCCTGAAGCCCGCGCTTGCGAGGGACAGGCGCAGACCGATCAGCTGTTGCCCACCGATCTTCGACAAACGCCTGGCGTGGCGTCTGAAGCGAACCCGAACTGCCAGTCATCCCCTATGTTCCCGCCATCCTTCGCGACGAGCCTGGCCGGCAGCAAACGGAACTTCGTGCAGGTTGCAGGGTTAAACATCTGACCTGTCGCTGAACCGCGATGATGCCGTCACCCAACGGAACACTTCTTACAGCCCATTACAGCCCAGTTTGGAGGCTCGTAGCGGAATGGCCCGTTCCAAAGGTCTATCCAACCGCCATAACATCATCGTCATCGGCGCGTCGGCCGGCGGAATCGAGCCGTTGAAGCAGATCGTCGCCAACCTTCCGGCCGATCTGCCGGCGACCATCTTCGTCGTGTTGCATATCGGCCAGGTCAGCTGCCTGCCGGAGATCCTGGACCGCGCGGGCACGCTCGAAACGCAGTCGGCAACGAACGGCGAAGAGTTCAGGACCGGCTGCATCTATGTCGCGCCGCCCGGCTTCCATCTTCTCCTTCACGATGATCACATGATGCTGCGACGCGGCCCGCGCGAGAATCTTGCCCGGCCGGCCATCGACCCCTTGTTCCGCTCGGCGGCGCTGAGCTACGGCGCGAGTGTCATCGGGGTTCTGCTGTCGGGCGCGCTTTCCGACGGCACCGCCGGGTTGAGGGCCGTCAAGTCCGTCGGCGGGCTGGCAGTCGTCCAGCACCCCAAGGACGCGCTGGTGCCGGCGATGATTGAAAGCGCGCTGCGCTATGTCGAGGTCGACCACTGCCTGCCCGCTGCCGAGCTCGGCCCTTTGCTGGCAAAACTTGCGGTCGAGCCGGCCGGAGAATCCTTTCCTCCCCCGCCGGCAGTTAGATTGGAAGCGGCTATTGCCGCGCAGGAGCATTCGACGATGCAGGAAGCGGATCGACTTGGCGAATTGTCGGTGTTTACATGCCCGGAATGTCACGGGCCGTTGTGGGAGATCGAAGACGGTGACATGCTGCGCTATCGGTGCCATACCGGGCATGCCTTCACCGCCGACGCGGTGATGGAGGTGCAGGCGCAGGAGGCCGACGAGATCCTGTGGAGCCTGCTTCGCTCGCATCAGCAGCGGGCAGCGTTTGCCAAGCGGATGGCAGAGCGGGAGCGGGTGAAGCTCCGCTCCGGACTCGCCGCCGAAATGGGCAGGCGGGCGAAGGAATATGAGGCGGATGCCGCTGTGATCGAACGCATCCTCGAAAGCAGGCGGGTTCAGGCAAGGGATAATGGCGAAGTCAGCGCGGAAGGCAAGTACTCACAAGGCAAGGGTTAGTTCGCGCGACGACGAAAAACAGCCGGCGTCCTTCCCCATTGTCGGCATCGGCGCATCGGCGGGTGGCATCGCGGCATTGCGGAGCTTTTTTCCCGAGGTGCCCGCCGACAGCGGCTTCGCCTATGTCGTCATCCAGCATCTCGACGCCGAGCATGAAAGCGCGCTTGCCAGCATCATCCAGCGCTCAACCGCGATCGAAACGCAAACAGTCGCCGAGAGCGTCGAGGTCAAACCCGACAACATCTATGTGATCCCGCCAGGTGTTTCGGTGAGGATTGAAAAGCGGCACTTTCACTTGGTCAAAATCGCGGCCGCGCGCGACAGACGGGCGCCGATCGACGATTTCTTCATCTCGCTTGCGCAGGAGCAGGCCGAGAACGCCGCCGGGATCATTCTTTCCGGAACCGGCAGCGACGGCACTGTCGGCTTGAGGGCCATCAAGGAGCGCGGCGGACTGACGCTTGCGCAAGAGAGCGCCGAATATGACGGCATGATGCGCAGCGCCGTCCAGAGCGGCCTGGTCGACATGGTGCTGCCCACGGATGAGATGGCCGGCAAGCTGGTCAGCTATTTCACCCACGCGAGCCGCACCGAGACCGAGCGGGACCGGCGCAAGCGCGAAGTGACCGAACAGCTTTCCCGCATCGCCGCCCTGCTTCGCTCGCGCACAGGCCATGATTTCAGCGGCTATAAGGACAACACCATTTTGCGGCGCATCCAGCGCCGCATGCTGGTGCTGCAGATCGACGATCCCACCGTCTTCTACGAGCGACTACGCGAGGACCCGCAGCAGGTCGATCTTTTGTTCCAGGACCTGCTGATCGGCGTCACCAGCTTCTTCCGCGACCCGCAGGCTTTCGACGCTCTCGAGCGTGTGGTCATTCCCCGGCTGTTCGAGAACCGCAAACCCAGCGAGACGATCAGGGTATGGGTGCCGGGCTGCGCCACCGGCGAGGAGGCCTATTCGATCGCCATGCTCTTGAAAGAAAACGCGCCGCGCGGCGCCGCCTCGCCCAACTTACAGATCTTCGCCACCGACATCGACGAGCGCGCGCTGGAAGTAGCGCGCGCCGGCCGCTACTCGGCGACGATCGCGCCGGACATAACGCCGAAGCGGCTGAAGGAGTTCTTCTCGCGCGAGGACGGTACGTACCGAATTTCCGCCGACCTGCGGGAGATCTGCCTGTTTTCGGTGCACAATCTCTTGCGCGATCCGCCCTTTTCGAAGCTCGACCTGATCGCTTGCCGCAACCTTTTGATCTACATGGGCCCGGAACTGCAGGAAAAGATCGTCCCGATCTTTCACTACGCATTGCGCAACAACGGCTATCTCCTTCTCGGTTCCTCGGAGAACGTCACGCGCCATCCACAGCTGTTCTCGACGGTGGACAAGACAAGCCGCATCTTCCAGAGGCGCAACGGGGCCACCGCACATCGGTTGCCGGAATTCCCGCTCGTTACCGCGGCGAGATCGACGGATCCAAGTGCGCGCCGGCGGGCAACGGCCGGAACCCTGCAGGAAATCGCGGAGCGTTTGCTCGTCGAGCGCTATTCGCCGGCCTATGTGATCGTCAATGCCGCCGGCGAGATGATGCACAGCTCAGGCGGCACGGGAAAATATCTGGAGCTCGCTGCCGGCGCCCCCACCCACAACGTCTTTTCCATGGCGCGTCGCGGGTTGCGCATGGATCTGAGGGCCGCGCTCCACAAGGCCGTAAGCACCGGACAGGTGGCGGTCCAGAATAAGATCAGCATCGGTACCAATGGCGGGCGTCAGACGATCAGCCTGGCTGTGCAGCCGCTGCCGGGCGATGGTTCTTCCGACCCGCTCTTTATGCTGGTCTTCCGGGATGTCGGCGGGATCAAGCCGGAAGCCGAGGACGAGGCCGTCCACACAACCGACGATGTCGAAAGCGCCAATGTCAGTCAGCTCGAAAGGGAGCTGAGGGAAACCAAGGAGCGCCTGCAGATTACGACGGAGGAGCTCGAATCCTCCAATGAAGAGCTGAAATCCTCGAACGAGGAGCTTTCCTCGATCAACGAGGAGCTGCAGTCGTCCAACGAGGAACTGGAAACCTCGAAAGAGGAACTCCAGTCGATCAACGAGGAGTTGCACACCGTCAATGCCGAGCTCAGTCTGCGCGTCGACGAGCTCACCCGCGCCAACAACGACATGGCGAACCTGCTCGAAAGCACGCAGATCGCCACCATTTTCCTCGACCGCGACCTCTGCATCAAGAACTTCACACCGACTGCGCGCGACCTGTTCCGGCTGGTGGAAAGCGATGTCGGACGGCCGCTGGCGCATGTCCGTCCGCGCTTCACGGCCGACGGCTTGCAGGCCGACATGGAACAGGTGCTGCAAAGGCTTGGCACGATCGAGCGGCAGGTCGAGGGCATGGACAACGGCCAGAGCTATATCATGAGGGTGCTGCCCTACCGGACAGTCGACAATATCATAGCGGGCATCGTCGTCACCTTCGTCGACGTCACCCAGATCACGCAGGCCGAGAAAAGGATCGGCGCGCTCTCGCATGACCTGCGCAACCGCGTCGAAAGCCTGGGAGCCCTGCTCGACCTCGTGCCGATCGGCATCTTCATCGCAGAGGATGGCGCCGGCGTGGAAATCCGCGCCAACCGGCGCGCAGCGGAGCTGTTGGGTCGGCCCGCTACCGGCACCAAGCCGATATCCGTGCCCGCAATCCTGCCGCTGACGCTCAATGGAACCAAGGTGGGCACCGATGACCAGCCACTGCTCAAGACAATGCGCACCGGCAGGGCAATTCCCGGCTATGAAGCGAGTATCCAGCATGAAGACGGTACCGCTATCGACGTCATGATGTCGGCCAACCCGCTGTTCGACGAAAAGGGCAAGGTCCGCGGCGCCATCGCGGCGCTGGTCGACATATCCAGCCACAAGGAGGCCGAGCGCAGCCAGGAAAGGCTGCTGCACGAATTGCAGCACCGCGTGAAGAATATCCTGGCCACGGTCACCGCGCTGACGTCCCGCATGGTTCGCACATCCAGTTCGATGAGCGATTTTTCCACGTCCTTCCAGCAGCGGCTGCAGGCAATGGGTCGAACGCACGACGTGCTGTCTTCCTACAACTGGACAGATGCCGATCTCGAGCAGTTGCTGCGGGCAGTGCTGTCGCCTTACAGCAGCAAGGAGCGCCAGAATATCATCATCCTCGGAAGCCCTTTGCAGCTAGGCGCGAGCGCGGCCGCGACACTCGGCATGGTGTTCTTCGAGCTTGCCAGCAATGCCGCGAAATACGGGGCCCTATCGACAGAGGACGGTCGCGTCGAAGTAGCCTGGAACACCGACAAACCGGGCAATCTGTCAATCCGCTGGAGGGAAATCGACGGACCTGTGGTCGAAGAACCGCCAAGGCGGAATTTCGGAACGAGCTTCATCCAGCAAAGTTTGGAGTACGAGCTGGGAGGGAAGGTCGACCTGAGGTTCGAACGCTCCGGACTTGAATGCGACATAGAAATTCCGCTGGCGTCAGGCACAGGTCGCTGACATTTGCCGCTGAGCGATGAGGAGTGGACACAACATGCTCTTGTCCGGCCTGAATGTCCTGGTGGTCGAGGACGTATTTATGCTTGCGGAGGACCTCACCGACCAGTTGACCCAAGCAGGATGCACAGTGATCGGCCCGGCACCCACGGTCAGACAGGCGCTTGCACAAATCGAGGGCGTTGCTCTGGACGGAGCCGTGCTGGATGTGAACCTTCGAGGCGAGCAAAGCTTTCCCCTGGCCGAGCATCTCACGCTCGGCGGTGTCCCTTTCATTTTCCTCACCGGCTACGACAGCGTCACCGTCTTTCCCGACCGGTTTCGCGACAAGCCCAAGCTGTCGAAGCCGGTCGATTACAACCTGTTGATCGAAGCGGTGTCGCGGTTCCGCAAGAGCGATGCGCCGGGCTGAGAAAGCCTCATCTACGAGATGGTGCGATCGCCTACCAACCGGCTCGCAAGTTCGACCAGATGCCGGATCGGCGCAGGCTTCGGCAGAAAAGGCGCGCCGTGGAAGACAGGCGACTGGAAGGCCGGATCGTAGCCCGAATGGACGACGAAAGGCACACCCGCCTCCTTGAGGCGAGCGGCGGCGGCCCCCCGTTGGCCGTCGAGCAATTGGATGTCGATGATGGCCAGATCGGGCTGGTTGTTGTCCAGCCAGGTCGCGGCTGCCCGTTCCGAGGCCACGCAGGCCACCTCGAAGCCGAGCGCTTTTAAGCCATCCGCCACATCGCAAGCGATCAGATATTCGTCTTCAATGATCAGTGCCAGGGGCGCTTGCATGACGATCTCCTCTGGCACGCTTACGTCCTCCTGGCAAACGGCTTGTTGTACTCCGCCGGCCAGGGAAGCGCACGACATTTCGCCCGCAAACGGCTGCGCGGCTGCCGATGGGATTCGGGCCGGCTTGGTCCAAGCCTGCGTCCTCGCCGCGGCTGAGTTGGATCACGTCGAGGTCTGACAAGGCCGCGCGGGCCTCGAACAGGCGAAGAAATTCCGGCCTCAGCCCATCGCGTCGTGCGACGGCAATCGCGTGCAGGGGCATAAAGGTCTCTATCGTCCGATCCTTCACAGACTTGCCTCCATCACAATGCGGCGACGGACTTTTCCCGCCTTGCCTCATCGAAAGCGACCGACAAGATTACATCGCCGTCGCCGCCGCGAACCCGAACCGCCCAGCCCTCCCGCGAGCTTCGTCCCGGTATCGAGGATACAAAGCTCCCCTGCTCCCGAAAGTTCCGCCCGTGTTCAACAATCGACTTGGATAGCCGCGCCTGACATCCCGCAATGCTCGCGATGAACTCGAAGGCAGCGCCCCGATCGATATCCGTCTTAATGGTGCGGTTGGAACAGCGGGGCCGGAAGCAGGTTTGGAAACAAAGGAGGCGCCGAATGTCACCCAACCAACGCACGCCCGCCGAAGCCCGCGGCGAAATCCAGGCCGGCAGGACGCAGGACAAGACCCCTGGGTTCGACCCTGCGGCGGCGCCGCAGGAGACGGATGCCGAGGCCGGCGATGTCCCGACTTCCGCCAAGCCGGCAGGGCCGCGCGAACCGAGCTTCACCAATCAGGCAAGCTTTGCCAACGCGATGCGGCCGCCAGAGAACGCGCCCGGCCTGCAGCCGCGCAGGAACGGCCCGGTGCTGGTGATCGTGGCGCTGGTCGTCCTGGCCGCGGTTGTGTTTCTGCTCGCCGCGATCTTCCGCCAGGTATGAAAGGAACATCGTTTCCCGTCCCGGGTTTGATAGCGCAAGGAGGTAATTGCGATGCCGCGCTTGAGAAGTTTGTTTCGTCATCTATGGCGCTGGAAAGCACAGCCGACCACGGACCCGTCTCCGGTGGACGCCATCGTGCGGCTGCTCCGCGACGCCGAAAAGCAAGGCAGGTCCCGGCGTTCGGGATAACGGCTGAAAGCATCCCTCGGCTAGCGTCTCCGGCGGATCGAGCGGTCGCCGCAGTCAGTCCTCGTCATAGATATGCTCGTGGATGATGCCGAGGATCTGCAGCTTCACCGTTTCGCGGGCCTCCGGCCGCACGAAGGGCATCAGAAGGTCGACCGTCTCCTCCACCCGCCGCGGCAGGTCGGCGCTCGGATCGCTCAGATAACTGCCATGGGCGTACAGGTTTTCGGTCAGCTTCTTGTTCAGGTCGGAAAAGAGTCCCATAGCCATTGCTCCTTGCTGATCCAACAGCCGGAGCGCCTACGCGGTTCCCTCTGCCGACGCCATTCGCGAAAACCCTGCGCCGGGGATGGCTACAGCCTGACCTCTGCCGCGCGCCCTTGCAGGGCCGCCTCCACCACGGCGCCGTGACGCCAGGTTTTCGGCCTCTCAACCTTTCTGGCTGCGCTCGACGAATTTGTTGAAGCGGCTCGTTCCACCGCTGCCGGCTTCATCTTGATGCAGGAAGGCGAGATCGTTCTCGTCGAAGATGCGGAAGAATTCGTCCCATCCGATCGGCTCGAGCGTGTCTTCGGGCTCGCCGAAATCGATGCGCAGAATGCCGCCCTTGCCTTTCGTGCGAACGACAGCCGGCTGGCCATTCCGTTCTTCTACCCACTTGCGGATTTCGTCGTGGTTGGTGGTCGTCTTGGCCTCGGACATGGACTTTCCTTTCTGCAGCGGGGACCGATGAGCGGTCCTAACGGCAGCCAACAGGCAATGTTCCAGATGGTGGAACGGCTCCCTGTCGAAGCTGCCGCACCTCCTGCGACGGGAACTTTGTTGAAGCAGGGAACAAACCTTTTGCCGCGCAGTTCGGGGCGCCGAAGCCAAGTCCGCAAGGGAGTCATCGTGAAACGTGTATTGGTTACGGGAGGTTGCGGCTTCATCGGCCGCCACGTCGCCCAGGAACTCACCGACCATGGTTATCAGGTGCGCCTGCTCGATGCGCTTGTCGATCAGGTGCACGGCGCCGAAGCCATCAACCTCCCTGCGGGGGCCGAGCTGATCAAGGGCGACGTGCGCGACCGCGACACTGTCACTGAGGCGGTTTCCGACGTCGGTGCCGTCATCCATCTGGCGGCCGAGGTTGGCGTCGGCCAGTCCATGTACGAGATCGCCCGCTATGTCGGCGCGAACGATCTCGGCACCGCGGTGCTGCTAGAGGCATTGATCAAGCGTCCGGTCGAGCGGATCGTCGTGGCGTCCTCCATGAGCATCTATGGCGAAGGCCTCTATCAGACTCCGGACGGCGAGCGGATCGACAATGCGCGCCGAAAGCCTGCCGATATAAGGGAGGGCCGCTGGGATTTGGTATCGGCGACCGGCCAAACACTGTCGCCTCTTGCGACGGACGAAGAGAAGCGGCCCGATCTCGCCTCGATCTACGCGCTGACCAAATATGCGCAGGAACGCGCGGTGCTGATCTTCGGACAGGCCTACGGCGTCGATGCCGTTGCACTGCGCCTGTTCAACGTGTTCGGCGTCGGGCAGGCACTTTCCAATCCCTATACCGGGGTCCTCGCCAATTTCGCTTCGCGCCTCGCCAATGGCAAACAGCCGACGATCTTCGAGGACGGCGAGCAGAAGCGCGATTTCGTCCATGTGCGCGATGTCGCCACCGCGTTCCGCCTGGCGCTGGAGCAACGCCAGGCAGCCGGCCATGCCATCAACATCGGCAGCGGCCGCGCCTATTCGATCAGCGAGGTGGCCCGGCTGCTTGCCAAGGCCATGGGCGTTCCGAAGCGCCCCGCCGAAATTCTCGGCAAGGCGCGCTCCGGCGATATACGCAACTGCTTCGCCGACATTGCCAAGGCGCGCGAATTGCTCGGCTTTGAGCCGAAGCATCGCCTTGAAGATTCGCTCGGCGAATTCGCGGCATGGGTCCGCAACAGCGTCGTTATCGACCGTGGCGCCGACATGCGGCGCGAGCTGGAAGAGCGGGGATTGGTCTCATGACCCAGGGCTACCGGCATCCGCGCAAGGCACCGATAGCCGTCATTGGCGGCAGCGGCTTCATCGGCTCCAACCTGGCCGACAGCCTGCTATCCGACGGCGAGGCCGTGCTGGTCGTCGACAATCTCGGTCGCCCAGGCGTCGAGCAGAATCTCGACTGGCTGGCGCAAAAGCATGGCGACCGGCTGAGCGCCAAAATCGTCGACATACGCGACGCCGGCGCACTGGCAGCGGCGCTGGCGCCGGCAAAGGCGATTTTTCACCTCGCCGCCCAGACCGCCGTGACGACCAGCCTGACCGATCCCGCGCAGGATTTCGACATCAACCTCAAAGGCACGTTCAACGTGCTGGAGACCGCTCGCAGCACCGGCGCCCCGGTAGTCTTCGCCAGCACCAACAAGGTCTATGGCAGCCTGCCCCAGATCGCGGTGCGGCAAGCCGACGATCACTACGAGCCGCTCGACGAGAAGGTGCGTGCGAGCGGGGTCGATGAGAAGGTAGGCCTTGATTTCTGCACGCCCTATGGCTGCTCGAAGGGCGCGGCCGATCAGTATGTGCTCGACTATTCCAAATCCTACGGACTGCCGACAGCGGTGCTGCGCATGAGCTGCATCTACGGGCCGCGCCAGTTCGGCACCGAGGACCAGGGCTGGGTCGCGCATTTTCTTCTCAGCGTCTTGTCCGGCCGGCCGATTACCATCTACGGCGACGGCAGGCAGGTGCGCGACATCCTGCATGTGTCCGATGCCGTAGCCGCCTATCGCGGCGTGTTGGCCAGGATTCAGGACCTCAAGGGCCAGGCATTCAACCTGGGCGGCGGCCCGAGCAATGCGGTCAGCCTGCGCGTGCTGCTGGCGGAGATCGCCGACATGACGGGCAGCGACGTCGCGCTTCGCCACGACCGCGAGCGCGTTGGCGACCAACCCTTTTTCGTCGCCGACACGCGCAAGCTGCAAGCAGCGATCGGCTGGGAGGCGCGTGTCCCATGGCGCGAAGGCGTCTGCGATCTCGCCAGCTGGCTGCTGCGGCATCGGCTCCAATCGCACTCCGAAGCCACGAGGTACGTCGCATGAAGGTAGCCCTGGTCAATCCTCATTGGACATACGAGCACAGCATCTATTTCGGCTGCCGCCAGCCGCATCTGCCGCTGGAGCTCGGCTACTCGAAGGCGATGCTGGAAGCCGAAGGGCACGACGTGCTGATGCTGGACGGCTTGCTGCAAGGGCTGGACAACGCCGCCCTTGCGGAAAGCGTTGCGGCTTTCGCACCGGACATGACCGTCGTGACAACCGCGCCGACCTATCTGTTCTGGCGCTGCGCGCCGCCCGAGCTGCGCGTGCCGGCGGAATTCCTCAATCATCTCGCCGGGCGCGGCGGACGCACGGTGGCGGTCGGACCGCATGGCTCGGCGACGCCGGCGCCGACCCTGCGCAAGCTCGGCGTCGATGTCGTCGTGCGCGGTGAATGCGAGGAGGTCGTGACGGAGCTTGCACGGCGAAGCGACTGGAGCAAGGTTGCGCATACGGCCCGGCTCCAGGACGACTTTCCGGTTTGCAATGACGGGGTGCATGCCAGCCCGTTCGTCAATCATCCTGCGCTCGCCTGGCCGTCCGACTGGATCGCCGCGCATGGCCACCACCACCACAGGTTCGATGCCCACCAGAAGGGCGCCGGCGCCGAGGTGGAAGCGTCGCGCGGCTGCCCCTATAATTGCAGCTTCTGCGCCAAGATCGATTTCCGCGATGCGTATCGGCGCAGGAAGCACGATGCCGTCATGGCCGAGATCGACGGTTTGATCGCTCAAGGGGTCGGCTACATCTATTTCATCGACGAAATCTTCCTGCCGCAAAAGGCGTTGCTGGAAGCGCTGGTCGACCGCGATGTCCAGTTCGGTGTCCAGACCCGCATCGACCTGTGGAAGCCGGACCTGCTCAAGCTGCTCGGCGAGGCCGGCTGCGTCTCGATCGAAGCCGGCCTTGAAAGCCTGACCGTCGAGGGCCGTGCGATGCTCGCCAAGCGCTGCCGGCTCGGCACGGAGGACCTGGCCGCGCTTTTGATCGATGCCCGTCGCCATGTGCCTTTCGTTCAGGCCAATCTGATCGGCGTGGTCGAGGACGACCCGGCGCTGGTGGACTATTGGCGCAAGCACCTCATCGACCGCGGCGTTTGGGCGAACGAGCCCGTGCCGCTCTATCCCTATCCGAGTTCGCCCAGCTACCGCGAACTCTGGGGCGAACCCGACGATACTGCCTGGGAGCGAGCGCATGAGCACTACCTCGCCTCCTTCCGATCCTTCAGCGACATCCAGGACCAGCGTCCGCATGCGCTGGCTGAGTTGGAGTCCTCATGCTGCAATCACTGACCCATTGTCCGCGGCGCATTCTGATGACGACCGACGCCGTCGGCGGAGTCTGGCGCTATTCGCTCGATCTGGCGCGAGAGCTGGCGGCCAGCGGCGACAGCATCGTGCTTGCCGGGCTGGGACCCGAACCTTCCCCCGAACAGGCCCGGGAGGCGCGGTCCTTCGCCACGCTGGTTTGGCTGAGATGCCCGCCGGACTGGATGACGCGCGACGCGAAAGATCTCGACCGGTTACCCAGCGAATTGCAGGAGCTTGCGTCGAACCATGCAATCAATCTCGTACATCTCAATGCGCCGGCGCAGGCAGCCGGTCTCGAACTGACTTGTCCGATCGTCGCGGTATCGCATTCCTGCGTGGGCACATGGCTGCATGCAGTGCGGGCGCAAGTGCCCGAGGGCGATTGGGCTTGGCAACGAGAGCGCAACCGGGCCGGATTCGACCGCGCCGAAGCCATTGTCGCGCCGAGCCGAAGCCATGCCGCCATGCTCGGAGCCTGCTACGGCCCGATCGCGGGCCTGAGCGTCGTTCACAATGGCGCGCTCCCCGGCCCGACAGGCGCGCATCGTGAGTCCTTCGTTCTCGCTGCCGCCCGCTGGTGGGATGAGGGTAAAAACGGGTTGGCGCTCGATGCCGCGGCTGCCTTGTGTGGCCCTCCCGTATTCGCCGCAGGCGAAACGGAAGGCCCGGACGGGCAGCGCCTGTTCTTAGACAATTGCATCTCGCTCGGCTCGATCAGCCATTGCGAGGTTCGGCAATTGATGGCGCGAGCCAGCATGTTTGTCTCGCCGTCCATCTACGAGCCTTTCGGACTGGCCGCCCTGGAGGCAGCCTCTGCGGGCACCCCCCTGGTGTTGGCGGACATCGCGACCTACCGCGAGATCTGGGACGGAGCAGCGACGTTCTTCGACGCGCGCGATCCCCACGCGCTTGCCGGCTGCATCGCCAGGCTCTCGCGTGACGAAAGCTTGCGGCGCCATTTCGGTCAGCGCGCCGCCCGAAGGGCGCGCAAATTCTCGCTCAGCGCCCAGACGGCGCGGATGCGAGAGGTCTACGATCGGGCGGCGACGGCCATGGCAGGGCTTTGACCATGCGCTTCCTGTTCTACACCCACTCCGCCGTTTCCGACTGGAATCACGGCAACGCGCATTTCCAGCGCGGCATCATGCGCGAGCTCGTCGCGCGCGGACATGAGGCGGTCGCGCTGGAACCCGCCGACGGCTGGAGCCGATCGAATCTGCTTGCCGAGCAAGGCCCTTTCGCTGTCGAGCGCTTCCGCAAGGATTTCCCGGAGCTGATGGCGCTGACCTATGGCCCCGGCTTCGCGCACGAAGCCTGGCTCGCCGGCGCGGATGTCGTGATCGTGCACGAATGGACGGACAAGGACCTTGTCGCGCGCATCGGACAGGCGCGAGCCTATGGCAATTTCACGCTCCTGTTCCACGACACCCATCATCGCGCCGTATCGGCGACGCAGGCGATAGCGGCACTTCAGCTGGAGCACTATGACGGGGTGCTGGTCTTCGGCGAGGTGCTGCGCGAGAGCTATCTTCGCGCCGGCTGGGGCAAACGGGTCTTCACCTGGCATGAGGCGGCGGACGACCGGCTGTTCAAGCCGTGCCCGGATGTCGACCCCGTCTCCGACCTCGTCTGGATCGGCAATTGGGGCGACGACGAACGCAGCGCCGAGATCGCCGAGTTCCTGATCGAGCCGGCGAGCGCTCTCGCGCTGTCGGGAACCGTGCACGGCGTGCGCTATCCGACCGACGCCCGAGCCGCGCTGGCCGAGGCTGGGCTGCGCTGTGATGGCTGGATTGCCAACGCCGACGTGCCGAAGAGCTTCGCCCGGCATCGCGTCACCATGCACATCCCCCGCCGGCCTTATCGGGAGAGCCTGCCCGGCATTCCGACCATACGCATGTTCGAGGCGATGGCCTGCGGCATTCCGCTGGTCTCGGCGCCATGGTCGGATGTCGAAGGACTTTTCCGTGCCGGCACGGATTTCCTGTTCGCCCGGAACGGCGCCGAGATGCGGGGTCACCTTCGCGACGTGCTGAACGACAGCCAGCGTGCGGAGGCGCTGGCCGCGTCCGGCCGGGAAACCATCCTTGCGCGCCACACATGCCGGCACCGCGTCGACGAGTTGTTCGACATCCTCGCCGCATGCGGCAATCGCGAGGTCGCTGAAATCAAACCTGCAAGGGAGGCCGTCGCATGAAGATCGCCTTTTACGGATCGAGCCTTCTGTCGTCCTACTGGAACGGCGCGGCCACCTATTATCGGGGCTTGCTTAAGGCGTTGTCGAAGCGCGGCTATGACATCGTCTTCTATGAGCCCGATGTCTACGATCGCCAGAAGCATCGCGATATCGAGGCGCCGGACTGGTGCAGCGTCGTCGTCTACGAGCCGACAGCGCATGCGCTGATGCAGGTCGCCTCGCGCGCCGCGCAGGCAGACGTCGTGGTCAAGGCAGGCGGCGTCGGCTTCGAGGACGAGGCGCTGCTGCATGCGGTTCTCGACAACGCTCGCCCAGATGCGCTGACCGTGTTCTGGGACGTCGACGCGCCGGCGACCCTAAGCGAGCTGCGCAATCATGCCGAACATCCGCTGCATGAGGCGTTGAAGAGGATCGGCCTTGTGCTGACCTATGGCGGCGGCGATCCTGTGGTTTGGGACTATCGCGCGCTCGGCGCCGCGGAATGCGTGCCGATCTACAACGCGCTCGATCCTGAGACACATCATCCGGTCGCCGCAAATCCGCGCTTTGCCTGCGACCTGGCTTTCCTCGGCAATCGGCTGCCCGACCGCGAGGCGCGCGTCGACGCCTTCTTCCTCGATCCGGCCCGTGTGCTTGGCAGCCAACGCTTCCTGCTCGGTGGATCCGGCTGGGGCGACAAGCCCTTGCCGGCGAACGTTTCGTGGCTCGGCCATGTCGGTACGCGCGATCACAGCGCCTTCAACGTGACGCCGAAGGCGGTGCTCAACATCAGCCGCGACAGCATGGCGGCCAACGGGTTCTCGCCCGCGACACGCGTCTTCGAAGCGGCGGGCGCGGGCGCATGCCTGATCACAGATGCCTGGCTCGGCGTCGAGTTGTTCCTGACCCCAGGCGAAGAGATCCTGGTCGCGCGCGACGGTGCCGACGTCGCCGAGATCGTGCGCACGCTGACGCCGAAACGAGCGAACGCGATCGGCGCCGCAGCGCTGCGGCGCGTTCTGGCCGAGCATACCTACACGCTGAGAGCCCGGCTGGTGGACGACATCTTCAAGGCGCATTTCGAGCGCCGGGCAGTGGAGGCCGCGGAATGACGAAACCGCTCGACATCGTTTTCCTCGGACTTTCGTTATCCTCATCCTGGGGCAACGGCCACGCGACGACTTTCCGGGGGCTGCTGCGCGCGCTCAACGAGCTCGGCCATCGCGTCACCTTCCTCGAACGCGACGTGCCCTGGTACGCGCATCACCGGGACCTGCGCGACCCCGATTTCTGCGACTTGCGCTACTACCAGACAGTCTCCGAGCTGCCCCGCAATCACCGGCAGGAGTTGCAGCGGGCCGACGCGGTGGTGATAGGCTCCTTCGTGCCGGAAGGCAGGGCCATCATCGACGACCTCGCTTCGCTGTGCACTGGACAGTTCTGCTTTTACGACATCGACACGCCAGTGACGCTGGCGCGGGTTGCCCAGGACGATTGCGATTACCTTGCCCGCAGGCAGATACCCTATTTCGACGTCTACTTCTCCTTCACCGGCGGGCCGACGTTGCAGCGCCTCAAATCGGAGTTCGGCGCCCGCCGAACAGAGCCGCTCTACTGCTCGGTCGATCCAAAGCGACACCATCGCACCAGAGACGCGATCGAATGGGATCTCGGCTATCTTGGAACATACAGCGCCGACCGGCAGCTCGCCCTCGAAACGCTGCTGCTGGAGCCGGCGCGGCGCCTGCCGGAGCGCCGCTTCGTCGTCGCCGGCTCGCAATATCCGTCCGATATCGCCTGGCCGGACAATGTCGAGCGGATCGAGCACCTGCCGCCCACCGAACATGCCGCCTTCTACAGCCGCCAGCGTTACACGCTGAACCTCACGCGCGCGTCGATGATCGCGGCAGGATGGTCGCCCAGCGTGCGGCTCTTCGAGGCCGCTGCCTGCGGCACACCGATCATCAGCGACCGCTGGCCCGGTCTCGATGGCTTCTTCCCGGAATCGACGATCGAGACCGCGGCCAGTGCCGGCGACGTGCAGGAAATCCTCACAGCCAAATCGGAGCGAGCCAGACTCGATATGGCCCGTTCGGCACGCGAGGCGGTGCTTGCAAGCCACACCGGCGGCGCTCGGGCGCGTGAATTCGTTCTGGCTTTGACCCAGTCTGTCCATGCCCGCGCGGCGATCGATCTGAACGTGGAAAGTGCAGCATGAATAGCAGACAGGAGACTTTGCAGATGCGGCGATCAAGAAGGGTTCAGCAGACACAGACGGCGCTTGTCGCCGGCGGTGCCGGTTTCCTCGGTTCGCATTTATGCGAGGCCCTGCTTCACGACGGGTATCGCGTCATATGCGTCGACAACTTTCTTACCGGCCGAATGGAGAATGTCAGTTCGCTGATCGGCCAAGCCCGGTTCCGGCTGATCGAGCAGGACGTTTGCGTCCCGCTGGAACTCGGCGAGACTGTCGACCGCGTTTTCAACCTGGCCTGCGCGGCATCGCCGCCCCGCTACCAGGCCGATCCGGTCCACACAACCCGCACCTGTGTGATCGGAACGCTCAATCTGCTCGAGCTTGCCGCAAGCAACGGCGCCCGCTTCCTGCAGGCGTCGACCAGCGAAGTCTATGGCGATCCGGAACAGCACCCACAGCGCGAGGACTATGTCGGTCACGTCAACTGCACAGGACCGCGCGCCTGTTATGATGAAGGCAAGCGCACCGCGGAGACGCTCTGCTTCGATTATCTGCGGGCCGAGATGGCCGATATTCGCATCGCCCGCATCTTCAACACCTATGGTCCCAGAATGGACCCGGCCGACGGCCGCATCGTGTCCAACCTGGTCATGCAAGCGATCGAGAAACGGCCGCTGACGATATTCGGCGACGGCCGGCAAACCCGGTCATTCTGCTATGTCAGCGACATGATCGGAGGATTGCGACGCCTTATGGATGTCAATCCCAATCCGCGACAGCCGGTCAATCTGGGCAATCCCGGCGAGTTTTCGATCCTCGAACTGGCAAGGCTGGTTCGGGAACTGACCGGCACCAAATCGCCCGTGAAATTCCTGCCCTTGCCGCAGGACGACCCGCGCCGCCGGCGGCCCGACATAGGCCGCGCAAGGGCGCTTCTCGGCTGGTCGCCCAAGGTGCCTCTGAGGCAAGGGCTGCTGCAAACCATCGCCTTTTTCTCGAGCCTCGACGACCTCACGATGGAGCCGATCGCTCCAGTCAACAGGACTGAGGCCGGAAAAGTTCGGAACCTTCAGCTCTGAGGCGGTGGCTTCCTTCACCGCAGCGGAACAACCGACCGGGATTGCGGTTGGACATGACAACCGTCATGGAGAAGACCTGTGCAGCCGAAGCGACCAATCAAGGACATCGACCAGATGGCGGCCGCCGAAACCGCCGCGTTCCTGCGGCGAGCCTCCATCACCTATCTCGAATGTTGCGTCAGCCTCATGATGACACATCTGCAGCGCGAGGAAGTGGCCACAATTCTGGAGCAGGAAGCGGACATGCTGCGCAGGCTGGACTGATCAGGTCCTCGCGCGCTCGATAAAATGCGAAAGCCCGGTTTCGTAGCGGTCGGCGGCGCGCATTGCCCTTACCCGCTCATCGCCGTGTGTCGACTGTCCGGCCATCGTCCATAGCCCAAGCTGGAAGGCGAGATAGCAGGGCTCCATGTAGTCCACCAAGGAATGATCGACAGCACGCGACATTTTTGCCTCGATGCCTTGGATGAGCCGCGAAAGCTCGGCGTCGGAAAGCTGATATTCCGCCGTCGCGCCTGCAATGTCCCACGCTATGTCCTGACAGCCGACCATGTCATGCGAGCGGCAATGGTCGACGGCGTCCGTCTTGAGCAGGGTTCCGTCCGGCCGAACCAGAACTTCCCACGGGTGCAGGCGTCCGTCGATCTCGATCCTGCGCAGGAAGGGATGTGAGGAGTGGCGGGCGAACCAACCCTTTAATGTTTCGGCCGGCCCTTCCCCCAAGGCTTCCCTGCAGTTTTGCACGGCCATGTCCGCAAGCCCATCCAGCGACGCGCCGGCCTCTTCGGTCGACAACTCGGCGGCGCGCCAGCCGAGATAGCGTCCAAGCCATTCGACCAGCAGGTCCCTGGCCAGCCCTGTCCGATCCAGCCTGTCCGCCTCTGTCCAACGCTCGATCAGGAAGCCGTGGCAGAGCCCGGCGGGCTGCGTTCCAAAACCGGCCCTGTGCACCGACCTCGCCGTGTGCAGCTTGTGCTGCCCGGTCCCGCCGAGACCGGCGAACTTGACCAACCAACGCTCGGTGCCCGCCAGCGCCATGAATTTTCGCCGCTCAAATCCTGCAAACACCGGAGGCCAATGCTCCGGCGGCGTGGAATTATGCTTGCGCCATTCGCCGCCGGAAATCTCGCTGAGCTCGACATCGGCCTTGCCGAGCAGGTCCGCCACCCATTGGCGAAGGTTCGGCGCGACGCTCCCATCGAAGGCCGCTTCGAAATCCGCGACATGGCGCGAGCAGTGGCCCCAAATAGCCTGCATGTCTGCCGAAGCTTGCACTCCCGGCCCGCCGCGGTGGCTTGGGAACAGATGAATGCGCTTCTGGTCGATGCCCTGCCGGCGCAGCCAGGCAACGACAGCATGAAAGGAACTGCCGGAGAGCCCCGGACCTTCATCAACGACGGCAAATTTGGCATTAGGTCTGTCGCGCCAGCCGCCGAGGAGTTCGGGCGCGGCGCATATGTGGCGGCTAAACGGGTGCCCGATCGGCCTCACACTGACGGGCGGCGGCGCATGCAGCGCGGTGGCGACCATCGCCGCGAGGCCGAGACCGATGCCGCGGATCCCGATGACGCAGGTGTTTGCGTCGAGGCCCGACCGCAGCGCCGCAAGCAGATAGGTTTCCGGATATAGAGCATAAAGCGCGTAGCCTTCGGCCGGGCCGGTAACTATTTCGCCGCTACAATCGATGGTGGCAAGCTTCGCAAACAGCAACGGGTCGAGCGCTCCGCTCCGGACAAATCCTCGTTGCCAGGATCGCAGCACTTCCTCCGACAACTCGACGAGAATTTCCGACCCCAGCTTCTGGGTCGACGAATTGCAATCGGCACCCCTGGTCTCGAATTCCGCATCGGCAAGGCCTTGCATAAGTTCGGAGGCGCCGACGAAAAGATCGACCACGGCGGCGTGACGTTCGATACCGGCGGGCAGATCGCCGATTGCTGCCGCTGCGACCAAGGCAGCTTCCCTGAGCTGTTGTGCGCTGCGCGTTCGCTTGTGGTCGCCGAAGACGATCATGCGGCTCCTATCCCCCTGTCTGGCCGCCAACGCGAAGCGGCGCCTCTTTGATCCGAGATCCGGCTCAGCAATTTTTCGCGGCGCGAAGGAACATTCGACGTCGCTCCCGGTTCGGCGCGAGGAACTTACCTCCAGCAAAGAGGCAGCGGTTTCGTGACATCGAAGAAAGTTCGTATCGGCATCGTTGGCGTGGGCAATTGCGCGTCATCTCTTGTGCAAGGTCTCTCCTACTACCGCCACGCCAACGGCAACGAGCCGATCCCCGGGCTGATGCATGCCGACCTCGGCGGCTATCATGTCGACGACATTGAGGTCGTCTGCGCCTTCGATGTCGCGAAAAACAAGGTTGGGCGCGATGTGGCGGAAGCGATCTACACCGCGCCCAACAACACCTTCCGTTTTGCTGATGTCGCGCCGACCGGCGTTCGTGTGGAGCGCGGCCCAACACTCGACGGCATCGGCAAATATCTGCGAGACGAGATCGAAGAGTCGGATGAACCAGTCGCAGACGTAACCGCCCGGCTCCGGCGAAGCGGGGTCGAGGTGCTGATATCCTATCTTCCGGTCGGCTCCGAACAGGCGACGCACTTCTATGCCGAATGCGCGCTTGAGGCCGGCTGCGCCTTCGTCAATTGTATTCCTGTCTTCATCGCCTCGCGGCCGGAATGGCGCCAGCGCTTCAAGGAGCGCGGTCTTCCCCTCGTCGGCGACGATATCAAGAGCCAGGTCGGCGCAACCATTGTGCACCGGCTGCTCGCCAATCTCTTCCGGGAGCGCGGCGTGCGCATCGATCGCACCTATCAGCTCAACTTCGGCGGCAACACCGACTTCCTCAACATGCTTGAGCGCGAGCGGTTGGTATCGAAAAAGATTTCCAAGACGCAATCCGTCACCAGCCAGATCGACGTCCCGCTCGAGGCCGGCAACATCCATGTCGGCCCCAGTGATCATGTCCCGTGGCTGACTGACCGCAAATGGGCCTATATACGGGTCGAAGGTACCACTTTCGGCGGCGTTCCGCTCAATGCCGAGCTCAAGCTGGAGGTCTGGGATTCGCCCAATTCCGCGGGCGTGGTCATAGACGCCGTCCGCTGCGCAAAGCTGGCCCTCGACCGTGGCATTGCCGGCGCGCTCACGGGCCCCAGCAGCTACTTCATGAAGTCGCCGCCCCAGCAGTTCACCGACGCCGAGGCGCGCCTGCGCACATTGGCCTTCATCGCCGGCGGGGACGAGCCGTTGCTCGATGCCGCCGAATGACCACGACTTTCTTTCTCATCCGCCACGCGGCACATGATCATGTCGGCTGCTATTTGGCCGGGCGGCTCGAAGGCGTTCGCCTCGACGAAGCCGGCCAGGCCCAGGCGCTGCAGCTCGCGCGCCGCATGGCACGTGAGCCGCTCGCGGCAATTTTCAGCAGCCCGCGCGAGCGCGCGCTGGAGACCGCAAAGCCGATTGCGATCGCCTGCGAGGTCGAGAAGATCGCGATCTGCAAGGAACTCGACGAGATCGACTTCGGCGAATGGTCCGGCAAGACCTTCGAGGAATTGAACGGCGACGCAAGCTGGCGCCTTTGGAATGACCAGCGCCAGAGCGCCCGCACGCCGAGCGGCGAGACGATGCTGGATGTCCAACACAGGATCGTCGGCCTGATGGACGCGTTGCGCGAGAATGGGCAGGGTCAGTGCATCGCCCTTATCAGCCATGCCGACGTCATCAAGGCAGCCGTCTGCGCGATCCTCGGCCTGCAGCTCGGCGACTGCTTCCGCTTCGATATCGCGCCGGCCTCGGTCACCACAGTCGTTCATGGCGACTGGGGGTCCAAGCTCATCCGCCTCAACGAACTCCCCTGACGGAGCGGCTGGCTATGCGCATGGTCATATTCGGTCTCACCGTCACGTCTTCATGGGGCAACGGCCATGCCACGCTCTGGCGTGGGCTGATAGGCGCTCTGGCCCCAATTGGCTGGTCGATCAGCTTCTTCGAGCGCGACACGCCCTATTACGCCGGTGCCAGGGACCTCGACCGGCTCGATGCTTGCAACATCATTCTCTACCCGGACTGGGAGAGTATCGGCCATGAGGCCGAGGCCGCGATACGGCAGGCCGACGTGGTCATAGTCACCTCTTATTGTCCGGACGCCGTGAGGGCCTCGCGGCTCGCCAACGAGAGCTGCCGCGGGCTGAAGGTGTTCTACGATCTCGATACACCGGTAACGCTGGCGAGAATCGAGCAAGGTGACTACCCGGCCTATTTCGAGCCGGATGGCCTGCGCGATTTCGACTTGATCCTGAGCTATACCGGAGGACCGGCGATCGATGCGCTGAAGTGTATTCTCGGCGTGCGCCATGTCCTGCCGCTCTACGGCCATGTCGACCCCAACCGGCACCAGCCGGCCCGGCCACGGTCCGAGTTCGCCGGCGATCTCTCCTATCTCGGAACCTATGCCGAGGACCGGCAGGCGGCCGTGGAAAGACTGCTCGTGGCTCCAGCGGCCAAACTGCCGAACCGCCGCTTCATCATCGGCGGCGCACAGTATCCAGCGGACTTTCCATGGAGCGGCAATATCTTCTTCGTCAGGCACCTGCCGCCCGCGGATCACCCCGCCTTCTTTTCCTCCTCGCGCCTGACGCTGAACGTCACCCGCGAGGCGATGGCGCGCAAGGGCTGGTGCCCGTCAGGCCGGCTGTTCGAGGCAGCCGCCTGCGGCGCCGCGATCATCTCCGACAATTGGGCAGGCCTCGACAGCTTCTTCACGCCCGGCAGCGAGATTCTGTTGGCACACACCACCGGCGACGTCGTCGCCGCGCTTGGCCTGTCGGACAACGAAATCGAGGCGCTTGGCCGCCGCGCCCGTGAACGCGTCCTCGACGAGCACACGTCCGCGCACCGCGCCGCCGAACTCGATCGCATCTTGAACGCCGCCGCGTCCATGGCAAATGGAGCAATGGAGGAAGCCATCTGATGTTGGGGATCGTGCCTGCCGCGGGCCGCGGCAGCCGCATTCAGCCGCTGGGTTTTTCCAAGGAGCTGCTGCCGGTCGGCAGCCGGCTGGACGGGCAGACCGAGCGCCCCTGCGCGGTGAGCGAATATCTGGTGCGGCGGATGGTCCGAAACGGCGTCGACCGCATCTGCTTCATCATCGGTTCCGGCAAGTCGGACATTCTCGAATATTATGCCGCGGGCTATGACACCGCCGCAGCAATCTTCGTCGCGCAGCCCTCCCCGATCGGACTGTGCGATGCGATCTTCCGTGCCGAGCCGCTGGTCACGCCGGAAGAAACGGTCCTGATCGGCCTGCCGGACACAATCTGGTTCCCCGAGGACGGTTTCTGCCGCCTGGCCGACGACCGGCTTTCCTTTCTGATGTTTCCGGTCGATCGCCCGGAACTCTTCGATGCCGTCGTCCTGGATCAGAGCGGACGTGTCGAGCAAATCCAGGTCAAGCAAGCTGATGCCGCAACAAACTGGGTCTGGGGCGCCTTCAAGATGCCTGGCCGTATCTTCCACCAGCTCGCGGCACTGTGGCGCCAGCGCGACGGCTTCGACGAGTATTTCGGCACGCTGGTCAACGCCTATCTCGCAGCCGGAGGCGAGGCTTACGGCGTCAAGGCCGGAACGGCCTATGTCGACGTCGGCACTTTCGATGGATATCGCACGGCGCTCAGGCTGCTCGAAAGCAACGATATCGTTGAAGATGAGACCCCGCCGATGTTCGCATCGCAAGATCTCTCAACGGTGCCAACCCTTCCAGGCGAAGGAGCTTAGCCATGCTGCACTCCAGCACGGAAATACGCCGCCGCATCGACGCACTGGGACCGTGGTTCCACAATATGGAGCTTGCGGGCGTGGAAACCGCGCCGGATCATTTCCTCGGCAATTATCCGCTGATCAAATGGCGCAAATTCGCGGATGCCATTCCGACCGACCTTTCGGGCATGTCCGTGCTCGATATCGGCTGCAACGCCGGCTTCTATTCGATCGAGATGAAGAAGCGCGGCGCCGATCGCGTGCTCGGCATCGATTTCGACCAGGCCTACCTCGCCCAGGCGCGCTTCGCCGCCGAGATCGCCGGCTGCGATATCGAATTCCGGGAAATGTCCGTCTACGACGTCGGGGCGCTTGGCGAGCGCTTCGACATCGTGCTGTTCATGGGTGTGCTCTACCACCTGCGCCATCCGCTGCTGGCGCTCGACCTGATCCGCGCGCATGTCGCAGGCGACCTGATGATCTTCCAGTCGATGCAGAGGGGCAGCGGGGAAGTCCTGCCGCTCGAACAGAACTACCATTTCTGGACACGCGACCTCTTCGATCAACCTGAATTTCCGAAACTGCACTTCATCGAGCATCGCTATGCGGACGACCCGACCAACTGGTGGATTCCAAACCGCGCCTGCACCGAAGCGATGCTGCGCAGCGCCGGCTTCGAAATCGTGCGGCACCCTGAGGACGAGGTCTATTTCTGCCGTGCGGCGGGCAATCCGTCCGACGGCGCCGCCGTCTATCCCGCGAAAGGAGAGGCCGATGATTGAAGCCGCGATGATCTGGAACGAGCCCAACAACAAATCGCATTGGGATCCCGAGCTCGATCCGGGCTGGAGCCGTTTTGCCTCGATGGCAATCCTGGCGGCCGATGCGATCGACCGGGAGAACCCGGCCGTCACGAAGGTGCTGGGCGGTATTTCGCCGATCGATGCCGGCTTCATGACGCGCATGAAGGATTTCGGCGTGCTCGACCATGTCGACGCCGTCGCGGTGCATGGCTTCCCGCTCGACTGGAACCTCTGGCAAATCAACGAATGGCCGCAGAAGCTCGGCGAGATCGCCGCCATCACCGATCTGCCGATCTGGGTCAGCGAAGTCGGCGTCTCGACCTTCGGCGCCGAGGAGATCCAGCTCTGGGGCCTGCGCCGCACGGCCGAGCTGCTGCTCGGCATCGCGCCGCGGGTGCAGTGGTACAGCCTCTATGACCTGCCGCGTTCATGGGAGGCGACGACGCGCCATCGCGAGGCGGAAGGCTCGTCCTATTACAGGCACTTCTACATGGGCCTGCTGCGCGAGGACGGCACGCCCAAGCCGGCGCTTGAGGAGTTCGTGCGTCACACCCCGCAAATGGGCCTAGTACAGTGGTTCCATTACGAAGACCATCGGCTGGATGATGCCGTTGCCTGGATGCACCGACTGGGCGTGACGCACCTGCGCACTGGCCTGTCCTGGGCGGACAGCTTCCGGCCGAATGCGCTGGACTGGTTCGATCGCCAGATGGAAGCGCTCGCCGACTTCAACGTCACGGTGACCTTCTGCTTCACGCCTGAGCATCGCGGTCTCCAGCCCCACCACACAAGTCCGCCGCAGGTGCCCGAGGAATTCGCCGAATTCTGCGCGGCGATGATCCGCCGCTACGCTCCTGCGATCAGCGACGACATGACACGAACGCGGCGCGTGTCGGCGGCATGGTGAATTCCGGCTCGATCGGCGATGACACTGACTGTCCTCAACGTCGCCTACCCCCTCGCGCCTGTCGGACCGGATGCGGTCGGCGGCGCCGAGCAGGTGCTGTCGGCGCTGGACCGGGCGCTGGTTGAGAAAGGCTACCGGTCGGTTGTCGTTGCCTGCCATGGGTCAAAGACGGCCGGCGTCCTAGTGGAAACACCGGCCGAAGCAGGCGTGCTCGACAAGGCGGCGAAGGACCGGGCCCAGCAGGCGCATCGCGACGCGATCGCGGCCGCCCGGGCGCGCTGGCCTATCGACGTCGTTCACCTCCACGGCATCGACTTCGACGCCTATCTGCCCACCGACGGCCCAACCCTGGTGACGTTGCACCTGCCGCTGGGCTGGTATCCCTCCGAAGTGCTTGCGCCGTCGCGCGAGGACCTGTGGCTGCACGCGGTCTCAGAGGCGCAGCACAGGACGGCGGCGGCAGGGTCGAGACTTGCGACGCCTATTCCGAACGGCGTCGATATCGATGCGCTGAACGAGCCCCGGTTGCGACGCAATTTCGCTTTGGTGCTCAGCCGCATCTGTCCCGAAAAGGGCATCCATCTCGCAATCCAGGCAGCCAGGCGCGCCGGCGTTCCCCTGGCGATCGCCGGCCAAGTCTATCCCTACGAGACCCATTTGCGCTATTTCGCCGACGAGGTCCGTCCTCGCCTCGATCGGCAGCGGCGTTTTCTCGGGCCGCTGGGGTTTCGCGCCAAACGGCGGCTGCTCAACGCCGCCCGCTGCCTGGTCATTCCCAGCCTTGCCGCCGAAACCAGCTCGCTTGTCGCGATGGAGGCGCTTGCCTGCGGCACGCCGGTCGTCGCTTTCCCGAATGGCACCCTTCCCGACGTCGTCCAGCATGGCAGAACCGGATTTCTGGTCAATGACGTCGAGGAGATGGTCAAGGCCATCGTCCATTCTGGGGCGCTGGACCATGAGACCTGCCGGGCCGAGGCGCGCCGCCGCTTCTCGCTTGAGCGCATGGTCACATCCTACATGGATGCTTACGAAGCGCTAGCGAAGCTTGGCACCCGCCGCGCCTTGCTGGGAACCGCCTGATGCGCGGCCTGCGCACCGAGATCATTCGCGATCCGGGGACGTTCGAGGACCTCGAGCCGTGCTGGTGGCAGCTCTGGGGGCGGAGCATCTCGGCCACGCCGTTCCAGTCTCCTGCCTGGCTCATCCCCTGGTGGCGTACATTCGCGCCGGGCGATCTCACGGCAATTGCCGTGTGGAGCGGAGACGAACTCGCCGGACTGGCGCCGCTCTATATCGAAAGGCATGATTGCGGTCAGCGCCTGCTCCCCATCGGGATTTCGCTTAGCGACTATCTCGACATTCTGTGCGCGCCGGAACTGGAGGCGGAGACTGAGGCCGCCATAGCCGAAGCGGCACTGTCGCTGGAATGGTCGCAGTGGATCCTGCCCGATCTCTCGGCCGATGCCATATCGCTGAGCCTTGAGCTGCCGAATGCCGAAGAGCGCCGATCGATGGCGCACGCGGCCTGTCCCGTGCTGTTGCTCGACGGCGATCGGACTCTGGCCCGCTCGGTTCCGGCGAGACGAAGGCGTCAGTTGCGCCGCGCCGAGAGAGCTGCCCGGCGAAGAGGAGCCGTCATTGTCAGCCGCGGCGATTCCGATCCGCAGACATTTCTCGACAGGCTCATCCGACTGCATGGCGCGCGCTGGACCGGCCATGGCGGTGGCGTCCTGTCCGACACGGCTGTGGAATTTCATCGCCGGGCCCTGCCGCGGCTTGCCTATAACGGCATGGCGCGATGCTTGACGATCCAGATCGACGGTGCCGTCGTCGGCGCCTATTACGGTTTTCATCACCGCGACCGGGCCTATGCCTATCTTGGCGGTTTCGATCCGGCCTATGCCGACGAAAGCCCCGGCGCGATTCTGATCGGGCATGCCATCACCGGAGCCGCCAGCGAGGGCGCGCTGGAGTTCGATTTCCTGCGCGGCAGGGAAGGCTACAAATATGGCTGGGGCGCGAAGGACCGCTGGACGGCGCAGAAGGTGTGGACCAGGAGCGCGTCGCCGTGAACGTCGCGAGCCAACCCGGCGCGATTGCCAGGCGCCTGCTCGAGGATTGCATGACGGACGGCCTTTCCGTCGACAACGCGCTGGCCAGATTGGCCGTTTATACCGACAAGACGACCAGCGCGGCGCAATTGGCGGATATCGCGCTGGACATGCGTCCAAGCCATGCTCCCCGGCGATGCTGGCTGGAAGAGATCGCCACGATGCTTCGTGGCAAGGCGGACGCCTTCGACAAGGTCCGCAGAGCGGCTGCCTGCGTGTCGCATGACCGGCCGGAT
This sequence comes from Mesorhizobium sp. B2-9-1, assembly GCF_006439455.1. NCBI lineage: Bacteria > Pseudomonadati > Pseudomonadota > Alphaproteobacteria > Hyphomicrobiales > Phyllobacteriaceae > Mesorhizobium > Mesorhizobium sp. B2-9-1. The sequence continues at coordinate 86,582 of NZ_VFTP01000012.1, read as the reverse complement.
AGCGAACCGACCGCCATGACCGTCAAACGGCTGGCCGGCAGCTTCGATCGGGCGGCCGCCATATCTCCCGCGGCCAGCGTCCAGTTGTCCTCGCTTGGCGACGAGCACAGGCTGTCGACCACGACCGCCGAGATTGTCTCATGGCTGGAACAGCAGGATTTCCTTGGTGCCCATAAGCACATACTCGACATCGGCTGCGGCATCGGGCGTCTCGGACATGCGCTCGGCACCCACGCAGGATATGTCGTCGGCATCGATATCTCGTCGCGGATGATCGAAATCGCGCGCCGGCGATGCGCCGGCCTTGCCAATGTGGAATTTCGCCTGACCTCAGGCCTTGATCTCGGTGACTTCGCCGATGCAAGCTTTGACGGCGTGCTGGCCCTGGACAGTTTTCCTTACCTGGTGCTCGCCGGGGTTGCCGAGCGGCATTTCATCGAGACCGCGCGCGTGCTGCGGCGGGGAGGAATGGCAGCTATCCTCAACTATTCCTATCGCACATCGCCGGGCATCGATTCCGGCGACATCAGCCGTCTTTCTCATGCATGCGGCATGGACCTCGTGGTCGACGGCGAAATGCCGTTCGGCAGTTGGGACGGCATGGCCTTCCTTGTCCGTCGTGACGGCGGAACATAACGCACCGGCGGCAGTTCGGTCACCGAACAGTTCCACGCCAGCAGAACAGGGAGAAGCAGATGGCATCCGGCGGTAAGAAGCAGATGGGCCGCGGCAGCCAGGGCAAGGGTTCCGGAACCGGAGCCAAGACGACGCTTGCAAAGGACGTGGTCGGCGAGAACGAGGTGCTGTCCAACCGGGACAAGAAGCAGCACACCGAGCAACGCGGTCTGGACGGCAACCGGATCAAATCCGATCAGTATCAGGATCACGCTGCGAACCGCCTTCCCAAGGATTGAGCTGATGTTTCCAGTCACCTCTTGCCGCAAAATCCGGGGACAACGGACCGGAAACCCTACAGCCTGCGGCAAGCGCCTTGCATAGGCCGGTCGGCTATGCCTCTGTGAGATTTGAAGGGGCCTCTATTTGTTAAGAGAATGCCATGTCTCACAGGAGTCAGCGCGACCTTTGCGCCCAGGTAATCCAGAGCTTGGACCAGGAGATCGCATCGCTGCTGAACGCTATCGAGCAGGAGGAGGTCCCTGACCGGCTGACAAGGCTAGCACTCGAACTGCAGAGCGCTTTGATCGAAAAGCGCAAAGGCGACATGACCGGTGAGCGCGGCTGAAGATGTCACCAGCAAGGATGCGGCATTCCTTGGAGACGGGAAGTCATCGATATCGCCCGCTGTCGCGTGATCGGTGGAACCTTAACATAAGTTAATCGTTGTAGCCGATTGGGGATCATCCCGATGGCTGGCAGAACTCCGGAAGTGGACGAACTCATTCGGCGGCTGGTCGCACAGACGGGCATCACCGAAGCGCAAGCGCTCGAACTTGTTTCTCTGCTCGGCCTGAATTGGGCTTCGTTGATGAGAGAGGCCAAAGTCATGACAGCAGCCCAGCGCCGGTAGGATTTGGCCGGGCTTAGCGCCTTGCGCCCTCCGTATCCCAATGATTGTCCGAAAGTTGACGGCGTGGCTCGATCAGTGCTTGCGGCGAGCTTTCTCCGAGGAATTCCAGAACGCCGGCGCGGGCGCGGTTGAGGCGGCTTTTGACGGTGCCGACAGCGCAACCGCATATTTGCGCGGTTTCTTCGTAGCTTACGCCCAGTACGCCGATCAGCATCAAGACCTCACGCTGATGGGACGGCAGCTTCTGGATGGCTTGATGCACTTCCCTGCTTTGCACGGACCAATCCTGGGACGGTTCCGAAATCGGCCGGCTGGAGGCGCAGTCAAGCAGTCCGGGCGCCTCCCTGGCCGCCGCTTTGACACGCGTGTAGTGCGTGTTTCGCATGATGGTGAAGAGCCAGGACTTCAGGCGCGTGCCGGGCTCGAATTTGTCCAGGTTGGCGAGCCCCTTGGACAATGTTTCCTGCACAAGATCGTCGGCATCGTCAGGCACGCGACAGAAGGTTCGCGCAAAAGCCCGCAACGCAGGAATGAGATCGACGATGGAGATCTCCTCGGCGCTGGGGTTCGGCAAATTATGCTCTCTGGATGACAATGTTCCGGCCCCAGCAAGTAGAAATTACGCGGTGCAGACTAGGGAGAATGTTTGAGAAATAGGAACGTTCCTGTTTTCCATCGCTCGGCCAAACTTTTGGCGAGGTGGCGTGATCGAACGGAGCGGCAACATTCAACGGGCCGCCTCGATCTTCGGTTCCTCGATATACCAAGGCATGGAAATGATCACGATGTCCGATCCGCCGAACTCGAGCAGTTTGGCGTGCAGTCGGCGAGCGCGCTGCGTATGCAGCATATATTGCCACCAATTGGGCGGCACGACCTCTGGGAGCAGCACTGCAATGGCGCGGCCATCGAACTCGCCGCGCAGCGCCTTGATCTCCTTCAATAACGGCTCGTACATCAGCCGGTAGTCGGCATTGAGGAGAAGCAGGCGTGGCGGGCGCAGGCCAGCCGCCCTCGCCGGCGCTTCCACATCCTGCGACCACCTCCCTCGAATTGCGCGCTCTTCGTCGCTCTCTTCACCCGACAGCCGCGCCACATGGACGGCGATGACATCTCCGGACAGGTGAAAGGCAAAGCTGAGCGCCTTGTCCGCCATCCTGTTCCATTGCTGGGTCACGACAAGAACGACAGGGGGCTCGGTGCTGCTCAAATCGACTTTCCCGGGCTCGCGCAGACTTGCCTCGAGCTGGTCGTAATAGCGCCTCACCAACCGCAGCAGGAGGATCACAACCGGGATGACGATCACCGTGATCCAGGCGCCCTCCCCGAATTTGGCGACGACAATCACGATGAGCGCCAGCGCGGTGACTATGCCGCCGAACGCGTTGATCGCCAGATGCATCCGGTTGCCTGTCCGGTTCGTGTCCTTGGTTGTGCGAAGCGCCCTTACCCAGTGCATCACCATCCCGGTCTGCGACAGCGTGAACGTCAGAAAGGCGCCGATGGCGAAAAGCGGGATCAGATGGTCGGTGATGCCGCCGAACACGGCCAGCAGCAGTCCCGCCGACGAGGCGAGGTAAAGAATGCCGATCGAGAAAACGAGCCGGCGGCCAACCATGGCGAAGGGCTTGGGAAGATACCCGTCTTCCGCCACCATGCGGCAAAGGCGGGGGAAATCGACGAAGCTTGTATTGGCCGAAAGCGCCAGCACGCAAAGCAGGCTACCGATGGCGACATAGTAGAAAACCCCGTCGCCAACCACGGCATGCGCAAGTTGCGACAGCACGCTCTGATAGCCGTCCTTCTCCTGATCCATCGCACCGATACGGTAGCGTGCCGACAGGAAAGCGATGCCGCCGAGCAGCAGTCCAAGGATCAGACAGATCGCCGCCAGCGTGCGCCGGCCGTGCCTGACGGGCGGATCCTTGAATGCGGTCATGCCGTTGCTGACCGCCTCTACGCCGGTCATCGCCGTGCAGCCGCTGGCAAAGGCGTGCATCAAGAGGAGCAGGCTTGCCGTTTCGGATGGCTGCTGCAGGGGCGGCGGTGGAATTGCCGGCACCGGCTGACCGCCGGAGGCAAGCGTCTTCGAGACGCCGATCGCCAGGATCGCCAGGAAACTCGCAACGAACAGATAGGTTGGCAAGGCAAACAACCGGCCGGCATCGAGCGTGCCGCGCAGGTTGACGACGGTCACCAAAAGCAGAATCCCGAGGCAGATCCAAAGCGTGTAGGCATGCAGCGAAGGCAGCGCCGACACCAGCGCGCCGACGCCGGCAGAGATGCCTACGGCGACATTGAGCACGTAGTCGACCATCAGCGCGGCGGCGGCGAGCAGGCTGGCGTTGCGGCCAAGATTTTCGCGCGAGACGATATACGCGCCCCCATTGCCGGGGTAAGCGGCAATGGTCTGGCGGTAAGAAAGATAAAGGACCGCGAGCAAACCGACTATGGCGCCCATGATCGGACCGATATAGCCGAGACCCGCCGCGCCGAGCGGGATCAGGATCGTGAGCGCCGCTTCCGGCCCATAAGCCGACGAACCCAGCCCATCGAGGCCCATTGCCGGCACGCCCTCGAACACGCCGATCTTGCGTTGCGACTGTTCCTGATTTGCCAGGCGGCGGCCGAGAATCCAGCCCAGTATCGACATGTCGTTGTCCCGGGAAACTTCTCCCGAATAGCGCGGGAAGAAGAATGTTCCTCGACTGCGACTTCGGACCCGGAGTGCAGGCGGGAATGCGCCGGTCGCTAGGAGTCACCGGTTCCCGTTGCTGGAGAGCGACCGAGCGCAGCGATGGAACTCTATCGAGTGGCCTCTGGGATCGCCCAATCTCTTTTCGTGCTATCCACGCAAACTCTAAGAACGATCTCTTGACTAACGGCTTCCGCTAGTAAAGAGTGAGTTCCTAGTGGGCTGGTAGGGAACGTGAGCGTTCCTTGCATGCGGACGTTGAAACGACGTCATCCCTGGGGCGAGCTCCCAAGACATGCCGAAGCGCACAACAGGCCGATACGCAAACGTGACCGCAGGCGGCGAAAAGATCGATGCCTTCGTTCCCTTCGATCTGCTGCCTGCGCGGCCGGCGCTCGCCATCGACGCAAAGCTTGAACATCGCCTTGGGCGGGCCGAGCAGGCGCTTGTCCGGCTCGATCTGGCGGGCGAGATGGTGCCTTCGCTCGACTGGTTCATATACGCCTTCGTACGCAAGGAGGCGGTGATCTCGTCGCAGATCGAGGGCACGCAAGCATCGCTCGTCGACCTTCTCGCCTTTGAAGCCGAGGATCAGCCCCAACCCAACGCCGATGTCGAGGAGGTTACAAACTACCTCGATGCGCTTGCCTACGCGCGTGGTCAGCTCGCGTCGAAACGTGGTCTGCCGCTCTCGCTACGGCTTTTGAATGAAGCCCATAAGCGATTGATGCGTGGCGTGCGCGGCGGTAGCAAGCAACCTGGAGAAATACGCCGCAGCCAGAACTGGATTGGCGGAAGCCGGCCCGGGAACGCGGTCTATATTCCCCCGCCCTCCGAGAAACTCTCGCAACTTCTCAGTTCCTTCGAGAAGTACATCCATGCCGACGACCGGCTGCCAAAACTCGTGCGCGCGGGCCTCCTGCATGCGCAGTTCGAAACCATTCACCCCTATCTCGATGGCAATGGACGAATCGGACGGCTGATGATCGCCCTCCTACTGGAGCACTGGGGATTATTGAAGGCGCCGCTCCTCTATATCAGCCTCTTCTTCAAGCGTCACCGCGAAGAGTACTACCGGCGCCTCAATGTCGTGCGGCTGGAAGGCGACTGGGAGGGCTGGATCGACTTCTTTCTCGATGGCGTGGCAACGATCGCCGATGAAGCCGTCGTCTCGGCCCGCGAATTGTTCAACCTCGTCAGTACGGATCGCACGCGGCTGCTCGGTGTGGAATCAGCATCCGTTTCCGCTCTCCGATTATTCGAGCGACTTCCGCGTCATCCGATCGTGACCGTCGCATCAGCGATGAAACTCCTCGAGACAAGCAAACCGACCGCGACCCGCGCAATCGAAGTGCTAGCCGGGATTGATATCCTCGTGGAAACGACAGGGAAGAAGCGCGACCGCAGCTTCGCATATCGAGCCTATATGGAATGTCTGCGAACCGGAACGGAACTGGATCTCAGTCGCTGAGCAGCGACTGTTCTGGATCAACTACGCTGGGACTGACTCCTTAGATTGTGCGCCGGAGAACTCGAGGACTTGTGTCATCGGAGCCCGGTCATGATTTGCAGGCATTGGGTGATAAGTGGAGCGGCAAAGGAAGGGTCCTATGCCAGAGAAAAGTAATCTTCGTGCTACACAAACAGCGTTTTGGCTGCGCGAAGAACCCAAATGACGATGATCGAATTTTCCCGGTCAATCATCGGTCAGTCAGCACCGCCTTTCGCCGAGGATGCGCTGACCTTGGCATCCAGGACCTTCATTTTCATAACTTGCGGCATGAAGGAACGATCCGCCTGTTTGAAGCTGGGTTCACAATTCAACAGGTCTCGCTGGTCACAGGCCACAAAGATTGGAAGATGCTACGACGATACACGCATCTAAAGCCGGAGATGCTTCATACTATCCAGGTGACGAAGGCTGCGTAGTTTGAGGTGCGAGGGCCGACAACGCTAGTCTAGGATATGTCCGACGACTTCAGCTCGCCCACACTTGTTGTCCTTACGACTTCTGCGTAGCGCTATTTCTCCGGCAACCCGGCCGCCACCATCAGGCTCATGATCCGTTCGGAAGCCTTGAGATACACCGGGCTGGTGTTTTTGGTCGGCGCCGGCACATTGAGCGCGGTCGAGCCGGGCCTCAGCTCAAGGGCCTTGGTTATCGTCGCCCGGGCTTCGGCGACGCGGCCCAATTGCTGATAGGCGGCGGCCAACAGCAGATGCGTGCGCCCGCTGGCCGACGTGATCGCGATCGACCGTTGCAGCCAGGGCAAGGCGTCTTCGGCGCGACCCATGAGCAGATAGGTGAAACCTGCCCCGATCGCCCAGGTCCAGCGCGCGACCGAGGGCGTATCGAAGCTGTCCGCCTGCTTGAACGTGGCGAGCGCGTCGTCGAAGCGGCCGAGGAAAACCTGGGACAGCCCGATGAGGTACAGCGCAATCCCATCCCATGGATCGCGAGCGAGCACCTTGCCGCATGCGACCAGACTTTCGACGAATCGGTTTGTCGTCGACAGATACCGGCAATGCGCTTCCAGCACCGGGATGTAGTCGGGCTGCGCGCGCAACGCGCGCGCCATGATCGCCCCGATGCTGGTCTCGACCGTCTCTCGCTCGTCGGCGGGAAACCAGGCCATCTGAATGCCGCGGAGCTGAAACGCCGCCAGGGCGACCTGCAAGTCGATATTGTCGGCGTCGTCGGCAAGGGCTTTTTCTAGCATCGCCTGCGCGGCTCGAAAGCGTTCCGGCGTCGTCTGGTTGATCGAGGCCGTCGCCTGCTCGATGGCGACCTTGGCGGCGCCGGACGGCACGCCTTCGGTCCGGCGTTCATCAGTATTCTGAAGCGCATTGATGCGTGCCGCCAGCGCGTGGCCCATGCCGGCGGTCAAGCGGGTCTGCTGACGTTGCGCATCGGCGTCGGCCAGATCAACGGAGAGCGATGTTGTCCATTTGACCGCGCCGGTTGCCGGTTCGGTCATGCGCGCGCGCAAATTCCACGCGGTTGCTGCCTTCTCCAGCTCGCTGCTGACGACGTAATCGACGCCCTTCGCGGCGTCGGAAGGAACCACCACGCGGATCGCGTCGATTTTCGCGAGTCCGTCGGTCAGATCGCGGGTAACGTCCGCCGCCATCCGGGCGGTCTGCGGGTCGTCGCCCGCCGCCATGGGCATCACGGCGACGGTCACGGGCGAGCCCGCGAGGAATCGGGGGAGCCATGTCGCTGCCGCCAGAGCCGACGCGCCGAGCCCCGCCATAGCCACAAGGGCGGCGCGGCGCCGCATGCTGAAACCGTGCCGATTCGGGCTCGGCTCGCTTTGTATTTCGGGCTCGATCGCCGGGCTGGCTTGTTCCGGCGCGTCCGTATCCGTCGTGTCCGTCACCTCGGCAGCGAACAGGTAGCCGCGGCCAGATATCAGCTTGATCCTCTGTCGCTGATCATCGCCCAGCGCGGTGCGAATCTCGCGGATTGACTGGAATAGGCTGTCCTCGCCGATATGGACGCCTGGCCAGACCGCCTCCATCAACTCCCGCTTGCTGAGGACCCTCCCCGCATTGGAGGCGAAAAACGTCAACATTTCGAGGCTTCTCGGCCGAATTTTGATGACGTCGCCGTCTGGCCCTCGCAGTTCGGCCAGTTGCCGGTCCAGTTCAAAATCTAAAAATCGCAACACGCGGCACTTTACCCCCTCCGAAACGGCAAACCGCCGCAAAACTATGTCTAGGTACTATAAAGCGCGGCGGAAGGCGCCATATTCAGAAAATAACGGAAAGATTCAGAACCTAGCAGCGGTCGATTCAGGACGTTTCCGACGTGCGGTGCCAGAAAGGGACGGGAATGACGTAGGCGGGGATGAATCGAAATCCGGCGGCCGCGCGTCTCTTTCTGGGCCGGGGAACCATGGATTCAAGAACAGTTTCGACTTCCGCGCGCGCCGTTGCTTCATCGCGCAACGTCACTTGGCACCGCACAGCGTCATTACGCGACCTGTTACGCGCCGCATTGCTGGCTTCGACGGCGCTGACGGTCGCCGCCTATTTGGCTCCGGCGCAGGCGCAGGACGCGACCTGGCTCGCCAGCCCGGCCGACGGCAATTACAATAACGACGCCAACTGGAGTTCCGGCACCGCGCCGGACGGCACGGCCACGTTCGGCGCTTCGTCCGTCACCAGCCTGTCGTTTTCCGCAAATACCACCATGGGCGGCTGGACGTTCAATGCGGGCGGCCCGGATTATGATTTCAGCAACGGCAGCGCCCTCGCCTTCAACGGCGCCGGCATCGTTGCCAACGGTGGCCGCGTCGCCATCACCAACAACGGCAGCCTGTATTTCTACGGCAACAGCAGCGCCGGCAGCGCCGCCATCACTAACAGCGGCTACCTAGCTTTCTACGACAACAGCACGGCCGGCGGCGCCACCATCACCAACACCTCCATTCTGGATTTCAACAACGCCAGCACGGCGGGCAACGCCGTTATCACCAACAACAGCAACCTGTATTTCTACGACAACAGCGCGGCGGGCAGCGCCGCCATCGCCAACAACGGCAACCTGTTCTTCTACGGCACCAGTACGGCGGGCAACGCCGCCGTCACCAACGACAATTACCTGTCTTTCAACAACGCCAGCACGGCGGGCAACGCCGCCATCACCAACGCCAGCTATAGCCGTCTGTATTTCTACGACACCAGCACGGCCGGCAATGCCGCCATCATCAACAACTACGACCTGACTTTCTGGGACGCCAGCACGGCGGGCAACGCCGCCATCACCAACGCCAGCAATGGCTATCTGTATTTCTACAACACCAGTACGGCGGGCAACGCCGCCGTCACCAACAATTCGGGCGGCACGGTCGATTTTTCGTACAGCACCGGCCCGAACGGCGACCACAAGCTAAGCGCGGGGTCGATCGCGGGGCCCGGCAGCTATGTCCTCGGCGCCAACCAACTGACGGTCGGTTCGAACGGGCTCTCGACCGAGGTGAGCGGCGTCATTTCAGGCGCGGGTGGATCGCTGGTCAAGATCGGCACGGGCACGCTGACCCTGTCGGGAACCAACAGCTATAGCGGCGGCACCACGATTTCCGGCGGCATTCTGCAACTCGGCAACGGCGGCGCGACCGGCGCGATCATCGGCGCAGTCACGCTGGGATCCGGCGGCAGGTTCGATGTCGTCAACGCCGACACCAGCGGCATCGCCAGCCTGACCAACGCGGGCGGCATCGTCAATATCGGCGATGACAACATGCTCGCCGGGTCGATTTCCAACACCGGCGCGGGCCAAATCAATCTGGGCGCGCGCGCCACCCTCTACGACACTGGCAGTGTGCTGAACAACGACGCCACCATCAATGTCGGCACCGACGGCATCGTCATGAGCAATGGCGACATCAACAACAACGCCGGCGGCGTCATCAACTTCAACGGCCCCGGCGGCACGGCGCAACTGTCGCCCGCAGGCAGCGTCTACAACAGCGGCCAGATCAATGTCATCGGCGGCGACGTCCGGCTGGGGTTGAGCTATTTCAACAATCAGAGCGGCGGCAGCGTCTCGCTCATCGGCGGTGACATGTCGTGGGTGAACGATTTCACCAATTCCGCCGGGGCGACACTGACCGTCGGCGCGGGCCGCACGCTCGATGTGCAGTATTTCGACTTCTATGGCGGCACCGCCACCGGTGCGGGCACGATCAAGTCCTCGAGCGGCATCTATCTCTGGGGGCCCGGCACGATCGGCACGACGCTGGCCGGCACGGCGTCCTTGGCCAAGGGCGGTCCCGGCACGACGGTTCTCACGGGCGCACACAGCTACACCGGCGGCACCACGGTCAACGCCGGCACGTTGCAACTCGGCGATTCGAACGCGGCTGGCGCGATCCTGGGCGCCGTGAACGTGGCGGGCTACAGCGGCACGTTCGATGTCGTCAACGCCGACACCAGCGGCATTACCAGCATCACCAACAGCGGCACGACGAATTTTCGGGGCGGCACCAGCGCGGGCAGCGCCACCATCATCAACGACTACGACCAGTATTTCTGGGACACCAGCACGGCCGGCAGCGCCGCCATCACCAACAACGGCGACCTGTCTTTCAGCGACGACAGCACGGCCGGCAGCGTCACCATCGCCAACAACGGCAACCTGTATTTCTCGGACACCAGCACGGGCGGCAGCGCCGCCATCACCAACAACGGCAACCTGTCTTTCCACGGAAGCAGCACGGCGGGCAATGCGACCATCACCAACAGCAGCTCCATGATTTTTGTCGACAGCAGCACAGCCGGCAACGCCACCATCATCAACAACGACGGCCTGTCTTTCGGCGGCAGCAGCACGGCGGGCGGCGCCGTCATTACCACCAACGCCGTCCTGTCTTTCTTCGACAACGGCACGGCGGGCGACGCCGCCATCACCAACAACGCCGGCGTGTATTTCTACAACAGCAGCACGGCCGGCAATGCCACCATCGCCAACAACTACGGCCTGTATTTCTTGGACGCCAGCACGGCGGGAAACGCCGCCATCACCAACGGCAATTCGAGCGGCGAGGTCGATTTCTCGACCAGCACCGGCCCGAACGGCGACGGCAAGCTGAGCGCGGGGTCGATCGCGGGGCCCGGCAGCTATATCCTCGGCGCCAACGAGCTGACGGTCGGCTCGAACGATCGCTCGACCGAGGTAAACGGCGTCATTTCGGGCACCGGCGGTTCGCTGGTCAAGACCGGAACGGGCACGCTGACCCTGTCGGGAGCCAACACCTATAATGGCGGCACCACGATCAACGGCGGCATCCTGCAACTCGGCAATGGCGGCGGCACTGGCTCGATCCTCGGCGATGTCGTCAACAACGGCGTGCTCGCCTTCAACCGCTCCGATGTGGCAATCTTCTCCGGCGTCATCTCGGGCAGTGGCGCTGTCCGGCAGATCGGTGGGGGCACGACGATCCTCACCGGCGACAACACCTATACCGGCGGCACCACGATCGCGGGCGGCACGCTCCAGATCGGCAACGGCGGCGGCACCGGCTCGATCCTCGGCAACGTCGTCAACGACGGCGTGCTCACCTTCAACCGTACCGGGACGCTGACGCTTGCCGGCGACATCTCGGGCAGCGGCGCGGTGCGGCAGATCGGCTTGGGCACCACGGTCCTGACGGGCACCAACAGCTATTCCGGCGACACCCTGGTCACCGATGGCCGGTTGCAGTTCGGCGGCAGCGGCAACACGCTCGGCGGCAACCTCATCGTGGCCGGCGGCACGCTGGCGATCCAGACGCCGGCGACCGTAAGCGTCGCGCAGGCTGTGATCTTCGGCGACAACACCGCGCTGTCGATCGTCGCCGGCGCGAACGGTCCGGCGCTGTCGGCCAACAGTGTCACGATCGGCAACGACGTCGCGTTGAACATCAGCGGCATCGACGACGCGAGCCAGCTCGACAAGGTGCTGATTAACACGACGTCCGGCATCAGCGGCGACTTCGATACCGTCACCGTCGGCGGCTTCAGCGGCACGGTGGATTATCTCACGGTCTCCACCCGCAAGTCGGCCAACAATCTGCAATATCTCGCCAGCTACGGCCTGAGCTGGACGGCGAACAACAGTCTGGCTCACGGCACGTTCACGCTGACCAACCCGTCCGACAGCTTCACGGTCGGGGCGGTGCTCGCCGATCAGACCGCCAACCCCGTCACCGGCTGGAACGGCGCCGCGCTGACCAAGGCCGGTCTCGGCACGCTGGTCCTGACCGCGGCCAACACCTACACCGGCGGCACCACGATCGCGGACGGCACGCTGCAACTCGGCGATTCGACCACAGCCGGCTCGATTCTGGGCGCCGTCACCGTGGGCTCAAGCGGCACGTTCGATGTGGTCAACGCCGACACCGGCGGCATCACCGGCATCACGAATGCCGGCACGACGAATTTCCGCAACGGCACCAGCGCCGGCAGCGCCGCCATCGTCAACAGCGGCCTCCTGACTTTCAACGACGACAGCACGGCGGGCAATGCCACCGTCACCAACTACGGCAGCCTGTATTTTTACAACACCAGCACGGGAGGCAATGCCGGCATCACCAATGCCAGCAATGGCCACCTGGCATTCTTCGACACCAGCACGGCGGGCAACGCCACCATCGCCAACAGCGGCGCTCTGTATTTCCAGGGCAACAGCACGGCTGGCAGCGCCGCCATCACCAACAACGGCGCCATGGCCCTCTACGACAGCAGCACAGCGGGCAGCGCCGACATCACCAACTACGGCTACCTGACTTTCTACGACACCAGCACGGCGGGCAATGCCGGCATCACCAACGCCAGCAATGGTTACCTGGCATTCTACGACACCGGCACGGCGGGCAGCGCCGCCATCACCAACAACGGCGGCCTGTATTTCTACGGCACCAGCACGGCAGGCAGCGCCGCCATCACCAACACCAGTAATGGATCTCTAGCTTTCAACGGCAGCAGCACGGCGGGCAGCGCCGCGATCACCAACAACGGCGGCCTGTATTTCTACGGCACCAGCACGGCGGGCAGCGCCACCATCACCAACAACAGCGCTCTGTATTTCCGGGACGCCAGCACGGCGGGCAACGCCGTCATCACCAACAATGGCTACCTGGCTTTCAACGACAGCGGCACGGCGGGCAACGCCGCCATCACCAACGATCAGGGCGGCACGGTCGATTTCTCAGGCACCACCGGCCCGAACGGCGACTACAAGCTGAGCGCGGGGTCGATCGCGGGGGCCGGTGACTATATTCTCGGCAGCAATGAGCTGACCGTCGGCTCGAACGGGTTTTCGACCGAGGTGAGCGGCGTCATCGCGGGCGCCGGCGGCGCGCTGGTCAAGATCGGCACGGGCACGCTGACCCTCTCCGGCGCGAACAACTCGGTGGGCGCGGTCACGGTCAGCAATGGCACGCTGGCGCTCAGTCAGACCGGCACGTTCAGCGCCACGACCTACACGACGCAGGGCGGCGCGGTCACCGCCATCGGCGGAGCCGCGCAACTCGCCGTGACCGGAGCCTTCACGCAGGATGCCGGCTCGACCCTGAACGTCACCCTTGGTGCGAACCAGCCGATCATCACGGCGGACTCCGCGTCGCTGGGCGGAACCCTGAACATCGCCGGCCTCGCGGCGAGCACATCGACGGCCAGCGCACTGGCAGGCACGCAGTTCACGGTCATCGCGACGACGAACGGCATTTCCGGCGACTTCGCAAACGTCATCATCGGCGGCGCGTCGAACCCGGTCGATTATCTGACGGCGATGGGCCGCAAGAGCGCCGACAATCTCGCCTACAATGTGGGCCTCGGCCTTACCTGGACCGCCGGCGCGGCGCGGGGCAACGGCGCGTTCACGCTGGCGAACGGCACGGACGCCTTCAATGTCGATATGGCGCTGACGAACCAAGCCGGTCCCTTCGCCAGCGGCTGGGACGGCACGAGCCTGACCAAGAACGGCGACGGCACGCTGACGCTCTCGGCAATGAACGCCTATACCGGCTCGACGACGATCAATGGCGGCACGCTGGCGATCACGGCGGCCGGCGGCATCACCTCGGACGTCACCAACAACGCCACGTTCCGGAACGCCGGCACGGTCACGGGCGGCGTGACCAACAATGCCGGCGCGACCTTCACCCAGACGGCGGGCCACGTCTCGAATGGCGTGATCAACTCCGGCACGGTGAACGCCAATGGCGCGCTCAATGGAGCGATCGCCAACAACGCCGGCGGCATCTTCACTATCGGCGGCACGCTGACCGGCGACAGCACGTTCTCCAATGCCAACGGCGCGACCCTTGCGGTGGCTGCAACCGGCGACTACACGCTGGCGGGGCTGCTGACCAACAGCGGCGGCGTCACGATCGCCGCCGGCGGCTCGCTGACGGCGCCCGCCGGCATCCTCAACAAGGCCGGCGGCGTTATCACGAACAACGGCACCGTGGCGGACGCTCTCGACAATGCCGGGCTCGTCACCAATAACGGCATCTACAACGCCAATGTCGCTTCCAATACCGGCACGATCAGCAATACGGCCGGCGGAATATGGAACGGGAACTTCAACACGGCGGGCGTCGTCAACAATGACGGGACGATCAACGGCAGCCTGACTCAGACCGCGGGAACCACGGCCAACAACGGCACCATTACCGGCGCCGTCGCGGTCTCGGGCGGCCTGTTCACGGGTAGTGGTTCGGTTGGCGGCCTGACGATCGCCAGCGGCGCGACCGTCGCCCCGGGCGTGGCAGGCGGCATCGGCACGATGAGCGTGGCCGGCAACGTCACCTTCGATGCAGGCTCGATCTATCAGGTCACCGTCAACACCGCCGGTCAGGCTAGTCGCATCAACGCCACGGGATCGATCGCGATCAATGGCGGCTCGGTCAATGTGCTGGCGGGCTCGGGCAATTACGCGCCCAGCACCACCTACACGATCCTCAGCACGACGACCAATGGCGGCAGGACGGGGATGTTCGACAGCGTCAGCTCCAATCTGGCCTTTCTTTCGCAGACGCTCGGCTACGGCGCCAGCGACGTCACTCTGACGATGACCCGCAACAATATCGACTTCGCCGCCATCGGCATCACGGCGGACCAGATCGCCACCGGCGGCGGCGTCGAAAGCCTCGGCTTCGGCAATCCGCTCTACAATGCGGTGTTGAACCTCTCGGCTCTGCAGGCGCAATATGCCTTCGACCAGCTCTCGGGCGAGATCCACGCGTCGGCCAAGACCGCGCTGATCGAGGACAGCCGCTTCGTCCGCAGCGCCGTCAACGACCGCATCCGCGCCGCCTTCGACGCAGTCGGCGCCTCGGGCACTGTCACGACCCATGTCGACGGCAAACCGGTGACGGTGAAGGCCAACACCGATCGTTTCGCGGTCTGGGGCCAGGGTTTTGGCTCCTGGGGCCATACCAACGGCGACGGCAACGCCGCGACGCTCAACCGCAAGACCGGCGGTTTCTTCGTCGGCGCCGATGCGCCGGTGTTCGACACCTGGCGCTTCGGCGCGGTCGCCGGTTACAGCCGCACCGATTTCAACGTGAAGGATGGTCATTCCTCGGGCACGAGCGACACCTATCATCTCGGCCTCTATGGCGGCACGGCCTGGGGCGATCTCGCCTTCCGCACCGGCGCTGCTTACACTTGGCATGACATCTCGACCAATCGCAGCGTCATCTTCCCTGGCTTTGGAGACAGCCTGAAGGGCAAGTACAATGCTGCCACGGCGCAGGTCTTCGGCGAACTCGCCTATGGCTTCAACGCGGGCGGCGCATCCTTCGAGCCCTTCGCCAATCTCGCCTATGTAGATCTGCACACCGATGGCTTCACCGAGCGCGGCGGCGCTGCGGCACTGACCAGCGCGGCAGCCAACACCGACGCGACCTTCACGACGCTCGGCCTGCGCGCCTCGACCACGTTCGATCTCGGGGGAACCACGCTGACAGCGAACGGAATGCTCGGCTGGCGTCATGCATTCGGTGACGTGACACCGCTCTCCACCATGCGCTTCGCCAGCGGCGGCGATGCGTTCAGCATCGGCGGGGTTCCGATCACGCGAGATGCCGCCGTGATCGAGGCCGGCATCTCCTACGCCATCACCCCGTATGCCACGTTCGGCATCTCCTATGACGGCCAGTTCGGTTCGCGAATGTCTGACCAATCGGCCCGCGCAAACCTCAACGTCAGGTTCTGAGGGGAAGCGGTGTGAACGATTGAAGCCTTTCCTCATCCCACGGGCTGAGCACTCACGGCGCATTGCGCCAGTCTGGAACCTGAGTTGACCATGACCGAAAACACACAAGCAAATGCGGTAACACCGCACCTCCCGCTTTTCTACAAGAACCCCGTGATTCTTCGTTTCAAGGACCATCGCGATGCCGGGCTGGCGCCGCTGGCGGGCTTCGGGTTCGCGCGTGAGGCCGTGGCCATTCCGCTCTGCGTCGGCGAATTCGCCATCGCGTTGCGGCACTATCCGATCGTCTTCGCCAACGACGACAATGCCTCGCCAATCGCGCTCGTCGCTATCAAGCGAGACCATAATCTGTTCATCGAGCGCGACGGCTCATGGCGCGCGGGCAGCTACATTCCGGCTTATGTCCGCCGCTATCCCTTCATCGGGACCGAGACGCCGGACAAGGCGGGGCAACTGCTCAGCATCGATCGCGCATCGGGTCGTTTCGTCGCGTCGAGCGCGGACCAGCACGACGCCGAGCGGCTGTTTGACGAGGCGGGTGGACCGACCGCGACCGCGCAATCGGCGATGACATTCTGCCAGGCATACTATGACGATTCCACGAACACTGTCGCCTTCGGGCAGGCGCTCGTCGCCGCGAAGGCACTGACGCCATACCATGTGGACTTCCGGCTGCCCGACGGCTCGCGGCATCAGGTGAACGGGTTCCTGGCCGTGGACGAGAAGGCGTTTCGCGCGCTGCCGGCCGAGACCGTCACGGACTGGAATGCGAGGGGCTGGCTCGATCTCGTGACCCTGCACCTCGCCTCGCTTCAGAGCTTCAAGGGACTTCTCGACCTCAACGCGCAGCGCGCAAACGAACGAAAGGCGCTCGCATGATGAGCAGGAAGATTCGCGTTTACGGCATTTCCGCAGGCACAGTTCTAGCAGTTGCCGCTAGCCTGGCGGTCTACATGGCGCCCGGGGTCGCCATCTCGACACCGAGCCATGCCGCAGCGATCGCCGATAGTCACGACGATCCCGCGCCACAACGCTTTCAGATCGCACAGGCGCAGGCCGGCGGCCAGTCGACCGGCGGGGCTGCCGCATCAGGCCTTCCAGGCGGGGCGTCGTCGCTGAACGAGACCTACAAGGACTGGGTCGTGGCCTGTCAGGTCGCAAACAGCGCCAAGCGTTGCGTCATGTCACAGCAGCAGAAGCAGCAGAACGGCCAGCGTGTCCTTGCTATCGAATTGGCAGCGCCAACCGGCAACACCGTTTCTGGCACGCTGATCCTGCCGTTCGGGCTCGCGCTCGATTCCGGCGTCACCTTCCAGGTCGACGACAAACCGGCGATGCCGCCGCTGCGCTTCCATACCTGCGTGCCCGCCGGGTGCCTCGTCCCCGTCACCTTCGATGCGCCGACGCTGGTGGGGCTGCGCGCCGGCACGGCACTTAAGGTCAAGGCGACGGCTGATGGCGGCGCGGCGGCGCCGTTCTCAATCTCGCTGCAAGGCTTCAGCACCGCCCTCGATCGTGTGGAGGCGCTATCACGTTGAGGTTGATCGAAACCTGAGCAGAGAAGCATGTTTGACGCCATCCGGCATGGTCGACAAGGGCGATTCGGTGACGAAGGAGCGTATGGCGGGCCTAAAGGCGATTCGCCATCAGGCGAAGACCGATGCCGAACGGATGCAGGCGACGCTTGATCGCACCGGCAATCAGAGGATCACCATCGGCATGCTCGATTCGCTTTCCAGCGTGGCGCGTGACCGACTTCGGCTTGAAGGGGCGGCTGCAAGACCTGCGCCGCTTTGGCCGAAAGGGAATTTTCGGAACCGAATATTTCCTGCGCGCGCAGGTCGCGGAATTGTCGGGGACGATCACGGCTCGATACGACATAGACCGAACGTTTCCTTGCGGCCGTACATCGGTCTCTGGCTTCGGACAGACCGATGCCGTCCGGACCGTAGCGCCCGATGGTCAGCGTCTCGCGGCGATCGTTGAGACGGTAGTCGTAGCCGAAGGTAATCAGCCCCGAGGGCGCAACGACGACGTACATACCGTCACGATCCGACAGCTTGTACAATTTCTCTTTTGGTTTCAGCCTCTTAAGCGCAAGATCGGTCAGCATCGGAAAGGCCTTTTCGACGTCCAATCACCTCGTCAAGGCCCTATTTTTACCGTCACGCGAAATACCGTCAATCTTTTCCTGTATTCCTTTTATATCAGTATTTTACGCATCGAATCGTTGCACTGCTTGGCCTTGTGGTGCTGACGATATTTGAAAAGCGACTCGTTGACAAAAATCCAAATACCGTCAGCCGTACCGTCAAATGGTCGCGCTTTGGGGCGATGGGGAGCGGTAGATAGCAGAGATTTTTTATTTCATTTTCAACGAGATAGGACGTCTTTTCGATAGACCGCGAAACACCGCGAAGGACGCCGGGTCATTCCCACTCAATTGTCCCGGGCGGTTTCGACGTTACGTCATACACCACTCGGTTGATGCCCTTGACCTCGTTGATGATGCGGGTGGCGGCGGCGGCGAGGAAGTTCATGTCGTAGTGGTAGAAATCGGCCGTCATGCCGTCGACGGAGGTCACGGCGCGCAGCGCGCAGACGAATTCATAGGTCCGGCCGTCGCCCATGACGCCCACCGTCTGCACCGGCAGCAGCACGGCGAAGGCCTGCCAGATGGCGTCGTAGAGGCCGGCCTTGCGGATCTCGTCGAGATAGATGGCGTCGGCCTCGCGCAGGATCTCCAGTTTTTCGCGCGTGATGCCGCCCGGGCAACGGATGGCAAGGCCGGGGCCGGGGAAAGGATGTCGGCCGATGAAGCTTTCGGGCAGGCCGAGCTCCTTGCCGAGCGCCCTCACCTCGTCCTTGAACAGTTCGCGCAGCGGCTCGACCAGCTTCATGTTCATGCGCTCGGGCAGGCCGCCGACATTGTGGTGCGATTTGATCGTCACCGACGGACCGCCGGAGAAGGAGACGCTTTCGATGACATCGGGATAAAGCGTGCCCTGGGCCAGGAAATCGGCGCCGCCGAGTTTCTTCGCCTCTTCCTCGAACACCTCGATGAACAAGCGGCCGATGGTCTTGCGCTTCTTTTCAGGATCGGCCTCGCCTTCCAGCGCCGAGATGAAACGGTCGGAGGCGTCGACCAGGATGAGCGGCAGGTTGTAGTGCTGGCGGAACATCTCCACGACGCCCTTGGCCTCGTGCTTGCGCATCAGACCGTGGTCGACGAGGATGCAGGTCAACTGGTCGCCGATCGCTTCGTGGATCAAAAGCGCGGCGACCGAGGAGTCGACGCCGCCCGAGAGCGCGCAGATGACCTTGCCCTTGCCGACCTGCTTGCGGATCAATTCCACAGCGTGCTCGCGATAGGCGCGCATCGTCCAGTCGCCCTCGATGCCGGCGATGTTGTGGACGAAGTTCCTGAGTAGTCTTGCGCCGTCCGGCGTGTGCACCACTTCGGGGTGGAACATGATGCCGTACATCTTGCGCTCGATATCGCCGAAAATGGCGAAGGGCGAGCTTTCCGACTTGCCGAGCACCTTGAAGCCCGGTGGCAACTCGATGACGCGGTCGCCATGGCTCATCCACACCTGGTGGCGCTGGCCGGGGGCCCACAGGCCTTCGAACAGCGGGCTCTCCTTCTCGATCTCGACGAAGGCGCGGCCGAACTCGCGATGATTGGAGCTTTCGGCGACGCCGCCCATCTGCACGCAGAGCGCCATCTGGCCGTAGCAGATGCCGAGCACCGGCACGCCGGCGTCGAAGACGACCTGCGGCGCGCGCGGGCTGCCGATGTCGGTTGTCGAGGCCGGGCCTCCGGACAGGATCACCGCTTTGGGCTTGATGCGCTTGAAGGCCGCTTCGGCCGACTGGAACGGCACGATCTCGGAAAAGACGCCGGCCTCGCGGATGCGGCGGGCGATGAGCTGCGTGAACTGGCTGCCGAAATCGACAATCAGAACGGTGTCGGGATGATTGGCTGTCGTCATGGCGAGCCTTTAGAGAAAGAAACGAGTCGGCGCAATGGGTTGCGCGCGGTCGCACCGTTCACTTCGATCCTGATGCTTCTTCAGATGCGTCGCCCTGCCCGGCGTCAAGTGAGCGCAAGGCGTCCATCAGCACCGCGAACCGCTGCTCGCCGATGCGATCGATATAGCCGCGTTCGATCTGAAGCTTGATGCGATCGCCGTCGCGCAAGGCATCCAGGCCTTTGCGCGTATAGCGCACGAGCTTGCCGCGCCCATCCCGCGGATCGGGCAATCGCTCCAGCACGCCTTCCGCCTCCAGCCCGTCGAGCAATTGCTGAACCGCTTGCTTGGAGGTCGCCGCGCGCTCGATCAATGCCGACTGGCGCGTGCCGTTGCGCGGGATGTGTCCAAGCAGCCCGGCGCGCGCTTCGCTGAACCAGGCGTGGCCGGCGGCCCGCATGGCAGCGGCAAATTCCGCCTGCCAGGCACGGCTCGCCTGCCACAGCCGCCAACCGACGTGATCGGGCAGCCCGTCGGTTTTTTCGTCAAGCTCCTTGACCATTTAATCCGAACTCCGTATGGTCAAGATACTTGACGATATTCTTGGCGTCGAGGCCATTCGAGAAACGCAAACCCGCGGACAGGAACAATGACGATACTGAACAGGGACACGCTGGCCATTATCATGGTCGGAACCACGCATGTCATCGACATGGGCGGCAAGAACGCCTTCATCCACTATGAAATCGACGATCGGGCGCACATGCTCCTGCCGGATGGCACGCGCTTTCACGGGACCTGGACGCTGCTTGACGACGGCTACAAGGTCGAATGGAAAAACGGCCCCGCCGGCGCGTGGAAACTCGATCATACACCGGGGGCAATCGACTATATCGATGCGACAGGCGCCTCTCGTGGACGTATTTCACGCATCGATTTCGGTGATCCGCAACGCCTTGTGGCCTGATCCAATCGGCAGTCAGCCACCAAGCAGGCCGCCGCCGATCGCCTGTTCCAGCAAGGCGACGGCGGCGGCGAGCTTCTCGTCGATGACGTGCAGATATTCCGTCCAGTCGTTGACGTGCCTGAGATCGGCCGCGCCGTCCGAAATGCCGCGGAGCCCAATCAGCGGCAAACCGAACAGCTGGCAGGCACGCAGGCAGGCAAAGGTCTCCATGTCGACCATGTCGGCATCGATGGCGTCATAGGCAACGCCGGAGACGATCGCGCCGCCGGTCGAGAGCGTGGCGGTCTTGATGCCTGGAATGACGAGGGGCAGCGGCACCGACACCGGCAGTTCGAGGAAAGGCGTCGCGCCCCTCTCGAAGCCGAGCGGCGAAGCATCCATGTCGCGATAGCTCACCGACACGGCCTGGTAGATCTCGGTCTGTTCCAGCCTGCGGCTGCCGGCCGAGCCCAGCGAGACGACCAGGTCCGGAAGCGCTCCTTCAGCCTTCAACGCCGCGAGCTCGGCGCCCAGCCTGACCCCGGCTTCGACGGGACCGACCCCGGTCATCAGCGGCGTGAACAGGTTTTTCAGATGCGGGCCGTATTCGGCCTCGACCGCCATGACAAAGAGAACGGATTTTTGCGACAGGCGTGACACTTCGATAGTCATGAAGCTTTACCCCTATTTGCTACGACGACGAGAAAGGGACAACGTGCCCTCGCCGCCTGCCGGCCCTTCGCTATGGCTCCGGGCGTTCGTCGCTCGAAAAGCCCATTCGGGGGCTTTTCGTCCGCTGCGCGGACCGCATGCCGGCCCTTCGCTATGGCTCCGGGCGTTCGTCGCTCGAAAAGCCCATTTGGGGGCTTTTCGTCCGCTGCGCGGACCGCTCCTCACCCCTCTATCCCGTCGCGGCCGACCACCGTCATCATCGTGCCGGTCATGGTGGCGATCAGCTTGGCCTCGCCGTCGGCGGCGAAGGCGTAGGCCTGGCCGTCGGCGACGATGATGGTGCGGCCGGGTTTGGTCACGGAGCCGCGGAACAGGAACCGCTCGCCCCTGCCCGGCGCGAGCAGGTTCACCTTGAACTCGATGGTCAGCACGCCGGAATTCTCCGGCATCAGCGAAAAGGCCGCGTAACCGCAGGCGGAGTCCAACGCGGTGGAGATGACGCCGGCATGCAGGAACCCGTGCTGCTGGGTCAGCGAGGCGGAATACGGCATCTCGATCTCGATGATGCCGGGCGTCACCAGCGTCAGCTCGGCGCCGATCGTCGCCATCGCCTCCTGGCGGGCAAAGGACGCCCTGACGCGTTCCTCGAAATCCGGAGCGGGTACGATCTTGGCTGCCGCCATGGCGCTTTTGCCTCACATTGCTGGCGAAGTTTATTGCAGAGCCAGGCAAGACAGGCAATCTTTTATGCTGCAGCGCAGCAAAAGCCGGCTGTCTTCAAGAGGCAGTCCTGCGCAAAGCGTGGAGATAGAACCCGTCGGTGCCGCTGAGCGCCGGCGACAGCGAGATACCGCCGGCATCGGCAATACGCGCGGCCTCTTCATGGCCCGGGAAGCGGCTGTCCCACAGCTGGCGGTGATCGACCGGCGCGAAGCCTTCATGGCGCTCGCGGAATGCCGCCACCTGCTCGCCGTTCTCGGCATCGAACACCGAACAGGTGATGTAGACCAGCAGGCCGCCCGGCTTGACGAAGGCTTGCGCGGTGTCGAGGATCGCCTGCTGCTCTCCCTTGCGGGCATCGAGCTGCCTTTCCGTCAATCGCCATTTGGCGTCGGGCCGCCGCCGCCAGGTGCCGCTGCCAGTGCAGGGCGCGTCGATCAGCACGATGTCCATATGGTTGGCGAGCGGCGCAAGCTCCGCGGGCTTGCTGACGACCTGGACGTTGCGGTTGTGCGAGCGGCGGATGCGCTCGAAGATCGGCGCCAGCCGCACCTTCTCCGCGTCATGGGCAAAGAGCTGGCCGCGATTGTCCATCTCGGCGGACAGCGCCAGCGTCTTGCCGCCGGCGCCGGCGCAATAATCGAGCACCTGCATACCGGGCGCGGCACCGGCAAGCGCGGCGGCAAGCTGCGAGCCCTCGTCCTGCACTTCGAACCAGCCTTTTTGGAAGGCAGGCTCGGCCTGCACGTTCGGATGCCGGCCGTCGCCGTCGATCGGCGGGATGCGGATGCCATGCGGCGCGATCGCCGTAGGCGCGGCACCCGTGCCCTGGAGCTCGGCCAGCACCTTGGCGCGATCGGCCTGGAGCGTGTTGACCCTCAGGTCCAGCGGCGGGCGCTGCGCCAGGGCGGCGCCTTCCTTGACCCAGGCGTCGCCATAGGCTTGCTCGAGCAACGGCGCGCACCAGTCCGGGACATCGGCTCGCACAGCATCGGGGGCCTCGCCAAGCCTGGTCTCGGCAGCCGCTTTCAACTCGGACGCGCTGAGCAGCGGCGGCGCGAATTTGTCGCCGTCGAGCGCGTCGTTGAGCGACTGCGCCGTCTGGCCCCATTCCAACAGAAGCGCGCCGAATCCGATGGCGCGCGGCGTGTCCTCGCCGAACAGCCAACCGGCTGAGCGTTTGCGGCGCAGTGCATCATAAACGATGTTGCCGATCGCCGCGCGGTCGCCGCCGCCGGCGAAGCGATGCGACAGGCCCCAGTCGCGCAGCGCGTCGGCCACCGGCCGGTGGCGCCGGCCGATGTCTTCAAGAACCTCTATGGCCGCCGCCAGCCTTCCGCCCAGTCGCATCCTGTTTTCCGTAGCTGTTACAATTCGGTTCCAGCCCGCTCTTAAAGCCTTTCAGGCCAGGATTGAAACAGTTCCATTTCGGCTTGCCGATGAAATGGCGTTTCAAGACCGGCAATTTGGCCGCGCGGTTTTTCCATGTTGAGCAGCGCGGCCGGAGACAAGAACAATCGATCAGAATATGAAAGACTT
Source organism: Mesorhizobium sp. B2-9-1 (assembly GCF_006439455.1). NCBI lineage: Bacteria > Pseudomonadati > Pseudomonadota > Alphaproteobacteria > Hyphomicrobiales > Phyllobacteriaceae > Mesorhizobium > Mesorhizobium sp. B2-9-1. Next base: position 62,804 of record NZ_VFTP01000012.1, on the reverse strand, counting down.
CTAATGTTTTGATTGACGCCTGCAAGAAAGCCCACCGGCTTAACCACCCAGCTTTGCAAGTGTTGTCCGCAGGAATACTCTTCCGGCGGTGATTCGCGACGCGGGAAAACGCGGTTTGGCGGATCCTATGAGGAGAGGGCAATGAAGACTTATCTGGCAGAAGTTCTCGGCACGTTTTTGTTGGTGTTCATCGGCACCGCCTCCGTGGTTACGGGTGGCTTCGGCGGCGCGCTGCCGCTCGGACAGGAAGGCATCGGCCTGGCGTTCGGCATCGGCCTGATCGCCGCGGCCTATGCGATCGGCCCGATCTCGGGCGCGCATCTCAATCCGGCGGTGACGCTCGGCGTGTTCCTGGCAGGGCGGATGCCGGCCAAGGACGTCGTTCCCTACTGGATCGCGCAGATCATTGGCGCCATCATCGCCTCGCTGGCGCTGTGGATTATCGTTTCCGGCCAGGTCGGCGGCCACACCGGCGGCTTCGGCGCCAATGGCTGGGACGAAACGAAATGGGGCATGAGCTCGGCCTTCCTGTGGGAGCTGATCGGCACCTTCACCTTCGTCACGGTGATCCTCGGCGTCACCAACGCCAAGCACACGACCGCCTTTGCCGGCCTGGTCATCGGCCTGACGCTGGCGGGGATCCACTTCGCCATGATCCCGGTGACCGGCACCTCGGTCAATCCGGCGCGCTCGATCGGCCCGGCGCTGTTTTCGGGGGGTGCCGCGCTCGGCCAGCTCTGGCTGTTCATCGTCGCGCCGCTGATCGGCGGAGCGATTGCCGGTGTCGTCGCCAAGGCCGGCATCTTCGAAAAAGACTGACCACAGTTCGATAAAAGTAAAAGGCGCGGGCATGACCCGCGCCTTTTTGCTTGGGAGGTATGACCTTATCTCGCGATGTCGAAGCGGTCGGCGTTCATCACCTTCGTCCATGCCTTGACGAAATCCTTGACGAACTTGGCCCTGGCGTCGGCCGAGGCGTAGATTTCCGAGAGCGCGCGCAGCTGCGCGTGCGAGCCGAAGATCAGGTCGGCGCGGGTGCCGGTCCACTTGACCTCCTTGGTCTTGCGGTCGCGCGCTTCGTAGACCTCGTCCGAACCGGGCTCGGAGCCGGCCGCCGGATCCCAGACGGTCGCCATCGAGAGCAGGTTGACGAAGAAGTCGTTGGTGAGCTGGCCAGGCCTGTCGGTGAAGACGCCATGCTTGGAACCGCCGGCATTGGCGCCGAGCACGCGCAGGCCGCCGACCAGCACCGTCATTTCCGGCGCCGTCAGCGTCAGCAACTGGGCGCGGTCGACCAGCATCGCTTCGACCGACATCGGCAACCTGCCGCGGGCGTAGTTGCGGAAGCCGTCTACCCTCGGCTCCAGCGCGGCGAAGGAGGCGACGTCCGTCTGCTCCTGCGAAGCGTCCATGCGGCCCGGCGTGAAGGGTACTTTCACCTCGGTGCCGCCGTCCTTCGCCGCCTTCTCGACCGCGGCGACGCCGCCTAGCACGATGAGGTCGGCGAGCGAGATCTTCTTGCCGCCGGTCTGGTCTGCGTTGAATTCCTTCTGGATGGCTTCCAACTTGGCCAGCACCTTGGCGAGCTGGGCCGGCTGGTTGACCTCCCAGTCCTTCTGCGGCGCCAGACGGATGCGGCCGCCATTGGCGCCACCGCGCTTGTCAGAGCCGCGGAAGGTCGAGGCCGAAGCCCAGGCGGTCGAGACCAGCTCGGACACCGACAGGCCGGACGCCAGGATCTTGGCCTTGAGCGCAGCGATGTCGGCCTCGCTCACCAGCTCGTGGTCGATGGCCGGGATCGGATCTTGCCAGATCAGCTCTTCCTTGGGCACGAGCGGGCCGAGATAGCGCACCACCGGGCCCATGTCGCGGTGGGTGAGCTTGAACCAGGCGCGGGCGAAGGCGTCGGCAAACTGGCCCGGATGCTGGTGGAAGCGGCGCGAGATCTTCTCATAGGCCGGGTCGAAACGCAGCGCGAGGTCGGTGGTGAGCATGGCCGGCGCGTGGCGCTTCGAAGCGTTGTGCGCGTCCGGAACAGTGCCGGCACCGGCGCCGCCTTTCGGCGTCCACTGATGGGCGCCGGCCGGGCTCTTCGTCAACTCCCATTCGTAATTGAACAGATTGTCGAAGAAATTGTTGCTCCATTTGGTCGGCGTTGTCGTCCAGGTGACCTCGAGGCCCGAGGTGATGGCATCGCCGGCAATGCCGGAGGCATATTTGCTCGACCAGCCGAGGCCCTGCGCCTCGATGCCGGCGCCTTCCGGCTCGGCGCCCACCAGCGAGGCGTCGCCGGCGCCATGCGTCTTGCCGAAGCTGTGGCCGCCGGCGATCAGCGCCACCGTCTCCTCGTCGTTCATCGCCATGCGGCCGAAGGTCTCGCGGATGTCGCGCGCGGCCGCGACCGGATCCGGCTTGCCGTTCGGGCCTTCCGGGTTGACGTAGATGAGGCCCATCTGCACGGCGCCGAGATGGCCGCGAAGCTCACGGTCGCCCGAATAGCGCTCGTCGCCAAGCCACTTGGTTTCGGAGCCCCAGTCCACGTCCTGCTCCGGCTCCCACACATCGGCGCGGCCGCCGGCGAAGCCGAAGGTCTTGAAGCCCATCGATTCCAGCGCGACGTTGCCGGTGAGGATCAGAAGGTCGGCCCAGGAGATCTTGCGGCCGTATTTCTGCTTGACCGGCCACAGCAGCCGGCGAGCCTTGTCGAGATTGGCGTTGTCCGGCCAGCTGTTCAGCGGCGCGAAACGCTGCTGACCGGCGCCCGCGCCGCCGCGGCCGTCGCCGATGCGATAGGTACCGGCGCTGTGCCAGGCCATGCGGATGAAGAGCGGCCCGTAATGGCCGAAGTCGGCCGGCCACCAGTCCTGCGAATCCGTCATGACCTTGTGCAGGTCTGCGATCACCGCATCGAGGTCGAGGCTCGCGAACTCCTTGGCGTAGTCGAAATCTTCGTCCATCGGGTCCGAGAGGTTCGACTGCTGGTGGAGAACGGCAAGGTCGAGCTGGTTCGGCCACCAGTCGCGGTTGGTCCGTGCGGATCCATGTGCCACCGGGCATTTGCCAGCGCTGTTGTCGTCGGTTTTCGCGTCCATCTTAGTCTCCCGATTCTGCCGAGGTTTTGCCGTGGTTGAATTTTGCCGAGGTTGATTTTTCCCGAAATTTTCGGGGGCAGCCACTGGCCGCGCCAACCTGGAATGATTCCAGACTAGGCCGGCCTGCCGATAAAGACAAATTGCCTTTCCTGTTTCGTTTGATAGGATTTTCTTATGATTGGCCTCACTGTCCGGCAAATGCATTATTTCGACGCGCTGGCGCAGACGCTGCATTTCGGCCGCGCCGCGAAACTCGCCGGCGTTAGCCAGCCAGCCCTTTCCGCGCAGATCGCAGAGATGGAAGAGCGACTGAACTGCCTGTTGTTCGAGCGCGGCGGCAAGACGGTGCGCATGACCGACGAGGCGCTTGCCCTGCAGCCGCGTATCGAGCGCATTCTGGCCGACATACGTGACGTCGAGACGACTGCCCGGCGCGGCCGTCCGGCCATGGAAGGACGCTTCAGGCTGGGCATGATCCCGACGGTCGCGCCCTATCTGCTGCCGCATGTGCTGCCGGAGCTGAAAAAGCACTATCCTTCCCTGCAGCTCGAACTGCGCGAGGCGGTGACCGCGTCGCTGGTCGAGGACGCGGCCACCGGCCGGCTCGACGCCTTCATCGCGGCCTTGCCGCTCGATCAGCCGGCGATCGTCACCGAAGGGCTTTTCCCCGACCGCTTCTTCCTCGCCGTGCCCGCCGGCGATCCAGCCTTCGCCTCGCCGCCGGTGCCGCCCGAGAGCCCGGCGCTGGAGCGGCTGATGCTTCTGGAGGAAGGCCACTGCCTGCGCGAGCAGGCGCTGGCCGTCTGCGGCAATGTGCGACCGGTGGCGATGGCAAGCTACGGCGCGACCAGCCTGACGACGCTCTTGCAGATGGTGGCGCATGGGCTGGGAGTCACGCTGGTGCCGGAAATGGCGGCAAGTGCTGCCGGCGTCATGCCGGATCTAAAGATCGTGCCGTTCCAGGAGCCGATGCCGCAGCGCATGATCTGCATGGCCTGGCGGAAGAACAAGGTGCGCCAGGACGAATGCGTGGAGCTGGCGCGGATCATACGCGGGCTGGACCGGGCGGTGCTGGGGCTGTGAAGCGCGCTTCGATGCTCTCCATCCCTGCGCCCGCTGGTCGGCACTTCACGGCACGAAGATCAGAAACACATAGGTGAAAAACACCACGACGTGCACCATGCCGGTCAGGAACGTCGTTCGTTCGGTGCTGAAGCTGACGCTGCATATGAAAAGCGCCAGCACCAGAAGCACGGCGTCGGACGCCGGAAGCCCCAAGGTCAGTCCCCTGCCCGTCAGCAGGCTGGCGGCGGCGACCGCCGGTATCGTCAAGCCGATCGTGGCGCAGGCCGAGCCCATCGCGACGTTCAGGCTGCGCTGCAGCTCATTTCTGAAGGAGGCGCGGATCGCCGAGATGGCCTCCGGCATCAAAACCAGTGCGGCGATCATTGCCCCTACGATGCTGTCGGCCCGGGTCACCTGATAGGCGGCGAGCGCATCCTCCACGCTCGCGGCGACCTGCTCGGCGAGCAGGACAATTCCGATGAGCCCGCTCAGCAGCAGGAGCGCGCTGACGGAGATGCTTCCGTGGGAGGCAGTTCGCGTCGGAGCGTCGTGTGCCTGTCCCTGGACGAAGTCCTCCCGGTGCCGGACGGTCTGGGCGAACACGAAGCTCGCATAAAGCAGCACCGAAAGGACGCTGACAAAACCAAGCTGAGCCGCCGAAAACGTGCCGGGATCCGTGGTTTGGGTGTAGGTCGGAAGAATAAGCGTCATCACGGTCAGCGCGATCAGAACCGACAGGTATGCGTTGGTGCCTTGCCGGAGGATCGCCTGCTTGCGGTAGCGCCAGCCGCCAAGCGTGAGACAGATGCCGACGACGCCGGTAGACGTGATCATCACTGTCGAGAAAACGGACTCGCGCGCCAGCGTCGGATTGTTTTCTCCATGCAGCATCATGGAGACGATGATCGACACTTCGATTGCCGTCACCGCGAAAGTCAGCACCAATGTTCCGTAAGGCTCGCCGACGCGCAAGGCGACTGCCTCGGCGTGGTCGAGCACGACGAAAATGGTGGTGAACATGATGGCGCTCGACAGCGCTCCGACGAGGATCCTGGTATTCAGCGACCCTTCGTCGACCGAAAGGCCGCTGGCCCTGACCGCGACAGCCATCGCCAGCGCGGCCAACGGCATCGCGTAGGACGTCACCGATCGCGCGTAACCAGTCATCGAAGCCCCCGAACGCCAGGCGTTTACACGAACTTAGCGGAAAAGCGCGTGGGGAGCACCTGTCACGGGCATCCTCGCAGCATTCAAAACATGATTGGAGACCGGGCGCCGTTTATGGCGTCGAATGTCTCGATGGCGTTGCGAACCGCCGTGCAGAATTTTTCCAGAAGCTCCGGCTCGGTTCCCAGTCGGCGGCGCAGCGAGAAGGGCACTTCCAGCTGCGCTCCCTTCCCCGTCAGTCCGCGGTTGACGATGTTCGAATCCTGGATACCGGGAAAGGGATGGTTGTCCCTTTTTGTCTGGAAGCCGGCCTCCTGCAGACGCCCGGCTATCTCTGAAACCAGAGCGGCGTCCTTGCCGCCCAGGTAGACTGTCGAGGGATCGTCGCGATCCTGACGGCCGTGGATAGCGACGACCGTAGACTTCGTCCGCAACAGTTCGAGCGCGGACTCCTCATCAAAGTTCCTGGACGTTACGTGCAGCTCCCGGTTGCTTTCCAGCATGAGCCCTTCAAAGCAATACATATCGAGATCGGCCCCTGCTATCGTCTCAGCGATCAGGGAGGTGCGAGGCTCGATCTTGCCGCCATGCGGGGCCATGACGATGGCACTTCCGGTACGCGCGCCGCGCCGGACGACGATGCGATAATCCACGTTTTCGATTTTGGCGGCTCTCAGCGCCGCGAAGTTTGGAAACTCGTTGTCCATAAATGCCGTTTCACGCCGTCTTCTGCGCCACCAGCCCGAGTTCCTCCACCATCGCCTCGCGCATCAGGAACTTCTGCGGCTTGCCGGTCACCGTCATCGGCAGCTCCGTGCGGAAGCGAATGTAGCGCGGCACCTTGTAATGCGCGATCTGGCCGGCGCAGAAGGCCTTGATCTCCTCGGCGGTGGCGATCTGATCGGGCTTCAGCACGATCCAGGCACAGAGCTCCTCGCCGTATTTGTCATCCGGGATACCGAAGACCTGCACTTCCTTGATCTTGGGATGGCGATAGAGGAATTCCTCGACCTCGCGCGGATAGACGTTCTCGCCGCCGCGGATGACCATGTCCTTCACCCGGCCGACGATGTTGCAGTAGCCCTCGGCGTCGATCGTGGCGAGGTCGCCGGTGTGCATCCAGCCGTCGACGTCGATCGCCTCGCGGGTCTTTTCGGCGTCGTCCCAATAGCCCTTCATCACCGAATAGCCGCGCGTGCAGAGCTCGCCCGGCTCGCCGACCGCGACGGTGCCGCCGTCGGCGCCGATCGCCTTGACCTCGACATGCGGGTGGATGCGGCCGACGGTTGAGACGCGCTTTTCCAGCGGATCGTCGACGCTGCTCTGGAAGGAGACGGGACTGGTCTCCGTCATGCCATAGGCGATGGTCACCTGGCTCATATGCATCAGCGACACCACCTTCTTCATCACCTCGATTGGGCATGGCGAGCCGGCCATGATGCCGGTGCGCAGGCTAGAGAGATCGAAGCCCGAAAAATCCGCATGGTCGAGCATGGCGACGAACATGGTCGGCACGCCATAGAGACCGGTGCAGCGCTCCTGCGCCACCGCCTTCAGCGTCGCGCCGGCGTCAAAACCTTCGCCCGGGAAGACCATGGTCGCGCCTTTCGACACGCAGCCCATCGTGCCCATCGACATGCCGAAGCAGTGATAGAGCGGCACCGGAATACAGAGCCGGTCTTCGGTGGTGAGTTTTATTGCCGAGGTGACGAAATTGCCGTTGTTGACGATGTTGGAATGCGTCAGCGTCGCGCCTTTCGGCGCGCCGGTCGTGCCTGAGGTGAACTGGATGTTGATGGCCTCGCCGGGCTTCAGCCCTTCGGAGATGCGGTCGAGGCTGTCATGCTCGTCGCGACCGGCCATCGCGAGCACGTCGCCGAAATTGAACATGCCGGGCGAGTTGTCATCGCCCATCCGGATGACTATTTCCAGCGCCGGCAGTTTCTTGGCCTTGAGCTTGCCGGGCTCGGCCTTGGCGATCTCCGGCGCCAATGTCTCGATCATGCCGAGATCGTCGGAGGTCTTGAACTGCGCGGCGGTGACCAATGCCTTGCAGCTGACTTTGTTCAATGCATATTCGAGCTCAGTCAGCCGGTAGGCCGGGTTGATGTTAACCAGGATCAGGCCGATGCGCGCGGTGGCAAACTGCGTCACCAGCCATTCCCAGCGGTTCGGCGACCAGATGCCGACGCGGTCGCCTTTTTCGAGGCCGAGCGCCAGGAAACCTGCGGCCAAAGCGTCGACCGCGTCCGACAGCTCGCTCCAGGTGAAACGCTTGTCCTGGCCGACGAAGACGGCGGCGTCTAGCGTGGCGTATCTGCTCACCGTATCGGAAAACAATTCCGGAATGGTCTTGTCGAGCAGCGGCACCGACCGGTCGCCCGACACATGCGCCTTGCCGCCAACCGGAGCAACGAAGCTGTTGCGCGTCTTGCGCAGATTGGTGGCGTTCATGAGCTCGTCGAGTTTGATCGCCATCGCCGTCTCCTCCCGGATTGGCCAGCCTATCAGCCTGTCGGGGCAGAGGAAACCCGCCGAATGTACTGCCCCTCGCCCAGCCTCCGCTTCGCTCGGCTGACCTCTCCCCGGCGGGGAGAGGAGATTGTCGGCGTCGGCGCCAATCTCTTCTCCCCGCCGGGGAGAAGGTGGCCGCGAAGCGGCCGGATGAGGGGCAGCGCCGACGCTATCCCGCTATTGCTGACATCTTCGTGGCGATGTCGCGCAAGATCGCTTTGTCGACCGCATCGCGCTGCTTCTTCGAAGCGACCAGACACGCCTGCGACTTCAGGATCGTGCCGTCGCCCAGCACCTTGAGGTGGTTGGCGCGCAGCGTCGAGCCGGTGGTGGTGATGTCGACGATGACATCCGCTAGCCCCGCGGCCGGGGCGCCTTCGGTGGCGCCGAGGCTTTCGACGATGCGGTAAACCTGGATGCCGTGTTTGAGCGAAAAGAATTGCTGCGTCAGCCGCCAGTATTTGGTGGCGATGCGCAAGCGCCGGCCATGGCGCTGGCGGAAATCGGCGGCGACGTCATCGAGATCGGCCATGCTGTCGACGTCCAGCCAGATGTCCGGCACCGCAACCACGACATCGGCATGGCCAAAGCCGAGGCGGGCGACGATCTCCGCGCACGCTTCCCAGTCGGCGAGGTTCTCGCGCAAAAGGTCCTCGCCGGTGATGCCGAGATCGACCGCGCCCTGGCCGATCTCGCCGGCGATCTCGGACGCGGACAGGAAGGCCACCTCGACATTGTCGAGGCCGTCGATGCGGGCGCGGTATTTACGGTCGTCCTCAGGCAAGATGACGGTCAGGCCGGCCTTGGTCAGCACTTCGAGCGACTGCTCCTTGAGACGGCCTTTCGACGGGATCGCCAACGTGATCATCTGGCGTTCTCCCGCAAGGCTTCGATGCGATCGAGCCAAACCGAGAAGCCGACGCCGGGAATCGGCTTTTTTGCACCCAGCAGCGTCAGCAGCCGGTCGTAGCGACCGCCGCCGACCAGCGGGCGATCGCCATCCGCCGCCGCGATCTCGAAGACCAGGCCGGTGTAGTAGTCGAGCGGACGGCCGAAAGCGGCGTCATAGCGGATTTGCGCCGCCGACAACCCATGGGCCTCGATCGCCTTGGCGCGGGCGGCGAAATTCTCCAGCGCCGGTCCCAGCGACAGGCCGGCATCGGCGGCGAATTTTTCCAGCGCCGCGGTCGCGTCGCTGAGCGCGACGTCGATCTCGAGAAAACCCTTCAACGCCGAAAACGCCTCGTCGGACAGCCGCACGCTGCGCAGCTGCGCCTTCTCGATCAGTCGGCGCGCAATGTCGGCCGGGGCGCGGCCGGACGATGCCGAAAGCCCGGCTTCCTCCATGCCGTCGGCAATATGCGCGGCAAGGCCTTCCGCATCGCCGTCGAGCGCCAGCAGGGCGACCGGACCGGAGAGCTGGCTGTTGCGCGGCGGGTTGGCGAGATCGGCAAGGGCTGCCTCCAGCATCGGCGCCGAGCCAAAGGCGCGCGCGAGCCGCATGCGCCAGCCGCGCGGCAGGCCGAGCGCCGCCAGCACAGCCTCGAACAGGGTCTGGTCGCCAAGCGTGATGGCGAGCTTCCGGCCGGGCAGCACCAGCGACAGCAGCGCATGCGCGTCGGCCAGCGAACGAGCATCGGCGGCGGCCGTATTTCGGTCGCCGAGATCCTCGATGCCGGCCTGGAAGAACTCGTTGCCGCCGTCGCGGCGCTGGCGGAACACCTCGCCCAGATAGGAATAGCGGCGCGGCGTGCCGGCCTGGCTGGCGATGTGGTCGAGGCAGACCGGAATGGTGAATTCGGGCCGCAGGCACAGCGTCTTGCCGGTCTCGCTTTCAGTCAGGAAGATGCGGCGGCGCAGGTCTTCGCCCGCCATATCGAGGAACGGGTCGGCCGGCTGCAGCACGGCGACTTCCACGGCATGGGTGTCGCGGGTGGCGAAAAGTTCGACGATGTCGGCGGCGATGGCGGGACGGGAGGTCATGCGGCACGCCCTTCCCTTCTCCCCTTGTGGGAGAAGGTGTCGCCGAAGGCGACGGATGAGGGGTGCTCCAGCGGAATGAGACGTCGGCGTTCCCTGGAACACCCCTCATCCGTCTCGGCGCTTCGCGCCGATCCACCTTCTCCCACAAGGGGAGAAGGGGAAGTCGGCGCTCTACCTTCCACGTGCCCGCTCCTCGGCCTGCGCCGCGAGAATCTTCTTCACCTCGGCAACCAGCTCGCCCTCCGCCACTGTCACCTGCGCCGGCCTTGCCGCCCGCCATTCGGCATTGTCGGCGATCTCGGCCGACAGGCGCGCGCCTTCGATCAGGTCCTTGATCTGCACCTCGCCTTTGGCGCGCTCGTCGCCGCCCTGGATGATGGCGACTGGGCTGCCGCGGCGGTCGGCATATTTGAGCTGCGCCTTCATGCCGGCGCCGCCGAGATACATTTCGGAGCGGATGCCGGCGGCGCGCAGGTCGGCGACCATCTTCTGGTAGCGGCCGAGGCTTTCGGTGTCCTTGTCCATAACCAGCACCACGACCGGCGCGATGACATCGGAGGCGTCGAGCTTGCCGAGGTTCTTGAGCGCCGTCATCAGCCGGGAGACGCCGATGGAGAAACCGGTCGCCGGCACCGGCTCGCCGCGGAAGCGCGAAACCAGCCCGTCATAGCGGCCGCCGCCGCCGACCGAGCCGAAGCGCACGATCTGGCCTTCGTCATTGGGGATCTCAGCCAGAAGCTCGGCCTCGAAGACGGGGCCGGTGTAGTATTCGAGCCCGCGCACGACGGAGGGATCGATGCGTATGCGCTCAGCGCTGTAGCCGGCAGCCCGGATCAGAGCCTCAATCTCCTTAAGTTCAGCAAACCCAGCGTTAGCGGTGGCGTTGGCCTCAAGTGCGGCGTTCCATGACGCCACATCATTCTTCTGCCCTGCCTCAAGATATTGATTGTGAAGAATGACGGCGACAACGAATTCGGCCTGAATCTCGTCAAGGCCAGCGCCCTTTGTGAAATCCCCTTCACCTTCCTTACCGCCGTCCCATCGTCCCGGGCCAAGCAGGAGCCTCACGCCTTCCGGCCCAAGCTTGTCCAGCTTGTCGATGGCCCGCAGCACCGTCAGCCGGCGGCCAGCATTCTGGTCGCCACCAAGGTCAATAGCCTCGAGCACGCCGTCCAGCACTTTGCGATTATTGACGCGAACAACATACTGCCCGCGAGGAATCCCGAGCGCTTCCATGACGTCGGCCATCATCATCGCCATCTCGGCGTCGGCTGCGACGCCCGGCGTGCCGATCGTGTCGGCGTCGAACTGCATGAACTGGCGGAAGCGGCCGGGGCCGGGCTTCTCGTTGCGGAACACCCAGCCGGAGCGGTAGCTGCGATAGGGTTTTGGCAGCTTGTCAAAATTTTCGGCGACGAAGCGGGCCGTCGGCGCGGTCAGGTCGTAGCGCAGCGACAGCCACTGGTCGTCATCATCCTGGAAGGAGAACACGCCTTCGTTCGGCCGGTCCTGATCGGGCAGGAATTTTCCCAAAGCATCGGTATATTCGATCATCGGCTGGTCGGCCGGCTCGAAACCATAGAGCTCATAGACCGAGCGGATGGTCGCCATCATCTTTTCGACGGCGCGAATATCCTCGGCGCTGCGGTCGGCAAACCCGCGCGGCAGCCGCGCTTTCGTCTTTTCCGATTTGTCGGCCATGGGATCGGTCTTTCTGGTCAATGGGCGCGCGTTTCCTAAACGATGCCGCTTGGAGCGGCAAGGGTTAGCGCCTCTCCTTCCCCTTGCGGGAGAAGGTGGATCGGCGCGCAGCGCCGAGACGGATGGGGTGTTCCAGCGGAGTGAGGCGCTGGCTTTCCCTGGAACACCTATCATCCGGCCGCTTCGCGGCCACCTTCTCCCACAAGGGGAGAAAGAAAAACTGAAATAAAACCGCGCCAAAATGAAACAATTCTGCCATCGGCGCGGCATGCTGCCGACACAATCCGCAACCATAAAGCGCGTCGAAACAAGGGGTTCGGGGGCATGACGACGGCTAACGAGATTATCGAGAGCGGCACATCGGCCAGGCTGCGGCCTGCCGGCGGCTTTATGCTCAGGCCGGCCCAGCAGCCGGCCGGGCCATTCGAAATTCCGACGCAGACACATAAGCCTACGCTAGGCGACGCGCTGGTGACCGTTCTGCTGGTGATCTACCCGGCCTTCGCAGCGGTGGCGGCAATCATTGCCGGGCTGTTCCTGGCCGGCGCCGGCAGCGTCTGACTTTTCACTCAACGATCGGGGGATCATCATGTACTTGCGATTTGCGTGCGCGCTTGCCGGCGCGCTTGTCCTTTGCATGCCCGTCGCGGCCAACGCCCGCCAGCCGGGCGATGCCCGTCTTGCCGGCCATTATTACCTGAACGGCGTCATGGAGGTCGGTTCAGAACTGCTGCTGAAGAACGACGGAAGCTTCGAATTCGCACTCGCCTATGGCGCGAACGACCAGTACGGCAAGGGCTGCTGGGTGAGGAAGGGCTCGACTGTCGAGGTCATCCCGGCAGGCCACAGCTCCGCCTCCACGCATCATACGCCCGACGACAGCGGCTTCAGCGGACTGGTGCTGACGGTGTCCGGCTCCAGCCTGGTCTGGGACATCAACGGCAGCGGCCATAAGGGCAGGTTCGAGAAGTAGCCTCTTCTCCTTCTCCCCCCTGGGGGAGAAGGTGGATCGGCGCGTAGCGCCGAGACGGATGAGGGGTGCTCCAGCGAAGTGAGACGCTGGCAAACTTGCCGTCTCCTCCGGCGATGTGAGATGCTGGCTTTCCCTGGAACACCCCTCATCCGGCCGCTTCGCGGCCACCTTCTCCCACAAGGGGAGAAGGAAGAAGGCGCCCCTACTTCGGCCGCTTGAGCGTCTTGCGCTCTTTCTCCACCTCTGCCCGGCAGTAGCAGCCTTCGAGATGATCGTTGACCAGGCCCATCGCCTGCATGAAGGCATAGACCGTGGTCGGGCCGACAAAGCTCCAGCCGCGCTTCTTCAATTCCTTGGATATCCTGACCGACACCGCCGTCGTCGGATTGGCGCGCAGATGCGCCAGGTCGACGATTTCGGGCCGCTCGCCCGGACCCGGCTCGAACTTCCAGAACCAGGCGGCAAGCGAGCCGAACTCGTTGACCATCTCGCGGGCGCGTTTGGCGTTGTTGATGGTCGAAACGATCTTGCCGCGGTGGCGGATGATGCCGGCATTGCCGAGCAGGCGCTCGACATCAGCGTCTGTGAACGTCGCCACCTTGTCGAAGTCGAAACCGGCGAAGGCCTCGCGGAAATTCTCACGCTTGCGCAGGATGGTCAGCCACGACAAGCCCGATTGGAAGCCTTCGAGGCAGATCTTCTCGAACAGCCGGCGATCGTCCGTTACCGGCCTGCCCCATTCGTGATCGTGGTAGTGGAGATAGTCCGGCAAATTGCCGTGCCAGAAGCAGCGCGCCCTGCCGTCGGGGCCATCGAGAATGCCGGCATTTCCAGTCGCCATCGTCAGCAGATCCATTTGTTAATGCGCTTCAGCGCTGCTTTTACCGTGGCTTTACCAGATTCCTGAACCGGCCGGTAACCACACCAAAAGGTTTACTGACAAAGCGGCATTTTACGCATTCCGATTCACGTTTTGCTTGCCGCTCCACGCCAAGGATCGCGAAACCGAGGGCGCGCTCGCCGCCCCGGATGTTCGATCAAGGTGCGTTCCCATGAAGGCAGCGTTTCGTTCCCTGCTCGGCGCGGTGGCCATTCTTGCCGCCGGCGCCACGACCTCCCTTGCCAATGACCGTTATGCCGACCGGCCGCCGGTGATGGTGAGCCCCGACCTTTCGGCGCCCTGGGTGCTGCAGCTCGGCCAGGCACCGGGAATCGTGCGCCCGGCGCGGCAGGCAGCGCAGCCGCCGCTGCGACGCATCTTCCAGGCGCAGCCCGACCAGCAGCGCACGGCGGCCGTGCAGCAGCCGGCCAAGCGCATGGTGATGCGGCCGCAGATCAATCCGGTCTACCTGCCGCAGGAAGTCGCCTATGACGGGCCGGCGAAGCCGGGCACCATCGTCATCGACACGCACCAGAACTTCCTTTTCCTGGTCGAGAAGAACGGCAAGGCGCGGCGCTACGGCGTCGGCACCGGCAAGCCCGGCTTCGAATGGTCGGGCACCCACAAGATCACCGACAAGAAGGTCTGGCCGGAATGGCGCCCGCCGGCGGAGATGATCAAGCGCGAGGCGGCCAAGGGCCGTTACCTGCCGACCTATCTCGCCGGCGGCATCGAGAACCCGCTCGGCGCGCGCGCGCTCTATCTCGGCACCACCGAATACCGCATCCACGGCACCAACCAGCCCTGGACGATCGGCGGCGCGGTATCTTCCGGCTGCATCCGCATGCGCAACGAGGATGTCGTCGACCTCTACGAGCGCGTGAATGTCGGAACCACGGTCGAGGTGATATAGTCACAGCGAATCAGCCGGTTAGACGGCGCAGCACTTTTTGTCTGATGCTGTTGCAGCCAAGTCATAGTGCTATCCCGCGGGATGTGCTTTAACCGGTGAAAGGTTTACGGGGGACGGGCTGTGTGGGGATACGGCCAGTCGCGAAAAGGCAGCGCAGGGAAACCGCGCTGCCTTTTCGTTTTTGAGCCTTTCTTTTGATGCATGAGGCGGCAAGTCGCCCCGAAAGCAGGGCATTTCGTTTCCGGGGCTGATTTCCCGGCGCTCCTCTGCTATTGCAGTGCACAAATCCTGATAGTCACGCAATTTCGGGCGGTAGTGCGCCTTTCCTTGAATTGCTCCAGAAGGCAGAGGTGCCAGCCATGACCCGGACCGACGACAGCCGCTACCTGAAAGGCGGCCCGGTCGCCCAGCGCATCATCGCTTCAGTGCGCGAGGACGCAGCGATCGCCACGGCCGAAGGTTTTCCGCCGAAGCTTGTCTCGATCACCGTGGGCGATACCGCAGCGGTCGACGTCTATGTGCGCAACCAGCGCGCCAAGGCCGCCCTTGCCGGCATCTCCTTCGAGGAGCGGCGCTTTGCCGCCGACATCACCGCAGGCGAGCTGGAAGCGGCGATCCACGGCCTCAACGCTGATCCGCGCGTCACCGGCATCATCATCCAGCGGCCGGTGCCTGCGCATATCCCGATCAAGACGCTGCAGGCGGCGGTGCATCCGCTGAAGGACGTCGAGGGCATGCACCCGGCCTCGATCGGCAACATCGTCTACAACCAGCTCGACCTGGCCCCCTGCACGGCGGCGGCCTCGGTCGAACTGCTGAAGGAGACCGGCCTCGAGCTCAAGGGGCTGGAAGTGGTCGTCGTCGGCCATTCGGAGATCGTCGGCAAGCCGATCGCCTTCCTGTTGATGAGCGAGGGCGCGACGGTGACGGTGTGCCATCACATGACGCGATCGCTGGCGGCGCATGCGCGGCGCGCCGATGCGCTGTTCGTCGCGGTCGGCAAGCCGCGGCTGATCAAAGCCGACATGGTGAAGCCGGGAGCCGCCGTCATCGACATCGGCATCAATTCCGAGGTCGGGCCTGACGGCGAAACCCGCATCGTCGGCGACGTCGACACCGACAGCGTCAAGGACGTGGCGTCCTGGATCACGCCGGTGCCGGGCGGCGTCGGCCCGCTCACGGTCGCGATCCTGTTGCGCAACACCATGGTGGCGCTGAACCGCCAGCGCGCGCTCTACCGCGCGACCTACGGCGTGCCGGACCAGCTCGCGGCGGAGTAGGCCGACACGCCCCCTCACTCGGCCTCCGCTTCGCTCGGCCGACCTCTCCCCAAGGGGAGAGGAGACTGTCGGCGGCGGCTCCAACTTCTTCTCCCCGCCGGGGAGAAGGTGGCCGCGAAGCGGCCGGATGAGGGGGCGCCGGCGACGAGGATCACTCTGCGGCCGCAAGCACTCGCTCAGAAACACCCTCGGGCTTCGGGCCGCCATAGGCCCAGTCGAGCAACTTGATCGTATGCACCACCGGCAACTTCGCGGCGGATGCGATCTGCGTGATGCAGCCGATGTTGCCGGTGGCGACGACTGAAGCGCCGGTCGCTTCGATGTTTTTGACCTTGCGGTCGCGCAATTTAGCCGAAATCTCGGGCTGCAGGATATTGTACGTGCCGGCCGAGCCGCAGCACAGATGCCCCTCGTGCGGCTCGCGGACAACGAAGCCGGCCTTGGCCAGAAGCTCCTTCGGCTGGCGCGTGATCTTCTGTCCATGTTGCATGGAACAGGCGGAATGATAGGCGACGACCGTGCCTGGCTTGCGCACCGGCTCGGGCAAATCGAGAGCGGCGAGGTATTCCGTGACGTCCTTGGCCAGAGCCGAGACGCGCGCCGCCTTTTCGGCATAGGCGGGATCGAGGCGCAGCATGAAACCATAGTCTTTGATCGTGGTGCCGCAGCCCGAGGCGGTGATGATGATGGCATCGAGCCCGCCCTGCTCGATGGCGCGCGTCCAGGCGTCGACATTCTGCCTGGCCGAGGCAAGGGCCTGACCCTCGCGGCCCATATGATGGACGAGCGCCCCGCAGCAGCCCTCGCCTTCCGGCACCACGACCTCGACGCCCAATTTCGTCAGAAGCGAGATGGTCGTCTCGTTGATCGCCGGATCGAGCACTGACTGCGCGCAGCCGGTGAGGATGGCGACGCGGCCACGCCTCTCGCCTTTCCCGGCATGCGTGCCGGGCGAAGCCAGCGGCGATGCCGGGGGGATCGACGCGGGCGCGAGCTTCAGCATGGCCGCCACCGGTCTCAGCGCCGGCAATTTCTCGAACAGGCCGAGGAACGGCCGGCCAAGCCCGGCGAGCTTCAGCGCGGCGCGGAAGCGGTTCGGGTAAGGCAGCACGAAGGCCAGCATGGCGCGCGTCATCCGGTCAAGCAGCGGACGCTTGTAGGTCTGCTGGATATGGGCGCGGGCATGATCGACTAGATGCATGTAGTTCACGCCCGAGGGGCAGGTCGTCATGCAGGCAAGGCAGGACAGGCAGCGGTCGATATGGGTGACGATCTCCTTGTCGGCCGGCCGGCCGTTCTCCAGCATGTCCTTGATGAGATAGATGCGGCCGCGCGGCGAATCGAGCTCGTTGCCCAGCGTCACGTAGGTCGGACAGGTGGCGGTGCAGAAACCGCAATGCACGCATTTGCGCAGGATCTTTTCCGATTCCGCGACATGCGGGTCGGCAAGCTGCGCGGCGGAGAAATTGGTCTGCATATCGCCGTCTCTGTTAGACGCAATTCCGGACGGAAAACCGTTTCACACTTTTCCTGGAATTGCTTTAGGCCATGCGGCCGGGGTTGAGAATCTGCTTCGGGTCGAACTCGGCCTTGAGCCGCGCCGAAAGCGCGGCCAGATGCGGCGGCTGCGGCTCGAACACCGGCAGCGCCGCGCGATGCGGTGCGGATGCGCGCACCAGCGTCGCATGGCCGCCGCCATATTTGCGGATCAGTCCGCGCAATAGATCGGCTTCCGGGTCTTCCTCGCGCATCGACAGCCACACCAGGCCGCCCTGCCAGTCATAGAAGGCATCGACCGCCGCCTGCATGCGCAGCGCCATCACCATGTGATGCGCCTGAGACGGCGCCATCGAGACGCGCCAAACCGGCCGCGCGCCGCCATCGGCGAAGGGCCGGCAATCGCGAATGTCGCGCCAGATCGCCTTCGAGGCCTCGCCGGCGATCTCTTCGAGCGGACCGGCCTTGCCGAGCAGCTGCTTCAGCGCCTCGATGCGATAGACGACCGACGGGCCAAATCCCTCGACCCGTAACAGCGTGGCGGCATCGCCGCCATGCTTGCCGCCGGCAACCTTCGCGGCGATCCGCTCCGGCAGATGCGCCGCGCTCGAAACTTCGGCGCTGGAGCCCAGCGCCAGCGCCATGGCGGCGACGGCCGCGTCATCGAGCAGGCCGCGTATGGCCAAGGTCACTTCCGTCTCCGCGGCAGGCAGGACCTTGAAGGTGACGTCGGTGAGCACGGCCAGAGTGCCCCAGCTGTTGGCCATCAGCTTGGAGAGGTCGTAGCCGGTGACGTTCTTGACCACGCGCCCGCCGGACTTGAAGGCTTCGCCGCGCCCGGAAACGGCGGCGACGCCAAGGATGTGGTCGCGCGATGCACCTGCCTTGAGGCGGCGTGGGCCGGACAGGTTCGAAGCCAGCACCCCGCCGATCGTGCCGTTCTTGCCCCCTTGGCCCGACTCCCCGCCGAGCAACGGGCCATAGTCCATCGGCTCAAACGCGAATTGCTGGCCGTTTTCGGCAAGCAGCTTTTCGATCTCGGCGAGCGATGTGCCGGCGCGGGCCGACAGCACCAGTTCGGCCGGTTCGTAGAGAGTGACCCCGGTGAGGCGCGACAAGTCGAGTGTGTGTTCGGTCTGCAATGGGCGGCCGATGCCGCGCTTCGAGCCATGGCCGAGGATTTCGAGCGGCGTTTCCTCGGCGGCTGCCCACTGGACGGTGGAGAGGGTTTCGGCGGAAGAAGATGGGGTGAAGGTGGTCATGAGCGGGCGCCTTTCCTCGCCCCCGCAAAGCGGGGGAGAGGTGGCTTGGGCGCAGCCCGAGACAAGCCGAGTTCCTTCGCGCCCCCCTCTGTCCTGCCGGACATCTCCCCCTCTAGGGGGGAGATTGGCAGCTTCTGCGGCCGCGCCTCACTTGCGACGTCGAAGGCTGGCGAAGGCCGCGATGACAGCTGATCTCCCCCCTTGAGGGGGAGATGTCCGGCAGGACAGAGAGGGGGGCGAAGGAACGCCGTCATGCGAACTTAGCCCCCATCAAAACCTCGGAATATCCGGAAACGCCACCTGCCCGCGATGCACATGCATCCTCCCCAGCTCCGCGCACCGGCGCAGCTGCGGGAACACCTTGCCGGGGTTGAGCAGGTGGTTGGGGTCGAAGGCGCATTTAACCCGCATCTGCTGGTCGAGGTCGATCTGGTTGAACATTTCCGGCATCAGGTCGCGCTTCTCGACGCCGACGCCATGCTCGCCGGTCAAGACGCCGCCGACCTGGACGCAAAGGCGCAAAATGTCGGCGCCGAAGCTCTCGGCCTTGTCCAGCTCGCCCGGCACATTGGCGTCGTAGAGGATCAACGGGTGCAGGTTGCCGTCGCCGGCGTGGAAGACATTGGCGACGCCCAATCCATATTTCTCGGAAAGGTCGCGCATGCCGGCAAGCACCCTCGGCAGTTCCTTGCGCGGGATGGTGCCGTCCATGCAGTAGTAGTCGGGCGAGATGCGGCCGACCGCCGGGAAGGCCGCCTTGCGGCCGGCCCAGAAGCTCAGCCGCTCCTGCTCGGATTGCGAGATGCGGCAGGTAGTCGAGCCGTTCCTGTAGGCGATCGCCTCGACGAGGCCGATCAGATGGTCGACCTCGACGCTTGGACCGTCGAGCTCGACGATCAACAGCGCCTCGACGTCGAGCGGATAGCCGGCATGGACGAAATCCTCGGCCGCGTGGATCGCCGGGCGATCCATCATCTCCATGCCGCCGGGGATGATGCCGGCTCCGATGATGTCGGCGACGCATTGGCCGCCCTGTTCGCTGGTCGGAAAGCCGATCAAGAGAGCGCGCGCCGTCTCCGGCTTCTTCAATATGCGCACGGTGACCTCGGTGACGACGCCGAGCAACCCTTCCGAGCCGGTCATCACGCCGAGCAGGTCGTAGCCTTCCTGGTCGAGATGGCTGCCGCCGAGCCGCACCACCTCGCCGTTCATCAGCACCATCTCGATGCCCAGCACATTGTTGGCGGTGAGCCCGTATTTCAGGCAGTGCACGCCGCCGGAATTCTCGGCGACATTGCCGCCGATCGAGCAAGCGATCTGGGAGGATGGATCGGGGGCGTAATAGAAGCCCTCCTGCTCGACGGCGGTGGTGATGCCGAGATTGGTGACGCCCGGTTGGGCGACGACGACGCGATTGGGATAGTCGATTTGAAGAATGCGGTTGAAGCGGCTCATCACCAGCAGCACCGCATCCTCGAGCGGCAGCGCGCCGCCCGACAGCGAGGTGCCGGAGCCGCGCGGCACGACGCGGATGTTGCGTTCGTTGCAGTATTTCAGCACGCGCGAGACCTGGGCGACCGTTTGCGGCAGCACCACGACCAGCGGCAGCTGCCGGTAGGCGGTCAGGCCGTCGCTCTCGAAGGCGCGCATTTCATTGGCCGCGTCGACGACGCCCTCGCCCGGCACGATGATGCGCATGTCGGCGACGATCTCGGCGCGCCGGCGCATCGTTTCGGCATCTGGCTTGGGCATGGCTAGGCCGGACATCGGGCAGCCTCATCCGCTTTTGACTGGTCAAAATCTTTTACCAGCCCGACGGTTTTGTTGCAAATGCTGCTTTGGTCACACGCGGCGGCAAGCGTAACGCCAAGCTTCCGCAGCGGCAATCTGCCGCTGCGGACAGACCCGCGCATGAAGATGGTTGTCCGCTACTCGCCCGGATGCTTTGCCGGCTCGGAATGCATCTTCCGCACCCGGCGCACGCCCCACCAGACGAGCAGGATGGCGACCGGCACGGAGGCCGCGGTGACCACTTCGGGCGCGAAAGCATGACCGAAGACCGAGGCGCCCTTGGCGAGATAGCCGATGAGACCGACGACATAATAGGACACGGCGGCGACCGACAGGCCTTCGACGGTCTGCTGCAGGCGCAGTTGCAGCCGGGCGCGGTTGTTCATCGAGGCCAGCAGGTCGCGGTTCTGCTTCTCCACATCGACATCGACCCAGGTGCGCAGCAGCGTCGTGGCGCGGGTGAGTTTTCGCGACAGGTTGGCCTGGCGCTCCTCGACCGAGCGGCAGGTACGCATGGCCGGCGCCATGCGCCGCAAGAGGAAGCCCGCCCAGGTGTCATAGCCCTGCACCGGCTCCTCATCCAGCGCTTCCAGCCTCGCGGTGACGATGCCGTCATAGGCGCGGCTGGCGCCGAAGCGATAGAGGCTGGACGCGGCATCGGCCTCGAGCTCGGCGGCGAGCTCGGTGAGGTCGGCGAGCAAGGTCTGGCTGTCGCGGGTCTCGACCGCCTTCATTTCCAGCGTGGTCTGCGCCAGACGGTCCTCGATGCGACGGGCGCGACCGGACAGCGTCAATGCCATCGGCAGGCCAAGCATGGCCAACGTCCGATAGGTCTCGATGTCGATCAGCCGCTGCGACAGGGCGCCGGTGCTGGCCGGCGTCAGGCCGCGATCGAGCACCAGCATGCGGGTCAGGCCGTCGCCGTCCTGGCGGAAATCGGTGATGATGGCGGCAGCGCCCCGCTCGACCAGCGAATAGCACAGGCTGGTCGGGTCGAAGCCGGCGATCAGCCTTTCGCTCGCCTGCGTCCATTTGCGGATTTCCAGGCGGATGCCGGAGATTACGGTGCCGGGTGGCGAGAAGCCATTGCCGAAGGGCGAATCCTCCTGCCCCCGGCCGTTCTCGGCCAGCGGCCCTTCCCAGAGATAGGTCGAGAACTCCGTATGGCGCTCCCAGCGCAGCGTGCCCTTGCCCCATTTCATTGCATGGTGGCGGGCATTGCGCTCGGGTGCGGCGATGCCCAGCCGCCGCGACAGTTCCGACAGCACGGCATGATCGACCGCAGTGCCGCCCTCGGTCATGAAGGAAAGCTGGACGAGCACGCGCGGTTTCTCGATCAGCGGATGCGGGCGGGCATGGACCTCGCCCAGCGCGCCGGGCCGTCCCTCATGCGCCGGAAAGCCCATCACGCTGCCTTGGGCGCGCGGCTGGAATTCGAGACTGGACATCTCGTCGGACACGGTTGGTCCCCCTGGTTTCGACCTTCGTGCGAACCCTGCCGTCTTGCGGCAATCGGCGGGACGCGTAAACAGCAAATATCTGCATCCGGGCCGGTTGGCACGCGGCCGGCAATGCGACGGGCTGGGCGAATTGGATAAATAATTTGACCAGTTGGCGACAGAGGCTTTAATCTGCGCCACATCCGTCCCACTTCCCAGGCACCCCTCCATTGAGCGACATCTTCTCCAGGATCGAGCATTCGCGCACCGCCGACGAGGTGGTGCAGCAGATCGAGAGCCTGATCATCGAAGGCGTGCTGCGCACCGGCGACCGGTTGCCCGGCGAGCGCGAGCTGGCGCGCCAGTTCGACGTGTCGCGGCCGATCCTGCGCGACGCGCTGAAGGCGCTGGAAGGCCGCGGGCTGCTGACGACCAAGGCTGGCGGCGGCACGCATGTCGCCGACGTCATCGGCCAGCTTTTCACCAAGCCGGTGACCGATCTCATCTCCACGCACCGCAAGGCGGTGACCGATTATCTGGAATACCGGCGCGAGATCGAGGCTGTCGCGGCCGAATACGCGGCGCGGCGCGCCACGCCGGAGGACCTCGCCCTGCTCGACCGCATCATGGCGCGCATGGACGAAGCGCACCGGACCGGCGATTTCGACGACGAGGCGGAAATCGACGTCGAGTTCCATCACGCCGTCTGCGAATGCGCGCACAACATCATTCTTTTGCACACGCTGCGTTCCTGCTACCGGCTGCTGTCGGAAGGCGTGTTCCAGAACAGGCTTCTGGTGTTCGGCGTGCCCGGCGCGCGCGAGGCGCTGCTCGAGCAGCACAGGGCGATCCACGCCGCGATCAAGGCAGCAGACCCAATCGCGGCGCGCAAGGCGGCGATGGACCACATCACCTATGTCGAGCGCTCGATGGCTGAAGCCGAGCGCAGCGGCGACTGGCAGCGCGTGTCCAGGCTGCGCCTCAGACAGCGCTCGGACGCCGGCGATATCGAACCCACACGAAAACGCTCCTAAGCGGGGACAACCATGAGCGAAATCCTCACCATCGCCGACCTCAAGGACCTGGCACGCCGCAAGGTGCCGAAGATGTTCTTCGACTATGCCGATTCCGGCGCCTGGACGGAGAGCACCTACCGGGCCAACGAAGAGGATTTCGGCAAGATAAAGTTCCGCCAGCGCGTGCTGGTCGACATGAGCAACCGCTCGCTGGAATCGACCATGGTCGGCGAAAAGGTGGCGATGCCGGTGGCGCTCGCGCCGACCGGGCTGACCGGCATGCAGCATGCCGACGGCGAGATGCTGGCGGCGGAGGCGGCGGAAGCGTTCGGCGTGCCGTTCACGCTGTCCACCATGAGCATCTGCTCGATCGAAGATGTCGCCTCGGTGACCAAAAAGCCGTTCTGGTTCCAGCTCTATGTGCTGCGCGACAAGGACTTCGTGCTCAATCTGATCGACAGGGCCAAAGCGGCGAAATGCTCGGCGCTGGTGCTGACGCTCGACCTGCAGGTTCTGGGTCAGCGCCACAAGGATGTGCGCAACGGTCTCTCGGCGCCACCCAAGATGACGCTCGCCAACATCATCGACCTGGCCCTCAAGCCGCGCTGGTGCCTGGGAATCGCCGGCACCAAGCGCCGCACCTTCCGCAACATCGTCGGCCACGCCAAGGGTGTCGGCGACGTCTCTTCGCTGTCGTCCTGGACGAACGAGCAGTTCGATCCGCACCTGTCGTGGAAGGATGTCGCCTGGATCAAGGAGCGTTGGGGCGGCAAGCTCATCCTGAAAGGCATCCTCGACAAGGAGGACGCGCTGATGGCGGCTGAGACCGGCGCCGATGCGATCGTGGTCTCCAATCACGGCGGGCGGCAGCTCGACGGCGCACCGTCCTCGATCTCGGTGCTGGAAGAAATCGCCGATGCGGTCGGCGACAGGATCGAAGTCCATATGGATGGCGGCATCCGCTCCGGCCAGGACGTGCTCAAGGCCCTCTGCCTCGGCGCCAAGGGCACCTATATCGGCCGACCCTTCCTCTACGGCCTCGGTGCGATGGGCAAGGACGGCGTCACCAAGGCGCTCGAAATCATCCGCAAGGAGATGGACATCACGCTGGCGCTGTGCGGTAAGCGTTTGGTAACCGACATGGGCAAGGAGCAGTTGCGGCGCTAAGCCTTATTCACCGATCCGCCCTAGTTTCCCGTGGTGAACCACACGGGAAAGACGTACGCCTTGACTGAGACCGGTATCCATTATCTCGACGCGCGCGGTCCCGACGGCATGCGTCTCTATGCGATCGGCGACGTGCACGGACGCCACGACCTGCTCGCCGCCATGCATCGCCGCATCGAGAGCGAACTGGAATATGCGCCCGGGTCGGACTGGCGCATCATCCATCTCGGCGACTATGTCGACCGCGGACCGGATTCCAGAAGCGTCATCGATTTTCTGATCGAGACGCGCAAGCGCGATCCGCGCAACATCATGCTCGCCGGCAACCACGACATCGGCATGCTCGAATTCCTGGCCGAGGCAGAGCCGGACGGCCTGTTCATGAATTACGGCGGCGTGCAGACGGCGCAGTCCTATGGCGTCGACCTTCTTCGCGACGGCCACTGGTACGGCAGGGCGCAAGCGATCGCCCGGGGACATATGGCCCTGGTGAAA
Organism: Mesorhizobium sp. B2-9-1; assembly: GCF_006439455.1. Taxonomy (NCBI): domain Bacteria; kingdom Pseudomonadati; phylum Pseudomonadota; class Alphaproteobacteria; order Hyphomicrobiales; family Phyllobacteriaceae; genus Mesorhizobium; species Mesorhizobium sp. B2-9-1. The sequence continues at coordinate 38,569 of NZ_VFTP01000012.1, read as the reverse complement.
GCGGTGCCGCGCAGCCATGTCGATTTCCTGCAATCGCTGACGTTTTCGGCGACCTTCGGCGACTTCTTCTTCTGCCATGCCGGGATAAGACCGGGTGTGCCGCTCGACCGTCAGAACCGGCAGGACCTGATCTGGATCCGTGACGCCTTCCATGATCATCCAGGGCTTTTTTCCAAGGTGATCGTGCACGGGCACACGCCCGTCCCGGAAGCCGAGGTGAAGGCCAACCGCGTCAATGTCGACACGCTCGCCTGGAAATCCGGAACGCTAAGCGCGCTGGCCGTCAATGGCGGCGACAAACGCATCCTCGCCATGCAGGGGAAAGCGTTGTAGGCGCTGCGACGGATTGCCAGGCAAATGAAAGCCGCCACTGGCCCATACGGGCAATGAATTTCATATTGCCGAGATCGGTCTCGCCCGTACAGATTGGACGCGCCGGCTTGAGATCAAGACACCAGCGGCGGATACTGAGCCGCTCTTTCCGCGTTTCCTGAGCCGTCACGCTCGCATTGATTTTGCACGGCAGTCATGATCGACCTGATTGAACTCATCTACGAGGCTGCCTTCGTTCCGGAGCGGTGGAACCAGGTGCTCCAGCAGGCGAGCGAGCAGTCGAATTCGGCCAGCGCGCAGGTCTTCTTCTTCAGCGACGACAGCCCGCCGCGCGGAACGACGCTCGACAATCTGCGGCCGCTGTTCGACGAGTTCGTCAAGGGCGATTTCTGGAAGTTCTGCGACAGCGTCCAGAAGATGTGCAGCTTGCAGCCGGCAAGCTTCGTGCGCGTCGACGACTTCATGAGCGCCGAGGAGATCGAGCGCGATCCGGCCCGCATCATGCTGAGGCAATTCGGCATCGGCGCTCATCTGTGCGCGGCTATCCCCATGCCGACCGGCGAGCTCGCGACATTCGTGTTCCAGAAATGGACCAAGGACGGCGGCTATAAGCATGGCGAGGTCGACAGGCTCGACGGGCTGCGACCGCATCTTGCCCGAGCCAGCCTGGTCGCCGGGCGGTTGAGAGTCGAGCGCGCCGAAGCGACCGCTTCAGCGCTCAATCTGCTTGGCTTGCCGGCCGCCGTGCTTTCGTCAAATGGACGGGTGATGGCAACGAACCTGCATCTCGATCGGCTGGACGCGGCGTTCCTGCCGGTGGCCTATGGCGGACTGGCGATCGCCGACCGCGATGCCAATCGGCTGTTTCAGGAGGCCGTGGCCGACATGAGCCGGCGCGGCAGTGCGATCGGATCCATCCCCGTGCCGGGGATCAGTGGCCAGGCGCCGTTCGTCGTACATCTTTTGCCGCTGCGGCGCGCCGCGCACGACATCTTCGGCAATGCCGACATCCTCGTGGTCGCGACACCGGTCAAGCCAAGCGCGCTCGTGCCGTCGGCGAGCCTGCTCAACGCCTTGTTCGATCTGACCCCGGCGGAGGCGCGGCTCGCCATCGATCTCGCCGCCGGCCTCACGCTGGCGCAATCGGCAAGCCGCAACGGCGTCACCGTCAAATCGGCCCGCACCTATCTCGAGCGTGTCTTCCAGAAAACCGGCACTCATCGGCAGAGCCAACTCGTCGCCATGCTGAAAACGATGCGGCCGCTGGTCCAGTGAGCGGCCTGCACCGGTTCATCGTTTCACGAACGCAGAACCGCGCTTTGTCTTGACGCAATTCATGACGGAACCGTTTCACACTTTCCTGGAATTGCTCAAAGCCAGATCCCGACGCGGAGATCCACCCCTCAACCGAGAGGTCAGGTCTAGTTGAGCGAGGCGGTGACGCCGTAGCCGTCGACGGCCCGGTGGTTTGTCGCTGCATCGGCGGCATAAATGCCGAGGCCGCAGAGCACGATGGCAGACAGCATGACAAAGGACAAAAGCGCTGCTTTCACGGACGTCATCTCTGGTTGAGCTTTCTGCATCTGTGCACGAGGCGGTTACCAATGCGTTGAAACGATAAAATGCGTCTCAATGTTTCGACGATTTCGCGCTTCTAGGCAGATTCTGTATCGCCGGTGTGTCGCTTGGATCACACAGAAGGTTCATCGCGGTTGCACGGACGATACAGGGCGGGCGCCTTCTAAGATGGCAGGCGAGCACAAGCCAAGCACGAAGCAGGTTTTCCCCAGGCGGAACCGGTGCCGCGTGCCAATTATGCCACGCTTCGGGTCAGGCGACCCTTTCAACCCAGGGGCAAGCCTCGCCGAATCCTTGCGCACAGACCGCGGCGGGTGATGAAATCCTGGTATTCTCGATAAGCTGGGTCGGCCGCTAGATGCCGCCCTTCCGTGACGGCGCGCAGCCAGTAGAGGGCGTTTACGCCGGCAAGCAGCAGGCACGACTGCACGGCTACGGTCCAGCCCTGGGTGCTGAGGAACGGCATCGAGATCATCCACCAGCTGATGTTCTTACAGAGATAGGCGGGATGCTTGACCCAGCGGTACGGTCCGTTGGTGATGATGCCGCGATTGGTAAGGTTGGAGAACCGCAGACCGAAGGAGACGGTCGCCCAGGTATAGACCAGGACCAGCGCTAGGATGATGCTGCCCCAGAGGCCGTAGATCAGCGGGTAATATCCGAGGAAATGGCCCCAATAGGCGTCGTCCTGATCAAAGGCGAGATATTTGACCCCGACCGAGCTCCAGAACGGCGGATAGCAGAACAGGCAGACCACCCATCCGCTGACGGTTGGCTCGGCCGAGCGAAGATGGCTGTCGGTCAGGCGCAGGGTAAGCGTGTAGGCGACGGTCGCGAAGAGAACGTCGACAAGATAAAGAAAGTCGATGCCGAAGGAGAAGAAGTGCTCGAAATTGTCGATCGACACCAGTGGTGAGCGTGCCCAGAGCGCGGCGAGGTCATTGTTGGTGTAGATGAACATCAGCGGCAGGAAGAAGCCCTTGATGATCCAGCCTCGACCGTGCGCAGCTAGCATCGACCAGTCCCTTGGCCGGTTGCCCGCGACAAGGCGACCCAGCTGGGCATAAGCGTCCTCAGGCTGGCGCTGCAGGCGGTCGACAAAGGCGATGTAGACGGGTGAAAGCAGCACCAGCGCAGGCAGGCCGTAGAGCGTCGCCTGTTTGAAAGGATCGTAAAAGCTATCGGAATAGACCGGCAGCAGCCAGTAGATCGCGGCGACAACGCCGACGGTGAGCCACAGCCCGGCCAGCTTGTAGAGGATTCGCCTTATATCGGACGGTCGCTGCGGCGCGGCGGAAAGGCCCGACGAGGCGTTGTGCTGGACCCGATAGACCTGCAGGTCGACCACCACCATGGCGAGCGCGACGACGGCAAGAACGGCGAGCGTCCTGATGTAGTCCGGCTGCTGCCACGAACGCAGTGCGATGACCGTCGCGATCATGGCCGCAAGACCGGCGATGCCGCTCCACGCCCCGGTTGCCGATCGCGGAGGCGCATCCAGGGCGCTCAATCGCAACGTTTTCGCATCGTGCAGCAAGGCTCAGCCACTGGTGCCGCTGGTGCCGCCCGAGGTGCCGCCGCTCGTTCCGCCGGAGGTGCCCCCGCTCGTCCCACCGGAGGTGCCCCCGCTCGTCCCGCCGGAGGTGCCCCCGCTCGTCCCGCCGGAAGTGACGCCGCTTGTCCCGCTGGACGTGCTGCCGCTCGTCCCGCCGGAGGTGACGCCGCTCGTCCCGCCGGAGGTGCCGCCGCTCGTCCCGCTGGAAGTGCCGCTGCTCGTCCCGCCGGAAGTGCCGCTGCTGCTCGATCCGCCGCTGCTCTTCCTCGCGGGACGATGCTCAGCGCCATTGCCGCCGCCGGATTCGCAGCGACCGGGGGACGCGCAGAACGAGGCCAGATGGATCACAGGCGCTCCCGCCGGCGAATTCACCAACTGCCGCAGATCGCTCGCGACGTGCGCGGCCGCCGCGCAAGCACCACCGGCAACGACCGCGTATCCGACGACAAACCCCACAATCCGCATGAAAACCCCTGCCTCAAGAGCGACACCAGGCAATTACCCAAGGGTCCGCCCACGGTGATCAAAAGACTCCGGCCCTGTCACGCAAGCCGGATACCTCCATGCGCCTTCGCGCACGCCTTCCGTGTGCTCGATTTGAACCCGGTAACCAATGAAAGGCAGGATCACAGACTCCGCAGTCGTCATATGACGACTACGCCGGACTTTTTCACACCGGCCAAGTCTGGAGGGCACCCCTGTTACGACAGGGCCCGTGATCCATTGTGCGGCGTTACGTCATTTGCGGCTTTGGCATGACTCCAGCCAATTTCGATCGTTTAGATCGTCGCCACCCAGGCGCGGGCAATGGCGAGCCCCGCGGCGTCGGCATCGGGCCCGTTGCGGGCCATCTCGTCATCAAGCTTGCCGGCCCAATCGGGATAGCGTTCCCCGATCAGCGATGCGAAAGAGGTGCTCCAGTCGCGCACCATCGGCGTATCCGCCTCGAAGTGGAACTGGAAGCCATAGACGGCGCGGCCGAGGCGGAAGGCCTGGTTTTCGGCGACCGCGCTGCAGGCGAGCCGCACGGCGTTTTCCGGCAGGCCGAACGTGTCGTCATGCCATTCGAAGATCGGGAATTTCTCGGGCATCGCCGCCAGGACCGGATCCGATTTGGCGGCCGGCGTCAGCGACACCTTATGCCAGCCGAACTCGGTGGCGCCGCCGATCTGGTTGGTGCCGCCGAAAGCCCGCGCCAGAAGCTGACTGCCTAGACAGATGCCGAGAACCGAACGGTCCTTGTCGGCGAAATCGCGGGTCAGGTCGAGCAATGCGGGGAAGTAGGGGCAGATCTCGTCATCGAGCGCGTTCTGGGCGCCGCCAAGCACCACGATGGCATCGTGCTCGGTGCTGTCGCCGGGCAGAGTATCGCCGCGATAGGGCTTGCGCAGGTCGATATCGGCGCCGGCTTCCACAAGGGCAGCGCCGATCTGGCCAAGGCCCTCATTGTCGAAATTCTGGACGACCAAAACCCGCATCGAAAACCTGCTGACATGAAAATGACGGGGCGAGCGATATCATGCGGCCCGTGTTTCAGCCAAGATGCGTGCCGGAGAGAAAGCTATGCCACTGCAGAACCGGGTCGATCCCTTCGGCGCCATCCATGCCGTGCCGGAACGCGGCCTGTTCACCGGCAATCGCGGCATCATCCATGACCCCGAGACGAAGACGCTGCTGAGGAAGCGCTGGGCCTTGCCGGCCTGGATCATCTGTGCCTGCGAATTCGGCAATGTGCGGCGCGAGCCGATGGGTCGCAACCGGCCTGGCGGAAAGGCAGGTTGGACGGAGCTGTTCTTCCTCGACGAGGTGACGGCGCTGGCCGCCGGCCACCGGCCCTGCTTCTTCTGCCGGCGTGAACGGGCGACCGACTTCGTCAGCCGTTTCGGCAAGGCGTTCGGGATCGACGCACCGCGCGCGCCGATGGTCGACAAACGGCTGCACAAGGAGCGGCTGGCTTCCGGCGGACGGCCGCCTTCCGTGACCGCGCCGGAGCTCGGAGGCTTGCCGGATGGAACGGTGGTAGCGCAGGGCGACGCTGCCTATGCGCTGCGCGGCGGCAAGGCACGCAGATGGTCGTTCGCGGGCTATTCGAGTCCTATCGCCTTCGATCGCCTCACCGGCGGGTCGCTGCGCCTGCTGACGCCTGCGACCACCATTGCGGTATTGCGGCAAGGCTTCGGGCCGGTCTGGCATCCGACCGCCGCTGCTTGACGCCGCAGCCGGCCTCGCTCGTTCCTAAGCAGATATCGTGGAATGTCCCACGAATATCTGCTTAGATTCCCTTGTTTTTCGCAGGTTCTGATCGCAAAACCGCGAGACACTTTTGCGGAACCTGCTTGGGCCATGCGCGCCAACTACAAAATGCAGCGGCTGTTCGTGCCTGACGATCTCGGACCCGGCCTCGAATTCGACGCCGGACAGCAGCAGAGCCATTATCTCGCCCATGTGCTGCGGCTCGGCGAAGGCGCCGAGGTGCTGCTTTTCAACGGCCGCGACGGCGAATGGTCGGCGTCGGTCGCTGCGAAGTCCAAGAAGGCGGTCCGGCTGAAGGTGCTGGACCTGCAGCGGCCGCAGCCGCCGCTGCCCGATCTCGTCTATTGCTTCGCGCCGCTGAAGCAGGGCCGGCTCGATTACCTTGTGCAGAAAGCGGTCGAGATGGGAGCAGGCATACTGCAGCCTGTCATCACCCAGCACACGCAGGTGACGAAGCCCGGCATCGAACGGCTGCGCGCCAATGTCGTCGAGGCGGCCGAGCAATGCGGCATCCTGGCGGTGCCTGAGGTGCGCGAGGCGGAGAAGCTGGAACGGCTGCTCGCCAGTTGGGATCGGGAGCGACGGCTGATCTTTTGCGACGAGGATGCCTCGACCAACAATCCGCTGCCGGCCTTGCAAGCGGCAAACGAGAAGAAACTTGCGCTTCTGGTCGGTCCGGAAGGCGGATTTTCCGAGGACGAGCGCAAGATGCTGAGGGCCTTGTCATTCGTCACCGCCATCCCGCTCGGGCCGCGCATCCTGCGCGCCGACACCGCGGCGGTGGCGGCATTGGCGGTGATCCAGGCGACGATCGGCGATTGGTAGGACCTTGCCTTCTCCCTTTGTTTGGAACAGGGATATCGCGAACAGGTGTGCGAGGACATCGCGAACAGTTTTGCGCGTTTTGCGCGAGGGGGTTCGGAATGTCCCCGAGGGGAAAGGAAAGGCGAGCCATGCAGATCAAATCCAGTTGAGCCGTGGCTCAGGATTTTTCGCTTGATCGGCTACTGACATTTCGTCCATCTAGCGCCCGGCGGCCAGCTGATGGCTGCGGAGGGCTTTCTAATGGCGCGCGACACAACCGACACCCAGCTCATCGAAGGCGTCGACGAACTTGTCGGCTATCTGGCCGACGGCAACAAGCCGCGCGACAAATGGCGCATCGGCACCGAGCATGAGAAATTCCCCTTCTATGTCGACGGCAACGCGCCGGTGCCCTATGGCGGCGAGCGCGGCATCCGCGCCATCCTCGAGGGAATGCGGGAAAAACTCGGCTGGGATCCGATCATGGATGCGGGCCGGATCATCGGCCTAGTCGAGCCGACCGGCCAGGGCGCGATCTCGCTGGAGCCCGGCGGCCAGTTCGAGCTTTCCGGCGCGCCGCTGGAATCGATCCACCAGACCTGCCGCGAGGGCAATGCGCATCTGGCGCAGGTGCGCGAGATCGCCGAGCCGCTCGGCATCCGCTTCCTCGGCCTCGGCGGCAGCCCGAAATGGTCGCTGGCCGACACGCCGAAAATGCCGAAGTCGCGCTACGAGATCATGACACGCTACATGCCGAAGGTCGGCACCAAGGGCCTCGACATGATGTACCGCACCTGCACGATCCAGGTTAATCTCGACTTCGAGAGCGAAGCCGACATGCGTCGCAAGATGCAGGTGTCGCTGAAGCTGCAGCCGCTGTCGACAGCGCTGTTTGCCAACTCGCCCTTCACCGAGAGCCGGCCGAACGGGCTGCAGAGCTGGCGCGGCGATATCTGGCGCGACACCGACAACCAGCGCTCCGGCATGCTCGAATTCTGCTTCTCGCCGGATTTCGGCTTCGCCGACTATGTCGAATGGGCGCTCGACGTGCCGATGTATTTCGTCATCCGCGACGGCCACTATCACGACATGACGCGCTATACGTTCCGACAGTTCATGGCGGGCGCCGCCCGCAATGAACTCCCTGACGGCCTGCCGACCATGGGCGACTGGGCAAATCATCTCTCGACCCTGTTCCCCGACGTGCGCCTGAAGCGTTTCCTCGAAATGCGCGGCGCCGACGGCGGGCCGTGGCGGCGCATCTGCGCCCTGCCCGCCTTCTGGGTCGGGCTGCTCTACGACGAGCAGGCGCTTGACGCCGCCGAGACGCTGACCGCGAGCTGGACCTGCGAGGAAGCGCTGGCGATGCGCAACGCGGTGCCGGAGTTGGGCATCGCGGCGCCGTTCCGCAACGCCACCTTGCGCGATGTCGCCCGCGACGTGCTTGCCATCTCGCGCACGGGCCTGAAGAATCGCGGCAAGAAGAACCGCGACGGCTATGACGAGACGTCGTTCCTCAACACGCTCGACGAAGTGGTCGCGCGCGGCACCACCAGCGCCGAGGAGATGCTGTCGGCCTACCACACGCGCTGGGGCGGCTCGATCGAGCCGGTGTTCATGGAATATGCGTATTAACCGTCCGGCATGCGCCGAGCGGTTGGGCGCCAAAAGCCGCTTCAATCGGTGATGGAAACGAACTAGGCTCTCCGATGAGGATATTCTCGGAGGAGAACCCAAATGCCTTCCCTGTTCGACATTTTCGCCCAGGCCCAGAACGGCGCCGGCATGCAGGCGCTGGCACAGCAATATGGGCTTTCGATGCAGCAGACGCAGGCCGCGGTGCAGGCGCTGCTGCCGGCATTCTCGCAAGGGCTGCAGCGCAACACCGCCGATCCCTACGGGATGGGCGCGTTCATGACGGCGATGGCGAGCGGCCAGCACGCCAAGTATTTCGAGGACGCCACGAGGGCCTTTTCGCCGCAAGGCATCGATGAGGGCAATGGCATACTCGGCCATCTGTTCGGCTCGAAGGATTTGTCGCGCGCCGTGGCAGCCCAAGCCGCGCAGGCGACGGGATTGAGCCAGCAGGTGCTGCAACAGATGCTGCCGGCCATGGCCTCGATGATGATGGGCGGGCTGTTCAAGCAGACCAACAATCAATTGAGTGGGGGGCAGATGCAGGCCGCCGGCTTCGGCGGCAGCGGCAATCCGCTCGGCGAGATCATCGAGCAGATGATGCGCCAAGGCGGCCTCGCGCCAGCGCCGCAGCCGGCGCCCTATGGCGAGAACCCGCTCGGCAAAATGCTGCAGGACATGTTCGGCGGCGGCGCGCAACAGCCGCAAAACCAGCCGCAGCAGGCGCCCAATCCGTACGGCGAAAACCCGCTCGGCAAGGTGCTGCAGGATATGTTCGGCGGCGGCACGACGCGGCAGCCGCAGCAGACTCAACCACAGCAGACGCAAAGTCCCTATGGCGACAACCCGCTGGGCAAGATCTTCGAGGAGATGCTGCGCCAGGGCGGCGGCGGCTTCGGCGTGCCTGGGGAACAACCGGCGCCGCAGCCGCAGCAGCGCCAACCGCAGCCAAGCGCGCCGCAACAGCCGCAAAACAATCCGAGCGGCCGGCCGCGAAACCCGTTCGACGATATCTTCGGCAAGATGTTCGAGACCGGTGCCCAGCAGCGCGACGAATATGAGAAGAGCGTCGGGACGATCTTCGATCAGTTCAAGCGCGACATGGACCGGCGGTGAGCATCGAACGCCCCGGAACGACTTTCGTGAGCAAGAGACTCGAACAAATGCGCCGCAATCCTCGCGGCGACTGGTCGATACGAGATGTCAAGGCAGTTTGCGACGAGGCCGGCATTCAATGCGTGCCGCCGAGATCGGGCGGTTCGCATTACAAGATCTACCACACGGCAATGGCTGACATTTTGACGGTGCCTTTCAAACGCCCGATCAAGCCCGTATATATTCGAAAACTCGTGTCGTTTATCGACGAGGCAAAAAAGCATGACGGACAAGCTTGAATATCCTGTCGTCATCGCACCACTCTCGATTGAGGACGGTGGCGGGTTCTCCGCTTATGTCCCGGATCTTCCCGGTTGCATGAGCGATGGCGAAACTCCCGAAGAGGCCATCGCGAATGTTCAAGATGCCATCGCGGCTTGGATAGAAGCTGCGCATGAACTTGGCCGGTCAGTGCCAAGACCGTCGAGAAAATTGGCGTTCGCCTGATCCCCTGAGACGCCTTCCAGAGAGAGGCGCGGTAAAAAAATGCCCGGTCCTGGAGGAGAACCGGGCAATGTGCAGGCTGGCCGGCGGGGAACCGGCAGGGAGTGTGGGAGCCTGCATGAAACTTGGTCGCGCTTGGCCGTGAAAAGGTTCAACGCGACCGGAAAACCAGGCAATGCGGCCGTTCAGGCCACCTGACGAGCGAGATCCTCGATCGTGTCGGCGCGCTCGCTGGCGATGGCGCGCAGCTTCACCGTCGGATCGCGGCCGAAGGGCACGGCGACGGCGACATGGAGGTCGGCGCGGGTCAGGCCGATATCGGCAAGCTCGGCGTCCGACATCTCGCCCAGGCGATAGAAGGCGCGGCGGTTTTTCCAGGCGACATAGGCGTTGGCGAGAGCATTGAGCACGCGCGTCGCAACGGCCGGACGCGTGGTGATGCGCGGGGTCTCGGAAGCGAGTTCAATCGTGGTCATGTCAGTCTCTCCTTCAGGAGTCGAGCGGACGAAACCAGGCAAGCGGCGCCTTGGGAGAAGCGCCGCTCCAGTTTCCATTCATTGACGTGATGCATATCGTCGTCCCAGAACCGGGAGCCACTTCTGGGCGACTTGCACTGCTTTCATGTGAACGATGCCAATTTGCCATCGCGAGATTGATTAATCCAACGAATGTTTTTAATCTGTAGCATCAACATCAATGATGGGTTTGACCGATGAAAGCGCCGCTCGACCTCGATCAGTTGCAAACCTTCATCTCGATCGCCGACACTGGCAGCTTCACCCGCGCGGCCGAGGAGGTGCACCGGACACAGTCGGCAGTGTCGATGCAGATGCGGCGGCTGGAGGAGCGGATCGGCAAGCCGCTGTTCGAAAAGGACGGACGCACCAACAAGCTGACCGAGGAGGGCGAGAGGCTGCTTTCCTACGCGCGGCGGCTGATCCATCTCAACCGCGAGACTTTGGCCGCCTTCGACGACCAGCGGCTCGAGGGCACGATCCGTATCGGCACGCCGGACGATTATGCCGATCGCTTCCTGCCCGAGATCATGGCGCGTTTCTCGCGCTCCAATCCGCGCGTCGAGCTGACCGTCGTATGCGAGCCGACGCCGGGGCTGGTCGAGCACATCAAGCGCGGCAATCTCGACCTGGCGCTGGTGACGCATAACGACACGCGCGGCCAGTCGGAAGTGGTACGGCGCGAGCCGCTTCTGTGGGTGACGTCCGCCAACCATGCCACACATGAGCAGGAAACCCTGCCGATGGCGTTCGGCCGGCCGAACTGCATCTGGCGGCGCGCGGCGGTCGACGTGCTCGACCGGCAGAACCGCGAGTACCGCGTGCTGTTCTCAAGCTTCTCGGCCACCGTAATCACCGCCGCCGTGCTTTCCGGCCTGGCGGTCTCGGTGCTGCCGGAATGCGCGCTGCGGCCAGGCATGCGCGTGCTCGGCGAGGCCGATGGCTTCGGCCAGTTGCCGGACTGCCGCATCGGCATCATGCGCGGCCAGACCTCGCAGCCGGAGATCGTCGACGCTTTGGCCCGCCACATCGCCGAAAGCCTCGACAACATTTCCGTGCCGCTCAGCGAGGAGGCGGGAAGCTTCGACTTCGCCGCCCTCGCCTTCGCCAAGATGAAGCGGGTCAAGGCGAACCAGATCATGCCTGGCTGGTAGAATCAGGCGCGAGCGGCGGAACGTTCCCGGTTGGCAAGTGAAACACCCGGCAGCGCAAGCAATTGGCCGGGCTCCAGCGGCGGCGACAGCAGATAGCCCTGCAACTGGCGGCAGCCCATGCCGACCAGCAAGGCCTTTTGTGCATCGGTTTCGACGCCTTCCGCGGTCACCTCGACCTTAAGCGCCTGCGCCAGCTCGATCAGCGTCTTGACGATGGCGCGCGCGCTTTCGTCCTCGTCGAGCAGATGCACGAAAGAGCGGTCGATCTTCAACTTGTCGATCGCCTGGCGGCGCAGATAGCTCAGCGAGGAATAGCCGGTGCCGAAATCGTCGAGCACGATGCAGATGCCGGATTGGCGCAGCGCGGCAATCACCGTGCCGATCGTATCATTGTGCTCGAGCAGCACGCTTTCGGCGGTCTCAAGCTGCAGGCGACAGGGATCGAGCCCGGTTTTGCTCAGGATATCGGCGACCTGTCCGGCAAAGCCGATGTCACGCAGCTGCATCGGCGAGATGTTGACCGCGATCCAGGGCAATTCGGTCCCGGCGGCAAAGCGGCAGGCTTCGCCCAGCGCCCATTTGCCCAAATCGCCGATGAGGCCGCGCTCTTCGGCGATGGCGATGAATTGCGCCGCCGGCAAAGCGCCGTGCACTTCATGGCTCCAGCGGATCAGCGCTTCAGCCCCCAGTATCCCGCGGCCGTCGGCCGCGAAAACCGGCTGATAGGCGAGCTTGATGCCACCTTCGCCTTCCAGCGCCTTGCGGAGTTCGGACTCGACCTTGCGCTTGCGCAACAAGAGATCATCCATGTCGCCGGCAAACAGCTCGTATCGGCCACGACCGTTCTTCTTGGCCTCGTAAAGCGCGATGTCGGCCTTGCGCAACAGATCGTCCGCGTCGATATCCGATCCAGACGACAGCGCGATGCCGACGCTCGCGCTGACGAAGACCTGGTCGTCGATCAGCCGGAACGGCTCACGCAGCTTCAAGAGCAGCCTTTCGGCGATGTCCTCGGCACTTCCGACGTCGGGAACGTCAAGCAGGATGACGGCGAATTCGTCACCGCCGAGCCGCGCGACGGTATCGACTTCGCGGATCGTATGCTTGAGCCGCGCCGCGGTCTGGCGCACGAGCTCGTCACCGGCCGGATGGCCGAGCGTGTCGTTGATATGCTTGAAGCGGTCGAGGTCGAGGTAAAGCAGCGCGATGCGCGTCTTGTCCCTGCTGGCGAACAGCAGCGTGCGCCGCAGGCGGTCCTCGAACAGCGCCCGGTTGGGGAGGCCGGTGAGCGTGTCGTGGAAGGCGAGATACTGCGCCTGGTCCTGGCTGGTCTGCAGCGCGGCCGAGGCGCGACGCAACCTTCGCAACAGGAATACCAGCGCGCCGCCCGCCAACAGCAGGGCGATCGCCAAGGCAGGAGCGATCTCGCGCACTAAGGCAAGGCCGGGCCGTAGCTGGTCCCAGCCGATATAGCCGAGGATGACGCCGCGCGAATCGACCAGCGGCACGGCGGCTGGGCCAGCCGGCTGTGACAAAGGCACCAGCCGCGCGCCATCAAGCAGGTACTTTCCGGCGATCTTGCCGATCACCGCGTCATTGATGAATTCGACCGATACATGCAGGCACTCGGTGCCGCGCGCCTGAGTGATCCTATCCGAGCTCGGCACCAGCGGCATCACACTCAGGATCGCCGGCTTGCCGTCGAGCGACACCAGATCCTCGGCCACCATCTTCGCAGGCTGACCGTATGCATCGGCCTGCGGCGGCCCAGCCAGCATGCGACGGAGTTTTTCGATGATCGGAAGAAGCGTGGGCTGGTCCTCGCCATAGGCGGAAGCGTCGACCACCTTGCCCTCGCGCATGGCGTGGATCGCATGATTGGCGGCGTCGAGAATATAGACCCGGTTGTGACCGTAGTAGGTGAACATCCAGACACTGAGATTCTCTTCGATCCAGGTCTGGTTGCCTGCCCTCACATTGATGATCGCGTCATCCCAGACCGAAACGCTTTCCTGTTCCCGCTGAACAGACGCAATCTGGTCCTTCAAACCATCGGCGATGAACATCTTTTGTCGTACGAGCGAGGCATCATCGGCCTGGCTGGCCGCGTAGAAGCCGAAGCCCACGACGATGGCTAAAGCGAAAGTGGCGAGCGTCAGCACGGTCAGCGTGACCTGACGGGTCAACGGGCTGCTGTTTTGGCGTTCGCTCATCAGGTCCCCGGCCGGCTCTTCGGGCCTGTCAAAGCAAATCGGGCTTAACATCGCGTTATAATATTAGCGCGGTTTCTCCGCGCTTGACGCGGGCCGATAAGCGTTCCCCAATCGCGCAATGAGTGAAACAGCAACCGAATCACGCAGCAACGCCACCGAATATACGGTGAGCGAGATTTCCGGCGCGCTGAAGCGCACTGTCGAGGACGCCTTCGGCAATGTGCGGGTGCGTGGCGAGATTTCCGGCTATCGCGGCCCGCATTCGTCCGGCCACGCGTACTTCGCGTTGAAGGACGACCGCGCGCGGATTGATGCGGTGGTCTGGAAAACTACCATGGCGCGGCTGAAGTTCCGCCCCGAGGAAGGCATGGAGGTGATCGCCAGTGGCAAGCTGACCACCTACCCCGGCAAATCCAACTATCAGATCGTCATCGACAATCTGGAGCCGGCGGGCGCCGGCGCGCTGATGGCGCTGCTCGAAGAGCGCAAGCGCCGGCTGCAGGCCGAAGGCCTGTTCGATGCCGGCCGCAAGCGGCGGCTGCCTTTCATGCCCAAAGTCATCGGCGTCGTCACCTCGCCGACCGGCTCGGTGATCCGCGACATCATCCACCGCATCAAGGACCGGTTTCCGCTCCATGTGCTGGTCTGGCCGGTGAGGGTCCAGGGCGAGACGACGGCCCGGGAAGTGACCGCGGCCGTCAACGGCTTCAACGCGTTGACCGCAGCCGACGCCATCCGCCGGCCCGACGTTCTGATCGTGGCACGCGGCGGCGGCAGCCTCGAGGACCTCTGGGGCTTCAACGACGAAGGGCTGGCGCGTGCCGTTGCGGCGTCCGTCATCCCGGTGATCTCGGCCGTCGGGCACGAGACCGATACGACTCTGATCGATTTTGTTGCCGACATGCGCGCGCCGACACCGACGGGCGCGGCCGAGATCGCCGTGCCGGTCAGGGCGGACCTGGAGGTTACCCTGGCCAGCCTTGGCGCGCGCCTCAACGCCTGCGCCTCGCGGCATCTGGAGCGCAAGCGCCAGGCAGTGCGCGCGGCGGCGCGCGCGCTCCCCTCGCCCGACCAGTTGCTGGCGCTGCCGCGCCGCCGTTTCGACGATGCGACCAGCCGCCTCGGCCGCGGGCTGACGGTGAATATCGAGCGCAAGCGGGCGACGCTGGAGCGGCAAAGGCTGACGCCGGCAACTCTGTCGCGGCGCCTCAATGAAGCGCGCACGCTGACTGGTCGCGATATTGCCCGGGCGCGAGCCGCGTTCTTCGCCATCGTGCGCGAAAGGCGCGCGCGCTTCAAACGCACGGCGGCAAGGCTGTCGCCGGCGCCGATCGTACGGCGCCAGAAGCAACAGGCCGACACGCTGGCCGCGCTGTCGCGCAGGCAGGATCAGGCCACGGCGCGGCGCCTCGACCGGCTGCGCGCGGCTCTTACCCAGGCGGACCGGCTGCTTTCGACATTGTCGCACAAAGCCGTGCTGGCGCGTGGCTTCGCGCTGGTCAAGGACGCCGAAGGCGCCGTCATCAAGCGGGTCGCGGAGCTGGCGCCGGGCGCGGCGCTGCAGCTGGAATTCGCCGACGGCAATGCCGATGCCATCGCAACCTCCGGCGGCGCGCGACCGAAGCTGGCCGCGAAGTCGCCCGCCAAGGCCAAGGAGCCGGGCAGTCAAGGTTCGTTGTTCTGAGGTTTCCATGAGCGACCACGACCCGCATCTTCGCACCCCATCGGGCAAGCCGCGCCTGCGCTCCTTCGGTATCGCGCTCGACGGCACGCCGGGCGGCTTCAACGCCATCACCGACGTGCCGGGCGTGTCGGTGGGTTACACGACGCTCATTTCAGGCGACGGCCCGCTGCAGGTCGGCAACGGTCCTGTGCGCACCGGCGTGACCGCGATCCTGCCCAGGCCGGCTCAGGAACTCGCGACGCCGGTGTTCGCCGGCGTGTTCAGCCAGAACGGTAATGGCGAGCTGACCGGAACACATATCATCGAGGAAACCGGCGCCTTCAATTTCCCGGTCACCATCACCAACACGCATTCCTGCGGCGTGACCCGCGATGCCACCTTGCGCTGGATGCACAAGGTGTTGCCGGCCGCGCTCGACAGCGGCTGGGGCCTGCCGGTGGCGGCCGAGACCTATGACGGCTTCCTCAACGATATCAACGGCCATCATGTGAGCGTCGACCATGTGGCCGCGGCACTCGACAGCGCCAGCAATGGGGCCATCGAGGAAGGCAGCGTCGGCGGCGGCACCGGCATGATCACCTTCGGCTTCAAGGCCGGGTCCGGCACCGCCTCGCGCGTCGTCGCATGGCAGGACAGGCGCTACATTCTCGGCGTGTTCGTGCAGGCGAATTTCGGCAAGAGGCACAATTTCACCATTCGCGGCCGGCGTGTCGGCCCAGAATTGGCCCAGCCGGCCATCCGCGAGGGCACGCCCCGCGCCGAAAAGGGCTCGATCATCGCCGTCGTCGCCACCGATGCGCCGTTCCTGCCGCATCAGATGAAGCGGCTCGCCCGGCGCGTGCCGCTCGGCATCGCCATGACCGGCGGCTATGGCTATCACAGTTCTGGCGACATTTTTCTCGCCTTCTCTACCGCCAATGCCGAGGCCGCGCTGGCGCCTTCAGGCCGCATCGCCCGCGCGGAATTCATCCCGGACGTCGACATCGACCCGTTCTTCGACGCGGTCGTGCAAGGCGTGGAGGAAGCGATCCTCAACGCATTGGTCGCCAATGCGGATATGACGGGGCGCGACGGCAATTTCGTGCCGGCGCTGCCGAAGGAATGGCTGAAGGAAAAGTTCGGCTGAGAAACGGCGCCGCCGGCCTGTGGCAGGCGGGTGTTTATTCCGGTTTGTCCGGCTTGACTTCGCTGGTGCCCTCTTCGGCGGCCTCCTCGAGGCGCGAGGCGATCAGTTCCTGGATGTCGCCGACCTCTTCCTGGATGTCCTCGAGCAGAATGCCTGCCTCGGCAGCCTTGGCGCAGCACTCCCTGGCGAGGGTCTCGGCTTGCTTGTCGATCTTGATCGGCAAATCCTGGCATTGGACTTTCTCGCCAATCCATCCGCGCAAGAACTCGATCGCATGTTCACTCATACTGCTTTTTCCCTAGCGGCAAAGCCGGTTGGTAGCCATGAACGTCCGCACCCCTGCAAGGATGCATGCCCCATTCGACCCGAGTCGGCCTCGACCGGCAAGACACCTTGTCCGTGGGATAAGACATCCCGCCCATGGGACAAGAGATCTTGCCCATGGTCCGCGGAGCCGAAGGAATGGAAGGGTTCAAGGTGCACGTTCAGATCATCGAGAGTGATGGTACCGTTGGCTGGGATCGAACCAGCGACCTCCGGATCCACAATCCGGCGCTCTAACCAGCTGAGCTACAACGGCCTGCCTGCCTGAGCTGGATCGAGGTGAAAGCTTCATTCTCCGTGATCCGCTCTGTCGTTCGGCGATGCGTCAAATACGGGCTATCGGATTCTAATTCAAGGGCTTTGATAAGGTAAACGATTGGTTTCCTCATCCGCCTGTCGTCAAGGCAAAAGAAAAGGCCGGCGGGAGGAGGTGCCGGCCTTTTCCTGTTACGAGCCAGCGGGAGGAGGTGCTGGCTGGTCACCCCGGAAACGGAGGGAGGAGGTTCCATTTCCGGGTATCTGGTTGCTAACCTATCGCACGACTATTTGTCTGACGAAATGCGACGTTTTGATGCATCGCAGGGTTGTGCGCTGAAATCAGGCGGCCTTGACGTCCTTCATCGCCTTCTCGAAGGCGCTCTTGACCGGCTTGGAGACGTCCTCGACCGCCTTGGTGGCAACGGTCTGGAACTCCTTGGCCTGCTCGACGGCCATTTCGACGCGCTTGCGCAGGAAGGAGGTCTGCAGCTCGACGACTTCCGAAAGGGTCTTGGCGCCGACCAGGGCTTCGAGGTGCGAGAAGCTTGCCTCGGCGTTGGCGCGCAGCGCGGCGATGGCCTTCAGCGAAACGTCGCTGGAAACGGTCTTGGCGGTCTCGTAGGTCGACTCCAGAACCTTCTGGGTCTCCTCGGCGCCGGTCTTCAGCTTGGCATAGGCTTCCTTCGACTGCTCGACGCCCTTCTCGGCGAAAGCGCGGATCTGGTCGGTGGCCTTGGAAGCATCAAAGCTCGGGAATTCGACGTTTTCGATGGTCTCGGAGGGCTTGGCAGTGGTCTTGGACATTTTCCAACCTTTCGGGGCAGCGGCTTTGACAGAAAGCCGTCTCGTTCATGTATGATGGCAATATAAAGGATCTTTTTGTGCGTTGCAATATCTTTGCTGCACCGCACCATAAAATCTTTCCCCAGCGTCAGCCACGAGAGCCGTTAACCAAGAGCCCAGAGATTTCGACGGATGCAAGCTTAGGCTTGTGGACCTCCGGGCCGCGGGCTTTTATTAACAAAGCGTTAACTGAAAAATGCCCGCTCCGGAGGGTTGGCCAGCGCATGCCGCCTGAAAACTACTCCTTCCTCGACGTTGCCGTGCTCGACGCGGTGCGCCAGCGCTTTGCCGCGGGCGATGCTTTGGCCATTTTGTCGGTCGACCTCGAACAGGTGATCTGGGCGAACGGTCCGGGGGCGTCGGCCTTCGGCTATCCGGATATCGAGGCCATCATCGGCGCCTCGGCGCGGCTGCCGCTGATCGCCCGCCGGCAGATCATGGCGACCAGCGGTTTTCCCGACATCGGCAGCGACCGCGCCGTCACGGTGAGGCTGGCCACCGGCATGGAAAGCCGCGCCGTCGGCTTTCTGGCCAGCGCAGTGACGATGCCGGACGGCGAGGCGGCAATCATGCTGGCGGTGCCGGCGGCGCAGACCACTTCGCGCAGCGCCGGCGAGATCGCCAGCCGCGCCATCGGCGGCTTTACCGAGGCCGGGCATTTCATTGCCTTTGTCGACGCGCAAGGCGAGGTCGAGGCAGCCTCGGACGGCTTTGCGGCGCTGGGCATCGAGCCGCGGACGTTGGCTGCCCTGGTTGCGGATGTGGCAAGCAGCGGCGACCGCATCGTCAAACGCCTCGTGCCGGGCACCGACACCGCCTACCCGGCCGGTTTTGCGCGGCTCACCGATACGCGCCATCTGCTGGTGGTGATCGACGAGGCGCAGCTCGACGACTCCGATAGCGGCCAGGACGATCGGCCGGCCGCCGACCAAGGCGATCGGACCGGCGATCAGGGAACTGCCGCGCCAGAGGCGGTTAGCGCCCCGCCCCAAGGTGAAAGTGCTGCAATCGAGCCCGAGTCTCAGCCTGTCCAGGACAACCCAGTGCCTACCGTGGCGGCTGGCAAAGAGGACGAGCCGGCGCCAGAGGCTCCCGACGGCGACGCACGGCCCGACGCGGAGAGCCGGACCTTGGCCGGCCAGCGGCCTACCCGGACTGACCATCAGGCCGACACCGCCGGCGCCGGCCAGCACGACCATTGGTACTTCAATGCCGGCGACGATGGCGCCGGGCATGCTCAACCGACAGCGCCGACGAAGGGCGAGCCGGAAGGTGCCGTCGCAGCCGAAGGCCAAGGACAGCATGGCGCCGAAGCAGCCGGAGACGAAACCGCCAAATCGGTCCAGTCGACCTCGCCCCGCGACATCGACCGCTCGGCGCCACCGCTGCGCTTCGTCTGGCGCACCGACGCCGAAGGTCGGTTCAGCGCGCTGTCGCCCGAATTCGCCGACATCGTCGGCCAGCCTGCCGCCGATGTGATCGGCCGCCGCTTCAAGGATGTCGCCGCCACTTTCGGTCTCGACGCCTCGGGCGAGATCGCTGGCCTGCTCGACCGGCGCGATACCTGGTCCGGCCGCTCGGTGCTGTGGCCGGTGGCCGGAACGGGTCTGAAGATCCCCGTCGATCTGGCGGCGCTGCCCGTCTATGGCCGCAGCCGCGCCTTCGAGGGTTTTCGCGGCTTTGGCGTCGCGCGCAGCGGCGACGCTGTGGTCGATCCCGAAGCGCTTGGCATGGCTCTGGTGCCGAACGCCGCCCCCGCTGAGGCCACCTCCGCCGGAGCCGACGCGTCGGGCGAGCAGCCGGCAGAGCATACGCCGCCGGAAAAGCCAAAGCCTGAAGACCCCTTCCGGGGCGAAGTGCCGGCGCTGACCATAGTGCCGAAGCCGGAGCGGCGCTTTGCCGACAAGGTGATAAGGCTGGCCGAGCATCGCCAGCCGGCCAACGACAAGCAACCGGGAAGCGACACGCCGGCAAATCAAAAGGGGCTGTCGATCCTCGAGCGCAGCGCCTTCCGCGAGATCGGCGAGCGGCTGCGCAAAGACAGTTCCGCCCCTGCCGAGGAACGCGCCCCCGAAGCCGACAAGCAGCCCGATGCCGCTGTTGCCAGCGAGGACGCGGCAACGGCGAAGGAAGCGGCCAGCGAAACAAGGGCCGACGCAAACCAGCCGCTTCCACCCGACGCGGCGGAGCACGACGGTTCCGCCCAGGACGCGAGCTTGTCCACGCCCTCGGAAGCCGACGACGCGAAGGCCGCGGAAGCGGAGACCGAGGCGGAAGACCAGGAAGACCTGGCGCGGCTCGACGGCATCGATGGCGCCGCCGAGATAGACGACGCCGGCCAGGCCGAGACCTCGGCCGGTTCCGGCTCGCTGCTCAACTTTGCCGATGGCAAGAAACCCACGGAGGATGCCGGCATCGCGCCGGTTTCCCAGAACGAGCAAGCAGAGGGCGCCCGGGAGGACGCCGAACCTGCTGCCGCGAAGCCGCAGCGGCCCGTCGAAGAGCCTGCGGCGCAGCCTGTCGCGGCCGGGCAACCCGCCTCCGATGCCACGGCCCACGACAGCATGACCGCCGACGACTTCCGCGATGCGCAGGACAATGAGGATTGGGCAGGCTCGGATGCAGATGCCGCCAAGGCCGCGGAAGAACAGCCGGAAGAACCGGACGCGACGGCCGCGGCGCGGCGACGCCTCGACGTGCCGCCGCTTAAACTTTCCGGTTTTGTGCCGTCCGCGTTTTCGACCGGAGAGGAAGCCAAGGCCCCCGACACGTCCATCCTGGCCAGGCTGCCTGTGCCGCTGCTCATCCATTCGGGCGACATGCTGCATTATGCCAATGACGCCTTCCTCGAACTCACCGGCTATGATGCGCTGGACGACCTCGCGGATGCAGGCGGCTTGGGCGCGCTCTTCGCCGACCCTTACGCCGAGGACGCCGCTACGGACGAAAGCGACCACTCGCTGAAGCTCAGGGCCCGCCAGGGCCTGGAATTCCCGATCGACGCGCTGCTGCGCTCGGTGCCGTGGCGCGGCGGCAAGGCGCTGATGCTGGTGGTGCGGCGCTCCGGCGAGGACGATGCGGCGCATTTCACCGCCGCGAATGACGAGCCGGCACTGCAGCCGGACGTGCCGGAACTGAAATCGCGCATTGCGGAGATGCGCACCATCATCGATACCGCTACCGACGGCGTCGTGCTGATCGGCCGTGACGGCAACATCCGCTCGATCAGCCGGCCGGCCGAAGCGCTGTTCGGTTTCGACAGCGACGAGGTCGCGGGCAAGCCCTTTGCCTCGCTGTTTGCCATAGAAAGCCAGCGCGCGGCGCGCGACTATCTGGCCGGCCTTTCGGAGCCGGGTGTCGCGAGCGTGCTCAATGACGGGCGCGAGGTCATCGGCCGCGAGGCGCAGGGGCGTTTCATCCCGCTGTTCATGACCATCGGCAGGCTGCCCAACGACAGCGGCTTCTGCGCCGTCGTGCGCGACATCACGCAATGGAAGCGGGCCGAGGAAGACCTGACGCAGGCACGCGCGGTTGCCGAGCGCGCCTCCTCGCAGAAGACCGATTTCCTGGCCCGCATCAGCCACGAGATCCGCACCCCGCTCAATGCCATCATCGGCTTTTCCGAGCTGATGGTAGACGAGAAATTCGGTCCGATCACCAACGACCGCTATCGCGACTACCTGCGCGACATCAACCGCTCGGGCAACCATGTGCTCGATCTCGTCAACGACCTGCTCGACATCTCCAAGATCGAGGCAGGCCAGCAGGAGATGGATTACGAGGCGGTGTCGCTCAACGACACGCTGGCCGAGACGGTGGCGATGATGCAGCCGCAGGCCAATCGCGAACGGGTCATCATCCGATCCAGCTTTGCCTCGCGGCTGCCGGAAGTGGTGGCGGATCTGAGAAGCGTGCGCCAGATCGCCCTCAACATCCTGTCCAACGCCATTCGCTACACCCAGGCCGGCGGCCAGGTGATCGTCTCGACCGCCTACGAGGCCTCGGGCGATGTCGTCATGCGCGTGCGCGACACCGGCATCGGCATGACCCAGGCGGAGATCGAGCAGGCGCTGAAGCCGTTCAAGCAGATTAATGCGTTGAAACGCGGACGCGGCGACGGCACCGGCCTCGGCCTGCCCCTCACCAAGGCTATGGTTGAGGCCAACCGCGCCCGTTTCGCCATCACCTCGACGCCAGGAGAAGGAACGCTGGTCGAAGTCGGCTTCCCCTCGACGCGCGTGCTCGCCGAATAACATTGCACGCGACGGCGGCGGCCAAAGAAAAAGGCGTCCAAGAGGACGCCTTGAGAAATGGGATGCTGTCACAACGGGGGCTTGAGCTGAACCTCAGGGGACGAGGAACGGGATTTCTCCCTCAAGTTACACGCGACTATCAGCGTCGTCTCTTAACAAGTCCTTACCGGGCCGCGAAAAAATTTACGAATGTGTACCACCCGTGAAATCTAGGTAAATTCGCCGGACAGATTTCGTTAACCACATCGGTCAGCTTGCTAGCTGCGGCAGGTCGCGGAACAGCTCCAGCGCCTCGGGATTGGCGAGCGCTTCCTTGTTCTTCACGGCGCGGCCGTGGACCACGTCGCGCACGGCGAGCTCGGTGATCTTGCCGGACTTGGTGCGCGGGATGTCGGCGACGGCGACGATCCTGGCCGGCACGTGGCGCGGGCTGGCGCCGGCGCGGATCCTGGCGCGAATGCGCTTTTCCAGATCCTCGTCCAGGGTCACGCCGGGGGCGAGCCGCACGAACAGCACGACACGGACATCATTGTCGAAATCCTGGCCAATGCAGAGCGCCTCGAGGATTTCCGGCATCTGCTCGACCTGGTTGTAGATCTCGGCCGTGCCGATCCTCACGCCGCCCGGATTGAGCGTGGCATCGGAGCGGCCGTGGATGATCATGCCGCCATGTTCCGTCCATTCGGCGAAGTCGCCATGGCACCAGACATTATCGAAGCGCTCGAAATAGGCGGCGTGATATTTCATGCCTTCGGGGTCGTTCCAGAAGCCGATCGGCATCGACGGGAAGGCCTTGGTGCAGACAAGCTCGCCCTTCTCCTGCCGGACAGGCTTGCCGTCGTCGTCCCAGACGTCGACCGCCAGGCCTAGGCCGGGGCCCTGGATCTCGCCGGTCCAGACCGGCTCGGTCGGCACGCCGAGCACGAAGCAGGAGACGATGTCGGTGCCGCCCGAGATCGAGGCCAGATGCACGTCCTTCTTGATGCCGTCATAGACGAAGCGGAAATCCTCCGGCGACAGCGGCGAGCCGGTGGAGGAGATGGTGCGCACGCTCGACAGATCGTGGCTCGCGATCGGCTTCAGGCCGGCCTTGCGAACCGAATCGATGAATTTGGCCGAGGTGCCGAAATAGGTCATCTTCTCGGCATCGGCGAAATCGAACAGCGCGTTGCCGTCGGGGTAGAAAGGCGAGCCGTCATAAAGCAGCAGCGTCGCGCCGGAGGCGAGGCCCGAGACCAGCCAGTTCCACATCATCCAGCCGCAGGTGGTGAAATAGAACAGGCGATCGCCGTCGAGCAGGCCGGCATGCAGCCGGTGCTCCTTGACGTGCTGGATCAGCGTGCCGCCGGCCGAATGCACGATGCATTTCGGAATGCCGGTCGTGCCCGAGGAAAAAAGGATGTAGAGCGGATGCGCGAAGGGCAGCCGCTCGAAGCTCACGGGCTTTGCGGCAAAGGGCGAGAGCGCGTCTTCGAGCGCGGCTGCATTGCCGATGGTGGCGGCAACGTCGCTCGAGGTGCCGAGATAGTTGACGATCAGCACCTTGCCCAGGCTTGCCAGCTTGTCCGCGACAGCGCGGATCTTGTCGGCCACCTCGATCGCCTTGCCGTTGTACCAATAGCCGTCCGGCGCGATGAAGACGACCGGCTCGATCTGGCCGAAGCGGTCGAGCACGCCCTGCTCGCCGAAATCGGGAGAGCATGACGACCAGACCGCGCCGATCGAGCTTGCCGCCAGCATCGCGGCGATGGTTTCGGGCATATTCGGCATCATGGCGGCGATGCGGTCGCCGGCCTTGACGCCGAGCGACAGGAAGAGCTGCTGCAGGCGCGAGGTCAGCGCGTGGAGCTCGTTCCAGGAGAGCCGCCGCTCGACCTTATCCTCGCCGCGAAAGACGATGGCCGGGCCGCCGCCGGTCTTCTGCAAAAGGTTCTCGGCGAAATTCAGCCTGGCATCCGGGAAGAAGCTGGCGCCGGGCATCCGCTCGCCGTCGACGAGGCGCCGCTCGCCCTTGTCGCCGACAAGCGCGCAGAAATCCCAGACCAGATCCCAGAAGGCTTCGCGGTTGTCGATCGACCAGCGATGCAGTTCGGCATAGCCGGAGAAAGAACGCGCAGCCTTTGTCTCCGCGGCCTTCATGAACGCGGTCATCGGCGCTGCGTCGATCCGCTCCTGCGTCGGGGTCCACAAAGGTGTGTCGGCGGCCATGATCGCTCCTCCCAAAGCGTCGCGTTCGAGCCAGTTAAGCCCAACGTCGCATATGCCATCGTCCCAGAAACGGCGTGCGATTGCGGATCGGGATCGTGCAGACCGCTTATGCATATTGCGGCGCAGCAGAGCAAGATTTTGTTCGGGCGACCCATGGCGGCCGCTGTGCAAATGCCATCGCAAGGCCATAAAGACTTGAAAAGCGTCGGCGCTCGGTTACACCCGTCGGGCGATTTTGTCGGCAACGAAAGCATACGGGGCGAAATGCCATCATCTCTGATCCGGCGCGGGGTGTGGGCGATCGGCGTTGCCGTGCTCGTCATCGCGCTTGCGGTCGCGGCGCTGCCGCTCATTGCCTCGACGCGCATTGTGCGCGACCGCATCGCCTGGGAATTGAGCGCCTGGAGCGGCTTCAGGGTCACGATCGACGGGTCGCCGCGCATCGAGGTGTGGCCGAAATTCCGGGCCATCCTCAGCGACGTGACGCTGTCGCAATGGACCGAGACCGAAGCGCCGCCGGTGGTCGAGGCCGATCGCGTGGAAGTCGATCTCTCCGCCATGGCGGCCTTGCAGGGCAACGTCGCCTTCTCGACCGCCAGGCTGGTGCGCCCGACTATCAGGGTGCAGCGCACCGCCAGCGGCTTCTATCTGCCGCCGCTTCCGACCGGCGGGCGCATCACGCGCTCGATCGACACCGCGCGCGGCGTGGTCACCGCCAACCCGCAGAAGCCGGATCTCGGCAAATTGCCGTCCGATCCGTTCGGCACCGTCGAATTCCGCGATGGTCGCGTGGTGACTTCGGTTGACGGCAAGGACATCGAAATCCTGAGCAGCCTGAGCGGTCAGGTGAACTGGGAAGCGATGAACAGCGAGGCGTCGCTGACCGCGAGCGGAATCTGGCGCGGCGAAAGCATGCAGCTCGATTTCTCCTCGGCGAAACCGCTGGTGCTGTTTGGCGGAGGGGCGGCACCCGTCACCTTTTCCTTCAAGGCGGCTCCCGCGACATTCTCCTTCGACGGCACGGCCTCGATGTCGGACAATGCCTATCTGGACGGCCAGGCGAAGTTTGCCGCCCCGTCGCTGCGGCGCGTGCTGGAGTGGTCGCAGGCAGGGATCGCGCCGGGTGCTGCGATCGGCGCGGTCTCGATCGCCAGCAAGGTGAACGCCTCGGCAGGGCGCGCGAAATTCGAGAACACCACGGTCACGCTCAACAACAACCCGGGCATGGGCGCGCTGGATTTCTCCTTCGCCGAGGGGAACCCGGTGATTGCCGGCACGCTCGCCTTCGACACGCTGGATCTCAGATCTTTCCTGTCGGCTTTCACGCCTGTCGCGCCGACCGGCGAGGCCGGCCCCGGCGATGTCGACACCAGTTTCGCCGACCGCATCAATCTCGACCTCAGGCTGTCGGCGGCGCATGCCATGGCGGGGCCGGTCCAGCTCTCCGACGTCGCGGCAACCGCGCAGGTCAAGAACGGTCTTGCCGTCTTCGACATATCCGACGCTTCGGCCTTCAACGGCAACATCCAGAGCAGCCTGCGCTTCGACCGCAAGCCGGAAGGCACGCAGGTCGAGATGCGGCTCCTGGCATCGGACGTAGATACGGGCGCCTTTGCCACGGCGGCGGGAATGACGCGGCTGGTGCCGGCCAGCACCGGGACCGTATCGGTCATCCTCAAGGGACCGGGCAAGGCCTGGAATTCCATCTTCGAGAATGCCGACGGATCGTTCTCGGCGACGTTGGGTCCGGGCACTATCAACGGGCTCGACCTGCCGGCCTTCCTCAAGCGCAACCAGCAGGGCGGCTTCTTCGCGCTCGACGACGTCGCCAATGGATCGCTGCCGATCGACGGCGCCGAGATCAAGGCAAGCATTTCGAAGGGCGTGGCGCGCCTGGACAAGGCCGAGATCAATTCGCAGAAATACAAGATCTGGCTGTCCGGCATCGCCTCCTATGTCGGACGCGGGCTGGCGCTCTCGGGCGGAGTGGTGCCCAACGGACAGCCGGCGCAGCAGCCGCAGCAGGCCAACAGTCAGGCGGCCAGCCCGGCTTCCGCGCCGCCGAGCCAGCCGCTGTTTTTCGTCGGCGGCAACTGGAGCGCGCCGTTCATATCGCCGATCGCTCCCGGCGTTTCAGGCCAGTAAATGCGAGGGACGCAAAGCGTCCCCGCTTCTGGTCACGCTCAACCGCGCTGCGCGGCCCGCTCGTCGAGCTGGCGCTGGATCTCGCGCCGCTTGTTGGCGATCGAGGCGATGATGACGCCGACCGCCACCACCGCGATCAGGATGGTGCAGGCGGCGTTGATCTCGGGCGTCACGCCGAGGCGCACCTGGCTGTAGATCTTCATCGGCAGCGTGGTGGCGCCGGGACCCGAGGTGAAGCTCGCGATGACCAGATCGTCCAGCGAGAGCGTGAACGCCAGCATCCAGCCGGAGATGATCGCCGGCAGGATGACCGGCAAGGTGATCTGGAAGAAGGTCTTCACCGGCGGCGCGCCGAGATCCATCGCCGCCTCCTCCAGCGAACGGTCGAACGTGACCAGCCGCGACTGCACGACGACGGCGACGAAGCACATGGTGAAGGTGATGTGGGCGAGCGTCACCGTGACGAAACCGCGGTCGAGCCCGACGGCGACGAAGAGCAAGAGCAGCGAGAGGCCCGTTATGACTTCCGGCATGACCAGCGGCGCGAAGACCATGCCCGAGAAGAGCACACGTCCCTTGAAGCGCGTGTAGCGCGTCAGCGTGATGGCGGCGAGCGTGCCGAGCACGGTCGCGACGGTTGCGGAGATGACGCCGACGCGCGCCGTCACCCAGGTGGCATCCATCAGGCCCTGATTGTGGAACAGCGACACGTACCATTTGGTCGAAAAGCCGCCCCAGACGGTGACGAGCTTGGATTCGTTGAAGGAGAAGACGATCAGAAGCACGATCGGCAAATAGAGAAAGGCAAAGCCCAGCACGATCGAGGTGATGTTGAAGCGGCTCCAGGTCGAGTTCATCTGCCCTGCTCCTGTGCCTTGGCCTGAGCCTGCTGGAAGAACATGATCGGAATGGTCAGCACTAGGAGCAGGATGACGGCCACCGCCGATGAGACCGGCCAGTCGCGGTTTGAGAAGAACTCGTTCCAGAGCGTCTTGCCGATCATCAGCGTCTGCGAGCCGCCGAGAAGGTCGGGGATGACGAACTCGCCGACGGCCGGGATGAACACCAGCAGGCAGCCGGCGACGACGCCTGGCAGCGACAGCGGGAAGGTGATCTTCCAGAAGGCGCCGGTCGGCGGACAGCCGAGGTCCTGCGCGGCCTCGATCAGCGAATAGTCCATCTTCTCCAGCGAGGAATAGAGCGGCAGCACCATGAAGGGCAGGTAGGAATAGACGATGCCGATGAAGATAGCGGTATAGGTGTTGAGGATCACCAGCGGCTGGCTGATCAGGCCGGTGGCGAGCAGAACCTGATTGAGCAGGCCCTCGGGTTTCAGGATGCCGATCCAGGCATAGACGCGGATCAGGAACGAGGTCCAGAAGGGCAGGATCACCAGCATCAGCAAGGTCGGGCGGATCGTGGCCGGCGCCCGCGCCATGCCATAGGCGATCGGATAGCCGACGATCAGGGTGAGTATCGTCGAGATTCCCGCGATGACCAGGCTCGTCACATAGGCGTTGAAATAGAGCGCGTCCTGGGTGAGCCAGGTATAGTTATCGAAGTTGAGGTCGCGGACGCCGGCGAAAAATCCCGAAACGCCGTCCTTGAAGCCGAGCACCGGCGTATAGGGGGGCATCGAGATCGCCGTTTGCGACAGCGAGATCTTGAACACGATGATGAAGGGAACAAGGAAGAAGAACAGCAGCCAAAGATAAGGGACGATGATGACGAGGCGGTTGACGAAGCCTGTTGCCAGCCTCGCCGGCAGTGTTGCGGTTTCGGTCGATGGGGCGGCGGTCGCTGCGATATCCGTCATCTCAGCCTCCTACCTGGTCAACACGACGCCGGCATCGGGCCGGAAGGAGACCCAGGCGCGATCGTTCCAGGTGAGCGGATCCTCGGTGATGCGCGAAGCGTTCAACGCGCTTGCCCGCACGATCTGGCCGTCGTCAAGCTTGATATGATAGACGGTCATGTCGCCGAGATAGGCGACGTCGTAGACCTCGCCTTCGAGCGCGTTGACGGCATCGGCCGGCTTTTTCGAGGAGACCTTGATCTTCTCCGGCCGGATCGCGAAGATGATGTCGGAGCCGGCAGCGGCGTTGCTGCCATTGTCGACGACGATCTGCGCTCCTGTCGCGCCGGTGATGCGCGTGGTGCTTGTCATATGTTCGGCAACCTTGCCTTCGAACATGTTCACATTGCCCACGAAATGCGCAACGAAGCGCGAGGCCGGCGCCTCGTAGATCTCGGCAGGTGTCGCGACCTGCATCACCTCGCCCTTGTCCATGATGGCGATGCGGTCGGCCATGGTCATGGCCTCCTCCTGGTCGTGGGTGACGACGACGAAGGTGAGGCCGAGCTCCTGCTGCAGGTCCATCAGCTCGAACTGCGTTTCCTCGCGCAGCTTCTTGTCCAAAGCGCCGAGCGGCTCGTCGAGGAGCAGAACCTTCGGGCGCTTGGCGACCGAGCGGGCAAGCGCCACGCGCTGGCGCTGGCCGCCCGAGAGCTGGTGCGGCTTGCGCTTGGCGAACTGCTCGAGCTTGACGAGCTTCAGCATCTCGGCCACGCGCTTTTCGACGTCGGGTCCAGGCATGCCTTCCTGCTTGAGGCCGAAGGCGATGTTTTTTTCCACCGTCATATGCGGGAACAGCGCGTAGGACTGGAACATCATGTTGACCGGCCGCTTGTAGGGCGGGATGCCGCGCAAATCCTGTCCGTCGAGGAGGATGCGGCCCGCCGACGGCTCCTCGAAGCCGGCGAGCATCCTGAGCAGGGTCGACTTGCCGCAGCCCGAAGCGCCGAGCAGGGCGAAGAATTCGCGCTCGAAGATGGTCAGCGACAGGTTGTTGACGGCGGTGAAGTCGCCGAACTTCTTGGTCACCTTGTCGAACTGGATATACGGCTTGGCGTTCGGATCATTCCAAGGCGAGAAATCCCTGCGGATGCTGCCAAGCGATTTCATGGTCCCCACTCCGTTACTTTTTAAAATTCCCCAAAAGAAAGCGACCCCGGCAGTTGGCTGCCGGGGTCGCGTCTCAATGCTTATTGGCCGGTGACGATCTTGGTCCAGGTGCGCGTGATGACGCGCTGTGTCTTGGGATCGTATGGCGCAACCGTGTACAGCTTCTTCGTCGTCTCTTCGTCCGGATAGACCGAAGGATCTTCCAGGATCGCCTTGTCGATGAATTGCTGCGAAGCCTTGTTGCCGTTGGCGTAGAGCACGTAGTTCGACGATTTGGCGATGACTTCGGGCGTCATCATGTAGTTGATGAACTCGAGCGCTTCGGCGACATGCGGCGCGTCCGCGGGGATCGCCATCTGGTCGAACCACATCTGGGCGCCTTCCTTAGGCACCGAATAGCCGATCTCGACGCCCTGCTTGGCTTCCTCGGCGCGGTTGCGCGCCTGGAAGACGTCGCCCGACCAGCCGATCGCCAGGCAGATGTCGCCGTTGGCCAAAGCGTTGATGTATTCGGACGAATGGAACTTGCGGATATAGGGCCGGACCTTCAGCAACGCTTCCTCGGCCTTTGAAATGTCATCGGGCGAGGTGCTGTTGGGGTCGAGTCCGAGATATTTCAGCGCCGCCGGAATGATGTCGGCGGGAGAGTCCAGCACGTAGACGCCGCAATCCTTCAGCTTGGCCAGCTTGTCCGGATTGAAGAACACGTCCCAGCTGTCGATCTTGTCGGTGCCGAGCGCGGCCTCAACCTTCTTGACATTATAGCCGAGGCCGACCGTGCCCCACATATAGTTGACCGAATATTCGTTGCCCGGATCGTATTTGGCGGTGCGCTCGGAGATGACGTCCCACATGTTGGAGATGTTGGGCAGCTTCGACTTGTCGAGCTTCTGGAACACGCCCGCCTGGATCTGGCGCGCCAGGAAATTGGCGCTCGGCACGACGACGTCATAACCGCTGCCGCCGGCAAGCAGTTTCGTCTCCAGTATCTCGTTGG
Organism: Mesorhizobium sp. B2-9-1; assembly: GCF_006439455.1. NCBI lineage: Bacteria > Pseudomonadati > Pseudomonadota > Alphaproteobacteria > Hyphomicrobiales > Phyllobacteriaceae > Mesorhizobium > Mesorhizobium sp. B2-9-1. The sequence goes on along the minus strand of NZ_VFTP01000012.1, from coordinate 8,127 downwards.
AATCGAAGGTGTCGTAGACGACCTTGATGCCGGTCTTCTTGGTGAAGTCGTCGATGATCGAGCTGTCGATATAGTCCGACCAATTGTAGACGTTGACGACGCGGTCTTCGGCATGGCCGCTTGTTGTGAAAAGCGTCAGAAATGCCGACGTCGCCGAAAGCCAAAGCGCTTTGCGGATCATGGTGTTCTCCTTTGGTGAGTGTTCCCTCGCCGGCTCGTCGCGATATGGCGGCGCGGCGTTCGTTTCAGACTATTGAGCTTTCCAGAGAGCGACAAGCGTGAACTGCCCACGCCAGGGTCGATCAAGGCATCGAGGTTCGAGGCATTCCAACCTCCCCGGTGAGGCACCCGGGCGGCGTCAACGGCATTCACCGTGGCGTAAGCAGAGCTATGACGATGCAGTCCGGTCCCGAGCAGGCCGGCGGAGTCACTTGGCAAGATACGCCTGTATTGTTGTTGCCGTGATCGCAGCCTGCCCGCCCGGCAACTGGGTTGTCAATGGGGGAGGCTGCCTAAAGCGCGTCACGCTGAAAGGGATTCAGGCGAAGCGCTTTAAGTCTTTGTTTTGATGCATGTCGTTCTCCCAAAACCGCTGCGCACTCTTGGGCGACATGCATTAACGTCAATTTGGCGACGGCAGGCCGGTTACGCCGGGACGTGCAGGCCGCGCCTGTCGCTTAAACTCCAGACCGATATGGACGAGCAGTGCCGTGACGACGACCGCGCCGCCGATGATGGTGCGCACCGACGGCACTTCGGAATGGACAAGCCAGACCCAGATCGGCCCAAGGATCGGCTCGAAGGTGCCGAGCAGCGCCGCGATCGCCGCCGGCACCAGCCGCGCGCCCATGGCGAAAAAGGCGAGGCCGACGCCGAGGTTGATGACGCCGAAGGCGAAGAGGAAGCCCATGTCGCGCCCCGATACCGCGAATGCCGAGGCCTGGGAAGCGGCGAACGCACCGGCGAGCAGCGCGCCGAGACAGGTGGCCGGCACCATGCGCACATGAGCAAAGCGCCGGGTGATCACGGTCGCGAGCGAAAACATCACCGCGATCAGCAGCGCCAGGCCGTCGCCGATCGGCGAGACGGCGCCGCCCAGGGATTCGGAAACCATGATGGCGACGCCGGCGATGACGGCGGCGATCGCGATCCAGGTGGCCGGGGCGACCCGTTCGCGAAACAGCAGCCAGGCAAGGAGCGCCGCAAGCAGCGGCACGCCGGCCTGCATCAGGAGGATGTTGGCGACCGTGGTGTAGGCAAGCGCCACCACGAAGCTGGTCGAGGCGGTGGCGAAGCAGAAGGCGACGCCAAGGCCGGGCAGTCCCATGTGCCGAAAGAGCTTCAGGGTGCCGCGCCAGCCGTCGCGCCACAGCATGAAGGCGAGCAGAAAGGCCACGGCCCACAACGAACGCCAAAACACCACGATCCAGCTGTCGCCGACATGGATGAAACGGGCGATGGCGCCACCGAAGCTCCACATAAGCGCCGAAAGGAAGACCAGGAGCATGCCGATCCGCTCCTCGCGAGGCGACACGGCAGGCAAGGCGGCGCGGGGCGAGGCGGTATCGGTCATGGACATGACTGTCGGCGGTTGCGTTCGATGCAGCAAGGACAACAAGACTTGTGTCTTAGACGACAGAACTGTGCCCCAGAAAGAATTATGCCTCAATCGCGTAGCGCAAAGACGCCGGCCCGGCGTGATCCAGCACCCGGCGAGACTTGGGACACATCCGCCGATGTCATCCTTGAAAATCGAAGGCGCTGAGGCCCGTCACCATCTCGTCGAGGCCGAGCGGGCGCGTCACCGGCGGCTCGGCGCGCGCCAGGCAGCCGACGCGCTCGCAAAGCCTGCAGGCGGGGCCTACCGGCGTGGCGAAGCCTTGACCGGGCTTGCCTGCGGCTGCGGCCGGCAGCGCCGCGCCATAGACGATATCGTCGCGAAAGCCGATATCGCAGCCTAGCAGGAGCGCGGTGCGGCGCGGCCGTTCGGAGAACGCGCCCTGCGGACCTTCCAGCGTGCGGGCAATGCAGAGGAATTCGGCGCCGTCCGGCATCTCGACCGCATCGACGAGGATCTGGCCGGGCTGCGAGAACGCCGCATGGACGGGAAGCTTGGGGCAGCCGCCGCCGAAGCGGCTCTGCGGATAGCCCTGGCTGCCGGCCTTGCGGAAGCGGTTGCCGGCGTTGTCGACTTCCAGCATGAAGAACGGCACGCCCGCTGCGCCCGGCCGCTGCAGCATCGTCAGTCGATTGGCCGCGTGCTCGAAAGAGACGCCGAAGCGAGAACGCAGGACGTCGATGTCGTAACGACCGCGAACGGCGGCGGCATGGAAAGCCTGATAGGGCATCATCAGCGCATGCGCAGCATAGCGGCCGAGCTCGAAGCGAGCGAGCCGGCGAGCCTCGTCGGTACCGAGCTTCAGCGCCTGGATCTCAGCCGCGACGGCTACCGACATGCGTATGAGGCTCGCCTCCATCGCGACTTCGCGCAATTGGTCGAAAGGCGACAGCCGCTCGGACAGGAAGAGACGCTGCGAATGGCGATCGTAGCGGCGGCGCCAGTTGGGCATGGTGGCGACCGGCAGCACCTTGACGACGATGCCGTGCTCGCGCCTCAGCCAGGCTTTGAGCGCGCCGAACAGATCGTCACCAGGGTCGAGGACCGATGTGAAAGCCTCCGCCTCCTCCTCCAGCGAAGCGAAGTGGTTCGGCCGGCGCTCGAACACTTCGTGGACTTCGTCGGCAGGCAGGCGGGCGCCGGACAGCGCGGTTGCCCTGCCCTCCTTCGCCAGAAGCTGGTTGAGGTCGGACAGGCGCTCGGCCTGCTCGCGATAGGCGCGAAAGAGTTTCACCATCGCCGCCGAAGCATTCGGTGCCGTCTCGGCGAGGTCGATCAGTTCCTGATCGCCGGGCAGCTCGCCGGCAAGAAGCGGATCGCTGAAGGCCTCCCGCAAGGCCGCGATCGAGCCTTTTGTCTCGCCCTGCAATTCATGCGGATCGACCTTGTAGACGGAGGCCAGCTTCAGAATGAGCTGCACCGTCAGCGGTCGCTGGTTGCGCTCGATCAGGTTGAGGTAGGATGGCGAGATGCCCAGCCCCTCGGCCATCGCCGTCTGGGTCAGGCTCCTGGCGTTGCGCAGCCGGCGCAGCCGCGGCCCGGCGAAGATCTTCTGGTCGGCCATTTCTGCCATCCTTGACAAGAATTTACATGACTATCAAGCCCGGCGCTCGTTCGCCGCTTTTACAATCGTGACAAATTTACAGAGCTGACTTGTCAATGGCAACACAGCTTTTCCTTTATTTTCTGAGATATCTTGCGGTTTTTCTAGGTGCCTTTCGCGCTGCAATGTAAACGATGTCATACGCAAGACGTCGCAGAATATGCCTTTGCGATGCAGCGCTGACGCAGTTCCCAAATGATCCGGAGTGACCAATGACCGATTTTTACAACCTCGTCCCCTCCGCGCCGGAAGGCCGTTTCGACGGCATCGAGCGGCCCTACTCGCCGGAGGATGTGAAGCGGTTGCGCGGCTCCGTGCAGATTCGCCAGACGCTGGCCGAGATGGGTGCGAACCGGTTGTGGAAGCTCATCCACGAGGAGGATTTCGTCAATGCGCTGGGCGCGATGTCGGGCAACCAGGCCATGCAGCAGGTTCGTGCCGGGCTGAAGGCGATCTATCTCTCGGGCTGGCAGGTGGCGGCCGATGCCAACACCGCCTCGGCGATGTATCCGGACCAGTCGCTTTACCCGGCCAATGCGGCGCCGGAACTGGTCAAGCGCATCAATCGCACCTTGCAGCGCGCCGACCAGATCGAGACATCCGAAAGCAACGGGCTGTCGGTCGAGACCTGGTTCGCGCCGATCGTGGCCGACGCGGAAGCCGGCTTCGGCGGCCCGCTCAACGCCTTCGAGATCATGAAGGCCTTCATCGAGGCCGGCGCCGCGGGCGTCCACTATGAGGACCAGCTGGCGTCGGAAAAGAAGTGCGGCCATCTCGGCGGCAAGGTTCTGATCCCGACCGCGGCGCATATCCGCAACCTCAACGCGGCGCGCCTTGCAGCCGACGTGATGGGCACGCCGACGCTGGTCGTGGCGCGCACCGACGCAGAGGCGGCGAAGCTTTTGACCTCCGATATCGACGAGCGCGACAGACCTTTCGTCGACTACGACGCCGGCCGCACGGTCGAGGGCTTCTACAATGTCAGGAACGGCATCGAGCCTTGCATCGCGCGCGCCGTGGCCTATGCGCCGCACGCCGACCTGATCTGGTGCGAGACCTCGAAGCCGGATCTGGCGCAGGCCAGGAAATTCGCCGAGGGCGTGCGCAGGCACCATCCGGGCAAGCTGCTCGCCTACAATTGTTCGCCGTCCTTCAACTGGAAGAAGAACCTCGACGACGCGACGATCGCGAAGTTCCAGAAGGAGCTCGGCGCGATGGGCTACAAGTTCCAGTTCATCACGCTCGCCGGCTTCCACCAGTTGAACTTCGGCATGTTCGAGCTGGCGCGCGGCTACAAGGACCGTCAGATGGCCGCCTATTCGGAACTGCAGGAGGCCGAGTTCGCGGCCGAGGCCCGCGGCTATACCGCGACCAAGCACCAGCGAGAGGTCGGCACCGGCTATTTCGACGCCGTGTCGATGGCGATCACCGGCGGCCAGTCTTCGACCACCGCCATGCATGAATCGACCGAGCACGCCCAATTCAGGCCGGCGGCCGAGTAACGGACAACAACCAGAGGCAACGCCCGCAGGGCATCTACACCGAGGAGAAGACCAATGGCATCGATAAGCCGCGTCAAGGAGAGGGCAGAAGAGCAATCGAGCGCGATGAGCGTCGACCAGCAGGCAACGATCCGCATGCTCGCCAACGATCTGCACAGGCTCAACCAATCGGTCATGAAGGCAGTCGAGGCCGGCGTCTCGGTGGAGCTGGTGCGTTCGGCCAGACACCATGGCGGCGACGGCAACTGGGGAGACCTTTTGATCCCGGTGATCGTTACCCAGCAGAGTCACACTTGACGTAACGTCAACAGTCTCGGCGATAGTCTCCCGCGCGCTATACGCTCGGAAGACTATCGCATTTTTTTGATTTGCATTCGTCGCCGAGAGGTACGACTTGCGCTGAATTCCAGAATTTCTTGCTATATTTTCGACGTCGATCGTTTCAGCTTGACAGCGGCCGTGATCTCACTCAATTGTGCCTCAGGTTTCAACCCTGCATTGAACCAGAGTGCCTTCCCGCCGATGTGTCCCGCCGACCCAGCCGACCACCCCAAAAAACATTCGAAACCGGCAGACCGGACCGGCGCGATCACGGCTGACTTTTCAAAGGTGCTCGTCGTCGGAAAATCGTCAATCAACCGGGTTGTGGTGTCGAAAATCGTCGAGAAATCGGGACTGAAGCCGATCTCGGAGCCGCCCGAGATCGCCGAGAAGACACTGACCGGCCAACTGCCCGGCGCCGTCATTTTGGACGGCGGACCGGACAACATGGATTGCGATCGGCTGATATCGGCCATCGACGCGCTGCGGCGCGCCTCCGGCAAGCCGCTGCCCGCGGTGATCCTGCTTTCAACCAAGAACGGCACACCGGAAAGCCTCGGCCTGTCAAGCGTGGTCGACGCGGTGGTTGCCAAGCCGATCACGCCCGAGCGACTGCAACCGGTGGTCGATCGCCTGGTCGGGCGCGGCTGAGCATTCCAAGAAAAGTGCGCAGCGGCTTTCCGCCCGCGATTGCGTGAAACAACGCGTTGGAGCGGGCCAGCGGTTTCTGCCGGCGCTGAACTGCCCTGGTGCATCCCAACGCTTCGTCAGCCCGCCGTGGCGATGCTTTCGATCATTGCCGGCAGTTCGCTCAGGTCGGCGATCTGCCGGAAACGCGGCGCCGCGACCGGCGCTTCGGCATGCTCGGCCGCCCAGGTCAAATCGTGCGGGACATAGATGCCCCAGCCGCCGGCGTCGATGGCCGGGATGACGTCCGACTTCAACGAGTTGCCTACCATCATGCTCCGTTGCGGTCCGTCGCCATGGCGGCTGAAGATGCGGGCATAGGTGGCGGCGCTCTTGTCGCTGACGATCTCGACGGCGTCGAAAAGCTCGCCCAGTCCCGATTGCGCCAGCTTGCGCTCCTGATCCATGAGGTCACCCTTGGTGATCAGCACCAGGCGATAACTGCCTGCCAGCTTCTCGATCGTCTCACGCGCGTGCGGCAGTGGCTCGATCGGGTGGCTGAGCATGTCGCGGCCGGCAGCCAGGATTTCCGCGATCGTCGAGGCGGGAACGCGGCTTTCGGTAACCTCGATCGCCGTCTCGATCATCGACAGCATGAAGCTCTTTATGCCGAAGCCATAGACGCCGAGATTGCGCTTTGCGGCTTCAAGCAGGTTCGCGGAAATCCGGCTTGCGTCGCCGTGCTCGGCAAGCATGGCGATGAAGCGCTGTTCGGTCATGCGGAAGAGCTGCTCGTTCTGCCACAGCGTGTCGTCGGCATCGAAACCTATCGTGGTAAGATGAGAGGCGGGCATATGCGGGCACCGTTCTTCATGAACGGCCGGTTTAGCCGTTGTTATGGCCTGCCGCCAGCCTGAAGACGGACGTGCGCCCGGCGCCTCCCCTTCCCTTTCCCCGTTGCGCCCGGCTATAGTTCGAAATCCGCAACACAATCTGGTGAATGATGCCGCCTGAAAAAAAGGAAGTCCGTCCGTCAAGCCGGGGGGGACGCGCCCGCACGCCTGCATTCCTGAAAAACGAACGCGGCGTGAAGAACTGGAAGGAAGCCAGCGCCTGGCTCGAATGGCGCGGCATCGAGGACATCGAGTGCATCACGCCCGACCAGGCTGGCGTCGCCCGCGGCAAGATGATGCCGTCGAAGAAATTCACCTCCAACACCTCGTTGGCGCTGCCTTCGGCCGTGTTTATGACGACGATCTCGGGCGGCTATCCCGAGGACGGCAACGGCTTCCATTATCCCGAGGACGATGGCGACCTGAAGCTTTTGCCCGATCTTTCAACGCTGACGGCGGTGCCCTGGGAAGAAGATCCGACGGCAGCAGTGATTTGCGACCTCGTCCACCAGGACGGCCGCTCGGTCGAGTTCACGCCGCGCAACGTGCTGAAGCGCGTGCTTGCCGCCTATGACGAGCGCGGCCTGAAGCCGGTGGTGGCGCCCGAGATCGAATTCTATCTGGTGCGCAAGAACCCCGACCCGGACTATCCGCTGACGCCGCCGGTCGGGCGCTCGGGCCGGCCGATCGGCGGCGGCGCCGGCTATTCGATCGCCGGCGTCAACGAGTTCGACGAACTGATCGACGACATCTACCATTTCTCGGAACGGCAGGGCCTGGAGATCGACACGCTGATCCATGAGGAAGGCGCCGGCCAGCTCGAGATCAATCTGCGACACGGCAACCCGATCGAGCTTGCCGACCAGGTCTTCATGTTCAAGCGCACCATTCGCGAGGCGGCGCTGAAGCATGAGATCTACGCCACCTTCATGGCCAAGCCGATCCAGGGCCAGCCGGGCTCGGCCATGCATATCCACCAGTCGGTCATCGACAAGAAGACCGGCAAGAACATCTTCTCGGCCGAGGACGGCTCCGAGACGGACGCCTTCTTCCATTTCATCGGCGGCATGCAGAAGCACGTGCCGAACGCGCTGGTGATGTTCGCGCCCTACGTCAATTCCTACCGCCGGCTGACGCAGCAGGCCTCGGCTCCGGTCAACAACAAATGGGGCTACGACAACCGGACCACCGCCTTCCGCGTGCCGCGCTCCGATCCAGCAGCGCGGCGCGTCGAAAACCGGATCCCGTCTTCCGACGCCAACCCTTATCTGGCGCTTGCCGCGTCGCTTGCCTGCGGGCTGATCGGCATGACCAGAAAGATCAAAGCTGAACCGCCGGTTCTGACCACGGCCAATGCCGACGAGATCGACCTGCCGCGCAGCTTGCTGGAAGCGGTCGATTTGTTCGAGGCCGACAAGGAGCTCGGCATTATCCTCGGCACATCCTTCGCCGCCACTTACGCAGCGATCAAGCGGGCCGAGTTCGAAACCTTCATGGAAGTGATCAGCCCGTGGGAGCGGGAGTATTTGTTGCTGAACGTTTAGGGGAGTAGGGGAGTAGGGG